>CAYNCP010000010.1:37704-71623 GCA_964395905.1 uncultured Ohtaekwangia sp.
TCATGGGTGATTGCTGAAACCAATGCGTCATCCTGCTGCTTCAGTTTATTCCGATTCCATCGGTTGAGCATTTCATAAGGTATCTTCAAGAAGCCTGCAGGAAGCCTGTGCTGCAAGTCCAAAAAATCCAGACGGGCAATTCTGTCAACTGACTTTTTATTCTGATGATAATAACGCATTACTTTTTCGTCACCGGTAATGCCCTTCATTTTAGCATGCTTAAAATATTTACTGGCCAGGGTCAGCAATTCTTCAGCGGTATACTCACGAATGTGCCATGGGTTGCGTGTGAGTGACATCTTGCGATTGGGAGTGGTGAGGTAAGCTTTACCGCCCGGTCGCAAGACACGTGATATTTCCTGAAGAAAGAACGCATCCGCTTTGATGTGTTCAATTACCTGAAAACTAATGACGGTGTCAAACGAGCCGGTTTCAATCCCTGTGAAGGGGGGTATATTTCCGCTTAAAAATTTACCCGCAGGATACTTTAGCTCCAGCTTACTTATTACCTCCTCAATCTTATCGATCGCAGTGTAAGATTTAGCCTTGTTCATGATTAATGGAATACCCCGACCTTCGCCACATCCCACTTCCAATACATCTCCGCTAATCAGCTCGTCAACAGCAATATATGCCTTGAGCAACCGTTGATGAAGGGGATTATCCGAAGGAAGTTGATCTGAGGTGATCTCCGTTGTAAATACCTTACCCATCCTGTTATAAGTTAGTGGCAAAATTAAGCCAATCCATTAGAATTAACGTTGTAATTTTGAATCTTGAATACCAGATGAGAATTCTGATTTGCCTTTTGTGTTTGATGTCGGTCATTGGAGGTGCACAGTCACTCTCCAATGAAAACCTGGCACACTTATACAATTCCGAAAATGAGTTGGAATTTATGTCATTGATGGTGAAGCGGGAAGGTAAAATGGTGATCAGTTACTCACTTCGTGCCCGTGAAACAAAGTCTCCAGAAATGTTCCTGATGCAATGGGAAGAAAGAGATTCCTATTCTCAGCGTCAAGGCAACATGGTGAGGACTGATTCCGTCCTTATGTCGGGCAATGAGACGAAGGCTGGTGAGGTGGAAGTAAATGTCAAGAACGAATCCTGGTTGCTGCTGTTGACCATTACCAAAGTAACGGACTCAAAAAAATGGGCATATCCGTTCCTCATTGAAAAGAACTATCCTGTAATTGGCTACGCTGTTGCCGGATCTCAAAAAGTTTTTACCCCGTACTTAAGAACTGCTACTGCATACCAGTTTGTGGGACCAAAGGACAAAGAGACCCTCTATGCCTACTATTACAACGACATCTTCAACTCTGCCTTCCCCCCATTTTCCAAATCTACAGCGGGAGCCGATCCGCTGATGCTCCATGATTCCACCTTCACCATCGACAATGGTGCAACTATTTCATTAGACAAGGAGGGCCTTTATCTCTTTCAATCTGACACATCATCTGCCGAAGGATTTGCTTTCCGGGTTTCTGCTGGCACTTTTCCAAGATACAGTCGCATTGAAGACTTAACGGAACCGTTGGTTTTTATTTGTACCAAAGATGAGTTCGACAAACTGCTGGCGGCCAATGGTGACAAGGTCGAGTTTGACAAAACTATTTTGGGAATCACCCGTGACAAGGACCGCGCCAGACGGTTTATGAAAAGCTATTACAATCAGGTGGAACTGGCCAATCACTATTTCACGTCCTACAAAGAAGGCTGGAAAACTGACATGGGAATGATCTTTATCATTTTTGGCCTTCCTGATGAAGTGCGCAAGACAGGACAAAACGAAATATGGTACTACAAAAACACGAGAACCAAATTTGTTTTCGTGAAAAAAGGAAGCGTTTACGATCCAGACTATTGGGTGTTGATGCGCGATGATCGTTTCAGCGAAGTGTGGTACAACACGATAGACCTGTGGAGGAAGAGCAGATTTTAGCTAGAATAGTAACTTCCCTCGGGTTAATTGTACAAATTGCGACCCCATGCATAAATCTGAAATGATCTTTGGCACCCGTGCGGTGATGGAAGCCATAAAGGCCGGTCGTGAAATTGAAAAACTGTACATCCAGGCTGGGTTAAATAATGACCTAACGAAGGAACTGATTACCGTTGCCAAGGAGAATCAAGTACCCCTTTCATTTACGCCACAGCAGAAGCTGAATAAACTTTCATCAAAGAATCATCAAGGAGTGATTTGTGTTTTATCTGCCGTAAAATATGCTGCACTCGAAGATCTCATTGATCATGCCTATGCCAACGGCAAGGAACCGTTCTTTCTGATCCTCGACAGGATCACTGACGTTAGGAACTTTGGGGCCATCGCCCGCACAGCTGATTGTGCCGGACTTACCGGTATCATCATTACCGACAAAGGTAATGCGCCCATTACCGGGGATGCCATGAAGACTTCAGCCGGTGCACTTAGCTATTTGCCCGTTTGTCGCGTCCGTGATTTTAAAAAAACCATTCAGACCCTGAAAGAAAATGGGATTCTTGTCCTGGCCTGCACCGAAAAAGCAGCGACAGCACTTTACGAAGTTGATCTGAAATCACCGGTTGCTATTATTCTTGGCTCTGAGGAAGATGGAATTAGTCCAGCGCTGCTTAAAGATGCAGATCAATTGGTGAAGATTCCCATGTACGGAAATATTGCTTCGCTCAACGTTTCTGTTTCAGCCGGGATCGCGTTGTATGAAGTAATTCGTCAGAAAAATTACAAGTAAGTGTTGCCGTCTGACTTCGCTTTGAGGTCATTGACAAATCGCCTGAAGAGATCCTCTTTGTCTTTTTCACAGACAATAAAAACATTATCAAATTCTCCTACCAGATAATTTTCCAATCCCTGCACCACTATCAATTTATCTTTCGACCCTTTTATGATGGAATTTCGCGTGTCATAAATCATGGCGTTGGCATCCACCACGTTCTTGTCCTTATCTTTTTTGTTAATATCATGCAATGAACTCCATGAACCCAGATCAGACCAGGCGAAGTCGCTGAGCCAAACAAATACGTTATCGGCTTTCTCCATCACACCATAGTCGATCGAGATATTTTTGCACTGCGCATAAGCAACCTGAATGGCTTTTTGTTCACCATTCGTATTGAATTTTGACGAAGCTTCCTGAAAAACCTCAGCTAATTCAGGCTGGTACTTTTCTATGGCATCCAAGATCGCTTGCACGCCCCATACAAAAATTCCAGAGTTCCACACAAAATCTCCGCTTTCTATAAACTTTTTGGCAAGCGACAGTATTGGTTTTTCGGTAAATGTTTTAACTTTTTTCAGTTGCTCGCGGCCGCTCAAGTATTGAATGTATCCATACCCTGTTTCTGGCCTGGTGGGTTGAATGCCCATGGTGATCAATTTGTCCTGATCCCTGGCTTGCGCTACAGACTTTGCAATGGTTTGTTGAAAGACCACTTCGTTGAGAATGATGTGATCTGCCGGACTCACCACGAGGACGGCATCCGGTGTTTTCATGGCTATCCGATAACTGGCGTAGGCAATGCAGGGCGCAGTATTTTTACGCATTGGTTCCACCAATACTTGCGATGCTTCTACTCCCAATTGTTCCATCGTAATGTCAGCCAAATCCTCGTTGGTGACAATAAAAATATTTTCTTTAGGACAAAGCGGAAGAAATCGATCGTAGGTCGACTGTATCAATGTCTTGCCTGTACCCAATACATCGAGGTATTGCTTAGGCTTTGCGTTTCTGCTATACGGCCAAAACCGAGTTCCCACTCCGCCTGCCATCAATACCACAAAAAGTTTTTTATCCATTATTTGGTTAATCAGATTGGAAATGGTGCTTTACACAATTCCCTCTTTAAGGAGGTCGTGAAGGTGAATAAAACCCTTTACTTCAGTATCCTTTAATACGATAAGTTGAGTGATGCTGTTTTGTTGCATGATCTGAAGTGCCTTTACAGCCAACTCCCCTGATGCTATGGTCTTAGGATGCTTTGAGTATACATCTCCCGCTTTGGCCTCTTCTATTTTGATCCCTTTTTGAAGCATGCGTCTTAAATCACCATCGGTAATGATGCCAAGCAATTTGTTGTCATTGCTGATTACGGCTGCTGCGCCCAACCGTTTGGATGATATTTCAATAATCACTTCATGCAACTGAGTTTCAGGTCTTACCAGGGGCAGATCCTTACCAACCATCACATCATCTACCCGCAGGTACAATTGTTTGCCCAGCGCGCCTCCGGGATGGAACTTGGCAAAATCTTCACTGGAGAAATTGCGGAGGTTCAAAAGGCAGACAGCGAGCGCATCACCGAGTGCCAAATGGGCAGTAGTGCTTGTAGTGGGAGCCAGGTTATTCGGGCAAGCCTCCTCTCCTATTGTAGCATTCAATACATAATCGGCTTGCTGCGCCAAATAAGAATCAATATTGCTCACCAACGCAACAAGTTTAAATCCCCTGCGTTTTACGAGCGGCACCAGCACCTTTATTTCCGGTGTATTCCCGCTTTTGGAAATACAGATTACAATATCCTCATTCTGTATCATGCCCAAATCGCCATGAATGGCGTCTGCCGCATGCATAAAAAGTGACGGGGTACCTGTAGAATTTAAGGTAGCTACAATTTTATTGGCGATTATGGCACTTTTACCTATACCTGTAATGACCACTCGGCCGCTTGATTGGATGATTTCCCTGACGCAAGCCTCAAAATCATCGTCAATAAATTCAGCTAGTTTCTCAATAGCCCTGGCTTCATTTAATAGTACATCAGTGGCTACTTTTTTAATATTTTTTGTTAAATTCAATGCGCTTACTTAGTTAGAATTAACGGGACGCTAAGATAGGTATTTCAGAGATTAATTATGTTTTGTTATTTATGATTGTTGCAGAAGAGAAAGACGCTTTAAAGGATAAACTCAAAGAAATATTTGGTTATACTACGTTTAGAGGAAATCAGGAAGTTGTCATTAAAAATATACTTGACGGGAAGAACACTTTCGTGATCATGCCCACCGGTGCCGGCAAGTCGCTTTGCTACCAGTTGCCCGCCATGATCAAAGATGGAATGGCCATCATCATTTCTCCACTGATTGCCCTGATGAAAAACCAGGTAGATCAACTCAATACCTACGGAGTAAATGCCCGGTTTCTCAACTCCACGCTGAGTAAATCAGAAATCACCCGATTAAAGAAAGATTGCATCAATGGGGACGTAAAGCTATTGTACGTTGCTCCGGAGTCTTTGAACAAGGAAGAGTACATAGAATTCCTGTTGAAAGCCAATGTCTCTTTTGTAGCCATTGATGAAGCCCACTGCATTTCCGAATGGGGTCACGATTTTAGACCAGAGTATAGAAAAATTAAAAGCATGATTGCTCAACTTGGCAATCTTCCGGTCATCGCACTCACCGCCACCGCAACGCCAAAAGTGCAAATCGATATTCAAAAAAATCTTCAAATGGAGGAAGCCGATATCTTCGTGTCTTCTTTCAACAGGAAAAACCTATACTATGAAGTAAGACCGAAAAAGGAAACCAAAAAACAACTCATCAAATTCCTTAAAGAAAACAAGGGCAAATCAGGCATTATCTATTGTCTGAGCAGAAAGAAAGTGGAGGAAATTGCTCAGCTTCTAAATGTCAATGGTTTTAAAGCGGCTCCTTACCACGCAGGCTTGGATGCAGACGTACGCGTAAAGAATCAGGATGACTTTCTGAATGAAGAAGTAGACATTGTGGTGGCCACCATTGCCTTTGGCATGGGTATCGACAAGCCAGATGTGAGGTTTGTCATTCACTACGATGTGCCAAAGTCCCTCGAGGGATATTACCAGGAAACCGGTCGAGCAGGACGCGATGGACTTGAAGGGATTTGCCTCATGTTTTACAGCCACAATGACCTCAGTAAACTGGAGAAATTCAATAAAGACAAACCGGTGCAGGAGCGTGAAAACTCCCGCATTCTCCTTCAGGAGATGGAGTTCTATGCCGAATCGCCTGTTTGCCGGAGAAAACAATTACTCCACTACTTCGGTGAGGAATTTTTAGAGGATAACTGTGGTGCTTGTGACAACTGCGTTCATCCAAGAGAACGTTTTGATGGCACGGAGTCAGTGAAATTAATACTTGAGGCCGTTAAGCAAACCAAAGAAAGATTCGGCCTGAATCATCTCATCCATGTGGTCAGGGGTGTTAAAGACGAATATGTGATGAGCTACGGCCATGAGAAGCTGGCCGTGTTTGGCAAGGGAGAACACGAAGAAGCAGATTTCTGGAAGTCAGTAATACGCCAGGCACTAATATATCAGTACCTGGAAAAAGATATTGACAGTGTAGGCATTCTCAAAATAAAGGAAAAAGGCAAGCAGTTTTTGAAAAAACCAGAGCCTATTGAATTGGCAAGAGATCACGACTTTACCACTGAATTGGATGAAGAGGAATCATCCGAACGTGCGCCAATTAACTCGAAAGCTTATGATGACAAGCTGTTCGAGATGCTCAAAGCACTCAGAAAAAAAATTGCAAAGGAAAAAGATTTGCCACCCTACGTCATCTTCCAGGATCCTTCGCTTGAAGAGATGGCCACCACTTACCCTACAACCAAGGATGAACTCGCTTCGGTAAATGGCGTGGGCATGGGCAAAGTGCAAAAGTTTGGTAAGAGCTTCCTTGAATTGATTAAAGAATACGTTGAAGAAAATGAAATCGAGACCGCTGCTGATGTGGTTGTAAAATCATCGGTCAACAAATCAAAAATCAAAATCTTTATCATCCAGCAAGTAGACCGCAAAGTTGATCTGGAGGAAATTGCCGAGTCTAAAAATCTAAACTTTGAAGAGTTGCTCACCGAAATTGAGAATATCTGTTATTCGGGCACAGTGCTTAATCTGGATTATTATATAGATGATGTACTGGATGATGCCAAGCAAGAACAGATTTATGACTATTTTCTCAATTCAGAAACCGACAGTCTGGAAGATGCCCTCGCGGATGAGGATATGAGTGATTTTTCGGAAGAAGAGATACGGCTGATGCGCATCAAATTCCTATCTGAATACGCCAATTGATTTTGCCCGACAGCAGGAGCTGATTTACCTCAAAGAGGCTATCTTTGAGGTTTTTAATTTTAGGTAGTTATGAACATACTGGTAGTAGGAAGCGGTGGCCGGGAACACGCGCTGGCCTGGAAGATAAAGCAAAGCAAGCTGTGCAAGCAGTTGTTTGTGGCACCTGGCAATGCAGGCACAGCCATGATTGCCCAAAATGTAGACATAGAAGTTGAGGATTTTAAAGCCCTGGGGGCTTTCTGTAAGCAAAATGACATCAGCTTGATTGTGGTTGGTCCGGAGGGCGCATTGGTACAGGGAATTCGTGACTTTTTTGAAGCTGATGCATCACTCAACCATATCCTCATGGTGGGGCCAGGTAAAAGCGGTGCTCGGCTGGAGGGAAGTAAAGACTTTTCCAAGCAATTTATGGTGAGAAATGGCATTCCCACAGCCTCCGCTAAAACGTTTGAAGCCGGGCAAGTAAATGATGCCTTGCGGTATCTAGACAGTGTGAGACCGCCTTTCGTCTTAAAAGCCGATGGATTGGCTGCAGGCAAAGGCGTTGTCATTTGCCCCACCGCGGAAGAAGCCAAACAGGCCATGCGCGAAATGCTTGAGGATAAAAAGTTTGGTGAAGCCAGCAGCAAGGTGCTTGTCGAAGAATTTCTTGAAGGAATTGAGCTGTCTGTATTTGTTCTGACTGATGGTAATAATTACGCCATCCTGCCAGAGGCAAAGGATTATAAGCGCATAGGCGATAATGACACGGGTCCAAATACGGGTGGCATGGGAGCTGTGTCTCCGGTGATTTTTGCAGACGCTGCGTTTATGAAGAAGGTGGAGAAACAGGTGATTAAGCCAACCATCGCAGGCCTTGAGAAAGAAGAAATTCCATACAAAGGCTTTATTTTTATTGGTCTTATGAATGTGGATGGTGAACCTTATGTCATTGAATACAATGCCCGAATGGGAGATCCTGAGACCCAGGCTGTGCTGCCCCGAATTGATACGGATTTCGTAGAATTGTTGATGGCTACGGCAACAGGTAGTTTAAGATCAGAGCCAATCCCTCAAAAGGGTGACGTTACCGCAACGGTGGTCATGGTAGCAGAAGGCTACCCTGGGAGCTATGACAAGGGAAAAATCATAAATGGCCTTGAAGAAATTACAGGCAGTGTAGTTTTTCATGCTGGGACCAAAAGCAGTGAAGCGGGTACGGTAACCAATGGTGGACGAGTGCTGGCTGTAACTGGTCAGGGTAAAACCCTGGACGATGCTATTGCCGAGGCCTATAAAGGTGTTTCACGTATCCATTGGGATGGATTATATTACAGAAAAGATATTGGACAGGACTTAAGAAAGTGGGCCGGCTCGCTTTAAAAATATAACAGATATGGGTTGCGCATGTGGAACAGAAACAAATGGCAAAGTAAGCGGTTGCAACAACAATGGTGCCTGTCAAACAGGCGGATGCAATAAAATGAATGTTTTTGACTGGCTTTCCAACATGGAAATGCCAACGGCAGATAAATTCGATGTTGTTGAAGTCCGCTTCAAAGGTGGGCAAAAAGATTTCTTCAGAAATACAGACCGGTTCGACCTGACAACGGGTGACGCGGTCATTGTTGAAGTTCCCAATGGCCATCACCTTGGTCATGTATCCATGCAGGGCGAATTGGTTCGTCTTCAGATGCAAAAAAGAAAAGTAGTCAACGACAAATCCATAAAAAAAATATATCGGATTGCCCATCAGAAAGATCTTGAGAAATACGAGGAGGTAAAGAAACGCGAAAATCCTACTTTATACCGCACCCGTGAGATCATCAGAAAATTGAACATCAATATGAAGCTTTCTGATATTGAATACCAGGCTGATAATACCAAAGCAACGTTTTTCTATTCGGCTGACGACCGCGTTGATTTTAGGGAATTAATTAAAATTTTGGCTTCAGAGTTTAAGATACGGGTAGAAATGCGGCAGATCAGCTTGCGGCAGGAAGCCGGCAGGCTTGGGGGAATTGGCGTTTGTGGAAGAGAGCTTTGTTGCTCTACCTGGTTAAGCGAATTTAAAAATGTAGCTACCAGTGCCGCCAGGTATCAGAACCTTTCGTTGAATCCCAGTAAACTTTCTGGTCAATGCGGGCGACTGAAATGCTGCCTCAATTATGAGTTGGAAACTTATATGAGTGCCCTAGAGGGCATCCCCAAGGTGGAAGAGCCTTTGAAGACTGACCAGGGGGATGCGGTACTTCAAAAAACTGATATTTTCAGAAGAATCATGTGGTTCGGCTACAACCGTGAAAACACATGGTATCCCATCAATGTCGATCGGGTAAATGAAATTCTTCGAATGAATAGAGAAGGAAAAAAACCCGCCAGCCTCGAAGAAAATCTGGCAGCTGAAAAAATTCCCGTATCCTCACTGAACAGCGATCTTGAAAACCTCGACAAGAAGTTTAATACCAAGTCGAAGAAAAAGAAGAGAAAAAATAAGAATCGGAAAAAAAGAAGCAATCCGAGGGGTGGCCAACCAAATCAGAAGAAAGGATGAGGAACTCATGGAATGCTTTCCTGCTGGTAGTTTTGCTTTCTTGTGATTCTCCAAGGGTGTATGAACAACAAGTAGATTTTAAAAGTCAATCATGGATTATCAGCGAAGTTCCGCAGTTTGAATTCGAGATTCTTGATCACACCAAAAATTATAATATCTATTGCACGGTAAGAAATTCACTCGAATTTCCATTTTCCAGATTTTTTGTGACCTACTCTTTAAAAGATTCACTTAACAATCAACTTCGTTCAGATCTGGTATCTGCTTATTTGTTTGATCAAAAAACGGGCAGACCCAATGGGTCAAGCGGGCTGGGTAATTTATTCGATCACCGAATAGAAGCACTGACCAATTACCACTTCGACCGTCCAGGCAAGTACACCATCAGCCTGGAGCAATTCAACAGAAGAGATACCCTGCAAGGCGTACTGGCCGTGGGTGTAAGGGTTGAAGTGGTTAATCTCCCGTAATTCAAAATTTTTCAAAACAAAAAAGGGCGACCCGATAGAGCCACCCTTTAGGTATCAAATATTTGACTCCTATGCCAAACTGGGGATTACCGATTCCTTCTTATCCAGATCGTAAACGACCGGAGCAGCGACAAAAATGGATGAAAAGGTTCCCACTAATATTCCTACGAAGAGCGCAAATGAGAATCCCCTCAATACTTCACCTCCAAAAAACAGCAGTACCACTACTACAATCATTGTAGTCCCAGATGTAATCAAGGTCCTGCTCAGTGTGCTGTTGATGGCATCGTTAAAAACCTTGAACCTGTCATGTGACGTACCCAAACCAGTATATTCCCTGATGCGGTCAAAAATAATCACCGTGTCATTGATAGAATATCCGATTATTGACAGTAGCGCAGCAATGAATACCTGATCAATTTCAAATGAAAACCCGAGCGAGCCGGCAATTCCAAAAATGGCTACCACAAAAAGCGCATCATGTGTTGTGGCTACAATCGCTCCAGTGCTAAACTGCCATTTCTTAAACCGAATGAGAATAAAAATAAAAATAGAAACAAGTGAATACAGCCCGGCCTCAAACGCAGAATCCTTGATGTCGTCAGCGATGGTGGCGCCCACCTTCGAGGATGACAAAATTGAAAAGTGCTGATCGTCCACCTTTGCATCATTTTCAATAAACTGTAAACCCGTAAATTTTTCCAAACCATCTACCAAAGCACCTTTCACTTTTTCATCTGCCGTATCCGATTCATCTTCCACCAAGTACGAGGTGGTGACCTTCATGACACTGTTACTGCCATAATTCTTAACCTCGGTGCCCTGATTTTCAAAAACATCAGAAAGCGCAATTTTCATGTCTGTGGCTACCACCGGGTTGTTGAAGGCCACTATATATGACCGTCCGCCTTTAAAATCAACACCCAAATTGAGACCATTAACCCAAATAAGTATAAACCCCACCAGGGTTATTGATCCCGTAATGGTGTAGGCCAATCTTCGATATCCTATGAAATTGAAGTACTTGCGTTCGCGAACTCCTCTTGCAATAAAAGAATCAAAAGAAATTTTTGCCTGATCTCCTTTGCGGGTCATCCACTCCACCACTACTCTTGAAATGTATACCGCAGAAAAGAATGAGGTGGCAATACCGATCATCAATACGATCGCAAAACCCTTTAGCGGGCCCTGTCCAAATACAAACAGGAAAATTGCAGTAAGCATGGTGGTCACGTTCGAATCAAAAATGGTATCAAAAGCACGGCTATAACCTTTTTTAATAGCTTCTTTAAGCATGCTGCCCATTTTCAACTCCTCCTTGATGCGCTCGTAAATAAGCACGTTGGCATCCACAGCCATACCCATGGTCAGCACTATACCGGCAATACCAGGTAGTGTCAATGCGGCATTGAGCTGCGCAAGGATTCCGAGTATAAAGAAAATGTTAAATAACAATGCCAGGTTGGCAACCCAACCTCCTTTTGAATAATAGGCTATCATAAACAGCGCAACAATTCCCAATCCGCAGGCCATGGAAATTACACCTTGATTTTGTGCCACTTTTCCCAAAGTCGGACCAATAATTGCCTCTTCCACAATTCTGGTTGGTGCCGGAAGTGAACCCGCCTTCAATACGTTAGCAAGGTCCTTGGCTTCCTCCAGTTCAAAACTTCCTGTGATTTGGGAGTTACCGTTTGGAATCTCACCCTGAACGGTTGGCGCTGTGTAGACATAATTGTCGAGAACAATAGCAATTCTTCCAGGAGGCTGCTTGCTGGCCGCTGCCGCAGTAATTTTTGCCCATGCACGAGACCCTGCAGCATTCATGGTCATGCTGACTGCCGGCCTGGCAAACTGGTCGTAATCCAACCTGGCATCATTGATTACTTCGCCAGTCAAAAGCGGCTTGCCGTTTCTGGATACATTCACAAAATTTAATCTTAAATCCTCAGTTCCAGGTGTTAAGTCCGGCTCCGATTTTACATCCCAGAAATATCCGATGCTTCTTGGAAACAGCGCCTGAATATCTGGTCTTTTCAAAATCCTGTTTATCTCAGCGGTGTCTTTTACATCATATAAGAAAGGAATACCTGGATTGCTCAGCGAAAAAAGCGGTGACAGGTTGGAGTTAGTCAATGAGTCCAGCAAATTGGTCGAACTATCTGATACCTGACCCAACTGTTCTTCCAATTCAGACTTTGTTGTATCACCCGATACATCTGTTAATGCACTCGCCAGGTCCTCAGTTTGTTTTGTGGAAGGCTCTTCAGCAACCGACCTGGCCGCTGCCTTCTCTTTCACCAATTTATCATTGATAGCAAATAAAGACTGGTTGAGCTGTTGGTCATTGTACTCTACGATCTCCCAAAACTCCAGTCGTGCCACGCCCTGCAAGAGCTTTCTCACCCTTTGCGGATTGTCAGCTCCGGGGATTTCAATCTGAATTCTACCGGTACCCTGCAAGCGTTGAATATTGGGTTGTGAGGTACCGAATTGATCGATCCTCGTTTTGAGGATGGTAAATGACCGATCAATGGCACTTTCAATTTCTTCGTTGATGAACTGCATCACCTTGCTGTCATCATCAGAAAGGCTCACCCGGTCTTTGTTAGCCGCTGAAGCAAAAATGGAAGCCAGGGTGCGGTCGGGGTTAGCCGACTTGAAGGCCTGAAAGAACAAAGTGCTATACCGCTCCTGGCTGGACTTCTGCATTTCACTTGCTTGTTTTAGCGCTGCCAGAAAGGCCTGATCCTCACTGTTGCCACTAAGACCTTTAATAATATCCACGGGAGAAATCTCCAGTGTTACATGCATGCCGCCTTGCAAGTCAAGACCCAGGCTCAACTCATTTTCCTTTACTTCCTTATAGGTATACTCTACCCCAAACAGGTTATACACCGTTTTGCTCCACAGTGAATCCATATAGGATTGCTTTCGGGCCAGGTCAACCGAACCATTGGGGTTGGTGGCATAAGCGATGGCATCCTGTTGCACTTTTCGCGACACGAAAGTGAAAGACAGATAATATAAACACAGTGCTGTGATTATGATGGTAAGGACTACAACTACTCCTTTGTTACGCATTGAATTAATATTTAAAAATTAAAGTATGATTGATTAGAATTCAAATGATCAGGTCCCTTGATGACCCGACCAGGTGGATGAACTGTAGTGGGATTACTCAGGGCGCGTTGGGCGAAATAAAAGCCCTAAAGAGCACATTGAAGTAATTGGAAAGAACATGAGCAAAATTAGGAAATGCTAAGGTTTCAACTTCAACGGAGTTTATCGTCTCCATTAAAAAACGCTCTGCATCATGCAATTCAATAACACCCCCGGGAACTACGTCTGATGGAGCTGAAATTACGATTACCCTTGTCTCCTTATCATTTTGTTCAGTTTGTGCTTTTCTTTCTACTGATCGCGAAACATCAGGGAGTGCCTGCGAAAGCAAGATAACGAAGGTAGCTGTGATACCCACTACAATCATTAAAGTCCTGAAAAGCGATCTGTATCTCATAAGGGGTACAAAAGTATGGAATAGCAGCTAATTTGCAATACCACCGATTTTTTGACGGAGGTATCCGGCAAAAACATCAATGGGCATATCAAAATCATGGTTATTATGAATGACCATGTCCGCCTCATTCTGAAGTGGCTCAATGTACTTTTTATACACAGGCATTACATGATGTTGGTACCTGTAGAGCACATCCTCCATGTCATAACCGCGTTCTTCTCTGTCTCTTTTTATTCTGCGTTCCAATCTAAGTTGGTCTTGTGCCATAAGAAAGATTTTTAAATCCAGTTCATTCTTTAATTCCTCAAAGTATTGAATAAACAATCCTTCTATAAGAAGTAGAGGCGCTGGCGTAAACCTCAGTAGTTTGGGGTCGATACCCGGATTGTTGAACGTATACTCACGTTTGTTCACCACCTCGCCTCGTTTCAATTTCCGGATATCTTTTAATAGCGCCTGGTGATCTACGGCTGTAGGCAGGTCAAAATTCTTAACGCCTCTTTCGTCAAATGGCTGATGCTCCCTGGGCTTGTAATAGTGATCCATAGACACGAGACACAATTCAGTCTTGCTAAAATAGGAAGCCACTTTGTTGATAAAATAGGTTTTGCCTGAACCACTTCCACCTGTAATCCCAACGGTAAGGCGCGTGGTCATTGTTTTTGTAGAAAGTCGATCAATTTTTTGATAGCCAGACCCCTGTGGCTAATGGCATTTTTTTCAGCGGCCGTAAGTTCCGCCATCGATTTTTGATTTCCCTCCGGTAAAAAAATGGGATCATAGCCAAATCCCTGATCACCTCTTTTGCTTTTAAGAATTTCACCGTTTGCTATCCCTTCAAACTGATGGACTTTGCCTTGTAAGACAAGCGTGACAACCGTTCTGAACCTTGCTTTTCGGTTGGTACTTTGCGCCAGGTTCTTAAGCAGCAAATCCATATTATCATTGCTGTTGCGCTGGGCTCCAGCATAACGTGCAGAGTATACCCCTGGTGCACCGTTCAACGCCTCCACCTCAAGGCCTGTGTCATCGGCAAAGCAACTGATTTGGTAAGTATCAAAAACGTACTTTGCCTTCTGCAAAGAGTTGCCCTCCAATGTTTCCTGGTCTTCCCTTAGCTCTTCATCACAGCCAATATCGAAAAGGCTCAGCACGCGATGCCGATCACCGAGTAGTTGCCTTACCTCTCTTAGTTTGTGCTCATTGTTTGTTGCAAAGCAAAGCTCCACCTGACTTACTTCACTTCAACCAGTTCTACATCAAAAATCAAATTCGCATTGGGAGGTATGGGACCTCCCCCATTTTTACCATATGCCAATCCAGATGGTATGTACAACACTGCAGTACTTCCTTCCGGTAAGTGTTGAAAGCCTATCTGCCATCCGGCTATTAGTCCAGACAATGGAAAAGTTTGGGGATTTGCCGGTTGCTCAAAAATAGTTCCATCCAATAGTTTGCCCGTATATTTGACTACGATGGTATTGGATAATTTTGGTTTTGGTCCTGTCCCCTCAGTAATGATTACATACCTGAGCCCACTGGGATCTTCCTGTGCATCAATATTATTGTCAACCAAATACTTGTCAATAATGCCAATGTCCTTCGTCAATTGCTCCATTGTAGTCAGTTCCCTCTCACCACATGAGCTTAAAACAACTGCTATTGCAATAAATGTCATTTTACTTTTCAACCGCATTTTCTTTTACTTTATGTCCATCATTTCCATATCGAAAACCAATATGGTATTCTCCTTGATCAATTCACTGCGTTTTTGGGGACCATATGCCAGGGAAGAAGGAATCCATACCCGCATTTTTGTTCCTCTATTCATTAACAATATGGCTTCATCCCATCCTCTGATCACCATGCCCGTGCCGGCAGTGAGTGTGTAAGGCTCATAGGGTCTTCCCGGGTTGTAGGAGTTGTTCGCTTTTGCAATTGACTCAATACTGGTGTCGAAAAGGGTGCCATCCAATAAATACCCTGCATAGTTGATCGATACCTCCTGCCCGGGTGTTGCATTTGCTCCTTTGCCTTGTTTAGTGATCAGATAACGTAGTCCGGAAACGGTGGATTGCGCTTCAACATTTGCACTAGCCAGGTGTGCGTCTATTATTTCAGCATCTTTGGCAGTTTGCCTGGCGGTAAATTTAGCCATTAGCTCCTGTTCCAAGGCCACCATCTGTTGTTCAGTAAGTATTTCCTTCACTCCAATATAGAAAGTGAAATTGCTGGTGGAATCTATGCTTGGCGGCACAGCCTGACGCCAGGTCTTTTCAAATAATGTCTTTGCAGGCATTTCACAAACAATACTATCGCCAGCCTTCAGTGTCCTGAAAATCTCTTCCAACCCTTCATCACCTGGGGTTGCTTCCTGAATAGCCATGAGCATGGGTATCTCGTTGCCGCGGGTGTCACTCCAAATAGAATCGTTACCATCTTTGAATAACATATTCACCACTAAATATTCTCCCACCTTCACAGTTTCTCCAGTACCTTCTTTAATCATCTCATACCCATATCCCTTGGGTGTTTCACGTTTACCGGATGAACATGCGACAACTACGAGCGCAAATGCTGTCACCAAAAAATTATTTAATTTCATTTTATTTATTTTAGGTCTAAACTTATTATTCGTCTGCTTCCAATTGTTTTTTATACTCAGGCAATATCGATAAGAATTTTTGCAACGTCTCCTCCAATGATTCTCTTGAAGTTCCACCTGCTGCGTTCCTATGGCCGCCCCCCTCAAAATATTTTCTGGCAATTTCGTTGGCCGGAAAACTCCCCAGTGACCTGAATGAGAGTTTAATCTCTTCTTTTCTATCGTACATAAAAACGGAGAGCCGTATGCCTTCTATGGAAAGACCATAGTTGACCAGACCCTCCGTATCACCTGTTTTGATATTGAATTTTCTAAGCTCATCTGTAGTAAGTGTAATATATACTGTGCGATACTCAGGGAGAAGCGTTAATTTGTTACTTAGCACATAGCCGGTGAGTTTCATCCTGGCCAGGGTATTGGTATCGTAAATCATCTTTGAAACCCACGATGGGTTTGCTCCCAAACCTACGAGCTCCGAAGCAATCATGAATTCCTTTTGCGTGGTATTAGAATGCCGAAACCCACCTGTATCAGTAAGCAAACCTGCATACAGACAATTGGCAATATTCTTGTCAATGGCAGTCTTCTCTCCCAGCTTATCGATAAGATCGAAAATCAATCCTGCAGTAGAGGCAGCCTTCGGATCCCAATGCTCAAACTGAGCAAAATGCTCAGGTTCCAAATGGTGATCCACCAATACCTTTTGGGCATTGGACTTGCGGATCATGTCTCCAAGTCCCTTGATTCTGATTAAACTAGAAAAGTCAAGGCAGAAAATGAGCTCTGCATCAGCAACCAATTGTTGGGCCACCTTATCCTTTTCACCCGGTTCCTTATCCAGGGCCAACACTTCACTATTGCCCGGCATCCAGGTAAGAAAATTTGGATAGTCACTTGGTGTAATCACTTTGACGATATGGCCTTTTTTATTTAGAAATCCAGCCAATCCCAATGAAGAACCCAAAGCATCGGCATCTGGCTTGAAGTGGGTAACAATCACCACCTTTCTGGGTTTACTAAGGAGGGATTTGAAGGAGGCTAAATCTTTCATTGAAGGGGCAAAAATGATCATAAAAGGCAGGAATACAAACACGAGATTTTCACCGACCTTGCATTACATGCTAAAATGTTGAGTCGAAAGGACAGAATAAACTAATTCACTATTGGTTTCTTTGTTTTTTGGTACTGGCTTCTCGAGTTGTAATTACTATTTTTGCGCCTGCCTGCGGTAGGCGGACAAATCTGGCTGCTAGGGGCCAAACAATCACTTGATACCTAGGCAGATTACTTAACACATAAAACAAAAAAATCTTACAAAAATGGCAGGGAACAGAACATTTACCATGATCAAACCAGATGCAGTGGCAGCTGGAAATACCGGAGCAATTATCAAAATGATTCAAGAGGCAGGATTCAGAATTGTAGCCATGAAAAAAACACATCTTTCTAAAGAATTGGCAGGACAGTTTTATGCCATTCACAAAGAAAGACCCTTTTATAAAGATTTGTGCCACTACATGTCGTCAGGCGCCATTGTACCCATGATACTGGAAAAGGATAATGCCATTGAGGATTTCCGCAAACTCATAGGAGCAACCGATCCGCAAAAAGCAGCACCCGGAACCGTCCGCGCATTATTTGCCAAATCCATTGATGCCAATGCCATCCATGGATCCGATTCCGATGCCAACGCTGAAATAGAAGGAAACTTCTTCTTTTCACAATTTGAACGATTCTAAAAACCAGTTTTATTCCTCATTGAATTATGGATACGCTTCCTCACTATTCAGAAAAATTTGAAATCAGGCACAATGCCCCCGATCAAGGTCAAGTAAATGAAATGCTAAAAGTGGTGAAAGCCAACTCGATTGACGAGTTGATCAATCAGACCATTCCTGCAAATATTCGTCTCAAAAAAAACCTCGACTTACCGGCAGCCAAGTCTGAATTTGAATTTTTAAAGGAGTTCAAGTCCATATTCACCAGGAATAAAGTATTCAAATCGTATATCGGAACTGGCTATTACAACACCATTACACCGGGAGTAATCCTGAGAAACATTTTGGAAAACCCGGGCTGGTATACTGCCTATACCCCGTACCAAGCTGAGATCGCGCAAGGCAGACTGGAGGCCTTGATCAATTTCCAAACCATGATCATCGACCTGACCGGGATGGAGATTGCCAACGCTTCCTTGTTGGATGAAGCAACTGCCGCAGCAGAAGCCATGCATTTATTATATGCTTCGCGCAAAGGCGCTAAAAAAGACGCAAGCAAATTCTTTGTTGACGCTGAGACTTTCCCGCAAACCATAGACGTTTTGAAAACGAGGTCAGCACCCCTGGGAATTGAACTGGTTATGGGAGACCTTAACAAATTCGACATAACAGATGCAAACCTATTTGGCGTTTACCTTCAATATCCAAATAACAACGGAGCCATTGCCGATCATTCGGCTTTCATCGCTTCAGCGCATGAAAAAGAAGTAGCGGTTGTAGTAGCAACCGACTTGATGAGTTTGTTGCTGTTAAAATCGCCCGGTGAAATGGGTGCCGACATTGTAGTGGGTTCGAGCCAACGATTTGGGGTGCCCATGGGATTTGGTGGTCCACATGCAGGCTTCTTTGCCACGAAAGAAGACTACAAGCGACTGATTCCCGGAAGAATTATTGGCGCATCCATTGACGCAGAAGGTAAACCCGGATATAGAATGGCTTTGCAAACACGCGAGCAGCACATCCGCAGGGAAAAAGCAACCTCAAATATTTGTACTGCCCAAGTATTGCTTTCAGTGATGGCGGGAATGTATGCTGTATATCATGGCCCAGAAGGACTTAAGAAGATTGCCTTACGCATACATGGCCTGGCCAAATCTTTAGATACCAATCTGAAAGCCCTCGGACTAAAGCAGGTGAATGCTCACTACTTCGATACTTTAAAAATCGAAGTAGCAGATAAAAAAGCCATCGAAGCTGAGGCCATTAAAAATGAAGTGAACTTCCGATACTTCAATGACAACCATATTGGCATCTCCATTGATGAAACAACCTCCGCTGAAGATGTGGCACAGATTATATCTATTTTTGCCGCAGCAATCAATAAGAAAGCAACCGCTAAAATTGAAGGACAACCACTGAGCTGGCCAGCCGCATTGGTAAGAACATCCAATTATCTGACACATCCTATTTTCCGATCACACAGTTCGGAGCATGACATGCTGCGATACATCAAGAAATTGGAGAACAAGGATTTGTCGATGGTACATTCGATGATATCACTTGGGTCTTGCACTATGAAGTTGAATGCCACTTCAGAAATGATTCCTGTAACGTGGCCGGAGTTGGGCAACATCCATCCTTTTGCGCCATCTAATCAAACCCAAGGCTATCAACATATGATTAAAAACCTGGAAGATTATCTGATGGAGATCACCGGGTTTTCCGGAGTTTCACTTCAACCCAACAGCGGTGCACAGGGTGAATACGCTGGACTGATGGTGATCCGTGCTTACCATATGAACAACCACGAAGGCCATAGGAATATTGCGCTTATTCCAGCCTCGGCTCATGGCACTAATCCTGCCAGTGCAGTGATGGCAGGTATGAATGTGGTGGTAGTGAAATCCGATGCGGAAGGAAAAATTGATGTGGCTGATCTTAAAGCAAAAGCCGAACAACATAAGGAAAACCTGGCCTGCCTGATGGTAACTTATCCATCCACACATGGTGTATTTGAAGAATCCATCATTGAAATCTGCGCCATCATTCACAAAAATGGAGGCATGGTGTATATGGATGGTGCCAATATGAATGCACAGGTTGGTTTGACATCACCCGCTAATATTGGTGCTGATGTTTGTCATCTTAATTTGCACAAAACTTTTTGTATTCCGCACGGAGGTGGCGGACCCGGCATGGGCCCCATTTGTTGCAACGATAAATTGAAACCCTTCCTTCCTGGCCATGCGGTGGTGAAAACAGGTGGCGATAAAGCCATTCATGCCGTATCTGCTGCGCCTTGGGGTAGCTCCAGTATTCTGGCGATCTCTTACGCTTACATTGCCATGATGGGCGCTGAGGGATTAACGAATGCCACCAAATTGGCTATACTTAATGCGAACTACATCAAAGATCGCCTGAGTGAACATTATAAAATTTTATACACTGGTGCCAATGGACGCTGTGCCCACGAAATGATTGTGGATTGTCGCGATTTCAAAAAGGCAGGCATTGAGGTGGAGGATATTGCAAAGCGCTTGATGGATTATGGTTTTCATGCGCCCACCGTCTCCTTTCCTGTAGCAGGCACGCTTATGATAGAGCCCACGGAGAGTGAACCCAAAGAAGAATTGGACCGCTTTTGTGATGCATTAATTGAAATCAGAAATGAAGTGCGTGAAGTGGAAGAAGGAAAGGCGGACAAAGAAAATAATGTACTAACACGAGCACCACATACTGCCGCGGTAATCACGGCTGATGAATGGGAAAGACCATACAGCCGTCAAAAAGCAGCCTATCCACTGCCTTTTGTAAAAGATGCCAAGTTCTGGCCTGCTGTGAGCCGGATTGACAATGCTTATGGCGACAGAAACCTGGTGTGCAGTTGCTTGCCAATAGAAGAGTATGTAAACTAAACACTTAAATTAAGAAAGCCCTTTTTGGTGGGCTTTCTTTTGTTTACTTCCTGGATGAAGTCAGCTTAACATCTGCTTTGGCAAACGCCTTGTCAAATTCCTTTTTAATTTCTGCTGCCTCTGACTTCTTGTTTTGCATAAGCAAACTTTGGTGAAGTCCAAACAAAGACCATCCATTTGAAGGATAGATCGCCAGGTCTTGTTCAAATGCTTGCTGTGCTTCAACAGGTTTTTTGGCATCCAATAATATAGCACCCAATATTTGATGAGAAGGGTGGTACCAATCAGGCGGCTCCTGATAAAGCAAACTGCTTTCTATAGCTATCGCTTCCCTGAGTTTTTCAATGGCTTTAGAAGAGTTCCCGCGACTCATCTCAATTTCTCCTTCAAGCACATTTGCACCTATGGAGAGTACTTTCTCAAAGGAGTTGAACCCCCCTATCGTGAGTTCTTGCATGACAGGGCGTGCAACAATTTCTTTCAGCTGATTTAATTCTGTAGCTGCCAAATCTGGTTTCTTCAACCGCACGAGAGCCATCCCTCGAGCATAGTGCCATACACTTTTTACATATAGTAAGGAATCGGCTGGCTGAGGCTCGTTCAGAATACTGTCCCATTTGCCAAATCTTACCATGGTATACATCGGTACAGCATACCAATGTTGAAGCGTGACAAAATCTTTTACATTCATCAACTCAACAGGAATGGTTTTGGCCAGTTCCTTTGCCGTTGAAAGTGACTTTTCCGATTGTCCGGCCATCATGGCGCAAGCCCACAGGAAATGATAATTATGCGGAAAGTAGAAAAGTGGATAAACCCCCTGAACATTGCATTGATTGATGTACTCCATGTCCATTTTTACTGCCTTTTCGTTGGCAACAACACCTTCGAGATACCGGCCAGTCCGGATGTAAATATGGGATGGCATATGAACCAGGTGACCGGCACCAGGTACCAACTCTCTCAGCAAATCGGCACTTGCTGTAGCTGCACCCGGATTTGATGAGGCTTCCACAATGTGAATGTGAAGGTGATTGGCTCCTGGATGGTTAGGATTTTTCTTAATAATATCATTGATAATATCTATAATTTGATTGGTCCATGGCTGAGGTTGCCCATCTTTCCAATAATCCCAGGGATGCAAATCCATTAATGATTCCGCATAAAGCGTTTGAATGTCCAGGTCATTGGGATATAGTTTCGCAACTTCTGCCATGCTGTTTGCATACGCCTGGTCCAATGGCTTTCTATCCTCCAGTGCCTCCGCGCTGTACCGGGTTGAAATCGCGTCAATGAGCATTTTCTCTTTTTCATCAGCATCGCCAACCAATTCTTGCGCTTTTTGAACTGCTTTGTAAACCACTTCCGTATCTGCGGGATCCATTGGCAAATTTATATTCGGTCCCAGCGAAAGTGCCTGACCCCAATACGCCATGGCATTTTCTGGATCCAACCTGGCCACCTCTCTAAATGAGCGATAAGCCTCCAGATGATTAAAGCCATAATACAGGTTGATGCCCTGATTGAAAAAAAGCTGTGCGCGTTCAATATTGGTACGAATGGGCATCGCATAGTCTCCCAGATTTGTCATTAATGGAGCCATTTGCCTGGTCGTGTCCATTAGTTTTAGAATGCTCCGAGCACCGGGTGATCCGCAAAGTGAAATGGGAGCAACCATTCCGGATTGGACTTGTAATTTTTGAGTGGTTAACGATTGGTTATTTAGGGAAAGGGCAGCCATCAACAATAGCGCACCCAGACCAACTAAGCCGGCACCTGCTTTGTTCATAACTTACTGCTTTAAGGGTTTCGAAAGGAATACCAGGAAGTCAAAATCAAAACAAAAGTTAAGATAATCCTTAGGTTATTTCAAACTTTATCAAACCATTATTAGCGCAATCCGGCAATACCGAGCTCAGTTTATTCCAGTCCATACTGATCAATTAAATAAATCAGCGCAGCCATTGATGCTGCACCTAACTCCAGTTCCCGCTTGTCCACCTTATCAAATGTATCTTCAGGGGTGTGGTGATAGTTGAAGTACCTTTGGGAATCCGGTAGGAACCCAAACAAGGACACCCCCTGGCTTCTCAACGGACCTATATCTGCCCCGCCTCCTTCCTGAGTGAAGTCGGTTAACCCATAGGGAGCCAACAGCGATTGCCAACCCCTGACTTTGGCTTTCACTTCATCGGTGGCCGTCATGGTAAATCCCCTGGGTGTAAATCCTCCCCGGTCAGATTCAATGGCAGCGATGTGTTTTTCATTATTCACTTTAGCGAGTTCAGCATATTTTGTTCCTCCCCTCAATCCATTTTCCTCATTCATAAACATGACTGCACGAATGGTTCTTTTCGGCTTGTAGGCCATGGCTTTAAAAATTCTTAGCACCTCAATTGACTGCACACATCCCGCACCATCATCGTGCGCACCCTGCCCCAGATCCCACGAATCCAAATGTCCGCCCACCACGATAATTTCATTTGGAAACTCCGTTCCCTTCAATTCTCCCACCACATTGAAAGAGGGCACATCCTCCAGGGTTTCACTGTAGGTTTCCATATAAAACCTCAAGTCTTTTTCATCTTTCAACAAGGCACTCAACATGTCGCCATGAGCTGTGCTTATGGCCACCGAAGGAATTTTAGGAACATTATCGGCATACCGCATGCCCCCGGTGTGGGGGTATTCTTCAATATTGGATCCCATGGATCGAACAATAGCGGCCACCGCACCATACCTGGCAGCTTCTGAAGCGCCTCCACCCCGTTGGTTAACGGCACCACCGTAGGCAGCGAACGTATTGATCAAGGTCGGATCCATCGGTCGGCTGAAGTAGACTATCTTTCCCTGAATGTTTTTTGTACCCAATAGTTTCAGTTCTTCAAAATTTTTCACCTCCACGACCTGCGCCCTTATTCCGGCCGCGCCCGTACCCACACTGCCACCCAATGCACAAATATTCACCTCCATTGATCCTATTTTTTCTGAATTCACAATTCGGCCCACTTCTTTTTTACCCCGCACCCAGTGCGGAACCATCACTGGCTGCAACCACACGGAATCAAAACCATATGACTTCATGACTTGCCTGCTCCATTCTACCGCTGCGGCTGCCCCTGGAGATCCGGAAAGCCTTGGTCCAATCCGGGTGGTGAGATATTCCAACATCGGATATGATTCTCCACTTTTAAGGGAGGTATCAAAAATGGATTTGATGGTGAGTTCATCATTATTCTGTGCGGTAGCCAGTGTCGAAATCAAGCTTACCAGCAACCCAATCGAAATTCTTATAGCACTCATTTACTCAAAATTTAAGATTCTCAATATAATCGAAATTAACCCCATTACCGTACGCTAAAAGGATGTAAGGCGCCTGGTTTATTTCGCTTGAATACCAGTATTAAAAATCTCAACTTTGATTACTAATACAGAAACCATGAGCTTCTTATTTGATTCTTTCGAGGGTTGGAAAAAATACTGCGAGAAAAACAACATTTCTTTGGTGCAGGCTGTGGTCGAATATGAAGGAAAGCAAAAAGGAAGAACAGAGGAAAAAATCTGGGAAGGCTTGGGCCAGGCGTGGGAGGTAATGAAGGATGCTGTGCATACCGGACTTACAGAAGACATGACTTCACGCTCCGGGATGATTAATAACGGAGCCAAGAAAGTGTACAACCACAAGCAGACGGTACTCTCCAAAGAATTTCAAAATCTGATTTCACGCGCGCTCGCGGCTAAGGAGGTAAATTCATGCATGGGAAGAATTGTTGCCGCACCCACCGCAGGGGCAAGTGGCATTATGCCGGGTGTACTTTTTACGCTTCAGGAAATACACAACGTACCTGATAAAAAAATTCTCGAAGCCATGCTATTGGCTGCCGGCATTGCGCTGATCATGGAGCAGAAGGCCTCCATCTCGGGTGCTGTGGGTGGCTGCCAGGCAGAAACGGGGACCGCTGCCGCTATGGGTTCAGGTGCCATTGTATATTGTTTGGATGGTGATACAGATCAAATATTCAATGCGGTGGCTATCACCGTGCAATGCATGTTGGGCCTGGTATGTGATCCTGTGGCCGGTCTGGTTGAAATCCCCTGTGTCGTTCGCAATGCCAGTGCAGCAGCCATCGCCAACAGTTCCGCACAGATTGCGCTGGCCAGGGTCAGCAGTGTTATCCCGGTAGATGAAGTGATTGAAGCCATGGGGGAAATCGGGGCCAGCATGGAGACGCGTTACAAAGAAACTGCGTTGGGTGGTCTGGCCGCCACCAAGACCGGTCAAGCCATCGCCAAGAAGGTGTTGATTCGGGATATTGAAATTCTGCCGGACGAAAATTCCTGAATAATTATACCGGCTGCACCTGCTTGATGAATTTCAGAATGGCATCATATCCAAAGTAAACCGCGGCTGTAATGACGATTGACCAAAAGAGTGCACTGAAAAACATGAACAGGATAATTCTCTTCTTATTGGGTGTAATACTTACGGCCAGCACCGTGCCCCCAATTGGAGTCAGTATAATGGGGGTTAAAAAGGAAATTCCAGGAAGCCCATATTTTCTTAAATAGCCGGGTCTTTCTCTTTCACTTAATCTTTGATTTTTTTTTCCAAAATACCGTAAGATTCTGGCGCGGATAAACTCGCCAAAATAGGTGAATGCCACAACCGACACCATCATGCCCGCAGTAGTGCCTATCATGGTAGTGAGGATATGTAATCCAGCCGCTTTCCCCGCCAAAGGCCCAAAGATAAATTTTACAGTACTGGGCAATACCACCACGCTAATCGCTTTCAACACCTCCTCTAACATATGCTATTGCTGTGACAAATTTCTACACCTTTTCGCCAAAACTAAGATCACCTGCATCGCCCAATCCCGGCACAATATATAACTGGTCGCTTAATTTTTCGTCTACCGTACCACACCAAACCGAGTATGGCATTTTCACATTTTCATTTAGGTAGGCTAATCCCTCCCTGGCTGCAACTACACACACCACAAACAGATGGCGCGGATACCCCCGATCCTTAATGGCTGATAATGCCTCTACTACTGAATAACCGGTGGCCAGCATGGGATCAATAAGAATGATGTCTCTCCCTTCCAGATGGGGTGTGGCCACATAGTCTAGTTTTATTTTAAGCTCAGCAGCATCTTCCTTGCGATAGGCGCCAATAAATCCGCAGTCTGCCCGGTCAAAAAACTTCTGAAACCCATTGAAAAACGGAATGCCTGCTCTCAATATGGTAATCAATACTGGTTGCTCTTTGATTACCGTTGCTTTTGTTTTTTGAAGTGGCGTTTCAATGTCTTTGACGCCATAACTAAGTTTTTTTGACACCTCGTATGCCATAATGTTGCCCAGCCTTTCCAGGTTGGTTTTAAATCTGAGCCTATCGCTTTGTACATTTTTATCGCGAAGTTCACTGATAAACTGGCTGGCAACTGAATTATAGTCCTCCAATACAAAAAGCATCAATCTAAAATCTTTTTTGTGTTGAAAATTTAGAATAAAGTTGTGTAAAGAATTGGGTAAAGCGTAAATAAACTTTTAGCAAAGGCATCGTTAACAGAAAACTATGAAGATCTTAAAGGAATTGTGTCAGGTGCATGCTCCCTCCGGGTTTGAGCAGAATATGACAGATTACCTGCTGAAGTACGTCAAACGCAATAAGAAAAACTGGAAAGTACAACCTCAAATCATCACCGGAGCGCAGTTTCAAGATTGCCTCATTTTGGTATTCGGAAAACCAAGAACCGCCATTTATGCCCACATGGATTCGATCGGTTTTACGGTACGCTATTTTAATCAGCTGCTGCCCATCGGTAGTCCGCATGCAGAAACCGGAACCAAACTGGTTGGGCAGGACAGTTTAGGTAAGATTGAATGCGAACTGGAATTTGACAGAGACAATCGGGCGTTTTACAAATTTGGAAGGGCCATTGACCGGGGCACCAGCCTCACCTACAAGGATCATTTCCGTAATTCAAAGGATTTTGTACAGTCGCCTTACCTGGATAACAGACTGGGGATTTATAATGCCCTTAAAGTGGCCGAGAAAATGAAGGATGGCGCCATTGTATTCAGTTGCTGGGAAGAGCACGGAGGTGGCACGGTGGGATACCTTGCCGGATATTTGTTTGAAACCTATGGGATAAAACAGGCCCTCATTTCTGATATCACCTGGGCAACCGATGGCGTAGAGCTTGGAAAAGGTGTGGCCATTTCTTTGCGCGACAAAAATATTCCTCGAAGGGCTTTTGTCAACAAAATAATTGATGTGGCCGAAAAAAGGAAAATAAAATACCAGTTGGAGGTGGAGGGGTCGGGATCAAGTGATGGTGGTGAACTTCAACGCGCAGCCGTTCCAATTGATTGGTGTTTTGTGGGTGCCCCCTCCCAGGACCCACACACACCTCATGAAAAGGTGCATAAAAAAGACATCACATCAATGATTGATTTATACGCATATTTAATGAAGGACCTTTGATCAGAATGTTCGATTTGATACCGGGTGTAAAGGAAAAAACCTATTTTTGCTTTACCATCGTCTGAGTAGTTGGATGAAAATCAAAGAAGTCGAATTCCGCAAATTCATCAGCGATGAAAAAATTGCTGAAAAGGTTGCCTTACTCGCACAGCAAATCGATGAAGACTATAGGGGCAAGACTCCATTGTTCCTTCCGATATTAAACGGCTCTTTCATGTTTGCCGCTGACCTTACCCGCAAGGTGAAGATACCCTGCCGTGTTTCCTTTGTAAAGCACAGTTCCATGCAGGGCAACGTAAGTTCCGGACAAATGAAAACTTTGATTGGGTTGCAGGAAAGTTTATTCAACCAGGACCTGATTTTGGTGGAAGACGTCATGGATACCGGTCTTACGCTCACACGCGTAGTTGAAGAACTCCAAAGCCTGGGCGCCAAATCGGTAGAAATCGTTACCCTATTCAGAAAAGCAAAAGCACGTGAACTGGCCGTACAACCACGGTATATCGGATTCGAAATTGACGATGAATTTATTCTGGGTTACGGGCTTGATTATGAGGGATGGGGAAGAAACCACAAAGACATTTACAAGCAAGTGAGCGGTTCGACCCCAAAAGCAAATTAGCAATTCGGGTCCTGAATCTTTATCTTGGCACCCCTTAAACCAAGCTATATACATTGATGATCAATCTCGTATTATTTGGCCCTCCGGGGGCAGGCAAAGGAACCCAAAGCGAAAAGCTCATTAAGAAATATGGGTTCGTTCATATCTCCACTGGAGATTTGTTCAGGTGGCACACTAAAAATGATACGCCACTGGGGAAAAAAGTAAAAGAGATCATGAACAGTGGCTCACTTGTTCCCGATGAGATAACGATTTCAATGCTCAAGGAAGAATTAGATCGCAACCCCGATGCCAATGGGTTTTTGTTTGATGGATTTCCGCGTACAGTGGCACAGGCCGAGGCACTGGACAAATTTATGGCCGATAACAATACTGCCATCCATTTTATCATTGCCCTGGATGTAAAGGAAGATGAACTTCGCGAGCGTATTGCCAAACGGAGGTCTGTTGAAAACAGGGCCGATGATGAAGAAGATAAATTGAACAAACGCATTACAGAATACTTTGGCAAAACTGTTCATGTGCTTCCTTTCTATGAAAAGCAGGGAAGGTTAAATACCGTGAATGGCGTTGGTGATATCGAAGACATACATCAATCCATCACAGCCATTTTGGACAACAAGAATTAGAATAAATATCTGCTCATATTTTTTGACTCGTGTCCGCACCCAATTTCATTGACTACGTAAAATTTAACTCACGTTCTGGAAAAGGGGGCGCAGGGTTCCTGCATTTTCATCGCGACAAACTAACGAACAAGGGCGGCCCGGATGGCGGTGACGGAGGCCGGGGAGGTCATATCATACTTCGCGGCAATGCGCAGCTTTGGACACTCCTGCATCTGAAATACCGCAAACATGTAATTGCTGCCCCAGGCAATCCTGGAGAAGCGCAAAACAGAACAGGCGCAGATGGGAAAGACGAAATTATTGAAGTGCCACTGGGTACGGTAGCCAGACGAGCGGATACGGATGAATGGCTGTGTGAGATCAATGAAGATGGGCAAGAGATAATTCTGACGTCAGGCGGCCGGGGTGGTAAAGGCAACGCCTATTTTACCTCTCCGACTAATCAGGCGCCAACTCATGTGCAACCGGGAGAACCCGGAATCGAAGAGTGGATCATCCTCGAACTTAAACTTCTTGCGGACGTAGGCCTGGTGGGTTTCCCCAATGCCGGTAAGTCAACTTTGCTGGCAACCGTTTCAGCTGCCAAACCCAAAATTGCCGACTATGCCTTCACCACGCTCACTCCAAACCTGGGCGTAGTGGCCTACCGCGACAACAAATCTTTTGTAATGGCCGACATCCCCGGCATTATTGAGGGCGCAGCAGAGGGAAAGGGGTTGGGTATTCGATTTTTAAAACATATTGAGCGCAATTCGCTGCTTCTTTTTCTTGTTCCTTGCGATACCAAGGACATCAAGAAAGAATATGATGTTCTTGTCAACGAATTGAAGAAGTACAATCCGGAACTGCTCGACAAGAAAAGGATTTTGGCCATTTCGAAATCAGATTTATTGGATACAGAACTACAAGAAGCCATGGCCAATGAGCTGCCAGAAGATATTCCCACATTATTTATTTCAGCCGCAACCAACCAGGGCATTACCGAATTAAAAGATCTAATCTGGAAAAAATTACACTAGGCCTTCAGAAGGGGTGTCATAATGACACTATTCTGATTATTGGCAAAATTGTTGTCTTTTTTCCGTCATTTAATGCGCATAATAATGGATAAGAACGTTCAGAACGATCAGGAAATAGAGAATCAACAGCAAGAAAACGATAAAAGTGAGGATATCGTAGAAGACATTGCTCCGCTGAGCAAAGAGGAGAAGGCAGAGGAAGAGCAGCCAATAGAACAGCCGGCTGATCCTTTTAAGAAGGTTCAGGACGATTTGGCAGAAGCCAAAGACAAGTATGTGCGGCTCTATGCCGAATTCGACAATCACAGAAGGAGAACGTCCAAAGAGAAACTGGAATTAATCCAAAATGCCAATGAGCAATTAATCGTGGCCTTGTTGCCCATTCTTGATGATTTTGAAAGAGCTGAAAAGTCTAATATTGAAACATCCAATTCAACCATAGAAGGCTTCCTGTTGATCAAAAGTAAATTGTCCAAAGTGATGGATCAATATGGCGTGAAGACCATGGATACTTCACCAGAAACTGAATTTAATCCGGATCTTCATGAAGCCATTACGCAAATGCCTGCCGAAGAAAAACTGAAAGGCAAAATTGTCGATACGGTTGAAAAAGGGTACCTGTTAAATGATAAAGTAATTCGCTTCGCCAAGGTGGTTATTGGAAGCTAATAAAACTGAACCGCCAACCCATAGCTAAATACACATGTCAACCAAACGCGATTACTACGAAATATTAGGCGTAAGCAAAACAGCTTCAGCGGAAGAGATTAAAAAAGCTTACCGCAAGGTGGCCTTGCAATATCATCCTGATAAAAATCCAGGTGACAAAGCTTCAGAAGAAAAATTCAAAGAGGCAGCGGAGGCATATGAAGTGTTAAGGGATGCAGATAAGCGTGCGCAATACGATCGCTTTGGGCATTCCAGACCAGGCCGGGGTGGATTCCAGGGACATGAGATGAATATGGAAGACATCTTCAGCCAATTCGGAGACATCTTTGGTGGCGGGGGTGGCAGTCCGTTCGACAGCTTCTTCGGAGGTGGAGGATCAAGATCGCGTCAGCGTAAAGGCTCCAACCTAAGGATAAAACTCAAACTCACGTTAGAGGAAATCGCCAGCGGTGTTGAAAAGAAGATAAAAGTGAACCGCCTGATGCGCGCGGAAGGGGTCACTTTTAAAACTTGCCAGACTTGTGGCGGACAGGGTCAGGTGAGAAAAGTAGTAAACACCATGCTTGGTCAAATGGTATCTACTTCAACTTGTCCTTCGTGTGGAGGTTCAGGCCAATTGATTGACAAGCGACCCCCTGGAATTGACAGCTCAGGGTTGGAGTCTAAAGAAGAACTGATTACCATAAAAATTCCTGCCGGTGTGAGTGACGGCATGCAACTTTCCATGTCTGGCAAAGGAAATGAATCCCCAGGTGGAGGTGCGGCCGGTGACCTGTTGATACTGATTGAAGAGAAAGAAGATAAAGTGTTGAAGAGAGATGGCAACAACGTCATCTATGACCTGTATCTCAGCTTTGTTGATGCTGCCCTGGGAACTTCTGTGGAGATACCATCCATTGGCGGTAAGGTAAGAATCAAAATTGACCCAGGTACACAAAGCGGTAAGATGCTGCGCCTGAGAGGCAAAGGCATCAAAGACATTAATGGATATGGCGCAGGTGATCAGCTGATATACATTAACGTATGGGTTCCCAAAAAGCTATCGGCAGACGAAAAGTCAAAATTGGAGAGCCTGCGGGATTCACCTCACTTTCAGCCACAGGCCGATGGACATGAGAAAAGCTTCTTTGAGCGGATGAAGGAGTATTTTTCATAAAAAACCTAACCTTTATCATCTTTTCTCCGTATACCTCCTTCTATGGGTATTTTTTATCAGGTATTAGCCTCCTGCAGGGCTAACCTTGAAGTAATCTTGCCCGTATTATGTTAAGAGACTATTAAGAGACTATGTGGAGGTATTTTTTAGTTGCATCTATTAGCACAACCTTTACTATTGGCACCTTTGCACAGATCAAAAAGCAATTTTCTGTTGAAGACAGAGAGCAGGTGAAGACCATTGATCTCAAGCTAAGCGCCAAAAGTGGCAACTGCTATATCCGGCCCAGCCAGCATTCAGACTTGCTTAATGTATACAGCAACCAGGATTTGGTGGACTATGGCCATGCATTCCGAAATGAGGTTACTGGCCATGCCGCCATGATAAGCCTGGCCCTTGAACAAGAAGGTCAGCGAGGCGTGGGGCAAAAAATTTCATATCAGGTATTTGGGGGTGACGAACGCCCATCCGACAAATTCTGGAAAGTATACCTCACCGAAAACAAGCCTTATAAACTATCACTTGATTATGGGCTCGGCAACGCCAATATTGATTTATCGGGATTGTCTATCAGTCAGCTGAAAATAAAAACAGGCAGTGCCGATGTCAATGTTTTTTATGGGTCAGGCGTTCAGAATCAAATTGAGATGGACACCTTTTTTGTAAAGGTAGACATGGGTTCATTGAACGTAAAACAACTAAATCTGGCCCGCTCCCATGTAGTAATGGCGGACGTAGGTTTTGGAAATATCTTACTTGATTTTAGCGACAAGCCTTCCAATAGCAACCATGTGAAGGGAAGCGTAGGCGCTGGCAATCTGATAGTACTCCTACCCGGAAAGGAAATCCCTGTGATGGTGAAGATCAATAATTCATGGCTGTGCAGCCTTGATCTTGGCAAAAGCCTCAAGCGGGTAAGCGAGAATACATTTGTAAATAATGCCTATGCCAATAGCAGTAAAGATGCGCTTACCTTTGACCTGGATGTTTCTTTAGGCAAAATCGTATTTAGAGATAAGTCGGAATAAGGTAATCTTTTTTAAATAATTAAACATCCAGTGTAATACTATTTCTATTTTTGCTACTAATCAATCTGAACCAGTAGCAAAAAATTGTGAACACCCTCCTTGTCGAAAACATCTCTAAGAAATATGCCAGCCACCTGGCCCTTGACGATGTCAGCATATCCATTCCCGAAAAAAGTATTTACGGATTACTCGGACCAAACGGGGCAGGAAAAACCACGCTCATCCGAATAATCAATCAGATCATCAATGCGGATAGTGGAAATATCCTCCTCAATGGAGAGAAGTTGGCACCACATCACATTGGCCTAATCGGATATTTGCCTGAAGAAAGAGGTCTGTACAAGAAATTAAAAGTTGGAGATCAGTTGATTTACTTGGCGCGCCTTAAAGGCCTCAGTTACGCTGACGCAGTTACACGCATTAAATACTGGATTGAGAAATTTGAAATCAAAGATTGGTGGGACAAAAAAATTGAAGACCTCTCTAAGGGCATGGCGCAGAAGGTGCAATTCATAAGCACTGTGCTCCACGAGCCACAACTCATTATATTGGACGAGCCTTTTTCCGGATTTGACCCGGTCAATGCCAATCTGATCAGGGACGAAATTTTGGAACTGAGGGAAAAAGGATCAACCATTATCTTTTCCACGCATCGGATGGAAACGGTGGAAGAGTTGTGCGATCACATTGCATTGATTAATAAATCAAAAAAAATACTGGAAGGTCCAAAGCGTGAAGTAAAGGCAACCTTTAAGACCAATACCTTCATGGTAGAGCATAAAGGTGATTTTTCATTGGATGGCATTCATTACGAGTCTTCAAATACAAGGGCAATGGATGATGGCTACCAGGAAACCCAGGTGAAAATCAAGACGGATCGAAACGCCAATCAATTGATTAAAGACCTGGTGAACGCGACAGAGATTCATGGATTCAGGGAAAAGATTCCATCCATGAGTGAAATTTTTATACAACTGGTAAATAACGTCAGATGAATAAGATATTTCTCATTATCCAGCGGGAATTCCTGAACCGGGTTCAAAAGAAATCGTTTCTCATCGCCACCATTTTAATACCACTCATTTTTCCAACCATTATTGCCGTGCTTGTTTACGTGGCCAAAGAACAGGAGAAAACCGCCAGAGCTGAGGTCATTCATTACGTAGATGAAAGCGGCCTTTTTAAGCCTGATGAAATCACGAGGTTTGAGCTTAAACGATTTGACGGGAGCATTGAAGACGCCAAGGTGGCTTTCAGCAACAGTGAGGATTTCGGCTTGTTGCATATTCCTAAAATAGACATTTCTAAACCCAGTGGCATCGTTCTCTATACCAAGGTAAATCCAAGCCCTGGTGACATCAATGATATAGAATCCAAAATTGCCAACCAGATCAAAGAAGTAAAAATGGTCAAGTTCAACATCGACCAGAAAATTTTGGACAGCCTCAAGACCAATGTTTCCATGAGATTGGTAAGCATCAGT
>CAYNCP010000011.1:0-70659 GCA_964395905.1 uncultured Ohtaekwangia sp.
GTACACGATGAACATGCGAATCAAACTAAAGTTTAGGAAAACTTCCCTGCCTGCCGGCAGGCAGGTATTCTATCCATTGAACTACGGGACCTGGATGTTGGATGGGCTGCAAATTTAGAAAAATACCCTTATGATTCAATTGTAGAGTCAGATCCAATGAATTGATAGGTGTTCCCATTGACATAATTGGGATAGATCTGCAGGTGCTTCACTTTCACGGCTTCAAATATTGCTTTTTTCAACTCTTCCAGGTTCTCTCTGGTGGCCGCTGAAACAAAAACGGTGTTCTTAAATCCTTGCTCCTGGTAGTACCTCTTCATGGCTTCCAAATCAATATCCTGACGTTGCAACAAATCTACTTTATTGAGTACCAGGATCGTTGGAATGTTTCCCGCACCTATTTCATTTAGGGTATTGGTCACCACCTCAATGTGATTGTGGTGAAATGGATGTGCCACATCTACTACATGCAGCAGCATATCAGATTCCCGAACCTCATCCAGGGTGGATTTGAATGACTCAATCAAATGATGAGGCAGCTTTCGGATAAAACCAACGGTGTCGGATAACAGAAACGGAATATCATTGATCACCACCTTCCTCACGGTAGCATCAACGGTCGCAAAAAGTTTGTTTTCAGCCTTCACGTTGGCTTTTGAAAGGAGGTTCATCAAAGTGGACTTGCCGACATTGGTATAGCCGACCAACGAAACCCTGACCATGCTGGTTCTTGACTTGCGTTGAGTCTTCCTTTGTTTGTCAATCTTTATCAATTCCTCTTTGAGTACTGATATTTGGTTTCGAATATTTCTCCGGTCCGTTTCTATCTCTTTTTCACCGGCTCCACCCCGCGTACCCGTTCCTCCCCTTTGTCGCTCCAGGTGGGTCCACATGCGGGTAAGGCGGGGCAACAGGTACTGGTTCATGGCGAGCGCTACTTGTACCCGGGCCTGTGCTGTCTGTGCCCTTTGCATAAAAATATCCAGTATGAGCAGGCTCCGGTCATAAATTTGAACCTTATCTTCACCGGTCTTGGGGTTCAATTCCCTTTCAATATTTCGAAGCTGTGAGGGGCTCAGGTCATCATCAAAAATCACATTATCTATATGGTTAGATGCGACAAATGCCTTGATCTCGGCAAATTTTCCTTTTCCTACGTAGGTGCGGGAATCGGCATGGGGGAGCTTTTGCACAAAACGTTCAATGGTTTTAATTCCGGCTGTTTCAGCCAAAAATGCAAGCTCATTCAAATATTCATTGGTAGTCTCCGGGGCTGTTTTGCCCAATTCTACGGCCACTAAAATTGCTAAATTTCCCATCTGCACTTTCCGGTTATAGATTGTGTGATTATCCCTGTTAAAACGCAAAATTACCCATATGCACAATAAAATATAAAGATTGTTTGTAACGGTTACTTTTTCATACTTTTGACAGATATATTACATCGAACTTACATTATTATTATGCTTAGTGGTTACTTTATCCACCGTTTTGAATAAACATTCCAGGCAAAACCACTTTTTTAATCTATAGTTGGCATCAATGAAAGTTGCAATCGTTTTAAATACATCCTGGAATATCTTCAATTTTCGGATGGGGTTTGTCAAGGCCTTGATCGCCAAGGGCTACGAAGTGCATACCATTGCCCCCATCGATAAGTACACGCATTACCTGATTGAGGCCGGGTGTATCCATCATAAGGTAAGAATGGACAGTCGTGGCGCCAATCCCATTAAAGACTTTGCCTTGATCGTGGAGTTGTGGATGATCTACCGAAATATCAGACCTGACATGATACTTCACTATACCGTGAAGCCCAATGTATATGGTACCATTGCAGCCACACTCCTTAAAATACCCGTAATCAACAACGTATGCGGTTTAGGAACCGTTTTCCTCAAGAAAAACCTGGTGTCAGTAATCGCTATTATGCTTTATAAACTGACATTTCGGTTTCCCAAAAAGATCTTTTTTCAAAACGCAGATGATCTGAATCTTTTCGTTAACAGGAATCTTGTATCTGCTGATTCAGTAGACCTGATACCCGGATCTGGAATTGACTTGCAAAAATTTCAGCCGCTTACCTTTAAGAGAAATGAGTCTTTTACTTTTCTGCTGATCTCCAGGTTAATCACCGATAAGGGCATATTGGAGTACATCGAGGCCGTGAAGAAATTGAGATTACTTGGAATGGATGCCAAATTTCAAATTTTAGGTGCAAAAGATCCGGAGCATCAACGAGGTATTAAAGAAAAGCTAATTGAAAAGTGGATAAGCGAGGGCACTATTGAGTATTTGGGTACAACCGATGATGTGCGTCAGTTCATTGAAAAGGCTGACTGCATTGTATTGCCGTCCTACCGCGAAGGTGCTCCACGAACCCTACTGGAGGCCGCCAGTTCTGCCAAGCCCATAGTAGCAACTGACGTTCCGGGTTGCCACCATGTAGTCACCGACAAATTCAACGGCTTGCTCTGCAAAATTAAAGATGCGGACGACCTGGCTGAAAAAATGGGGACTATGGCTTCCATGAGCGATCAGCAACTACAGGAATTGGGCTATAATGGGCGTAAAAAAATGGAAAATGAGTACAACGAAAACGTTGTAATCGACAAGTACATCCAGGCCATGACCACCCTCCAGAAGGCCTCCTAATTGCGTATTTTTAGGGATGCAAATCAAGAAAACGCCAATCTCAGGATTGTTTGAAATTACACCCAAAGCACATACCGACCGCAGGGGCTGGTTCATAGAACTTTACAAGGAACCCCAATTCTCCGAGCTCACTGCAAACCTGAAATACGTACAGGACAACCTGTCGTACTCTGCCAAAGGGGTGATAAGAGGCCTTCACTTGCAACTCGCTCCCTTTGAGCAGGCTAAGATAGTAACTATACTTCACGGCAAAGTCTTGGACATAGTGGTTGACCTGAGAAGAGGGTCATCTACGTTTGGCCAGGTTTACACGTGCGAATTGAGCAGCAGCAACCACAAATTGCTTGTGATACCCCCGGGCTTTGCGCACGGATTTTCTGCTTTGGAAGATTCCTACTTCTTCTACAAATGTTCCAGTGTATATAACCCTCAACATGAAACGGGCATCCGTTGGAACGATCCACAATTGAATATCGATTGGCAGGTGGATAACCCCGTACTCTCCGAAAAAGATCAGGCCCTGCCCAGTCTGGACGAGTTATTGATAAAATCAGTAATTTCACCCCAATAATACCATCAGTTTTGAATAGTTTTCTTAAAAAGTGGTGCCTATTGGCCTTGATGAGTTCTGTTCTATCCTGCGGATCTTACAAGCAAAATATTATGTTTACGATCCCTGAAGGGTTCGAACCTGCGCATCTTTCGCCTGAAGCGGTCAATGCGATACGGGACTATCGCATTGAACAAAATGATTATTTGAACATCGATGTTTTTTCGAATAACGGAGAGCGGCTCATCGATCCAAATCCTGAGCTATCGAAAAATCCTGTTGCTGAGCAAAGAGATAGGGATCAACTTAAATTTCTGGTTGATTCCAACGGTAAGGTAAAGCTTCCCTTAATCAACGAAATCCATTTGGAAGGATTGACCCTGAGGGATGCTGAAGTCAATATTCAAAATGCTTATGCCAAATTCTTTAAAGACCCATTTGTGACGGTCAATTTCCAAAATAAGCGTGCCGTGCTTTTAGGCGCTTCAGGTGGACAAGTGATCCAATTGACAAGCCCTAATATCAAATTGACGGAGGTTCTGGCTTTGGGTAAAGGATTAGACAATAATGCCAAAGCCAATAACATCCGAATCCTGAGAGGCGATGAAGTTTTTGTTGTTGACTTAAGCACTATTGAAGGTTACCGAACTGGAAATATTTCCATCCAACCCGGAGATGTGATCTATATTGAACCCATCAGAAGACCATTCAGCGAAGGCCTTCGGGAGAACGGAACCCTGCTTAGCATTTTGGTAAGTCTGGCTTCATTTGTTGTCATCATTTTAAGATTCTAGTCGTGGGCAATGTTGAAAATTCAGGCGTGCAACAACCGGAAATTGAAGGAATCGATTTTCATAAACTAAAAGTAGTTGTAAACAAAAATTTTTTCTGGATTCTGGCCATTTTCATTTCCACCAATGTAGCGGCATACCTTACCATCCGATGGACCAAGTCCCTTTACGAATCAGTTTCAGAAATGAAACTTGATATTAAACAGGATGCAACCGAATTGGGCATAAAAACAATCGTGGAGGACCAGAACCTAAACATCATCTCGGGTGAGATTGAACAAATAAAATCCAAAGTATTCCTTAACAGAGTCATTGACTCGTTAGATATCCAAATAAGCTACTACAGTATTGGTAAAGTGCTTGTGGATGAGAAGTACAAATTTTCCCCCATTAGAGTTATAGCCAACCAATTTCCTGAATCCATCAAGGATACCCCTTTCTACCTGGATTTTAACCCGGGCAGAGATGATTTTGACCTGAGTTTTGGTGAAAACGGACCTGCCCAGAAATGCACATTTGGCAAACCTATATCACTAAATGGATTTGACTTCATCATTGAAAAAAACCCAGGCTACGATCCCACCGCTACTGATGACTACTACTTTATTGTTCACACCAGAGAGTCTTTGCTCGAATACCTCACCAATAATCTTATCGTTGAGCCCCTGAATTTCAACGCCAACACCATAAAAATTTCTTTCACCGACTACAATGCCCTTAAAGCACACGCCATTGTAAGTAAAATTGACTCATTGTACATCAGCTACAGCAATGAACAAAAGAACCTGGCTAATAAGCAAAAAATAGAATGGCTCAACAATGAACTCTCTCAGGTAGAGGAAAAAATGGAAGGATTTGAGAATTACTTTGAGAATTTCACACTCAAGAACAAAAGCAACAGTGCTGATGAAGACTTGAAGCGCACCATCCTGCTGATTAACAAAATTGATTCACAGCGGTTTCAGTTAAATAACAGGCTGGCCAATCTCAACTCTTTAATTGAAGCGATTTCTGCTGAAAGTCCGTCAATTACCATTGCGCAAAAGCAATTTCTTCCGGCCTACGTCAATGATGATTTGGATCTGTTAAAGAAGGTAACTGCAGAAAGGGATCGCTTATCGCTTTCATACAATGAAAACACTTTCGCATTCAGGCAGAAAGAGAATGAACTGAAGAACTTGAAAGATCAGGTGTTCAGTGAATTGGCAAATCTTAAGAAGACATGGTTAGAGAATCTTGCAGAAATTAATAAGAGAAAAGAAAGACTCGAAAACGAGTTTGCCACTATGCCCGACAAGAATACGCAATTCTCAAAGAATCAGCGGTACTATAAGTTGTATGAAGAGTTTTATTTGTCCATGATGCAATCCAAAGCGCAGTTTGAAATTGCACAGGCAGGAAATACGCCAGATTTCAAAATTCTGTCTCCTGCCACCTTACCCAACAGGCCCATCGCCCCACAAAAATTAATGATTTTGGGTATTGGTTTGGTGGCAGGCCTGGTGCTTAACTTCTTCTTCATCGGCATACTTTATCTTGCCAACAATAAGATCATTAGTGTCAATGAGGTGGAACGAAATACAAACGTTCCTGTGCTGGGGTCAATCCCCGCATTGACCAATTCAAACGGCATAGACCTGGTGGTGGAAAAAAATCCGAAATCCATGGTGAGCGAAGCTATCCGGACACTGAGGACAAGTTTGGAATTTTTCACCTCCGGTGGCAATAAGAAGGCTATTACTATCACTTCAACCATTTCCGGAGAAGGTAAATCATTTCTGGCGATGAACTTAAGTGGGGTGCTGGCCATGTCAAACAAAAACGTGGTATTGCTGGATTTGGATATGCGAAAAGCCAAGGACAAACCTCCATTTAGTATCCATGATACTACGCGAGGGATAAGTACCATATTAATCAAAAAGCATCAATGGGATGAATGTGTTATTAGAACTCCACAAGATAGCTTTGACTATATTCCTTCAGGGCCTCACCCCCCTAACCCATCTGAGTTGTTGTTAAGTAGCGAATTTGATCAATTCTTGAGCAACCTAAAGAGCAAATATGACTTTATCATAATGGACACACCTCCGGTTGGATTGGTGACTGATGGCGTTATGGTGATGAAAAAGTCTGATATTTCCATTTATGTGTTCAGGGCCAATTATTCCAAAAGGGAATTTATGGAAAACCTGTCTCGGCTCATCAAAATTAACAAATTGAACAACGTGTCTTCAGTTGTCAATGCCCTGCCGCTGGACAGCAAAAGTTATGGCTATGGCTATTATGAAGAAAGAGTGAAGAAAAATGCGTTGAAGAAATTTCTAAGAATCTAGTGTTCTCTTTCCTCAAACCTAAATCCACAGATCATCTTAAACCTCTCCTTACGGATATTCATTCGCATTTGCTTCCTCAATTGGATGATGGGGTGACTTCGTTACAAGAATCAGAAAAACTGATTCAGCAGTTCATTCAATTGGGATATTCAAAACTAGTCACCACCCCTCATATCATGAGTGATTTTTACCGCAACGAGCCTGAACAAATTAAGGAGCGGCTTGAAGCACTTCAAATGCACCTGAAAGATCAGCAGGTAGACATCACCATTGAAGCCGCAGCAGAATATTATCTTGACGAGGTTTTAATCAGTAAAGTTAAAAGCAATGAGTCATTATTAACATTTGGCTCAAGCTATTTGCTATTTGAGACCAATTTCCTCACGGAACCTTTTCAGCTAAATGAGTTTATTTTTTCAGTGACCACACAAGGCTACAAGCCGGTACTAGCTCACCCGGAAAGATACCAGTACCTGGTCAATAATTTCGATAAAGTAGAGGACCTGAGGAACAGAGGGGTATTATTCCAGATCAATATACCTTCTATTTTGGGAGCCTATTCCAAGCCCATTCAAAAGCTCTCCATTCATTTAATTGATAAAGGTTATGTTGAGTTTCTGGGGAGCGATTGTCACAATCAAATGCAAATGGAATTACTTAAGAGCGCTGTGCATGATAAACATTTTAAGAAAGCGCTTAATTTGCCACTCTTGAACAGATCGCTATAATGAACAGATCGCTATAAATAATGATTGGGGTAACAGGCGCAACGGGGTTATTGGGTCGCTTTATAATTGAAGCATTAAACACGTCATCGGCTCACTGCTTTGGTATGAAGAGACCTCATTCAGACATCGCTCACCTGAAAGATTATGCCGTTGTATGGAAGGATGCCGATATCCTGGACTTCACGGCTCTATCAGAAGCCATCAAAGGTGCAACCACTATAGTTCACACAGCAGCCCTGGTATCATTTAAGCCAAATGATGGCGAGCAACTTTACAAGATTAATGTTGAGGGTACACGCAACGTTGTGAACGCCTGCTTGCAGCAGGGAGTAGACAGGCTAATACACATCAGTTCTGTGGCCGCTTTGGGCAGGCAAAAAGGTGTAACTGAAATTGATGAAAATCACAAATGGGTTGACAGCAAGCTCAATTCAGAATACGCAGAATCTAAATACCTGGCAGAACTTGAAGTGTACAGGGGTCAGGAAGAAGGTTTAAAAATTGATATCATCAACCCGTCTGTTATTCTTGCACAATCCGACTGGAATAAAAGCAGTTCACAAATATTCAAGTATGCCTGGAAGAACAGGCCTTTTTATACAGGTGGATCAATTAACTACGTGGATGTCAGAGATGTGGTGAAAATCGTGCTTGCCCTAATTGAAAGGGATTCGTTGGGTAGCAGAATCATTGCCAATGCAGGATCTATTTCGCTAAAAGAATTTCTTGGAGAGATCGCTTTTCGGTTTCATAAAAAACCTCCACAGGTATTGATACCTCCTTCAATGGTAACCATTTTTGCGTACCTGGAAGTGATCCGATCCAGAATAACCGGTAAAGCGCCCATTGTGTCCCCTCAATCTGCCCGGACTTCCAATGAAAATTTCTTTTATAAAAACATCAAGGCCACCCAGGAACTTGGCATTCATTTTCAACCACTTGCCGATACGCTTGACTGGTGCTGCGCTTATTATCTGAAAAATGCTACAATAAAGAATTGAAATCTGCAAGTTTGGATGCATGGTTTTATGAGCTACCTTTGCCATTAATATAATTCCGGAACATTTTATTCAAGTTCTTTTTTGTCTATTTTAGGTAAACCATTTACCAAATGGCCCACGATTTCAGGAAACGAGAAGAAGAAGACGAGCTCATCAAACGCTTTGAAGAAAGTCTGAAGAAAAACAACAACGCGTTTTTTGAAATCAATTCCTATGAGACCATAATAGACTACTACCTGGAACATTCCCGGTTTAAAAAGGCTTTGGTAGCAGTCAATCAGGCAATGGAGCTATATCCCTTCTCGACAGAACTGATTGGGGTAAAAGCTCAAATACTGTCTAATCTTGAGCAATATGACGAGGCATTAATACTGCTGGAAAAGGCAAAAAATCTTCATCCCACCGATCTTGAAATTTATTTTACAGCTGGATCAATTCTTTCATTGCAGGGAAAGCATACTGAAGCCATTGCATTGTATGAGGAAGCTTTAGGCTTTGCGGATGAAGATGCCGATGAACTCTTTTATAACGTTGGTTTGGCGCACCAGAGTTTGGAAGCCTATGATGATGCCATTGTGGCCTACAAGCAGGCTATTGAAAAAAACCTGACGCACGAAGGTGCTTTGTACGAATTGGCTTTCTGCCTGGATGTAGTCGGGCAATTGGAGACCAGCCTTTCCTACTACAAAAAATTTATCGATGAAGATCCCTATTCTGCAGCAGCCTGGTACAACCTGGGCATTGTCTGCAATAAACTAGAGAAGTACACTGAGGCTATAGAAGCGTATGAGTTTGCCGTGGCGGTAGACGAAACGTTTGCTTCTGCATATTTCAACATGGGAAATACTTACTTGAATCTCGAACAGTTTACCAAAGCTTTGGATTCTTTTAGAAAGACTATTGATATTGAGGGTCCAAGTCCTGAGGTGTATTGTTCCATGGGTGCGGCCTACGAAAGCCTGGAGCAATATGATCTGGGCTTGAAGTATTTTCAAAAGTCGGCCAAACTGGATGCCTTCTATGACGAAGCCTGGTTTGGTGCCGGAAGTTGTCTTGAAAAACAAGAAAAGTGGTACCAGGCACTTCACTTTTTTAATAAAGCCATCAAGCTCAACAGCCAAAATCCTGATTATTGGAAAGCTGCTGCGCATGCTGAATTCAAAATAGGAAACACCATATCAAGCATAAGTGCTTACGAAGAAGCAAGCCATTACGGTGCTGCCGACAAAGAGATATGGCTCAATTGGTCATTCATCTATTATGAGCAAGGTGAGTACAGCAAGGCCATAGAAGTGCTGGAACAAGGTTTGGGTGAATTGCCTAACGAACCAGATTTCTTATACAGGATGGCCATTTATCAGATAGAAGACGGTCAGTTCAAGGAAGCCTTTAATTATCTTGAAAATGCTTTAATTTTGAACTTTGAGGGGCACAAGATGTTATTTGATTTTTTTCCAAAGCCTGATACCCAGAAGGCTCTCTTTAAGATTATCGACCAATTTAGAAAAGAAAACCACTAATGAATTATACACTCAAGAATTTACCTGAGCGTACCACCAAGCCCAGGCAAGTAGGATATACTATGGCAATGGACAAAGGCCTCAGCGTAAGGGAAGTTGAAGACTTTATAAACATTGCGTCCGATCATATTGATATTGTGAAGTTGGGATGGGCAACCTCTTACGTTACACCTGTACTCAAGGAGAAGCTAAAGATCTATAAGGATGCGGGAATACCCACCTACTTTGGCGGCACCTTGTTTGAAGCTTTCGTGGTACGTGATCAGTTTGACGACTATAGAAAAGTACTGGATAAATATGGCATGTCATTCGCAGAAGTTTCTGACGGGTCAATTGATTTGGACCACGACAAGAAACTGGATTATATCGCCAAATTATCTGAGCAAGTGACGGTACTATCCGAGGTGGGTTCCAAAGATGCGGAAAAAATTATTCCACCCTATCAATGGATTGAACTGATGCAGAAAGAACTGGATGCAGGTGCATGGAAAGTAATCGGTGAAGCACGGGAGAGTGGTAACGTGGGCTTGTTCCGGGCGACCGGGGAGGTTCGTTCCGGGTTGGTCCAGGAGATCTTGACAAAAATTCCATTTGAAAAAATTATTTGGGAGGCACCTCAAAAGGCGCAGCAAGTTTGGTTTATAAAATTGCTGGGGGCCAATGTAAACCTGGGCAATATTGCCCCCAATGAGGTAATTCCCCTAGAAACAATAAGACTTGGCCTGCGCGGTGACACTTTTCTTCATTTTTTAGGGCTGGAGAAGAAAAAGAACAACAATGCCCCACCATTTTACGCTGACTAACTTCAATTGAGGCGAACCAAAGATTATTTATTGCTATACCTTAAAGGGTTAGGGATGGGTGCAGCTGACGTGATACCGGGTGTATCAGGGGGCACCATTGCTTTTATTACGGGCATCTATGAAGAGCTCATTTTGTCCATCAAAAATATTGATGTGCAGGCATTGGTGCTGCTAAAAAAGTTTGAACTCAGTTCATTCTGGAAAAAAATTAATGGCACTTTTTTGTTGGCAGTAGTAGGTGGTGCAGTTACCAGCTTATTGTCCCTGGCTAAGCTGATGAATTACTTGCTTGTCATTTACCCCATTCCTGTTTGGTCGTTCTTCTTTGGCTTAATTCTGATATCTGCGCCATTGATACTCAGAGATGTAAAATCCTGGTCGGTGGGAGTAATTATTGCCGCCATTGCGGGAACGCTTTTTGCCTATTCCATCACCATTATATCACCGGCAGAAACGCCAACTAATTTGTTGTTTATCTTCCTCTGTGGTGCCTTGGCTATTTGTGCCATGATTTTGCCCGGCATTTCCGGGGCTTTTATTCTACTTCTTCTTGGCAAATATGAGTTTCTTATCAAAGCCCTGGTGCAGTTCGATGCCAGGATACTATCTGTATTCATATTGGGCTGTCTGGTGGGCATTTTGTCATTTTCAAGATTTTTAAGCTGGATATTGAAAAATTACCGGTTCCCTACTCTAGCTTTGCTGGCCGGGTTTATGTTAGGCTCTCTCAACAAAGTATGGCCCTGGAAAGAAGTGACTGTGTTTCGACTCAACAGTGAAGGTCATCAGGTACCTGCTTTTGATCAAAGTATTTGGCCGGGTGAATATTTCTCAAAAACCGGACAGGACCCGCAGATATTCCTGGCCATTTTGTTTGTAGCATTGGGCATTCTTATCGTTGTGTTTGTAGAGAAGTTGGCAATGGCTTTTAAAAAATAATCCTAAACATGGAAAAAAAATTTGGTCTGGTTGGACTTACAGTGAGTCATTCGTTTTCTAAAAGTTTCTTTGATGAGAAATTCTTTCGGGAAGGCTTACGAGATTACCATTACGATTTATATGAATTGAAAAAAATAGAAGATCTCGTCCAGCTTATCAAAGACAACCCGGAGATGGCGGGGTTAAATGTAACTTTACCCTACAAAGAAGTAGTAATCCCATTGCTAAGTAAAGTGGATGATGAGGCGAAAGAGATTGGTGCTGTGAACGTGATAAAGATCTCAAAAGGAATATTAACAGGATACAACACTGATGGCATAGCCTTCAAAGAAACGCTGCAAAAATGGTTACCCCCCTCTATTACCTTCCGGGCCATTATTTTGGGGACCGGAGGATCTTCAAAGGCTGTACAGCATGCCTTGCGGCAATTGGGGATTGGCTTTAAACTAATTTCCAGAGATAAGAAAAAAGCTGACTTTACCTATGAAGAGCTTAAAAACAACAATGAGTTGGCAGCAAGCAACCTGGTGATTAACACAACACCTTTAGGCATGTCGCCCAACACAGCTGAATACCCACCCATTAAATACGATCAACTCACACCGGATCATTACGTCTATGATTTGATCTACAATCCGGCTCGTACACAGTTTCTTCAGAAAGCAGAAATGCGAGGATCCTCATTTAAAAATGGCCTTGAAATGTTACATGTACAGGCCGAAAAAGCATGGGCCATATGGAATAGCTAAATGGCTCTTCAAGCGTGAATGAAAATAGATGGACTTCAAACTTACCAGTGAGTACGAACCAACGGGTGATCAGCCGGAAGCAATCAGGCAACTGGTAAAGGGCATTGAATCGGGTGAACAGCATCAAACGCTGCTGGGCGTAACAGGCTCTGGAAAGACTTTTACCATTGCCAATGTGGTGGCCAGTGTAAACAAACCCACCCTGGTGCTTAGTCATAATAAGACTTTGGCCGCACAACTTTATGGTGAGTTCAAACAGTTTTTTCCTGAGAATGCAGTAGAGTATTTCATTTCTTATTACGACTACTATCAACCTGAGGCATTTATCCCGAGCTCAAATTTATATATCGAGAAAGATCTCTCCATCAATGAAGAAATAGAAAAACTAAGGCTAAGTGCCACTTCATCCCTGCTTTCGGGTCGAAGAGACGTGATCGTAATCGCATCAGTATCCTGCATCTATGGCATTGGCAACCCGGAAGAATTCGGAAAAAACAGAATCCAGCTTACAGCAGGAGAGACCATTCCACGAAACCAGTTGCTGTTTGCATTGGTTGATATTTTGTATAACAGAACAGAAGCAGAATTTAAACGCGGCACTTTTCGGGTAAAGGGAGATACAGTGGATGTTTTTTTGGCGTATGCCGACTATGCTATTCGCATCTATTTTTTTGGTGACGAAATTGAAGCCATCCAATTAATCGACCCCTTTACGGGAAAGAAAATATCAGATGAAAAGATGGCTGTTATTTTTCCTGCCAATTTGTTTGTCACGGGAAAGGATATGCTGCAACAAGCGATTCGGGAAATTCAGGACGATATGGTGCTGCAGGTGGATATGTTCAGTTCAGAAAAAAGACACCTCGAAGCCAAGCGGTTAAAAGAACGGACTGAATTTGACATCGAAATGATGCGGGAACTCGGTTATTGCAGTGGCATCGAAAACTATTCGAGGTATTTCGATCGAAGGAAAGCCGGTGCACGGCCTTTTTGCCTCATAGATTATTTTCCGGACGATTTTCTAATGGTCATTGATGAAAGCCATGTAACTGTGCCCCAGGTGAGGGCGATGTGGGGTGGCGACAGGAGCAGAAAAGTGAACCTGGTTGATTATGGCTTTCGCCTGCCTTCCGCTATGGACAATCGGCCACTTACGTTCAATGAATTTGAGGCCATTCTTCCCCAGGTGATTTATGTAAGCGCCACCCCAGCCGAATACGAATTGAGAAAATCAGAAGGTGTAGTAATTGAGCAGCTCATCCGGCCCACGGGTTTATTAGATCCGGACATTGACGTACGACCCAGTAAAAATCAAATTGACGACTTGCTGGAAGAAATTGACGAAAGGGTAAAGAAAAAAGAAAGGGTGCTGGTAACTACGCTTACGAAAAGAATGGCTGAAGAATTGACCAAATTTTTGGAGCGTGCCGGAGTGAAGTGCAGGTATATTCACAGTGAAGTACAAACGTTGGATCGGGTAGAAATTTTGCGGGAGTTGAGATTGGGAGTATTTGATGTGCTGGTGGGCGTTAACTTGCTTAGAGAAGGACTCGATTTGCCGGAAGTGTCGTTGGTAGCTATTCTTGATGCGGACAAGGAAGGGTTTTTACGGAACCAAAGGTCACTGGTGCAAACTATCGGACGGGCTGCTCGCAATGAAAATGGAAAGGTGATTATGTATGCCGATAAAGTCACCGAATCGATGCAAACTGCAATTGACGAAACCAACAGAAGAAGAAAGACACAGCAAGATTATAATTTGGCACATGGTATTGTTCCCAAAACCATTACCCGGTCAAAAGAGTCAATTTTGGAGCAAACCAAAGTAGCTGATTCCAAAAAATCGACAAAGCGATACTATATTGAAAATGAAGAAAAATCGCTTGCGGCTGATCCGGTTATGGGATACCTACCTGTTGATGAACTTAAAAAGATGGAAGAGCGTACCCGCAAGGCCATGGAGAAGGCTGCAAGGGAGCTGGAATTTATCGAGGCTGCCCGCCTGCGGGATGAATACCTCGCCTTACAGAAGTTGATTGAGGAAAGAGGTTAACTTTGCCCTTATTTTTTTAAACATTTTTACTACAGACTTATGAAGCCATTTTTTATACTATTGATTTTTCTGGGTTTAGGCCAGTATGCATTCGCACAAAGCACCAGCGATATCTTATTGGGTGGTGGACTTGATTTGATAAAGACGGACAATCCCGGTCTTTTTGAAAAGGTACAGGTAGGTGTGGAGATGAACTATTTTGTGGCACGGCATTTCGCTGTTGGAGTTGGAGGTGAGCTCTGGTCGGAGAAGAGGAGTTCATTTACCATGGGTGCCCGTTGGTATGCCAACGAAAACATCTTTGTTCGCTTCAGGGGATTGATAGGCGCCAATGATGCGGCCCTGGGCGCAGGTTATGCCAAAAACCTTACTGAATACCTAAGGCTTGAAGCCATGGGCGACCTCTACTTCAGCCAGACAGAATTCGGAATCAGGGTTGGCTTAAGTTATGTAATAAAAAGATAAAACTTACACACGTCTTACAGCCTCTTGTTTGGCATTTGGAAAATTCCCACTTTTCTGAATCAATAGAACATAATGTATGAATGCCAGGTTATTGCTCCTCCTCTTTTGCTTTTTGTTTTTCTTTAAACTTAGTTCAGCTCAAAAGAACTATGTTCCAGGCTATGTGGTCAATTCCGAAGGTGACACATTAAGAGGTTATATTTTGGATAAGGGATGGGACAAAAATCCAAAAGTTATACAATTTAAATCTTCCTTGTCCGAAACGGCAACAGCATACTCCCCTATCCAAATCAAAGCATTTAAAATTGATGGAGGTGCCAACTTCTTTGGATTTATTGTAGATGTTGACAAGTCTCCTTATAAGGTTGGTCAAATGGATAAATACCTGCCTGGGAAAAACGTAGTAAAAGATACGATCTTCCTGGAAATCATAGACAAAGGAAAATATAACCTATATCGGCTGCGTGATGAGTCCTCTAAATATCACTACTACTACGCATTGACCAATAACATCCCAAAGGAGTTGATTGTAAAATATGATTTTAGTGATGCTACCGGCATCAGCACCATGACCACTATGCCAATCTACAAGTCTCAATTGAAAGGGCTAATGGCAGATTGCCCCAAGGTATTGCCTACCATCTCTAATCTTAAATACGTACAGAGGGAAATGGTTAAACTTTTCAACGACTATAATAAATGCGTTGGAGAAAGCGTAGCGATGGACGCACAAGCCAAGACGGAATTTGAATGGTTCCTGGCTGCCGGTGTAAGTCAAACTCAGTTGAAATACATCAATCAGCCGGGAATCAATTTTGATGCTTCTACCGACCCCACTTTTGCCATTGGCTTGAATACCATTTTCCCGAGAAATAGGAAAGTTTGGTCCGTCTATTCCGAAATTCAATACAAAAGCTACAAAACCAAAAGCAACGCTAACTTATATATTTTTGATCTTGGCTATGTACGAGGTAATGTCAGCTACAGATATACCCATATGAAGGGCGAAATAAAGCCATTTTTTCAAGCTGGTGTCAACTTAGGACATGCTTTCAAATATGAGTCCAATCGGGACTTTGATAAACTTGATTTTGGCTTTCTTTTTTCTGCTGGTGTCAGAAAGAATAGACTGGGTGGAGAATTTAGATTTGAAAGGACAGTGGGGATGTTTCCATCCGATCCATTACAATCGTCCGTTACCTCACTCTATTTCTTATTGTCCTATAAAATAAATTAGGACAAACTCATACATAGAATTTGTCCTAATTATTAATGATGAAGTACGGAGAGAATGTTACTTGCCGAAACGGCTTGCAACCTCATCCCAATTGACCACATTCCACCACGCTGCTGCATAGTCTGGCCTTCTGTTTTGGTAGTGAAGGTAGTAGGCATGCTCCCACACGTCCAGGCCCAGTATCGGTGTGCCTTTGGTTTCTGCAATGTCCATCAATGGATTATCCTGATTAGGTGTGCTGGTGATGGCCAATTTCCCACTCGCATCCTTTATCAACCAAGCCCAGCCTGATCCAAAGCGACCCGCAGCCGCGGCATTGAATTTGGTTTTCATTTCATCTACACTTCCGAATGCAGCGTTTATTGCATCCCTCAGACTACCGGAAGGATTTCCTCCACCTTTTGGACTCATTACCGTCCAGAATAAGCTATGGTTATAATGACCTCCTCCGTTGTTGCGAACGGCTACAGGATATTTAGAAATGTTTTTGCATATATCTTCAATGCTCAGTTTATCCGCATCCGTACCAGCGACCGCGTTGTTTAAGTTGGTGACGTAGGCATTGTGATGCTTGCCATGATGGATTTCCATTGTGCGTGCATCAATATGCGGTTCCAGTGCATTAAAGTCATATGGTAATTTAGGAAGGGTGAATGCCATGTTTGATTGTGTTTAATTAGTGAATTAATGTTTACTATCAAATATACTAACTAACATGCGTGCTAAAAAGTTTGATTTTCATTGTTTTAATATTTTTTAATCAGTTCTCCTAACTTCTTTATCCCCTCATCTATTTTTTCTTCCCACGGCAGGCCATAACTCATTCTGAAATAGTTATAAAATTTACCCTGCGTGGAGAAAATGTGGCCCGGTGCAATACCTATGCGGTATTTCAAGGCCTGCTTATGAAGTTTAAATGCATCGATGCTTTCATCCATTTCAATCCAAAGTGAAAAACCTCCCTTAGGCCGTGTGACCTTGGTTTCCTGTGGGAAGTATTCAGCTATGGCCTGGCTGTATTTCATACACTGGGTATGCAATGCTTTACGCAAATTTCTTAAATGCAATTCGTACCTTCCCTTTTGTAGGAAAATGGCTAGCGCCTCCTGCAACAAGGTGTTGGTAGATACGTTATTCATTCGCTTCAGGGCAATCACCTTATTTTTATATCTGCCAGGTACAGCCCACCCAATACGGTAGCCCGGAGCCAAGGATTTTGAAAAAGAACCGCATTGCAATACAATGCCTTCCGTGTCATAAACTTTACATGTTCTGGGACGCGTCTTTCCAAAATACAGTTCGCCATAAATATCGTCTTCAATTAGTGGGATGCGCTTACTGGTTAGCATTTCCACCAATTGCTTCTTGCTCTCTTCGGGTACAAGACTGCCCTGGGGGTTGTTAAAGTTGCACACCAAAAGACAAGCTTTAATGTCGAACCGCTCTATGGCTGTTTCCAGGTGTGTCAAATCAATTCCAGTGTCACTATTAGCCGGAATTTCCACTACTTTGAGACCAAGGCTTTGTATCACCTGAAAAATGCCGTAGTACGTTGGGCTTTCAATCGCAACGGCATCTCCTGGCTTGGTAACCGCTTTGAGACAGAGTGAAAGCGCTTCCATGCAACCATTGGTCACTACAATATCGCTTTCACCAAGGGTTCCACCCCAATTGAAGGAAAGCTTGGCAATTTGTTGCCTGAGTTTTTCATTCCCTTGAAAATCTTCGTAACGAAGACAGCTATCGTCTGATTCTCGCATAGCCTGAACCACCGCCTTATTGAGCTTGGCCGTTGGTAATAAAGAATAGTCAGGCGAGCTCACAGAAAAATGAACCAACGAAGGTGACCTTAAATCTTTGTAGACACTTGAAATAATGTCGTCCAAAGTCACCGGCACTGCTTCTTCGGACAATGTACAGCACGTAGGGAGCTCCATATCGTGGAGTCCCGAAAATTTAACATAATAGCCAGACTGGGGACGTGCCTCAATCAATCCTTTGCTCTCCAGGTGATAGTACGCCTGAAAGGCGGTGCTTAAGCTGATGCCCTGTTCTTTGCTCAGTGCCCTGACAGACAGCAGTTTATCCCCAACTTTAAAGGATTCCTTTACAATTAAACTTTCAATTCTATCAGCCACCTCTATATAAAGATGATCTGACTTAACCTGCTCATGAACTTGCATAATAAAAACTGATATGGTCAAAATTAATAAAACTGAAACTGTTTATCCAACGTTAATAACACCAATTTTGATCTTTGATTTCAAAAAATGCTTACCCATGCCGCATAAGCATGTGAGCGATCGAGTATTAAAACTATGACTGAATACAGAAAAAGTCTCTTACCTTACCTGGCCCTCGCGGTGGTTTGCATCGCATGGGGAACCACCTATCTTGCCTTGCGAATTGGTGTTTTGGAATTTCCTCCCTTTCTATTTAGCGCAATCCGACAGATAACAGCCGGTTTATTACTATCCGGCTTCCTACTATTCTTTAATAAAGTACGCGTGCCGAGCAAGTCTTCACTTGTAGGACAGGCAATAGCTGGTTTTTTCATGATTACTTTGGGCAATGGCCTGGTGGGATGGGCCGAAGTATATGTACCCAGCGGAATTGCCGCCATCATTTGTTCCATGGTGCCCATTTGGGTGATACTGATAAATTTGGCAGTGGCCAAAGAAGAGAAACCAACTTTTCCAATTATCATGGGCCTGGCCATTGGTTTGAGTGGCATCATCCTGATCTTTGGAGAAAACCTATCCGAATTTTCAAGTTCCGCCTACGGCCTTGGCATTGCGATGATATTTATTGCCAACATCGGTTGGGCAGGGGGCAGTATTTGGATGAAACAAAAAAATCTTCAAAGCAACCCCTTTCTGAATGCCGGACTTCAAATGTTATTTGGGGGCATATTCCTGTTGCCTGTAAGTGCCGTATTTGACAATTATGCAACCATTCAATGGACAGGAAATGTGATCTATTCGTTGATATACTTAATTTTAGTGGGTTCCATTGCTGCCTATGCATGTTATGCTTATGCCATACGTAAACTGCCCATCACCATCGTAACTTTATATGCTTATGTTAATCCCATAGTAGCCATTGTACTTGGCTGGCTCGTGTTGGGTGAAAAATTAAACCTAAGAATTGCTATTGCTATTGGTGTAACATTAGCCGGCATCTATATCGTTAACAGGGGCTACCAACTTCGAAATCTTTGGAAATCTCAATTTTCAACGCATACCGACTAGCATGAAACCCATACCCTTTCAATCCATCGACTGGAACAGTATCCAGGCAACAGAACACCCCGGTGAAACTGGCATGGCTTATTGGAAAACCATTGATTATGGCGGGTTGAGAATTCGAATGGTTGAGTACAGCGCAGGTTACCAGGCCAATCATTGGTGTAAACTGGGGCATATACTGCTATGTGTAAAGGGCGAGTTGGTGTCAGAGTTAGCGGATGGCTCGGTTCACATTCTTAAAGAGGGGATGAGTTACCATGTCACTGACAACATCAGCAATCATCGCTCAAGAACTCAAAACGGAGCATCACTATTCATTGTGGATGGTGAATTTCTGTCGGACACTGCAAACTCCTGACTGATTAAAATTTTTAATAATGGCATGAATGATGAAAATCAGATAGTAAAAAAAACAAGCATTCAAGAGCAAATGCTCACTGAAATGAAGGATGAAAAACTCTTTCTTACAGCACAAGCCTATGGACTTAAATACTTGTCAGAAGCGTTTGAAAGAAACGTTTATCCTACAGCAGAAGCACTAAATAACCTCAGCAAGTTTGACGAGAAATTGCCCACGGATTCGGGGGATAGTTATGAGATAATAAAATTTCTTCATCAATATGGCGCTCCTGCTACGGTGACTACAATTGGCAGCAGGTACTTTGGCTTTGTAACAGGAAGTGTTATACCCGCCAGCCTGGCTTCTAAAAATTTATCCATTTTCTGGGATCAGGTAGCTGCCATGCAGGTGATTTCTCCACTAGCATCGAAACTTGAAAGTGTAGTTGAAAGGTGGCTGGTGGAAATTCTTGGATTACCATCGGGCACCTGTGCGGGATTTGTCAGTGGATCATCAATGGCAAATTTTTGTGGGCTTGCAGCAGCCAGGTATAGAATCCTAAAAAATCAGGATTGGGACATTACCGAAAAAGGTTTGTTCGATGCGCCTAAAATAAGGGTGGTTACTGGCAGGCACGCACATTCTACCGTACTCAAATCCATTTCTTTGATTGGTTTAGGCAAATCCAACATAGAATGGGTGGATGTAGATGACCAGGGCCGAATTATACCAGACTTGATCCCTGAGCTTGACGAACGTACGATTCTGATATTGCAGGCTGGCAATGTCAATAGTGGCGCATTTGACAACTTCGAACAGATTTGTAAAAAGGCAAAAGATAAGGGTGCTTGGATACATATTGATGGAGCCTTTGGTTTGTGGGTACAGGCCTCCGCCAAACTTAAATACCTGACCCAGGGAATTGAGTATGCGAACTCATGGGCGCTGGATGCACATAAAACGCTAAACACACCTTATGACAGTGGCGTAATTTTATGCAGCGATAGGGACGCGCTCATATCATCGCTCCACATGACAGGCGGATATATTGTTATTGGGGAGGGACGTGATGGCATGTTTTACACGCCTGAAATGTCGAGGAGGGCGAGGGTAATTGAACTGTGGGCTGCCCTGAAGTATCTCGGTAAGGAAGGTATTGATCAAATGGTAACCGCATTTCACTCTCGTGCTGTTCAGTTGGCCAGGGAAGTGAGCAAAATCAAAGGGTTTACTATACTGAATGATGTTTCCTTTAACCAGGTTCTGATGAGATGCGATACCGATGAAATAACAGAAAAAACCATAGCACAAATCCAGGAATTGAGAGAATGCTGGGTGGGCGGCTCCACCTGGCGTGGTCAAAAAGTAATCAGAGTAAGCGTTTGTTCATGGGCAACTACTGCAGATGACATCACCAGATCGGTCAAGTCATTCGCGAAAGCGTTAAAAAATGTTTCACCTTAAAACTATCTAATGCAATCCATAAAATGGTTTGATAGAGAATTTAAGTTTGGCCAGTCTCCAGGCATGCTTCCCTTCTTTGTCGAAAGGCTTACTTATACATCCTTGCGACTGGAGCAGAAAATCAAAGGTGTGTCGGATCAAAAATTGTCCGAAAAGATTGGAGGCAAATGGTCGGTGAAGCAAAATATAGGTCATTTGGCAGAGGTAGATGAAATTGCCTTGAAGCGAATCGATGAGATGCTTTCTGGTAAACCTGTATTGAGTCCTGCTGTATTTGAACCCAAACAGGATTATAATAATATGCAGGTTGGTGATGTGATCAATTTCTTTAAAAAAAACAGGGATGCTAACCTGAAGGTTTACAAAAGTCTTTCAGAAGCGGATCTGGCCAAATCGTCTCTTCATCCAAGACTAAAAGTAACGATGAACCCGGTAGACCTGGCCATGTTTGATGCGGAGCATGATGATCATCACCTGGTTACGATCAACCAAATCCTCAATCTATAAAATAGTAAGTCCAACGAATAAAATTAATTATGTACGTGCCCAAGGACTTCAGAAATGAGAAAACGGAAGAATTAAAAGATTTTATCCGACAAAACAACTTTGGTTTGTTGATAACAGAGGTAAGCAACAGGCCCTGGGTATCCCACATCCCCTTCATGCTGGACAAAAATGGCACTAAGCTTTCGGCTCATATATCCAGGGGAAACATACTGTGGAAAGAAATAGATCTCAGCAAAGAAATTCTGGCCGTTTTTCAAGGACCACATAGCTACATTTCCTCCTCATGGTATGATCACGAAAATGTGCCCACCTGGAATTACATTGCCGTTCATGTTTATGGGACCCTGCGTATAATTGACGGAGAAGAATTGGTTGATTCATTAAGGCAATTGGTAGATCACCATGAAAAAGGAAATCCTCATCCCGTCTCTGTTGACCGGATGTCTCCCAAGTTTTTTAATTCAGAACTTCGCGGCATAGTTGGCTTCGAAATTACCATCACGGAAATTCAAGCTGCTTACAAGCTTTCTCAAAATCGCGATGCTTACAACCATAAAAGCATTATTCAAGAATTGGAAAAAAATGGTAGCCCTGACTCCTTCGCCCTTGCACAACAAATGAAAAAACATAAACCAAAGTGATAATTCAGTCCCTTTCGTAGTCAGATTACTTAACATTTTAGATATCTTTAATTCTAAACAAAGTTGTTCATGTCAAACACAGAAGCGATCTCCATACAAAAAATAAGTCAATCCAGATTAGCCTTAGTCGACTTCAAAAATTTGGAATTTGGTAAATACATTTCAGATCACATGGCGATGGCGATGTATAGCAACAAACAATGGCATCCAGTGGAAATTGTTCCGTATGGAGACTTAGCCATGAGTCCGGCCATGTTGGCCTTGCACTACGGCCAATCCATATTTGAAGGCATGAAAGCCTTTAAAATGAAAGACGGCAATGCCAATATTTTCAGACTTAAAAAACACCATGAGCGATTGAACAAGTCACTTGCCCGCATGTGCATGCCAGCGGTGAGTGAGTCTATGTTTACCGAGGCCCTTGAGGCTTTAATCGAAGTGGATCAGCATTGGATACCCACTTCAGATGGTTCCTCATTATACATAAGGCCAGTGGTGTTTGCCTCAGAAGCCAAACTAGGAGTAAAAGTTTCAGATCAATACAAATTCATTGTGATGACCACTCCGGTCGGACCCTATTACAATAAACCTTACCGGCTGAAGGTGGAGGATCATTTTGTACGAACCGCAGAAGGAGGAACGGGATTTGCAAAATGTGCAGGAAATTATGGAGGTGCTTTTTATCCCACTCAAGTGGCAAGAGAAGAAGGCTTTGATCAGGTGTTATGGACAGACCACAAGGACCACAACTACATTGACGAGGTTGGGATGATGAACGTCATGTTTGTTATCAATGACACATTGGTTACTCCAAAATTGAACACCGCCATACTCGATGGCGTAACCCGCGATTCCATTTTAACACTGGCCCGGGAGATGGACATTCCCGTTGAAGAAAGGAAAATTGCGGTGTCGGAATTGGAAAGTGCTTTCAAAGACAAAACACTTGCCGAAGCATTTGGTGTGGGGACGGCCGCTGTAGTCGCTCCTATTCAAACCATTAACATTCGTGGTAAGGATCACCCCATTGATTTGCCCACCAATGAGAGCATTCAATCGAAAGTAAAAAACAGACTGCTGCAAATTCGCACGGGTGAAGCCCCTGACACCCATCACTGGAACCACGTCATATCTTTAAAATAATCCCGTCACTTTTGAGAGCCGTTTATTTTTCAGGGCGAAATGCTCCACTAACCATCCAGGAAATTGAAAAACCTAAATTGGGTAAAAGCCAGGTGCTGGTGAAACTTAAAAATGCCGCCCTTAATCATCATGAGCTATGGATGCTAAAAGAACAGGGCCAACTCATGACCGACAAAGTGATATTAGGGTCCGATGGAAGCGGCATCGTTGAAGCAGTAGAAGCTGAACAAGACCAGTTCCTGATCGGCAAAGAGGTGGTGATCAACCCATCCATGGATTGGGGAAAAAACCCTGCGGTCCAGTCACATTCATTCTCCATCCTGGGCTACCCTGCCAATGGAACATTCAGTGATTACATTGCTATTTCCAAAAAGCAAATTTTTGAAAAACCAGAGCATCTGTCTTTTGAAGAGTCCGCTGCCATTCCCCTGGCTGGGCTTACTGCTTATCGGGCACTGTTCACCAAAGCCAAATTGCGCAGAAATGAAAAAGTGCTGATTACCGGCATTGGTGGAGGAGTAGCTTTGTTTGCGCTGCAGTTCGCACTTGCTTTTGAGGCTCGTGTTTACGTAACGTCCAGCTCCGATGAAAAACTGAAGAAAGCTTGTGAGATGGGTGCCATTGGTGGCTACAATTATACCGACTTGCAATGGGTCACTAAAATTTCGAAAGAAGCTGGAGGATTTGATGTGATCATTGATAGCGCAGGAGGAAAATATTTTAACCAACTGCTCGAATTGGCTTACCCTGGAGCAAGGATTGCTTTGTATGGCCGAAGTGCCGGCATCATTCCTGACATTTCCCCTAAAACCATATTCTGGAAGCAACTATCTATCCTTGGCACCTCTATGGGTACGGAAGATGAATTCCTTTCCATGTTAGACTTTTTCTACAAACATCAACTCAAACCGGTAATTGATTCAACGCATCCATTGGAAAATATTGAAGATGCGTATAAGCGAATGAATCAGGCCGGGCAATTCGGAAAAATTGTTTTATCCATTTCATAATAAAAAACACTGTGAGTTACGTTTATCGATCAGATCGAACACTTTCACCCGCCCAATTCATTGAAATCCTGAAGCGGTCAACCTTGGATGAGAGAAGGCCCGTGAATAGTCCTGAGCGAATAGAAAAAATGCTTGCACATGGCAATGTGCTAATTACAGCCTGGGATAACGATAGGTTGATTGGTATTTCTAGGGCGCTGACGGATTTTTCTTTTTGCTGTTATCTATCTGACCTTGCCGTTGACAAAGATTATCAGAAGAGAGGGATCGGAAAAAGATTGGTAGAAGAAACGCACAAGGTGGCAGGCGTGCTCACCTCGCTCATTCTGTTAGCCGCTCCAGCGGCAAAGGACTATTATACTAAAATAGGTATGGAGCATTTCAAAGACTGCTTTATCATTAGAAGAAAATAATAAAACACATGAGTCAGTTTCCCATCACCGACAAAACAAAGATTACCCGCCTACCCAAGCGAGGTGTTCAGGATAAAGATGAGATTTACAAAATACTCGATGAAGCGCTATACTGTACGGTAGCTTTTAACCTCAAAGGTCAACCCTTTCAAATTCCTACAGGCTTTTGCCGACTTGGCAATACGTTGTACATCCACGGATCGGTAGGTAGCCACTATATGCGTGAATTGGTGAATGATAATTTGCCGGTAAATATCAACGTAACTTTTCTGGATGGCTTGGTTTTGGCACGTTCTGCTTTTCACCACAGTGTCAACTACCGCTCGGTTTCTGTTTTCAGTACGGCCAAACAGGTGACCGATCAAAAAGAAAGAGAAGTGATCCTTGAAGCATTCACCGAAAAAATGTGCAAAGGAAGATGGAACGATGTGAGAAAACCGACAGTTGGAGAGTGGAAAGCTACCCTGGTGATCGCATTTGAAATGGAGGAAGCATCAGCAAAAGTGAGAACAGGCCCTCCTGTAGACGATGATGAGGACTACGACCTGGATGTTTGGGCCGGTGTGGTTCCCATATCCTTTGAAAAAAAATCACCCATTGCCGACCCAAAACTAAAAAGTGGAGTTAACCTTCCACCCTACCTGGCATAAGATTGAAAGAACTAAAAGAGAAACTATACGCCCATTGTCAAAGTTGGATTGATGAAAAAATCGAATTGGCTAAGACAACCATAGCCAACGCCCAAAGCTCCGCTAATGAGGAAACCAAAAGCAGTGCAGGGGACAAGTATGAAACGGGAAGGGCCATGGCACAAATGGAAGTGGACAAGGGTTTAATTCAATTAGCTGAAGCTAACAAACTTCGCAGTACCCTGGGTTTGTACTCACCCGATACAATTAATACTGATAAAATAATTAGACTGGGCAGTTTGGTACATACAGATCAGGGACGGTTTTACATTTCCATCAGTGCTGGCAAAGTGGTGATCGAAGGCCACTCGGTTATATGCCTTTCTGCACAATCTCCTCTTGGGGCTCAATTGATGGGACTCTCCACCGGCCATACTTTTGTTTTCAATAATTTAACCTATGCAATCCGCGAAATTTACTAGGCACCAGTCACTGCCTGGATCAAATGCTGAATCATTTGAAATGGCCTGAAATCCAAGGAAATGTGCTAAAAAATGGCTACTTTTGCACGACTTAAACTTAAAAGCAGTTAAGGCCTATCAAAAAGCTAAAAAACCTTCTGAACCAAACCTGTCAGGAAGGAGTTCTATCATTGAAAATTGGATTGTTTCACTATAAATTAAGCTAAAACTATGGGAAGACCCCCTATATTACCTAAGAAGAAAAAGGACGGTTTTTATCTAGAAATCCGTAACAAGGGTGCGAAATCCGGAATTATAATCATTAGGGACAGTGAGAAAGAAATGATGCAGGCCGTAAGGCAATATGAGAATTCCAAGGATGTGATTATTCTGGGAGAACACAGGAGCGGAAAACGGGTAGAGGAGAAGAAAAAGAAAATGCATCAAAAAGAGAAAGCATAATTAAAAGGCCCCGATTTGGGGCTTTTTTTATGCTTAGAACGGCAAGTCATCAGACCCGCTGGAGTCCATTGGTTCTTCCATATGAGGAGGAGGTGCAGATGGACTACTCGATCCGCCACTTTTCTCCACTTTCCAGGCCCTGGCTTCAGTGTACCATCGTCCATTGTACTCCCTGCTTTCCAAATCCACCGAAACGCTTACCTCATCTCCTTCGGAGATACCAAACTGATCGATTTTATCTCCCCAGATAGAAAGGCATACTTTTTTTGGATACTGACTTTGTGTCTCTACAATAAACTCTTGCTTCCTCCACTGTCCCTTCTTGCCCATTCCTGATTGTAACGGAAGCAGTTGAATGACTCTTCCTTTTAATTCCATTGCCATAAGGCGCTTAATTTTAGTTTAACGAATTAATTCCATTGGCAAGTTGACAATTAATTGAGAATATGACAAAGCCAGCAGCGGTCAATTGGATTATCCTCTGATTCTTTTGAAAAAATCATCAACAAGCAATTTGCATTCCTCATGCTTTATTCCACTCACAACCTCTGTTCTAGGATGCAGTATGGGGCTTTTCGACAGAGAATATCCTCTTTGCACATCTGAAGCGCCATACACAAGCTTCATCAACTGAGTCCAGTGTAGTGCTCCCCCGCACATCACGCATGGCTCAAGGGTCACGTACAATGTGCATTCGTTTAAATATTTTGACCCTAGATAGTTGGATGCGGAAGTAATCGCCAGCATCTCCGCATGGGCGGTTGCATCAGTAAGCTTTTCTGTTTGATTGTGAGCCCTGGCGATAATCTTATTATTGCATACTACTATTGCACCCACAGGAACTTCCCCGATGTCAAATGCCTTAACTGCTTCCTTCAGGGCCTCCCGCATAAAATACTCATCAGTATGTAATTCCATTGACGGCTCAGTAATAAATTGGCTTACTTAATATGGAGCGACATCATTACCGCATTGGCGGTTTCCTGCCACTCTCCTTTCAAATGGTCAGGACAACTGAAGGTGATAACCAGTGTTCTTCTTTTTTCAACCAGGTAAAGCACGTAGTTGTACTTGAGGATGGCATCCTGATCTCCCAGTGACCGTCTGTCTCCGTTTATTCTGGAATCAAACTCAAAAAAAATATAATTTTTTTTGTGTATTTCCTGAACGCCCTCACTGATCATGTCTACCCTGTCGTACAAATTGTAAATACCCGCTTTGAAAAACTTTCTACTCATTTCTACGTTGGCATCTGGCCATTGAGTGGCTGAGGTTTTAATGCTAAAATCAATCATCCGGTCTTCATCCGTGTAGGCGGCAATAGGTGCCCTTACCGATGGATGGCGCAAAGCGATGTCTTCTGGCGTCATGGCCATCAGTTCAGAAGGAAGAGAAACGGTGATATCACTGGTAATTTTAGTTTTAACCAGCCTGTGTTTTTCCTCAATAGGGCCCAAAAACAGCACTAAAAGTAATCCGATTTTTATCATAAGCTTAAACTAAGCATAAATGGGACCAACCCGTGGTTAAGTTTTAATGAGAGAATTGATTTAGGCATCCAAGAAACACTATACCTTTTATTAATTTGCACCCTCAAATTTAACAGAAAATACATGTTACGGACTCATACCTGCGGTGAACTGCGTATAGAAAACATAAACCAACAAGTAACACTGACTGGCTGGGTTCAGCGCGTAAGAGATAAAGGCAGCTTGCTTTGGATTGATTTAAGAGATCGATACGGGATCACCCAGATATTTTTAGAGGAAGGCAAATCGAATCCTGAAATGTTAAAAACGGCCCGTGATTGTGGACGGGAGTTTGTAATCAAGGTGCTGGGCAAGGTGGTGGAAAGGCAATCAAAGAATCCTAAAATTCAAACCGGGGAAATCGAAATTCAAGCTGAACATATTACAATTCTCAACCCATCCAAAGTTCCTCCTTTTACCATTGAGGATGATACGGATGGCGGGGATGATCTGCGCATGAAATACCGATACCTTGATCTGAGGAGATCCCCGGTCAGGGAAAGCCTGCAACTGAGGCATAAAATGGCGCAGCAGACCCGGCACTTCCTGGACGGGCAAAATTTCATCGAAGTAGAAACGCCAGTGCTCATCAAGTCCACACCTGAAGGAGCAAGGGATTTTGTGGTGCCATCGCGCATGAATCAGGGTGAGTTTTATGCACTGCCTCAATCGCCCCAAACGTTTAAGCAACTTTTGATGGTTTCCGGATTTGATCGCTACTATCAAATTGTGAAATGTTTTCGTGATGAAGACTTGCGGGCCGACCGTCAACCCGAATTCACACAAATCGATTGTGAGATGGCTTTTGTGGAGCAGGAAGATATATTAAATGTTTTCGAAGGCCTTATCAGACACCTGTTTAAACATGTCAAGGGAGTTGATATTCCAACCGTACCGCGCATGTCCTACGAAGATGCCATGAAACATTATGGATCGGACAAACCAGATACACGATTCGAAATGAAATTTGTGGAGATGAATGAGGTGACGAAAGGCAAAGGCTTTTCTATTTTCGATGACGCAGAATTGGTGGTGGGCATTTGCGCCAAAGGGTGCGCCAACTATACCCGTAAGCAAATTGATGAGTTGACAGATTATGTAAAGCGACCACAGGTTGGTGCCAAAGGCCTCATTTACGCGCGTTACAACGAAGACAGAACATTCAAATCTTCAGTGGATAAATTTTATGATGAAGCCTCATTAAAAAACTGGGCAGAAAAAATGAATGCAGCACCTGGCGACCTTATGCTGCTTATGTCTGGTGATACAGAAAAAACGCAGAAGGCCCTTAGTGAACTGAGGCTCCATTTGGGTTCGCAACTGGGCTTGAGGGACAAAAATATTTTCGCGCCTCTGTGGGTATTGGATTTTCCGTTGTTCGAGTGGGATGAAGAAACAAAACGCTACCATGCTAAGCACCACCCATTTACCTCGCCAAAGCGTGAAGACATTCCATTATTGGATACTGACCCGGGAAAAGTAAGGGCCAATGCCTATGACATGGTCGTAAATGGAACTGAAATAGGTGGCGGATCGATCCGTATACATGACAGGCCTACGCAACAACTGATGTTTAAGAAATTGGGATTTACGGACGAAGAAGCCAGAAAGCAGTTTGGTTTTCTCATGGAGGCCTTTGAATACGGTGCACCACCTCATGGTGGAATTGCATTCGGATTCGACAGGTTATGCTCCATCTTCGGTGGTGTTGATTCCATTCGTGATTTTATTGCATTTCCAAAAAACAATGCAGGTCGTGACGTGATGATAGATTCACCCTCCACCATTTCCAAAGCACAGTTGGATGAACTGGGAATTGCACTTAAAGGGTAGTCTCATCAACTTAGTTTGAAAAAAGCCAATGCCTCTTGAAATTCATAGGGTTCTCAAAGGGGTTTTTATTAAATTGAACTTCACGCAATCAATATCAATGATACTACTCCGATACAGTTGCTCCATCATGGCTCTTTTTGTCTCTGCTTGTGCATTTGGACAAAGGTCGAATAAAGCCGCTACCATTCTCCCCTATTTTCCTGACAAAGAATGGCAAATAAAAAAACCTGCTGAAGTTGGCATGGATGCTGAATTATTGCAAGCTGCCGTTGACTTTGCAGTTGCCAGCGAAACGAACGCACCAAGAGATTTAAAATTAAACCACTATCGGAGTTTTGGAAGGGAACCCTTCGGGGAAGCGATTGGCCCTATCAAGGATCGAGGGGATCAGACAGGCATCATTATAAAAAATGGATATGTGGTAGCCCAATGGGGAGAACCCTGGCGCATTGACATGACACACAGCGTCACCAAAAGTTTTTTATCAACGGTTGTCGGGTTGGCTTACGATCGCGGATTGATCAAATCCATTGATGATCAGGTCTATAAATATGTACCCCCTGTTTTGTTATACAAACCCGTAAACTATGCTAATAAAGCAGATGAATTTGATCAACAATCTGATGTAATCGAACCATTCAATACAGCCCATAACCGCACCATTACCTGGCGACAAATGTTGCAGCAAAACAGTGACTGGGAAGGCATTTTGTGGGGTAAGCCAGACTGGGCCGACCGACCCAGCAAGGACTATGGTGAGTGGCTTACTAAACGCAATGAGCCTGGAACGGTTTATGAATACAATGACACCAGGGTGAATGCATTGGCACTGGCGGCACTAAGCATCTGGCGAAAACCACTACCTGAAGTTTTAAAAGAGCATGTTATGGATCCCATTGGCGCATCAAGTTCCTGGAGATGGTATGGTTATGAAAATTCATGGATTGTGCTGGATGGAAAAGTAGTTCAATCCGTTAGTGGTGGTGGTCATTGGGGTGGTGGCATGTTTATACACGCCTACGATATGGCCCGTTTCGGATACCTCACCCTGCGAAATGGGAGATGGAAAGATCAACAATTGGTTTCCGAAACATGGAACAAGTTGGCGCAAACACCATCCGCACCACAGCCAACGTATGGATTCATGAACTGGTTTTTAAACACGGACAAAAAATATTTGCCCAGTGCCCCGGAAAAATCCTATGTGCATATCGGCAATGGTACCAATATGGTGTATGTTGATCCCATCAATGATATTGTTGCTGTAGTGAGGTGGATAGAGAATGACGAGATGGATGCCTTTGTAAAAAAAATGCTTGAAGCCATTAAGTGACAATCATGAAAAATACACTGATCGTTTTAATATTAGGTCTGCTTTTGCAAGGTTGCCAACCTTCGCCACAAGAGTTGTACGAAGAGGCTTCATTGCGTTTTGATCAGGATGACTTTGAGGGTGCCATTTTGTTGCTTGATTCAATCATCGTTCTTGATAAAACCCGAGCGGACGTTTTTCATACGAGAGGAAGTTGTAAATTCAACTTGAATGACTTTGAGGGCGCAGTTTTTGACTACACCCAGGCCATTGAGCTGTCGGGTACGAAAGTTGATGCCGAACTATATTATTATCGTGGTGATGCCTATTACATGCTTCAACAATTTGAAAAAGCAATTCAGGATCTCTCTATGGCCGTTACCCTTATACCTGACTATGCTGAAGCATATCATTTAAGAGGTGACACCTGGATTGCATTTGGAAACGCAGACAGTGCCTTTGTAGATTACAACCGGTCATTAAAGTATAACCCTGATCTTCCTGGACCTTATTTTGGGCTGGCAAACTATTATTCTAATGCTTCTAATCATTCACAGGCGATAGCCAATTATTCCAAAGCCATCGCATTGAGAGCCATGCCGGATTACTATTATAATCGAGGATTGGTTTATTACCTCGAAAATGATTTTGACAGCGCCATCAACGATTTTTCCAGTACCCTTCAACTTGACAGTCTATACCTGGATGCCTATGTTATGCGCGGAAGTGTAAGAGATGAAGCAGGATTCAAAGCCGAGGCCATCTCCGATTTTGATAGGGCCATTGAACTGGACGCAAATTCCGGTTTTGCTTATTTCAATCGAGGGATAACCCGTAAAAGTATGGGCAACACCCAAGGTGCTTGTGAAGATTTTAACAAGGCACTTGAACTCGGTTATACTGAAGCCATAGCCAAAACGGGTGATTGCCCACCCTTAATCCAGTAACTGCTCTGTGGCTTCAGCATCTATCTGAATGTCATCCTCACCCACATTATCATACGGATTTTCGAGGTGATCCTGAATATTATCCAGGCTTACCAAAATAAAACTGTACAAGATGGGCATTACATACACCAACTGCGATGAATAAGAATGAAAGCTATTGGCAAAGTAGGGTCCATAAATAATAGGAAAGACATAAATGAAAACTTTAGAGTATGCCCGCAACGTGACGGGTGTCCTGTAGTTGTGAATCACCTTCATGTTGTCGAATGCAATAATCATTTTGCTCACATATTGGCTGATGCGAGAAATCTCCCCACTTTGAACCCCCAAGCCGCGCATTTCCATAGTATAGGAACTAAGTTTCGAAAACAGCTGGTAAAGTTTTACTTCATTTTCATGCCAGTGAAGCATTTTTCGCTCCGCCAGCATGTCGCGCATCAACTTCATCAGATCCTTTATAATTTCTCTCATTCGTTGGGGCAGGTCGCTGTTTTTGTCAGTAGGCCAATCTCGGGTAGCGTAGTACATGGCCACCGCATGACCTTTAAAATCCGCCAAACGCTGGAGCGCATTCTCTCTCCGGTTATAGGCTGAACCTATCGAAAATACGACCGGAAATACAATGGCCACCCCCACCAGCATATCGGGGAAGCTGGCCACCAAACCCAGCCGGTAGCAGGTATATGTACTAATGATCGACAGGGTGGTGACTATAAAAGTCTTGTAATTGATGATCAGGGTAAAGCTTTTAAATACGCCTTTCATAGAGATTGAGTCAAATTGTGACTCGTTGGATTTAATTCAATATTAATTAATTATTAACTTAAAATAAATGACTTCAACAGCTACACACTAATGATTGAATCAACCCCAGGAATCGATAAGATGAGATCATGGCAAATTCCAGGCGAACACCTTCAGATATCCACCATCGATGCGCACACCGGTGGCGAACCATTGCGCATTGTGATATCCGGACTTCCTCCCGTTCAAGGGCAAACCATGCTGGAAAAGAGGCAATTCATGGCCATGAAGCTGGATCATCTAAGGAGAGCCTTAATGTGGGAACCCCGCGGCCATGCTGATATGTACGGTTGCCTGATAACTGAACCCGTAAGCCCCGAAGCTGACTTCGGTGTGCTGTTTATGCACAACGAGGGGTACAGCACCATGTGTGGACATGGGATCATTGCAGTTACAACTGTCGCCATTGAAACCGGATTTGTAAACCCTTCAAATGCTAGTGTGGTGCTAAAAATAGATTCCCCTGCCGGATTAATTGTGGCATCGGCCAGAATTAAGTCGGGCAGGGTAACTGATGTAACATTTGTCAATGTGCCCTCATTTGTACAGGCATTGGATCAGCAGGTGGATGTACCTGGTATCGGAAAAATAAATTTTGATCTTGCATTTGGTGGTGCCTTTTATGCTTATGTAAAAGCAAGTGAAGCAGGAGTGGACTTGATTCCCGAAAATTATCAGGAAATTATCCGTAAAGGAATGGCCATCAAACATGCAGTGATGAAGAAGATGAAACCCCGTCACCCCTTCGAGCAGGGATTGGATTTCTTATATGGTACTATCTTCATTGACGAGCCAAAGAACAAAAATGTACACAGTCGCAACGTATGCGTGTTTGCCGAAGGAGAAGTAGACAGAAGTCCAACCGGAACAGGAGTGAGTGGCAGGTTGGCCATACAGTTTGCAAGAGGCGAGGTGAAAATTGGGGAGTCACTGGTAATAGAAAGCATTCTGGGAAGTACCTTCAACTGTACGGTTAGGAAATCGATAAAAATGGGAGATTACAGTGCTGTCGTCCCTGAAGTAACCGGTAGTGCTTTTATTACGGGTAAGCATACTTTTGTCATTGACCCAAACGATTCATTTAAAGAAGGTTTTATTTTTCGGTAAGCAACATGAGTCAATTCAAAATCATATCCAATGAGGAAGTCGAAAGTCGTTTTGATATGAAGACTGCAATTGATTTGATGCGTGATGCATTTGTTCAAATAAGCGAGTGTTCGGCCACTGTACTTGTCAGAAATGCCATCAACAGGAGTGACAACAAGGGAAGGGCATTGTTTATGCCGGCCTATTCACCCTCGTATCGTTTATTTGGCATTAAAACTGTTACCGTTTTTCCGGAAAACAGGAAGAAAGGTTTACCATCCATACATGGTAAAATCCTTTTGCTCGATGATCAGTCGGGTATTCCAAAAGCTTTGATTGATGCAGAGTACCTCACTGCCTTAAGAACCGGAGCAGCTTCGGGCCTTGCTACAGACTTACTTGCCTCTCCAGACGCAAGGGTACTCGCTATTTTTGGAACTGGCACTCAATCCAAAACACAGGTGGCAGCAGTGCTGGAAGTGAGAGACATTAAAGAGATACTGGTCTATGGAACTTCAATAGAAAAGTCAATGCGATTTTGTGAGTACCTGGAGCATAAACATAATATCAAGTGCAAGGCTGCGAATGAAGCGAATCATTTAGGGACCGCTGACATTATTTGCACAGCTACCACTTCCACTCAACCCTTGTTTTTACTGGATCAACTGAAGCCTGGTGTTCACATCAATGGCATTGGTTCTTTCAAACCTGATATGCAAGAGATTGCCTCAGCCATTATCCACCAAGCTTTGTTAATCGTTGATCATCGGGAATCAGCACTGTCAGAGGCAGGTGATATTATAATTCCAATCAGGGAAGGTTTAATAACCGAACAACATATTTACGCTGAACTAGGGGAAATCGTAAACGGTGATCGAAAGGGGCGAACAACAAAAAATCAAATCACCGTCTTCAAATCAGTAGGCAACGCGGTTCAGGACTTGGCCATGGCTTCTTTCCTGTTAAAGGATTAATGACCTGTACATCCTGTTTAATCCTCTTCGTCATTGTGCGAAAAGTATTTTATTTCCAGGCTCCCTCCGGGGAATTCCTTAAAACGCAAAACACTTCCAATCTGCTTGTTATCAAAATGGTGCTTTTTGCAATCCACCTTGACCAAAGTTCCGTCTTCCATTTTTACAGTAGCCACCCAGCGATCTCTGGAACTGGCTGAAATCAATTGCGGTCTTGACCTACTGCCCAAATGATATTGACCACTTTGTACCTTGCCCGGAATATGCTCCAGTTTTACGATCGTGCCTCCATGAATCTCTGGTTTATCAAAAAGCAGATCATAAACCACCCAGGAAGATACCGCTATCAAAATAAACACAATAAAATACGGCAGGTAGGAGCGGAACCTTCTATTGGATTTTTCCATGCTATTTATGCGGCTTTCGGTCGGTGCCGTAACCGGGGAGAGAACAAAAAATTATACTTTGAGAATTTACTTCAAAGGACGCCTTTTTATCATTCCGCCCCTGGTATCTTTCACACTGCTCATCACAATAAAGGCATTGGGATCGATCTTTTCCGTTTCCGCTTTTAATCTGGCGATTTCCAAACGGGTAATTACCGTGTACACGATATCAGATGGATCGAGGTTTTCGCCCCGCTTTCCGTACCCTCTTTTCCCATTGTATATAGTGACACCTCGCCTCATTCGCTCGGTAATCATGAGTCTGATCTCCTCACTGTGGGTAGAAATAATGGTTACGCCAGTGTATTCCTCCACACCTTCCACGATGAAATCGACAGTCTTTGAGGCGGCCAGATAAGTTAATATTGAATACAGCGCGGTCTCAATGGAAAGTAAATAGGCGGCAACTGAAAAGATGATAATATTAAAAACCAGGATAACATCTCCAATCGTAAGTCCGGTGCGCTTCCCCAGATGAATGGCCAACACTTCCGTACCATCCAGTACACCACCTCCTCTGATAGATAAACCGATACCTGCCCCCAGGAAAAAACCTCCAAAAACAGAAATTAACAATTTATCGGAGGTGATTACAGGGTACTCTATTAATGCCAGTGCAATGGCCAACCCGATAATGGCTGCAATGCTCTTCAGGGCAAAGGATTTGCTGATTTGGGCATAGCCCAAAATCATGAACGGAAGATTAATTAGTATTATCAGAATTGGGAGTGAAAAACCAGTTACTGCAGAGACAAGTAAGGAAATTCCCGTTACGCCACCATCAATAAAATTATTGGGCAACAAAAATCCTTTCAACCCAAACCCTGCAGAAACTATCCCCAAGCCAATTAGCAGGGCATCCTTAAAAAGATGGGTGGCTGTTACTCGTAACTTATAGAACTCTTTGGCTACATCATAATTGCTGATTCGCTCATGTGGTTTATTCTTTTTAAGGTGATTCCACACCCGCTGGAAAATGACCTGCTTAAAAAGTGGATTGGTTCTGTTCATCTAATGCGCTTCCATTAAAATTCAATTGGTTTTTGCCAAAGCTATAAAAATCAGCTTCGACATTGCAGCCATTCATGAATAATGATTTATTTTCCTCTCAATTTTCTCTCCCAGTCATTAGCTTCTCTTGACCTATTTACTTTTCCCTCCTTAATTAATTCAGCCAAGAGTCTATTCATCTCACCTTTGGAAGTGAAATGAAAATGTCCGCACTCTTCACATTGGTAAATACTTACAGGACCCTTTCCTTTACTATAATAAAAATTGCTCCAGGCTTGTATCAAAGCCTCCTCTGCAAGCTCGTAAGATAAGTAGCCTCTTTTGCCTGAAGAACAGGAATTCATAGCACAAGTAAGTAAATTTTACGGTCTTAATGAATAATTCACAATTACCTAAAAAAGCCAGATCTAATATGACCCGGCTTGCACGCATTTCTGAATTACTTGATTATAAGTATTGACTTGAGTATTGATGTCCTCTATAGAATTGCTCGATTCTGGTCTAACTTCTATGTCACAACCCTTAAAATTTGCTCTTTCAACCTTAAGCGTATCGTATCCTTATCGCCTTTTAATTCTGTTCACATAAGCAAGTACGCCAACTTCCGGGGCGATATCAGTTGCATCGGGTGATATCCCTATAGCATTATTAAGTCTGAAAAACATCCAGGGTGCTGGAAATATCTGCAGCTCTGTGATCAATTCTGTTGCGTTGGGCAGGCCTTCAAGGCCAACATAAACCCGGAAGTTCTTATTAATTCTTTTAAGGTAGTCAACCGTTAGTCCACCAAACTCGTACTCACTTCCCTGTGTATTATACTGTATTGAAATGTTGGCTGAAACCGTTCCAAATTTAAACCCTTTAATCAATCCAGTTCCTAATTTAAACTCGTATCCTTCCGTTCCAATTATTTTGTTATTTCCTTGTGTTGGGATCACAGTAAGAAAATAGGAATAGACCTCGGGTCTTCTTGAACTCTCACGGTTGTATCGCCAGCGGAACTGACCTTCAATGTTTTCAATACCGCTTTCTTTAAATGAAGAAGGCATTATTGAAAGATCAGTTGAAGACTTTTCCAGCTTAGCCTGTATAATAGATGCTTCAACCTCGAACATCAGCCAGTCATTGATGCCGTATGCTAAATAGACAAGCTCTTCATGAGCTGAGAATTTGCCTTGTTGGGTTTGATTCAAATTGTAACCCAATTTACCAGGGTTGTATTCCGTATCTTTTTCAATGTAATACTCATAAAAGGGGTATATAATGAAATCCTTTTTTTCTATGTATGTTCCAAACAGGGATGTTTGTATGCCGTCTCCCCTGTCCCTGAAAAAATCAAATGCATCTGGATCGGGAATTTCCTGAGATGCTGAATTAATTACGAGAAAACAGAAAATTGTTGAAGTAAATAATTGATATTTCATAGTTGTGGGTTATCAAAAAAAGGTTTTCATATTACTATGGGTTATCCTGAGGATAGATAAAAAGTACAGAGTCCGATCTCACGGCTGACCCAAACACGCCTAATGCACCCTCAATTTGGGAATCGATAAAGATGGGCTCCACAAACGGATTGAAAATAGATTCCAACTGGCTATCCACACTTTTATAGAACTTGGCCGTCCTAAGGTCCAGCGACTGCATGAAGATCCAGGTTGAATCTCCTTCTTTGTATTCAAATGAAACCTCGATGGGCATGGTGATCAACTGACCATCAATTTTCTCATCACTAAAAATCGTCCTCCCCAAATCCGTTATCGGGTACATTTCCCCATTGGTGCAATCTGATCTCACATCTCCTAACGTGTGGGCGTGCAGTCTTTCATTATCAATCATCCGGTTCATTTGAAATCGATAGTAATTGATCTCACCCGCCCTGTCTTGCAATGTTATGGTCACGCCATCATGGCCACCGTATACGTCAAAGAACTCTTCAGTATATTCAACCGAAACTATGTTCACCTTGGCTTGACTGATGGTGGTAGATGCCGAATAGCTCTTCCCTTGATATGAAACGGCAAGGTCGTAGGTTTCTCCTTGTTGCGAAACTGGCCCACCTTCATAAAACGGTATCCAACGGCATCGGAAAGGGTCAAAAGTCGAGTCTGGTAAAAGGGTCGACTGGTTGCCTTTATTCGTAATGGTAATTATTGCCCCGCGTGCAAATACTTCCTGTGGTGTCACTTCTGGCCTGAAAAAAGGCAATGCACGACTCAGATATATTCTCGGTACCTTCCCTGAATACAATATACCTTCAATGAACAATTGCTCCTGATACGCTGATCTCGGAGTAATCTCAATATCCTTCTGACAAGAAACAATTAAAAGCAGCAGCATAAAGTGACTTAAACTCTTCATACCATTAGAATTTAAAATTGTAGGAGACACTTGGAATGATGGGCAGCAGAGAAACCTGCCTGGCTTTGGGTTTTTCTACCTGATGATCTACATATAAATAAACGAAGTAGGGATTACTGTGACTGTACAAATTGTATAAACTAAATACCCATTCAGAATCATACCCTTTGCCAAATATCGTACGCCTTTTTTTGTAAGTAGCGGCAACATCCAGTCGATGATATGCAGGAAGTCTTGCATTGTTCTTTCCTTCATAAATAAAATAGTTACCTTCAAACAAGCTTCCTCCATTTGCCACATTAATCCTTCCCACCGGCAAGGTAAACGCGTTTCCGGTTGAATAAACGAACACGCTCGAAAAAGTCCATTTCTCGTTCAGGTCATAACTTCCAACCAGCGAAATGAGATGCCTTCGGTCGTATTGAAAAGGGAATTTCTCTCCAAAGTTTAGATCCGGAAATTGTTGATCTGTTTTAGATAGGGTATAGGAAATCCAACCCGTCAGTCTTCCAGTATTCTTTTTTACAAACAGTTCAACGCCCTTGCTCCATCCTTTGCCATACGCAAGGGCCGTATCTACATCAAAGTTTTCAATCAATCTGTTTCCTGCCGGAAAGAGCACTTGATTCTCCATTGTTTTATGATAGAGCTCTACGCTTGCTTCGTATTTGTTTTGTTCGAAGTTTCTAAAATATCCCAACGCAAATTGCTCCGCTATTTGAGGCTTGGTGCGCAATGATGAAGGCACCCAAACATTTGTAGGGACCGAAGCGGTAGAACTGGGAACCAAGTGCAAAAACTGGTTCATTAAAGTATAGGAGCCCTTTATACTTGAAGTCGGTGTCACCGATATTTTCACCGTTGCCCTTGGCTCCAGCCTGTAATATTCTACCTGCTTTGAAATAAATGTCGGAGCCCTTAACCCCAAGCTGGTGGAAACGCTTTTACTTATGTTGATTTCGTCATTTACGTAAAACGCAAACTCATCAAAATATTTGGAGGGCACTGTGCTTAAGTTTAAACTCTGGTTTCCTGATGATTGGGCCTCTGATTTTCCTTTGGATAAAAATTCGTGATTGGTATAGTGTACGCCAAACCGGACAGAGTGGATTAAATTGGGCAGGTATTGGAACTCGGTTTTTGCACTAACATTATTTATACCCGAGAAAACTTGCGAAAAGGAATTATTCTGCACCGTTTCAATATTCTGATCATATTGGTTGTAAATCAGCGAAGTATTCAGGAATAGCTTTTGACCAAACAAATGGTTCCATCGGAGGGTAGCAGTGGAGTTACCAAAAAGAATTTTATAAAAAATGCCAACTGTCTCTTTGTACGCTGCATTATCCCTTCCATTGAAGTAGCTGAGAAAGATCCTGTCCTTTGATCCCATTTGCCAGTTGATCTTGGCATTGATATCATAAAAATGATAATTGGAGCGATTTCCCTTTGCTGTAAATGGACGAGCCAGTAAATCAATGTATGTTCTTCGCGCTGACACAATGAATGAGGCTTTCTCTTTTTCGAGAGGGCCCTCAAGAGAAAACTGTGAAGTTATTAAACCAACTCCCCCACTGCCTCTGACTTCTTTGTTATTCCCTTCCTTCATCGTTACGTCCAGGATGGATGACAACCGACCTCCGTATTGGGCAGGGAATCCTCCTTTAATCAAAGTCACGTTATTCAGCGCCCTGGAGTTAAACGTACTAAACAAACCAAACAAATGATTGGGGTTGTAGACCGTAGCCTCATCTAACTGCACCAGATTCTGATCTGTATTGCCTCCTCTTACAAAAAAACCCGTTGTGCCTTCATTGCCAGACTGTACTCCAGGTAAGAGCTGAACCACTTTTAAAATGTCGGTCTCCCCAAGAATAACCGGAAGCTCACTTATTTTAGTGACAGGGATGTCCATGACACCCATTTGCGCCCGTTGAACATTCTCATCCGATCTTTGTGCTTCAACTACAATTTCATTGAGCAGATCACTACTGATCTGCAGCCGAATATCCAATTCAATATTCGCACCGAAGTATATTTTCTTGATTTGAGGAGTGTAACCCACATAAGAAAAAACAACGCCCATACTATCAACCGCTGGCAAGGTGATGGAGTAAAAGCCATAGGTATTGGTAGTAGTGCCTCTTTTTATGGAGGTAATATAAACGTTGGCACCTATCAGGGCTTCCCCGGACTGACTGTCAGTAATGGTTCCGCTCAGCGTGTATCTCGCCTGAGCAATGCTTTGCTTTGAACCTAAAAAAACGAAACAGAGTCCAGCTAGAATTAATAAGTTCGTTTTCATTACTTTTCAATTGAGTGAAATAATTGCTTTGAGTCCCAGGTTTCCATCCTGGTACGTAGGAACAGGAAATACACGGGTCCTTTTGGCTCGTTTTTCATTGTGAAGCAAATAGATCAGGTTGGTTGAAAGAATTCCTATACCGGCACCCATCAGCACATCGGTGCTCCAATGACGATTGTTCATCATTCGAAAAACACCCACTGAAGTTGCAGACGCATAGGCCACTACACTATACCACGGATTCAGCTTTCCGTATTCCTTATGCAGGAAAGTAGCGGCTACAAAAGCCTGAGCCGTATGGCCTGATGGAAAAGAGGTAGGCGTGCCTGTGTCGGGTCTGGGTACTGCAGTAATCCGCTTTAACGAAAAAACGATGGCATTCATCAGCAGCTCTGATTTGGTGAGCAACCACACTTGTGTTGCAAAATTATTTTGTCCTTTAATTCCTAACGCATTCATGGTGATTACTCCCGCAATGGGGGCATACTGTATAAAATCATCCGCATGCGTTCTGAATGTGGCTAAGTTTTCATTGCGGTCTTCAAAAATGTCGGCCCTTCCTATCAAGTCAACATCAGTAAATGCAATAGCCGATGCCCCCATTAACACGATTGGAGCTTTGATTGACTGTAATAGTTTGGCCTCCCTTATTTTCTGATGATAGTAGCCCGAATCAAGCTGAGCGAATGTCAGGCTACCTTGAGCCAATAGAAAAATAAGAATAGAAATGCGTAATTTGATCATGGATTCGCTCAGATTTAGAGACAACACGCGGGTCACTCAGCAATGGTGGGTCGACAATTATTTATTTTTTCTTACCAACCATTGAGGAATAAAATGCGTGTTGGCTAGTGGTTAACTAGACAAAAGGTTATCGAGGAACGAGACCTACACAAGCTACTGGATTCTTGCAGAAAGGGGAATCGCAATAGTCAGGACAGGCTATATAAGGAGTACTATGCCTATTCAATGGGAGTTTGCCTTCGCTACTCCAGAACCAGGGAAGAAGCAGTGGAGATCGCGAATGATGGTTTTATTAAAATTTTTAAAAAACTGGACCGGTACTCAAAGGGGTTGTCTTTTAAAGGATGGCTCAGAAGGATTATGATCAACTCAGCCATTGATTATTTTCGCAAAAATGAAAAGCACTACCACAGTCTTGATATCTCACACGGGAATTACGAAGCCACCAATGAAAATGTACTGGATCAGTTGGCAGAAGAAGATATCATTGCGGCCATCCAAAGGCTGCCACCCTCGTACCGGATGGTATTTAACCTTTTTGTGATTGAGGGGTTTAAGCATGAAGAAATAGCAAATCAATTGAACATCAGTGTGGGCACGTCAAAGTCCAATTTGGCAATCGCCCGAAACAAGCTTCAAAAAACTCTAATGGCTGAAGGCCGAAACCAAATAAGCAAGGAACAAAATGGATGACAGCAAGTTCGATAAAAGGATAAAAGAAAAACTGGGCGAATATGAGGCACCAGGGTTTGATCCTGCAGCATTGGCTTCGTTGCATCATCGGATGGCTGCTACCTCCAGCACGCCCTGGTACTCGACCTATCGTACGGAGCTTGTTACCGGTGGAGCCATTGCGCTTGCTGCACTACTCATTATTTGGAGCCAGTGGATGTTTACCAATCAAAGCAAAATAGAACTGGAAGCGAAAATTCAGGATTTGAAAGGTCAAACGGAACAGACATCTCAATTGAAACAAGAACTGGAGTACCTGCGAACCATCAAACCCGATACAGTACGCATCATTAAGTATCAGGAGCAATCATCCACAGTTTACTTATCTCTGTTAAGAAAAATTGAGTTGCTTGAAACTTCGCTGAAGAACATGGTTGAAGAATCTAAGCGGAAAAATGAATTGTTGCTGGCACAGATAAACGCTGTGCCTAATCAGGATTCTTACATTGCTGAAAATCCTGTTTCCGGATTTTCATTTTCAAAGCGGGTCAACCCTCGTGAAAAAGATGAGAAGAGCAAGCGAGCGAATGTTATGGAATTTCCCATTCAGCCTGAAGCCCCACAAAGTAATTTATCCGCCAAAACCATAAAGGAAATTCAAAAGCACTATCAGCGTGGCATTGGTATCAAGCTGGGTCCTGCTTTATCTGTTTCACATGGATATTTTGATCCTGGAGATAATCGGTACAATGTTGGGGGTGGTTTACTTGCAGACTTCATCATCTCGCCATCGTTAAGTATTGAGTCAGGTGTAATGCACAGCCAGCGACATAATCGTATTTCCTCTTCCGATATTTTACAGGTTAGTAATTTTCCAGGATCCGATCCCAGTCTTGGTGAACTTAAAAATGTGGATGTAGACTCATGGGTATTCGAATCACCGCTCAATCTTAAATACAGATTTCCGGTAACTATGAAATCAAATTGGATTATTGGCGCAGGGTATACGGCTATGTTTTACACCAAACAAATAATGGAATTCGACTATCAGTTCACCGGAAGTCAATCCGCCACCATCAATTCATCTACGGCCAACAATAATTTCAAATCCTATCCAGGCACCGTAAACTTGAGTTTAGGATATAGCAGCGAGCTAAGGAACAAAAAGATACTCGAAGCTTCTGTCTACTATCGCTATGGATTGGGAAAAGTAGGAATAGAGCAAACCATTCCAGCGTTCATTGGGGTGAGCGGTTCTTACTGGTTTACGCTCAAATAATAGTACTCTGCAATCTTTGCAACAATGAGCCATTGTGGTCACCTTTGCCAAAATTTAATTTTGGATGGCACTCACTTATTGGATCATTGGCATTACTGTGGCGATCAGTTGGTATTCGTTCGACAAGCCGCAAATACTCATCAAACTGCTGCTCAACCCCTATTCTGTTCTTAGGAATAAGGAATATTATCGATTTATCACCAGCGGATTTATCCATGCCAATTTTTCTCATCTCCTGTGGAATATGTTTTCTTTTTATTTTTTTGGGCAGGTGGTTGAATACTATTTCAATTATCTGTTTGGAGGCGCTGGACCCATTCTCTTTATCCTGTTGTACCTGACTGCAATAGTCGTATCAGATTTGCCGTCCTATTTTAAGCACAAAGACAATCCCAAATACAATTCACTTGGTGCTTCAGGAGGTGTAGCTGCGGTGGTTTTCGCTTCTATTCTTTTTCAACCCACCCAGGACATATGCCTTTATGCGGTACTGTGTTTTCCGGGTTTCCTTTTTGGAATTGCTTACCTCATTGGCTCCTATTACTATGGGAAGAAGGGGAAAAGCAATATCAATCATGCGGCCCATATATACGGAGCGCTGGTAGGCCTGGCATTTTGTGTCATTTTATTTCCGCGGGTCGTGCCCCTGTTTTTCGAGCAAATTAAAATTTGGATTCAATCATTCTGATAACTTTTTAGCGGAATGTTGATTTCTGAATGTGAATGGTATTTTGTTTCTTGCGCCCTCAATTATTAGAATTTGAAATATGAGATACATCCTATTAATAACATTACTTGTTGCAGGACACACCGTTTCAGCCCAGTCAAAAAAAGCATTGCAGGCAGAAGTAAATAAACTTAAGACCGATTTGAGCATTCTTCAGGCTGAACTGGATGCGTTAAAGAACCCCCCGAGATGTGAGCTGAACAACGAACACCAAAAAGCCAGCTATGGTTTAGGTGTGCTGATGGCCAACAATCTTATTCGCCAGGGATCAGATTCACTGGATGTAGATGTACTCAATGAAGCCATTAAAGATGTCATGACCGCCAGGTCTTTGCAAATCGCAGAGGATGAGGCAATGGGTATCGTTCAGCCATATATGTCTCAGGCGATGCAGCGTAAAATTGAACTATTGAAAGTAGAAGGCCGAAGTTTCCTGGAAACCAATAAGGCCAGGGAGGGAGTTCAGGTAACAGAAAGTGGACTGCAATATAAGGTGCTGACAAAGGGCAGTGGAAAAACACCATCTGTAGAGAGCAATGTTACTGTACATTATCGCGGTAAACTAATTGACGGAACTGAGTTTGACAGTTCTTACAAGCGAAATGAACCTGCTACGTTCAATTTAGGACAGGTAATACAGGGTTGGACAGAAGCCCTGCAATTGATGCAAGAAGGTGACAAGTTTGAATTGTATGTTCCCTATGAGCTGGGTTATGGCGAACGCGGTGCCGGTGGCGATATTCCTCCTTATGCTACGCTCATATTTGAGGTAGAACTCATAAGCGTTAACTGACAGCTAGTACATTATTCTTATACGAGTGCCCGGCTTAGGCATCATGAAAAACTCATGTGGTTTACCGAGCTTATTTACTTGCTCCCTCACCTTCCTTGGCTTGGTGCCTCTGACCAGACGTTGATCATGAAATGAATTTGGCATTCTGAAGAAATCCTCCCAATGGACAAAGATTAGTTTTTTAGGTTTGATATAATTTACAACTTCAACAGGATATTCTTCTACATGGAGAGCAGAAGCATAACATAAAATGGCTAGGTCTATCTCTTTCCTTTTGATTTCATCAAGTGGAGGAAATCCAAATGGATGCTGGCTGGCAGAGGTTTGAATAAAGACACGAAGTGTATCTGCGTCAATAAAGTCAACTAAAAATGAAAATGTCTCACCGGTTGACCATTTAAAGGCTTTGGTTTTGCTGTTGGAATAGATCAGGTGTTCATCAAAGTACTCTGCATCGAGCGGCTTATCCATATACAATTTCCTTTTAGTATGTGGAGCATGATTTGACAAAATCGGCAAGAATCTAATTCTTTGATTTACGGAAATCCATTGGTACTTATCATCTGGTTTTGTCGGATCATATACCTGACCAGGTGCCAATGATGTCAGGTTCACGCCTTCTTTATTGAAGTTTTGTAAAATAGCCGGGAGATAACTGTTGCCATAAACAACCTTCAAGTTGGTAAAATATCGATCTTCCAAAAGCAATGGCAAATCCATGGCGTGATCATAATGTGTGTGTGCAACCAGGCCTGCCTGTACAACAGCAGGAGAAAGAAAATACTCGTAATTCGTTTTCCATGTGCTATAGCGCTGGGGATTGCTCTTCACTTTTCCCAGCAGCTTAAGCAGTTTCTGATTGGAGAAAAACGGATCGGTAATGATGGCTTCTCCCTTTTGCTCCAGCACCATATTTCCTGCTCCCAGGTAAACCAGGTTGACTTGATGTGATGCCTTTTCACTTATAGTGATAACAGCTTCGCTTTTTTTAGGAATAACCTCAGGATAAAATTTAGATAATGAATGCGTACAGGCTGCAACAACGCTGGACAATATTAACATGATCAAGACTCTAACTGACATGGAAATAAAGATATAAAATGCCCAGACTTCATAAAAATCAACCTCAATATGCTTTTCAATTTGTTACTTTTGCCATTCATAAAATCAGATGAGTAAAACATCATTCGATCCTTTTCAAATTGAACTTCCCGTAAGAGAAATTATCTCTGAGGTGCGGGAGCATCTGAAGAATGGCAATACATTGATTGTGAATGCGCCACCGGGAGCCGGAAAGAGTACACTGCTGCCCTTGGCAATCTACAAAGCACCTTGGCTTGAAGGAAAGAAAGTGTTGATGCTTGAGCCAAGGCGACTGGCCGCGAGGTCCATAGCGGCACGCATGTCATCGCTACTTAACACAGAACTAGGCGACACCATAGGGTATCGCATTCGATTTGAAAACAGAATAAGCGCTACTACTCAAATTGAAGTACTCACGGAAGGAATACTGACCCGTATGTTGCACAGCGACAATTCACTGGAGGGGGTTGGACTTGTGATCTTCGATGAGTTCCACGAGCGAAGCATACACGCTGATGTGGCCCTGGCACTTTGCCGGGAGGCACAGCAGGTGCTACGCCCTGATCTGCGCATCTTGATTATGTCTGCTACCCTCGACATGCCACAACTCACTGCATTGCTAAAGGCACCGGCCGTAGTCAGTCAGGGTAAGCAATTTCCTGTGGAGGTGGTTTATGGAAACGGGGTGGACATGCTGCTGCTGCCAGAGCTTATGGCTCGTACCATTGTCAAAGCTTCAAAAGAAAAAGACGGAGATATACTGGCTTTTTTCCCTGGAGAAGGTGAAATCAAGAAATGTGAAACCTTACTCAGAAAAGAATTGACAGAATTTTCAATTCATCCATTATATGGACAGCTGCCCTTTCACAAACAGCAAGCCGCCATTCTGCCCAACAAAAGTGGAAAGCGAAAAGTAGTGTTGGCCACCTCCATTGCAGAAACCAGTCTGACCATTGAGGGAATAAAAATTGTGGTTGACTGCGGTTATGGGCGTACTTCAAAATATGATCCGAACTCAGCGCTATCCAGGCTGGAGACCGTCATGATTTCAAAAGACTCGGCAGACCAGAGGGCCGGACGCGCAGGCAGACTTAGCCCCGGCACTTGCTACCGCCTTTGGACAAAAGCCACGCAGCAACAGTTAACCCCTCATCGCGTTCCGGAAATATTGGAGGCAGATCTTACGGCACTGGTGCTGGATATGGCAAAATGGGGAATTTCAAATATCAATCAACTGACCTGGCTGTCTCCTCCTCCAAATGGAACCGTGGCACAAGCATCTGAACTTTTGCATGAGCTGGATGCACTTGAAAATGGCAGGATTACGGAACACGGAAAAAAAATTCATGCCCTGCCCTGTCACCCGCGCATTGCACACATGTTGCTGCTAGCTTGTGAGCATGATACTCAGAAACTGGCTACTGACGTTGCAGCCGTTTTGGAAGAGCGCGATCCACTACCCAGGGAATCAGGAATAGATATCAACCTTCGTATTGAAGCTTTGAGGAAATTTCGCAAAGAAGAAAGTACAGGGGGAAAATTAAGTCGAATAGAGAAGGTGGCCGCTTCTTATCGAAAGTTGCTCAACATTGAGCCCGACAACGATGCATTTGATCCATTTGAAACAGGAATTCTTTTGGCATACGCATATCCGGAAAGAATTGCCTGTGCCCGGCCAGGTAATAATGCGCAATTTCAAATGTCCAATGGAAAATTGGCTATGGCTGGACATCGCGATGAGCTGGCCCATGAAGCATGGCTGGCAGTGGCGCACGTTGATGCGAGGGATGGCATGGGCAAAATATTCCTGGCGGCCCCGTTGAACCCAAGGGACCTCGCTCCTTTGGTAAAGGAGAAAGACATCATTACCTGGGAGACGCGAAAGGGTGGATTAATTGCAACACGAGAACTCAGAATTGGAAGTATCGTGCTACAATCAAAACCGCTCCCATCCGTGGATACAGCGCATTTGACGAGAGTCATCACCGATGCCATTAAATTAGAAGGTGATCAGCTTCTCAACTTCGATGAAAAGGTAAAGCAATGGCAAAACAGAGTTTTAAGCCTTCGCAGGTGGAGACCGGATGAAGGTTGGCCTGATGTGAGCACCCCTGCTTTGTTGACGACCAATGAAGAGTGGCTTTCGCCTTATCTGACAAAAATTAAAAAACCAGAAGACCTTAAGAAAATCGATTTGCTTGAAGTATTCAATGCCATGCTGGGCTGGGAGCTGCAAAAAAAATTGGATCAATTGGCCCCTGAATCATTTAAAGTCCCCAGTGGATCAGTAATCAATGTTCACTATCCCTCACCGGGAGAAGCACCTGTGTTGGCCGTAAGGTTACAGGAAGTTTTCGGTCTGGCCGAAACACCCACCGTAAACAACGGCAAAAACAAGATGGTCTTGCATTTGTTGTCTCCTGGATACAAGCCCGTACAGATAACCGCTGACTTGAAAAGTTTTTGGGATAGTACCTATTTTGAAGTGAGAAAAGATCTGAAACGGAGATATCCAAAACACAGTTGGCCCGATGATCCCTGGACCGCAGAGGCCGTTAGAGGCGTGAAGAGAAAGAAACCTGAATAATAGTGTTAAACAGAAAACAGTTTAAAAAAGAAATTCTATTACTCCCTTAAACTCTCTTTCCCAATAGGCTATTCGGTGAGCTCCATCCGGGTCTATTTTGAGGAATAAGTTTTCAGTGCTTCCGCGTTGTTTGGCGAGCGTATTGAACAACGTCTCGTTATCTTCCGGAAAATTAACAAAGTCGTTAAACTCCAATTCCCCAACCACACCGTATATTTTCACATCGCTGAGAATTTCTCCGCGTTGCGCCTTCTTGATTACTGAGTCTCTGTTGAAATGGAGCGCTGCAGAAAAAAGTGCCGCCTTTCCAAATGTATCTGAATGCTCGGTGAGCGCATAGAAACAGGCGAGCCCTCCCAAACTTGCACCCATAACGCAGGTATTGTTTCGATCCGATTTGGTTCTGTACTCACTATCAATCTTTGGTTTTAAGGTCTGCGTCACAAAATTCAGGTAAGCTTCTGCATTTCCACCTAAACCATCTTCATTTTCGTACAAACTAAAATCATTGTGGCGGGTCTCTTCATTACTTTCTATACCTACCACGATCGCGCCTTCAAAGCCATTATTCTCAAAGTCGCGCATCATTTCATCTACATGCATTTCCTGACTGTAGTTGGGGTTGGCTTCAAACAACCATTGCGCGTCTGAAAAATAAATGACTGGATAGGACTTTGTTGATTGTGCGTAATCATTTGGCAAATACAACCAAATGGATTTAGCTTCACCCAATTCAGGGCTATCCACTTCAAAAATGGAGTACAATTTAGGTGCTTCTTCATCCTTGCAGGAGAAGGCAATTAAAAGGAAGGTCAAAAGAAAAAATATCCTATACTTCATGAAGTCATACAACTCCCAATGTATAAAGTATCTATCAATAATCTCTCGCCAAAATTGGGGTAATCAGTCTTTCACCTCCTCTACGCCATTGGCATGAATGGCAAATCTGCCGCGCGCTCTCGGGTGAACATGATCATGTGATGACCATGGCCAGCCACCAAATTCTGTTTGCTGGTATTCTTGCATTGCCTGTTGAATCTCTGCCTGCGTATTCATGACAAAAGGTCCGTACTGAGCTACAGGCTCCTTAATGGGTTTGCCCTGCAAAACCAGAATGGAAGCTGGCAGATCTCCGCATTTAATGTTTACTTCTTCATCCGACTTCAGTAAAACTGAATGGTAATTTTTAATGTCTTTACCATCGACATTCAGCAAGTCGCCTTCGTAAAAGTAAAGGGTCCTGTTGATTCCCATTGATGCAGACGGCAATTTGAATTGTGCGCCCCTTTCCATTTTTAGCAACCAAATGGCGACTTCATTGGAATCATCATGCGCCCATGAATCAGGGGCCGGCTCGGGGGCCTTTGCTTCATCCATTTTGCCAGCAATCAGCTTAATTGTAGTGATTTTACCCTGGGCATCGGTTTTCGACTGAACCGGGATGGACTCATTCCAAAGCATGGCAAAATGAGGCTTAACCAATTTATTCTTTTTGGGTAGGTTAAGCCAGATCTGGAAAAGTTCCAAGTGATTCTCCTTGTCTTTATTTAACAGAGGAAACATTTCTGAATGTTGCACACCTGCGCCTGCTGTCATCCACTGCACATCCCCATTGCCAAAACGACCTGCTGCGCCCAATGAATCCGAATGATCCACAAGTCCTTTGGTCACTATTGTTACCGTTTCAAATCCACGATGAGGATGGGCAGGAAAACCAGGCACTTTGCTTCCATGATACATGCGCCAACCGTCTTTCACTGTAAAATCATTCCCAATATTTCTTCCCGTCAATGATGCATCAGGGCCCATCTCGTCATTACCCTTGGGATAAAAATCGGCATGGTGCACACAAAATAAGAAGGGATCGCTGGTCTCCCATGGAAAACTAAGCGGCTTTACTTGAAGGATGGCATTACTCATCAGTTATATGGGTTTTTAAAGATTGTGAAAGTATGAACAGGAGTTGATCAAAATATGTTCAAACATGCTAAATTTTTTTTATGAATAACAGGTTGAGGATGATATATGTCATTGCGCTTCCCCACCTCCATATTGTAAATTGGTTGTGTTCAAGAATTTATTAACCACTTAAAAAAAGGAGGATATATGACACTATTAAGAAAAGCCAATTTCCCATTTTTTAGAAACGAGAAATGGATGACTGATTTTTTTGACAACGATCGTTTCTTCGATGCAGATTGGATGAAACCATTTGCCGTACCAAGCCTTCCAGCTGTTAATATCCTGGAAGAAGAAAAAGAATTTATCGTTGAGCTGGCAGCTCCTGGCATGAACAAAAAAGATTTCCATGTTGAGATTGAAAATGGTGTACTTACCATTTCTGTAGAAAAAGAAATGGAAAAAGAAGAAGAAAAGAAAAACTTCACTCGCAAGGAGTACAACTACAATCAATTCATGCGTTCTTTCACTTTGCCTGAAAATGTAAGTGACGAAAAAATCAAGGCTCACTACGAAGATGGCATTTTGAAACTGCAAATTGCCAAGAAGGAGCTTACTAAAGTTCCAGCTAAAAAGGAAATCGCTGTCGTTTAATGAAATGACGGAGAAAACAGCCTGAAATTCTCGTCATCTTAACGGTTCCCAGAGAACCTGGTGCAAAGTTTAGCGAGTACATTAAAGGCTGATCATCAGGAAGGCCACCCTTATTGCGTCTTGGGTGGCCTCCTTACTTTCTCACTACCAGAAAGAAACCAATTCCCACCATCGCCAAAGCGATAGCCTGGTCCACCAGATCCCAACTGCTCCATTCGGTAACCTGCACTCCTCTGTAAATACCAAAAGCAAGACCTATACCGATATACAAGTAACCCCTCCAGTTTTTAAAATCAGAAGCCGCCATTTAGTTGTTCTTTAGTTTTTGCTCCAACTGTTCCAATCGATGGCATATCTCCTGAAGTTTATTCAAAATAATAATGTGGGTTTTTTTGGCATCAATGCCGACCGGGCTGGATTCACTTTGGATCAGGCTAGCTATTTCCTCGTAAGTTTTTGTGTCAACCGCAAATTTTTTTAAATCCATTTTGTTCACTTTTATATTTTATTTACCTGCTTTCTTAAAAATTTTCCAAACTTCCCACGCACGCTCTCTTCAGGCGATTTGGCCAGCTTTCCATTGACGATTACATAATCAAACCCTTCTGCAAACTGGTGTGGAGATTCAAAGGTTGCCTTATCAATAACGTCTTTCGAATTAAAAATGAGAAGGTCTGCTTTATATCCCACTTTCACCAGTCCCCGATCTTGAAGTCCAAGTATGGACGCTGGCAATGATGTCATTTTCCGAACAGCCTCAGCTAATGTCAAACTGCCTTTATCATTGACATAGTTATTTATAATCTTTGCAAAAGCACCATATCCACGCGGATGATGCATGGTAGGTGAACCATCTGATGAAATGCATACCATGGAATCCTGAATTAAGGTGGATTGAAGATCCTCATCCATTACAAAATAGGCACCGGATGCACCCTCAGGACCAATCACATCAATCAATACATCTTCAAAGGAAAGTTGAAGCGAATCCGCTACTTGCTTCAATGTCATCCCCCTCCAGTTTCCGTTGCCAAACAAAGTGGCTTCCGGGCCATTTCGCTTCATGACTTTTTCATAAAGGAATTTTTTGAGTTCCTTTCTGCGATTGGATACCATCTTATTATAGTCATTGGGGGCTTTGGCCCAATCCGGAAAAACGATGCCAATGCCCGTGTAACTGGCGGTGTAAGGATACACATCCGCGGTTACCTGAATGCCAGCCTGACATGCTGAATCTAAAATCGAAAGCAAATAACGGGCGCGCTCCTTCCCTTTGCCGTACACTACTTTGAAATGTGAAATGTGAACGGGCGCATAACTTCCCTGCAACAGCAATTCATGTATGGACCGCTCAATCTGATCATCATCCTCATTTCTCATGTGACTCATGATGATGCCCTTGTTCTCTCCTACTACCTTCGCCAGCTCAGCCATTTCTTCTGCTTCTGCAAAATATCCAGGTGTGTACTCCAGCCCGGTGCTCATTCCAAATGCACCCGCTGCTAATCCTTTTGACAACAAATCCTTCATGGTCTGAAGTTGTTCACCGCTGGGTACTTTCTCATAAGCTGTGCCCGACAATGACCTGAGTGTGCTGTGCCCAATAAACGTGAGCACATTCACACCTACTCCCAGCGAATCCACTTGGTGGGCCCAAGCTGCTATGTCACCTGATTCATGGCTAAACCCGTCCTGGCCCAGACAAATGGTAGTTATACCCATGTTCAAAAAATTTCCAAAATGGGGCGTTGCCAATGGATCACCATGGGCATGCGCATCAATAAAGCCGGGCGTCAGCACCATATCATTTGCCTCAATTATTTGATGGACCCGTACCTGACTTTGCTTGACACTTCCTATGTATGCAATGCTATCACCGCGGATCAATACATCTCCCGTGTATTGGAGGTTACCTGTGCCATCTATTATCACGGCATTGACAATGAGCACATCATATTCTCCTGAAGGGAAACCATCACCCTGGCAGGAGTTAAGGAAAATGATCAGGGTACTGGCAAGCCAACTTATCGCAAGCCTTCGGTAAAGGATCATGGTCATAGAATATTCTTTATCCAACCACCATCCACCGCAAGCGACACACCTGTAATGTAGCTGGCTCGCTCGCTGGCTAAAAAGCATACCGCAGCTGCAAACTCTTCCGGCTTACCAAATCGTCCCAAGGGAATTTCGGCAGTCACATTTTGAAAGGAAGGATTCTCTCCAATCAGCTTTTTTAGTCGTAATGTTTCAGTGTATCCTGGCATCACATTGTTGACCGTAATATTATACTCACCCAACTCGTTGGACAAAGATTTCATCAGGCCTGCCACAGAAGCACGCACGGCATTGGACAGAATCAAATTGTTCACGGGTTGCTTCACCGCCTGAGAGGTGATGGCAACAATGCGCCCCCATCTCTGTTTTTTCATTCCGGGTAAAAAGCCTTGCACCAGCCCGACAGCGGATCCCAATAATTGCTGATAGGCCTTATCCCAATCCGTTTGTTTCAGCGTTTCGAATTTTCCTGACGGAGGTCCGCCTGTATTGGTTACCAAAATATCTACCTTACCAAATGCTTTCAAAGTTTGACCAATTATCCGCTCTCGATCCTCCACAACAGAGAGGTCCCCATTCAAGGCCAGTACCTTAACGCCCTTGACGGCCACTTCCTTTTTGGTGGTGGCCAGCACTTCGCTATTTCTCGCACACAAAATAATATCGGCACCCTCCTGGGCTAATTCTAAAGCTACGGCCTTGCCCAGCCCCTGACTTGAAGCGGCCACAAAAGCAACTTTTCCTTTTAGCCCCAAATCCATTATTTCCTTAAGTAATGATCTGATCCGTCCAACCAATCTTCCCTTGGCGGAGACCATGAATCGATTTCCACCACTTCTCCAATCATCAAGGCTTCGTGCGGCACATTAGATGGAATAACCACCACATCTCCTGCATGAAGATCCATAACCTGCTCTTTATTTTCACCAAACCAGAAACGCATCGATCCCGAAACCACTTGCGTAATCTGCTCATGCACGTGATGATGCAATGGCACAATAAAACCATCTTTAAAATTCATCCGTGCAATCATCATTTTCTCACCAGTGATAATTTGTCTTTTCATCGATGGATTTACCTGTTCTTTGGGCACCTGCTCCCAGTTTATTTTGTTAATCATATCGAAATATTTAATCCAAGACTAAGGTAATGGATTTAAGCATAATGTACGCTACCGTACACAGATGTACACTTTTGAAATTGGCTCAAAAATAATTGGGCCAATTGATGGCTAAAATTACGGTTCATGGGTTTGGCATGCTCATTGAGCTAAAGATGCCGTTATCAACCAACCAACTATCATGCGCCCAATTCTTACTTTGATATGTTCGCTTTTCTTCGCTTCTGCATTCGCTCAGCAAACTATAAAAGCACAGGATATCATAAGAGAAATAAATGACGGTCACCCGGTAACCTATAAAAATGTTACGATCGAGGGTTATCTCGATTTCACCGATTTAAAGAACAGAAGAAAAACTCAGTCTTCTTTTGAACTATTTGGCAACAGCAATGACCAATATGAAAGCACTGTGGAGGGCTCAATCACTTTCGTTAACTGTATCTTCACCGATGATGTTATTGCTTACTACCATGTAGAAAGTGACAATGATACTTTTATTGCCCATTTCGAAGAAGAAGTAATTTTTCAAAATTGCACCTTCAAGAGAAAGAGTGAGTTCAAATATTCCGAGTTTGAAGAAAAGGCGAACTTCAGCGGCTCTGTATTTAACAGGGAGGCCAATTTCAAGTATGCGGAATTTTCAGATGCACCCAACTTTGACAACGCCAATTTCAGGGACGATGCCAATTTCAAGTACGCTGAATTTCCACAAGGTGCAAATTTTGAGTCGGCCACTTTCCAGCAATTAGCGAATTTTAAATATGCCAAGTTCCGCACTCCGCTGAATATTAAAAATGTAGCCTTTCACGGAGAAGAAGACTTCAAGTATACCCGCGTAAACGGACAAAGCTTTACCGCTTATCTGCTGGATAACCGGTAAACATCCCATCAGGCTAACATTGGAAGCGTTAATTAGACCTCAAATCTAACGGCTCACTTATAAGGCCATAAGACCTTTTATCAATAGTGATGACTTAATCTTATCATATTCAAATAAATTTGCGTCCAAAAAATGACGTGAATTGAAAGCAATAATTGGATGCCTGGTAGGGTTGGTGGTGGTAACTGCGGCATACGGCCAGGGAATCGCACGGAAGAAAGTATACATTAAAGAAGCAAGTTCTAAAATCAAGGTAGATGGCTACCTGGATGAACAGGCGTGGAATGAGTCTGTCCCAGCCAAAGATTTTATGCAAACTTTTCCTTATGACTCTTCATTGTCATACAGTCAATGTGAAATCTATTTAACCTATGACAAGCATTTCATTTATGTCGGTACCAAGTGTAACGACACCGAACCCGGCAAAGATTTTATCGTACTATCGAAACGCAGAGATTTCAGAGGTCCCGGAATCGAAAGCATCAATTTGATACTGGACCCTTTTCAAGATCAGACCAATGCTTATGCATTTGGGATCAATCCACTTGGCGTTCAAAAAGAAGGCCTTGTGGCAAATGGAGGAAATCAGGGTGATGACTTGTCGCTGGATTGGGACAACAAATGGGTGAGCGAGGCAGTGATTGGCGATGGTTATTGGACGACTGAAATGGCCATCCCTTTCAAAACCATTCGTTTCCCTGAAGGATCAACCAACTGGTATTTCAATGCCTATCGGGTGGATAGCAAGACCAATGAGCGCGCAACCTGGAACCGGGTGCCCCGAAATTTTAGACCCTATTCGCTTTCTTATACCGGAGAAATGATTTGGGACAAGCCGCTTCCCAAACCAGGCGCCAACATTTCTGTAATCCCATACATCTCAAGTGGGCTCAACAAAGATTTTGAAGAAGGTACGAATACAAGTTTCCAAAAAGATTTTGGCGGAGACATCAAAATTGCAGTAACGCCATCGATGAATCTGGACCTCACCATCAATCCGGACTTTTCTCAGGTAGAGGTAGACCGGCAGGTAACTAATGTCGATCGGTTTGAAATATTTTTTCCTGAGAGACGCCAGTTTTTTTTGGAAAACGCAGATCTCTTTGCCGCGTTCGGTTCCGATGATGCACGCCCCTTCTTCTCAAGGCGGATAGGCGTAGCGATTGATACCGCCACCGGATCAAATGTGCAAAATAAAATTTATGGCGGATTTCGGCTCAGCGGAAAGTTGAATAACCGCTTGCGAGTGGGACTGCTCAACATGCAGGCTGCAGAAGATTCGGAGATTCAGCTTCCCAGTATCAATTACACTGTAGCTGCAGTACAGCAGCAAGTATTCAGTCGATCCAACATTTCCTTTTTTGTTGTCAATAAGCAATCCTTTGACAAGTCGTATCCCGACAAACTCTTTGGAGATAGTGTCACTTATAACCGCGTGGCTGGCATAGATTACAACCTGGCCTCTATCACTAACAAGTGGACTGGAAAACTATTCTATCATCGAAGTTTTCAGGAGCAAAACCCGGGAAACCAGTATGCTCACGGAGCATCGCTCCGTTACAGTACCCAAAAATGGGAAGCGGAATGGAGCCACTCCATGATCGGGGAAAACTACAATGCTGAAGTAGGATTCGTCAGAAGGATCAATATTAACAACATCATGCCGCAAGTTTCCTATAAATTCTATCCGAAGTCAGGAGACCTTAATAATCATGGGCCATCAGTTCAGTTTGAATATTTTTGGGATGCGGATGGGCGAACCGATCAGTTGGTACGGCTTGCATACGATTTTAGGTTTCAAAATAATGCATCATTTAGATTATCCTATAACAACCGGTTTACCAGGTTATTAAATGATTTTGACCCTACACGTACTCCAAGTGAAGAAAACCCAATAGAGCTGTTGGCAGGATCTACCTACACTTATCAAAGCTATTGGATGCGATTTGAATCCGACCCAAGAAAGCTGATTTCTTACGAGCTGCGGCATTCTGGTGGGGAGAATTTTAATGGCACACGTTACGAATACAGTCCTTCTGTCACTTACCGCTTTCAGCCCTACGGAAGCTTTACAATCGACTACAATTACAATCGCATCCGATTGCCGGCTCCTTACCCATCACGCGATATTCATTTGATTGGACCACGGGTCGACCTTACGCTCTCCAAAAAGCTATTTCTCACCAATTTCATGCAATTCAACACACAAAATGAAAATGTAAATATTAATGCACGGCTTCAATGGCGATTCAAACCCGCCAGTGATCTATTCCTGGTGTATACCGACAATTACTTCTTCAGTTTTGATAACCCCAATGCCAACTGGTTGCCCCGCACCCGGGCCCTGGTATTTAAGATGACTTATTGGCTGAATTTGTAGCCTAGGCAGACAACTTTGCTGCTTCTCGCATTTCGATTTCGTAATTAATAAAATCGATTTTCTTACGCTTCCATCGCTTGTGTGTCCATAGCCAGTATGCCGGCTCTTGCCGAATGTCTGCTTCTAAAAGTCGTGTGTGCCTTTCTGTAATTTCTCCCATTTTCAGCTCGGTGGGGTTTTCACACACCAGCTTGTACTCCATTTCATAGTGGCCGCGCTTCACTTTATGTATGAATCCATAGATAACAGGCGCATTGTTGTCTCGCGCAAATTTTTCAGTACCAAACTGCACACCTGTCTCCTGGTTCAAAAATTCAGTCCAATAGGGCTGCTGCTTAATGTTTGGACTTTGGTCAGATCCGAAAATTACTGCCACAGGTTTCACTACTTTCCCCTTCATCATTTGCTTCACCTCTGCATAACTTTTCATCCACAATCCAAACTTGGAACGACTTTGTAATATTTTCCTGTTGATAAACTCATTGTGCAATGCAGCATAAAGCGCCACCGGCTGATGCGGCAAATGTAAGGCTACACTTACTGCAAAAAGCTCCCAGTTTCCCGAATGGCCGCCTACCAATGTGACGTGTTGCCCACGGTCAAAGTATTTTTGAAACAGCTCCGGATTGCGCTGCGTAAACCTTCTCTCTAATTCGGTTTTGGATATAGAAAACGCTTTGATCGACTCCGTTATCAAATCACAAAAATGAGCATAAAACTCCCGCTCAATTGCCAATTGTTTTTCGCTTGACAGTTCAGGAAAAGAATTATGAATATTGGTCCGAACTACTTTCTTGCGATACCCCACAATCCTGTACAACACCAGGTACATAAAATCTGATACCCGATAAAGAACCCAACTAGGTACTAAGCTAAATGGCTTAAGAATCAAATAATACAGGAAGCGCATGATGGCAAAGTTGGCTCAATACAATGATAAGAAGATAAATCGAATTGCCATACGGTTTCTGGCTATGGCTAATTTCGATTCTTATTTGATGGCTTTTAACACAAGTTCGGTAAGATAATGGGTAATTCCGTCTTCGCTTTCCTTTGGAATTTCCGTAAGGGAAGGCAAATGCCTGGCAAAATATCGCTGATCGTAGGATGACTCCACCACGGTGGAAATCAGTGCAGTAGGATAGCGATATCCAGGATTGATTTCATGTATGATTGCCGCGGCCTTCTTGCAAAGTCTTTTATAATTGAAGAAAAGTCCTTGCTTGTTTTCTTCATCCACGCTTTTGGTTAGATATACTTTCTGAGACTCTGCTATCACAATTCTATACAACGCTTCCTCATCAATCTGTGGTACCTGCGGATCTTGCTCCAGGGGAGAGGTCAATAGCTTTAATGCAATTATCAGTCTTTCCTCAGGAGATTTAATATTTGCCGTGGCAAATGTAATTCGATACTCCAGCCAGCTCCAATACCACGTCAGATGATAGATCAACAGCTTGTGCTTGTTTTCAAAGTACCGATAGATTGAAGCCTCGGTACAATCTATTTTTTCCGCCAGTTTCTTAAAAGTAAAAGCTTCAAATCCAAGTTCATCGATTAAATGAATGCTATGAAAAATAATGTTCTTCCCCAGCTCCGATGAAAAAGGATCCTTTGCAAATATTTTGCTGTCAATCTTTATTAGAATACTCTCGTCTTGCACTAGAATCATGAATAATCATCCAAATGAGCAGCCTGACCTATTTTACAAATGCTGTCTTAGCAGAAACTAAACAGACATTTTCTTCAGGGTTTCGGCTGTGTAAACTTCACTTTCGTAAAACTCAACGGCTCCGGTTTCCACATTGTACATGGCACCGATAAGCGCAATTTCATTATTTTGAATCATTTCCCTCAGGATGGGACTTTTAGCCAGTATCTCCTTTTTGGTGTTGCGTACGTTAAGCGCTGCCACTTTTTCTACAAACTCCGCATTGTTGGCATCCCGGTTTGCGGTTACTGTTTTCTCAGCATCAAGAGCCGGTTTCATCTTTTGCAGCAGTCCGGTGAGGTTACCCATTTTCACACTGTCGCACGCGCCTTTCACCGCACCACATTTGGTGTGACCCAATACAACGATAATTTTAGCTCCGGCCACCTTGCAGGAAAATTCCATACTGCCCAAAATGTCATCGTTCTGAATGTTTCCGGCAATTCTTACACTGAATATGTCTCCCAATCCCTGATCAAAAATTAACTCCGCTGATGTGCGTGAATCGATGCAACTAAGGATCACTGCAAATGGGTGCTGACCCTCCGAGGTTTCGTTTACCTGCTGCAATAAGTTGCGATTCATTTTAAGATTACTTACAAATCTTTCATTTCCCTTTTTCAAAAGATCAATAGCCTGAGCTGGCGTTATTGCGTCTCTTACTTCTTTCGTTAGCGTTCTCATATCTTTAATTTTTTTAGTTAAGACTGTTCCTGGTTATGATGGCTCTATGAAATTGATTTTCTCTACGGTAATGCTTTTAGTCTTGGCATTGGTTTCATAATCTTTTATTAATTCAACCACGTCATGCGCAATCGATTTTGATTTAGAACAATCAATGATCAATTTGGAATTGGGTGGAATACTTTCCAGTACTTCCATCATCCGAGGTTTATTGAAAAAGGAAACTTCTTCACTAAGAATCAAATGATGCACAATTTGTCCACCTTCTTTTAATGTGATGTCCTTCAAATGATAAGCGTTTCTGTAACTGTGACGCAGCGTGTAGAAAATACCAAATATTATCCCGATGGTAATCCCTCGCAACAAATCGGTGGTAAGTATGCCCACTACAGTAGCAGTAAATGGCATAAACTGCTCCCATCCCAATTTATACATTTGTTTGAACAGTGATGGCTTGGCCAGCTTGTAACCCACCATCAGCAGAATAGCAGCCAAACTTGCCAGTGGAATCATATTCAATACACTGGCCATGGTGATGGCACTTACCAGCAAAAAGAAACCATGAAGTATTGCCGACATTTTGGTTCTGCCCCCAAAAGCAATATTAGCCGAGCTTCTAACAATCACTTGTGTTACGGGCAAGCCACCGATTAAACCTGACACGATGTTTCCAATTCCTTGCGCCTTGAGTTCGCGGTTGGTTGGAGTTACTCTTTTATAAGGATCGAGCTTATCCGTTGCCTCTACGCAAAGTAACGTTTCAAGACTGGCAACAATGGCCAGCACCACAGCGATTTTATAGATCTCAAAGTTTGTTAAAACAGAAAAATCAGGAAAACTGAACTGCGTGAAAAACCCATTCAGATCCTGCGGAACCGGAATCCGCACCAACTGATCGGCAGCCAAAGTAAAATCAAGTACTCCTTTAGCGTAAAGCAAGTTCATGACTATACCGAATACGACAACCACCACAGGTCCCTGTAGCAGCTGAAAAATTTTATGCCGCTTCATCAATACCTTATCCCATAGGATCAGTATCGCCAGAGAAATGACAGAGATCAACACAGCGCCTGTGGTGAAGAATTGAAATGCATTGATAATTTCTGAAAAGGTATTTTCTCCATCTGGCTGAATTAATGCAAAATCACCTTCCAAATCTTTGTCCCAGCCCAGGGCATGAGGAATTTGCTTCAGTATGATCAATAAACCGATTCCGGTTAACATGCCTTTGATCACCGATGATGGAAAAAAGTAGGCAATAAACCCGGCCTTGGCATAACCCATCACAAATTGAATGATGCCAGCAAGCACCACTGCGGTAAGGAAGGCCTCAAAAGATCCTCCCAATGCGGAAATGGAAGTCAGGACAATAACGGCTAGTCCAGCGGCTGGACCGCTGACACCTAATGGCGAACCACTGGCAATGCCTACAACAATGCCACCTACAATTCCGGCAATAATTCCCGCAAAAAGGGGAGCGCCAGACGCCAATGCAATGCCCAGGCAAAGGGGTACTGCAACAAAAAAAACCACAATGCTGGCAGGTAAATCGTGACGGATCTCCTTAACAATGTCTTTCATATCGTAATTTATTCTCTTTGACATCCTATTCTCCAATCGAAATTTCAAGGACAAATATAGAAACAATAGTATTACTACTATAATTCAATAGTAATACTTTCTCTCATTCATAATTCAAAGCGCCCTTACTTTTATTTATAATGCTGAAATGAGTCAGGGGTCCATGCGCCCTTCCGACCTCAATTTTGTAATTTGATTCATCCGATAACCGCCTTAGCTTATGAACCCCGGCTCCAGACATCTGCTTCTCATCCTTTCCATACTGTTCTACTCCACTGCGACCTGGTCTCAACAGACCGTAAGTGATCGATTTGAGCGATTCCGTAAAATGTCAGTTGAATATGAAGCAGAAGGTTTGGCAGCACCTTTTAAAGGAGTAACTACCAGTAATGGCATTCAGGAAGGACTGTTTGCCATTCGATCTACTGGTGTTTCCACTGAACCGGTGCGGGAAGCGGCCAACTACTTTCTCCAAACGCTTGCACCTGCACAGCTTGCCCAAACCAAATTTGCGGTTGATGATGACGAATGGCGCAAATGGATGAATCAACATTTCTACATCAGGCAAGGTATCGGCTTCATTGACATGACTGAAGCCCAACGCGAGGCAGCATTTGGATTGATCGGTGCTTCATTGAGCGCGAAAGGTTTGCAACTTACCCGCGACATCATGAAACTCAATCATACATTGGCTGAGCTTAAAGACAACAACTTTGAGGAGTATGGAGAATGGCTTTATTATGTGACGATCATGGGTGAGCCGTCAGCAACAGAACCCTGGGGCTGGCAATTGGATGGACATCATGTCATCATCAATTATTTTGTGCTTGGTGATCAGGTGGTCATGACGCCTCTTTTTATTGGATCCGAACCCGTCATTGCGGAAGCCGGAAAGTACAAAGGCATTGCCATTATGCAGCAAGAGCAGGATCAGGGCTTGCAAATGTTGCTGTCTTTGGATGCCACACAACAAAAAGCAGCCATGCTAAAATCAGCCAAAGACAATCACAACAACCTGACAGAAGCTTTTAAAGATAATGTCGTGCTGGATTACGCTGGACTCAAACTGGATAAGCTTACACCTTCCCAGAAAAGCCAAATAATGGAGTTAATCAAAATCTACATTGACAATATGAATGAGGGTCATGCCAAAATCAGAATGGCAGAAATCGAAAATCACCTGAACGAAACTTACTTCGCCTGGATCGGTGGAAAGACCGATCAATCTGTTTACTACTACCGCATACATAGCCCGGTGCTACTGATAGAATTTGATCATCAATCACCCGCTGGCTTGGGACATGTCTATCCAAGGGATAAACCTACGCGGCAGCACATTCATGCCGTAGTGCGCACACCCAACGGAAACGATTATGGGAAGGATTTACTCCGCCAGCATTATGCCATGCATCCACATTAAGAAAATCTATTCGCATCCATTCTCTTGCGCATCCAGGACAAAATCATGGTTGACCCTATGGCCATGGCACTCACCACTCCATTAAAAAAAATGTCCTGAACATCAAACACGCGTTCTGGGATAAAGAGTTGAATGCTTTCATCTATAACCCCTGTCATAAAGGAAATCAGGAAAGCAATCAGTGCATAAACAAGCTGTTGATTTCCCTGCCCTACCCGCTCAATCACCGCGCTGTAAACGAAAATCGACAGCACGCTATACTCAATCAGGTGGCTTCTTTCTGGTGCGCCAAGTCTAAAGAAAAACATAACATACACAGCTGCAAGTCCAATCAAAATGGTGATGTTCACTTTATCCGGCTTTGCTCTCAATCCATTCATCAAAATAACAACTCCCACCAACAACATACCCGTCAAAAACAGTATCGCTTGTGTATTTTGATCTCTTAGCAGTCGTTCAAAGGGTTGTCCAATGAAGAGCGTAGAAAAAATGGTGATTGCTACAAGGGAAGCCCAAAGCCAAAGTTTCTTTTCTTTTGATGAGGTGAACTGAACCATAGGCATTAATTGAAAGCCGTTAAAGAACTGGATTAAACGATCCGATTTTCTCTTCGGCTTCATAGAGGTACTCAAAATCGGCACCTAATTGGTCATACACTTCCCGGTTCATCCGTTTAAAGTCTTCATAAGTTGCTTTGTTGATCCATGTATCTATCAATAAATAAGTATTGGCTTCGTCCTCACTTTTGTAAAGGTAAGAGCCTTTGTAGTTTTCAGATTTGGCAAACAACTTCGACCAGGTGCCCTCGCTGCCATATTCCAATTCAAACTTCTCTTTGTGCTCGGGTTTGATTTTGTATTTCCATATCACCTGATAAAGGTTTGCCGAGTCCATCCTACTTTCATCGTTCATCTGGTTACAAGACATCAGCAAGAAGGTTAATGATACTATTAATATGTCGCCTGATGGATGCATAAGTTTATGGTAGCTTAAGTATTAAATTTTTGTATAATAGGTGTTCTATCTTTTTTGCGTTTGCATTCAAACATTATTGACCGATTGTGGGATTTTAGCTTTAGCCTTCTACGTTGTAACAACCGGACTTAAACTATTTATCATTTCTATGACTTTAAACTGGACAAAGTTTATTTCACTTTTCCTGTTTCCGTAGCTCTTCGCGGATGGTCAATTTTCGATGCTGCACATTCTGAAAAAGCTGAAGGAATTCAGCAAAGGATTCATTATCCTTCATTAGCTCATCAAAAAGTGGATCATGCGTGATATACCATTCACTTCCGTTTTCAAATCCTTTTGCTGCATATTGCCTGAGCAAGCGCAACGATTCTTTGAAATTATTTTTCATAGCTTGAATGGCTGCCATGGAATAAATTGGCATTGATTGGTGGTAAGACGTATCCGCAAGCCGTATTTTATCGAAATCTAGCTCCGCTTGGGCAATCAAGTTAGCGCTATCTATCTTTCCATTCTTTAATAGTACGAAAGCCGGATAGCGCCAGGTGATTTTAGGCATCCTCTTTAATACAGGACCAATCCATTGTGCGGCCTCTTTAAATTTGCCCTCATGCACGTTGGCCCGAAGTTGCCAGAATGCACAATCCGGACACTTGGAAAAGTTACATAAGGAATCTGTCAGTTTTCCAAGCTTTTCAAAATTTCCCTCACACAGCAATATTTTTTGAAAACCCTCCACATCGGAGCAGGTAAATTCTTGTAAGGCCTGTTTTAATTCCAAATGTCTGTAAGCCTGCTTAAAATCTCCAAGCTCCAGGTATAAGGTAGCCATTATTTGGTAAGCATTCTTGGGGTTAACCATTTCAAGCTGCTTAGCGTAGCGGTAACAATTAATATAGTCTTGCGTGGTCAAACTTAACATTGAGATCATTCCCAATGCTTCCTGGTTGTTGGGATCCTGTTCAATGACATGAATCAATATTTCTTTTGCTTCTGGCCACTTACTTTTTTCCATTAACCAGCCCGCATTGGCTAACCGAGCATAGATGCCATTTGGGTTAATCCTGGTTAATTTTCTTGAATAATATTTTGCGGAATCAGCTGTGGCATAAACCATCATTAAGTACAGCGCACGCTCATTAACAGAATCCTGGGCAAGGACCTGCAACAAGGCATATCTGGCTTGCTCCTTGTATCTCTCATCTTCAAATCGAACATACTCCTCCATAAGCTTTTCAGCCCGGTCTAAAGTCTGATCGATACTAGTGTCAGTGGTCTTCTCTATTATTTGCCACCAAAACAAACTCCCCGCCAACGCCAGGCTGATACAAATCGCAAGCATAAGGAATGTATATTTGGGTTTGTGTTTAAGTGCTATTGGTAATCCAGCGTTATCTGAATTAATGAGATCCGGCTGTGCAATAGCACCTAACAGTTCTTTAACTGCATTTGCCAATTTGTTTATTTGATTGCGATAATCCGTTTTGTTAAGGTTACTCTTCTTGTCATCATCACTTTTTAATGATCGATTAACTCCAGGTTCCTTATAAATGAATTCGATAGCCCTTAATTGGCTTCCCAATTCGCCTTCAATAATGGCCTTATCTTCAGCATCCAGTTCATGAATGAGTACGGGTAGAATCCGACTGGTTATATTTCCACTACGCAATTTGACATCTCTTCCAAGCTGATCCTCCTTCGCAAATTTGTTAAACAAACAAAACTCCTTTTGCCAGGCAAAGGATGTAGGCTCGCAATAAGTTTGGGAAAGAACAGGAATGAAAATGATACACTTTATCTTTTCCTCCAGGCTCTTGTCCACATTGTGCGTTTCGAGGAGTCCATCGTGCGGGTTTTTATCAAAGTAAATAGAGATAGGCCTCTTGATGGTGGCAGCCAACTCTTCCTGCAAGGCTTTGACAAATTCAGTTACCCAGCCACTGCGATTGTCATTGTGGCGGTACGAAATGAAGATATCGTATTTAAAACCCTGAACAGCTGACATAATTAAAACTATTATTTCATTTTATCAGAAAACCATTTGTCGCTCAATAGTTTCCATTCCCATCATCTTTGCTCACATTGAATATACATATTTAACAAATCTTTTCACTCCGATGTAGCTGTCCGTCACTAACCTGTATAACCAAGATGGACCCTATCACTATTCATTTTCATCCTTCATTCCAAGCTTCATTCGCAATAAGGGATAATTTTTCCCCTGGTCGTCTTTGCTTGTCCGTTCATAGGTTTTAAAACCCACCTTTTGATAAAATTCTGTTGCCCTTGCATTTTCTTCGTTAACATCAACTTTATCAGCCTTCAGTTCGGCAATTGCAAATTCCAGTAGCCTTTTCCCCAATCCTTTCCCAAAATAGCCTGGTGATACAAACAACATCTCAATTTTCCTTTCTGCGACACCAACAAATCCAGTCAGTTCATCTTTTTTGACTAAACAGTAAACTTCAAAATCATTGAAGTCCATCCGATTTACGAATTCCTTTATTGAATGAAAATCAGCGGGGTTTAAAAAGTTGTGAGAGGCTAAAACTGATTTCTCCCAAACACTAAGTACCTGCTCTCTGTATTTGCCTGAATACTTAACTATCTCAAAAGCTTTATCTTTCATAGAAATTACTGTGCCTGTTACGGCAGGCCAAGTTACAAATGCAAATAATCTTTACTCATATCTTTTATGATCTGTTGTGCCCGGCAGGAAGATCAGCAATGGCTATCGTATTCACCTTTATTATTTCTCTACCGAATAATTCAATTCAGTTACCCCGCAGGCAAATTGCCGTGTTGCCGGCAATAGTTTCAGCTTTATGTTGCCCTTGATGCCTACAAACAAAGGAATGCCTTGCCCAAGAACAATGGGATTAACAAATAGCCAGTAGGCATCAATTAAGTTGTGACGAATAAGCGAATGGGTTGCTGTTGGGCTACCAAAAATCAATATCTCATCATCCCCGTCAGTGTGCGATTGTTTCATTTCATTTATGCCGTCAGCAAGGTTGTTGCTAATCACTGTTGTGTGAGACAAACCAGCATCCTTCATTGTCCTTGATAAAACAACTTTGTACACGCTGTTATACCACCTGGCATGTTCAATGTCATACCTGGTTGCATTCGGTTTGTCACCTGCGGTGGGCCAGTAACTTTCCATCATCTGATAGGTTACACGCCCATATAACGCAGTAGTACTTTTGCTTATCCGTTTACCCACATAATCAAATACCTCTTCATCTACTTTTATCCAGTCCATTTCTCCCTTCGGTCCTGCCACAAAACCGTCAAGCGATAAGTGCATAAATGATATTACTCTTCTCATAGCATTCAATAATATATTGTTGACAAAAGCCTATTTTGTCAGTTATACCAAAGTAGCTCTTTTTGTGATTCCGTTCAATAGGCAAAACCATAGTTGGCACAGCCACCTTAAAGGAGACGATGAGTTGAATTGTAATGATGATGTCAGAAAGACGAAAATTGACCTTGCATGGGTGAGTATAAAGAGGCTACCCTGGCTCAATTCTTTTTGAGCAATTTTCTTCCCAGGACAATTGCGATATAAAAAAATACTCTTCCGTTAAAATCATAACGTCAATGAGAAAAAATCCAACGGAAAGCAGGAAAGACTGGCTAATGCAGCAGTTTGAAGAGGCCGGACAGAATCATAGTCATAATAAACAATATCAGCTTTGGCAGCAGCATAGTCATCCCATTGAACTGGATACCAATGAAATGATTAACACAAACTTGCCGACATGCACAACAATCCCGTAAAGGCAGGTGCCTTGCAATTAGTCAAGAACAAAGTTTTTAAATTCTTCATTGAGAGCCATAAGTTCGCCCTTTTACATATTTTGACTGATAATCATATTCAGTTTCGTAAAAACGCGAGCTCTTTGTCCTGCCAATGCCTTAAATGCTTCTCCATTTACCATATCTTCAATGATCTTGGCGCTTTCAAATTCAATCACTGCCATCATCTCAGGTGATTGGTCTCCAATCAAAGAATTAATCGTTTTGTATCTGCCAACCGGTTTTCCACCGTTTTGCCCGAAAATTTGCATTACACTACCTAAATACTCAGGTACTTCAGCTATATTTTGCTTATCAACGATTGCTGTAATGACTAAAAATGTTTTGTTCGATTCCATATCTTAATTTTTTTGATTTGTGAATAGCACAAAGGTAGATGGGATGGGAAGGAAGGGATTTTCCGGAAGGTTCAGTTATTTATCTGAGAGGGTCAATTTAAATTGAGAGGGAGGGATGTCGTATTTCTCTTTGAATTTTCGGCTAAAATGAGCTGTGGTTTTGAAGCCTGAAAGCAATGCAATATCATCTATCGATTGCTCAGAAGTAGCTAATAATTTTTTTGAGTTTTCAAGGCGTTTATCAAAAAAGTACTCCTTAGGTGTGGTATTATAGATCTTCTTGAAATGTCTTTTAAAAGTTGAGAGGCTCATATTGCATAGTTGAGAAAGCTCTTCCAGGGAAATCTCGCTAAGTACATGGGTTTCTACTACTTCTTTAAAGCTGGCGGTTCTTTTATTTACAAATTGCTCTAAGAGAAGGGCTACTTGCTCTGCCTTTTTGCTGGTTAATAAGAGCAATAAGATTTCCTCAATTTTTATAGCAAGAATCTCGACTGTAGCAACATGTTGGTTGTAAAAATAATGCATGATTCCATCAACATAATTCTGAGAGATCACGCAGGGTTTGCCTGTTAACATATCCTTGCTAAACTCATTTTCTGAAGAAGCACTAATGTCCGGAAATTTGTTCCTGAAAGCCTTTGCAACAAACGCTCTGTTGATATGAATAATAAGCACTTGATAATGCTGGTTATCCTGATTAGTGTAAGCTTTAAGAATAAGTGACTTTCCAACAGCAATTCCCAGGTTTCCTTCAGAAACTTCAATTATTTCATTAGGAGAAATGGCTATATGATGTCCGTGTTTGACATAAATAAAATAGGCTTCATCATTTAATTGAAAATTAAAAGTCGTGTTAGTGTTGCAAACGATGGTTTCAAATACAACCTTCTGATTAATTTCTATTTTCTTATGATCTAAAATCATACGTTCTCTTAATTGGCTACAACACAGGGATAACCATGCATGTGGTTTATATCCCTTATGTCAGTTTGATGGATGCTCCTCTAAAAATAATGATTTCAACTTACATTCGATGATTGATTATGCGCTCATTATACCGTTAAGAAACACCAGACCCCTCATAGCTCGCTGTTGGGCGCTTTGCACGCACTGGTCTTCTTATGATTTTGCCTTCTTTCCTTGCAAGAATATATAGGATAATCCCAATAAGTAATAAAAACAGTGCTGTAAAAATTGAGCCCTCTACGCCCACAGCACCTCCCGTCAATATTTCAGGTCCTTCCAATTTAGATTCTATTATTCTTCCCATATCATCCAGACCGGTGAGATTAGAACCATAAAATGGCTGCGCAAAATTCCATCCCAGATGAAAGAAAAAAGGCAACCAAATTCTCTTCGTATACACAAAAAGCATCGCCATTGTGAATCCCCAAATCAGAATAAAAAAGACACTAAACAGGTTGGCATTGGGATTAAACAGGTGGTCTATTTCGAATAGCATTCCAATTATTAGGGCTAGGTTCGTGCCTAACCATTTTTCACTCTCCCGTATGATTATACCTCTAAAAAAAAGATCTTCAATGAGTGCCGCAACCATTAATAATCCGAATAGTTTTAATGAATAGTGTGCTGCTGTGATGCTAAAAAACTGGTAATAACCCAAGCCATATAAGATCGCAATGGTGAGTGAAATGGTTAAGAATCCCAAAGCAAAACCTCCAACCATTTCTTTGGGCAAGTGTTTTATGGACAACTCTGTAATTTTTCTCTTGTCATACAAACGAAACAACCCGTAATAGCTGAGCAGTAAAACGACAACAGAAACCAAATGGATAATGGGGTCAGCAATACCCTTGTCTTGAATTATGCCATAAAAAAATGGCTTGGATACAAAGTTTTGAAATCCTACAAATAGCGAAAAGCAGACAACAATCCCTATGACCATTTTTGTAATTGGGAAAAACAGCACGCGCTTTATTACTCTCATTTTTTTGTCCGAGGTTAAGATTTTGTTCTGCTTTGACGCCCAATGCCCACGGTGGGTTACAATGTGTATGGTTCCGCGTGAGCTGTTGAGTAAGGGCAAAATGTCAAGGCGCTCGCGGAATGAATCTTTATTCACTGCAGCGACTCCGGTTGCAAAACGGGGACTTTGCGGTAATCGCAATCCTGTTCGGAAAGACGCTGAGGAGAATTAATGAACCAAAGCACACCTGTCCGCCCACTGGCGGATGGCACATACACCGTGTTGTGAGCAGTGCAAACTTAATCAGTGACTTCTAAAGCATTCTTTATTTCGTCAAGTTTAATACCTGGCGCTATAAAACTATAACGTTGTTCACCAATCCTAATTTTGATCAATTGAGTCCAGTATTTTTGTTCAACTGAAATAACCATACCGATAGGTACTTCTTGGTCAATGAAAATGTTCCCGTATTTGATAACTCTTTCTTTGATGTCCACGATTAAATATATATACCTCTTGAGGAATACAAATAGAAATCTGTAAAGTGCCACCATTATAAATATTAGAATTAACAAGAG
>CAYNCP010000012.1:0-68392 GCA_964395905.1 uncultured Ohtaekwangia sp.
CCTCAACTACAAAAATGAGCCAGCGGAAAAATTCATTTCGCAGCTGAGTGCCTTTTTCTCAGAATGACTGACATCATAGAGTTTAGAAGAAGTGCCAGGCTGATGGGCTCTGCCTTTGAATTCATATTGTTTGCAAATGCCGATGAAGGTGAGTCACTGTTGGATCAATGTGTGGCTGAGGTAAAGCGCATCGAGTACTTGCTGACGGAATTCTCGGACACTTCTCAAACTGCAAAGATCAACCAGGCAGCCGGAAAAGAATCTGTAGAAGTGGATGATGAAACTTTTCAAATCATCAAGCGCAGCCTCGATATTTCCGAATTGACCCAAGGTGCTTTTGACATCACCGCTGGAGTGTTGAAAAAACTATACAACTTTAAAGGAGACTCATTCAACATGCCAAGGCAATCTGCTATCAATGACTCATTGGCAAAGGTTGGGTATCGAAAGATTAAATTAACAGTTCCTAATCAAGTTCAACTTTCTGTTGATGGAATGCACATCGGATTTGGTGCTATTGGCAAGGGCTATGCGGCAGACAAAGTGAAATCATTGCTTATCAACAAAGGTGTAACAAGCGGAGTAATTAATGCGAGCGGTGACCTCACCGCCTGGGGAAAACGTCTTGATGGTCATCCCTGGAAAGTAGCCATCGCGGATCCAAATGATAAAACTAAAAATATTGCTTGGATACCGATTGATGAATCGTCCGTTGCTACGTCAGGAGATTATGAACAATATTTTATTCATCAAGGTAAACGGTATTCCCATACGCTTGATCCTAAAACGGGAAGACCTGTGTCAGGCATCAAAAGCGTGACCATTGTGAGCCCGAGCGCAGAACTTTCTGATGCGCTGGCTACTGCAGTATTTACAATGGGAGTGGACGTTGGTCTGCATTTTATCACGCAATTACCTCAAACCCACGCGCTCATCATAGACAACCACAACAAAGTGTTTACTTCAAAGCATATAAAGCTTATCTTGGAAGCTGAATGATGAGAAAAGCCATCTTTTATTCCATATGCATAATGGGCTTGCTGGCTTCCTGCCAAACGGTGCAGCCTTATCAGCGTGTTTACCTCAATGATTTTGAAATGAGGCCCGGCAGCAACAGTGCAAAGGGATTTGAACAATATGTATTCGGCATTAGGGAAGGCGGATCGGGAGGCGTAGGGTCCAAAACCAGCGGGGGCTGCGGATGTAATTGAAATCTTGTGAAGAAAAATTACCTGGTCCTTGGTTTAATTACTTCTGCTTTCACCACATTCGGGCAAACCAGTAAAAGTAACTACGCAAGGAAAAAGCTTTCTCACACTGATGTGGAGGCGGTTTTTTCGTACTATAATCAGAATAACAACCATTCTGCCGTAACCGGAGGTATTGGCACGGAAGACCTCCAGGTGTATGCATCTCACTATTCCCTGGACAATATTAAAGACTCGGTAAGGACATTTCATTTTGATATTGGTGTAGACGTAATCAGCTCTGCATCCACTGATAATATTGACTTTGTGAAGTCGTCTGCATCCAAGACGGATGCGCGTGCCTATACAAGCTTTGGTTACAGCCGGGTTTTGAATGACGGTCAAACCACACTGGGGGCCAATTCATCTTTTTCTATTGAATCCGATTACCTTTCATTGGGTCAGGCATTATCGGTCAGTCACATCAATGAAAATCAGACTCGCGAATTCTCTGCGGCTTTGCAAATGTATTTTGACGATTTGCGATGGGGTCGTTACCAGGGTGATGGCACCAGGGAGTTGGTCTACCCTTTTGAATTGCGTTTTATGGAATGGTATAACGATTACAAAAGAAACTCCTATAATCTAAGCCTGGGATTTTTTCAAACGATCAACCAAAGGATGTCGATTGGTTTTTATCCAGGTCTTACCGTTCAGTCAGGATTGTTGGCAACTTCTTTTCATCGTGTTTTTTTTATTGATAATACCAGACGGGTAGAGAACCTGCCTTCAACGCGTGTCAAGGTTCCAGTAGGCGTTCAGTTTAATTCTTTTTTTGGCAATAGATACTTGGTTAGAGCTTACTATCGATACTATTGGGATGATTTTGGCATTTCGGCCCACACCATAAGTCTGGAAGCACCGTTTAAGATTTCTCGGGTGATAACGCTTACTCCCTTCGCGCGTTTATACAACCAAAGCGAGTCTGATTTCTTTAAACCTTACGCGCAACACCTGGTCTTTGAGGAATTCTACACTTCTGATTATGACCTTTCAAAATTTCATAGTGAAACGATTGGTCTGGGATTCAGATATGCACCCAATTCTTTTCACAATGGCAGAACAACTGTAAAATCGGTAGAGCTTCGATTTGCTCATTATGAACGATCAGATGGCATGATCGCCAACACATTTACTTTGTTGTTTAATTACGACAAGGAACCCAAAAAGAAATTGGAGTAACTATTTATACGACTTAGCAACTACAGCTAATCCTGCTTCATAGGTAGTTGTCTTGAAGTTGAACTCCTTTTCAAACTTCGAGCTGTCAAAATGATAGTCATGCTCACTCTGATACAGCATTTCAGCCGATTCGCGTATGTCTCCAATAAATAACCCTGCCATGTTGATCATCCACTTTCTAAGCACCATGTAATTAGGCTCCACACCAAATGCTTTGGCAGCCATTGCTAAGAACTCGACTCCCGTGGGGTCACTACTGTCTGTGGGTAAATGCCAAACCTGGTTAAAAGCGGATGCGGTGTTGCCCAGCAAAGCAGTGGCCCTGCCAGCGTCTGGTGTGTAAGTAAATGAATGTCTTGTTTGATCCGTTACGAACCACTGAGCTTTCTTACCTTTTGCGTAATTGTCAAAGACCATTACTTTGAGGTAACTGAGTGGGGTGTGAGGTCCATAAAAATCAGCCGCTCGTGCAATACTAGCCTTAATGTTTCCCTTTTTCACTTCTTCCAACAGGACGCTTTCAATATTGGCCCTTACTTCACCTTTTTTACTACATGGGTTGAATGGCGTTTCTTCCGTCATCTTGCCATCGACCAATCCATAAGGATAAACATTACTAAAGAACACTAACTTGGCATTATGTTGCTTGCAGCCATCCATTACGTTTTGCATGAGAATGGGCCATTGTTGGCGCCAAATGGAAGTACGATATGGAAGACCAGCCGTTAAATAAACCACTTCAGACCCCTTGATGGCTTCAGCTGTTTCCGCTGCAACCAGTAAATCGGCTTTGAAAAGTTGATCTGTTTCATTGATTTTCTTTGGATTTCGACTGACAAGCCTGATTTGCTGAGTATAATTCGGCAGGTGCCTAGCCAGATTATTGGCGATTACGCCATTGGCGCCAAGAATAGTTTGCATGATCAGTGTATTTTGTGTGGAGACGAAGTGTTAAAGTTATTATTTTAAGAGCTTAATATCGCTGCAACTCGTTTCAAATAATTTTAACACATCTGTATGGCGCGCCTGCAACTCTCATTGCCTTCCAAATTTGTTTTTACCACCCAACTCGTTGTTCGCGTTAGCGACCTGAATTATGGCGGCCATGTTGGCAACGACCGTGTGCTTTCCCTCATGCAGGAGGCCAGAATACAATTTTACAGGCACCTGGGATTTGAAAGTGAAATCAGTTTTGATGGGTCTGTCGGCCAGATTATTTCCGATGCTGCTGTTATTTATAAATCGGAATCCTTTTTGGGAGATCATCTGGAAATTCAAATTGCCGTTGCGGATTTCAACAAATATGGGTTCGACTTACTATACCTGATTACCAACGTCACTTCTGGTAAGGAAGTGGCCAGGGGAAAGACGGGAATTGTTTGCTTTGATTATGAAAAAAGAAAAGTAGCTCCGATTCCTGAAGTGCTGATGTCCAAGCTTAGTTAGCGCACAGCGCCAAATTCGGTTTAGTAGATTACCTTCTGCCCCCGAATACTACCGATCATTTGAGAGTTGGCAGTTTACCCGATTTCCCTCAAGGAGAAACTGACTTCAATTGCTAATTTACCTGCTCAACAAATTTTTAAACGATAAGTCTGAGTTATGAAAATAAGATTGCTTTTATTGTTTGTATTGACGTACGGGTTTGTCATGGCACAACCCAAATTGTCAGCCAAGAAAATTGAGGCGCTAAAAAAGGAAGCCTCGGATAAAGTGGCAGCTGATGCCAAGTTGGTTCAGGTGATGGTGGACAAGATCTTCAGTTTTGCTGAATTGGGATTTCAGGAATATGAATCAAGTAAGTACCTGACCGGAGTTTTGGAGGAAAATGGGTTTAAAATCGAACGGGGCATTGCAGGTATCCCTACTGCCTGGACAGCAACATGGGGAAGTGGCAAACCGGTAATCTCCCTGGGGAGCGATGTAGATTGCATTCCCAAAGCCTCTCAGAAGCCCGGAGTTGCATACCACGATCCTATCGTGGAGGGAGCACCCGGTCATGGAGAAGGACATAATTCGGGCACACCTTTGAATATTGCGGCTGCTTTGGCTGTGAAAGAAATCATGGAGCGCGAAAAAATGCCAGGAACTTTAATGGTTTGGCCAGGTATAGCCGAAGAGCTGGTAGGTACTAAGGCATACTATACCCGGGATGGTTATTTTGATCATGTTGACATTTGCTTGTTTACCCACGTGGGGTCAAATCTGGGTGTATCTTATGGAGCGGCTTCAGGGACAGGCTTGATTTCAGTAGAATATACATTTGAAGGGGAATCGGCACACTCAGCTGGTGCACCATGGCGAGGCCGCAGCGCTGCAGATGCTGTTGAACTGATGAATATCGGATGGCAATATCAGCGTGAACATCTTGAGCCGCTGCAACGGTCGCACTCTGTGATCACCAATGGAGGAGATCAACCCAATGTGGTTCCATCCAAGGCATCTATCTGGTTTTATTTCAGGGAAATTACCTATCCGAATATTATGAATCTTTATGAAACCGGAAATCGCATTGCCGATGGCGCAGCCATGATGACCAAAACCAAAGTTACACGGAGAACATTAGGATCTGCATGGCCTCGTCACTTCAATAAGCCAGTAGCTGAAGCCATGAATGAAAATATAAAAGTAGTTGGACTTCCTAACTGGAGCGCTGAAGATCAGCAATTGGCACTCGCTGTTCAAAAGGAAGTAAAATCCAAAAATGACACCACTGGTTTGGAATCCAAACTGGATGAATTTAAGCCACCGGCAAGTGAGCCTCGCAGCGGAGGATCTGATGATATCGGAGACATCTCATGGAAAGTGCCCACCGTTACCATGCGGTTTCCGTCCAACATTCCCGGACTGCCAGGACACCATTGGGCCAACGCCATTGCCATGGCCACGCCTATTGCGCACAAAGGCGTAGTAGCAGGTGCACGCGTGCAGGCCATGACCATTATTGACTTATTAACCAAGCCAGAAATTGTAAGCAAGGCAAAGGATTATTTTGAGAACGAGCAGAAGGCCAAGCAACAATACAAGCCGATGATCACTAAAGAAGATAAGCCCGCTATTTATTTAAACACGGAGATTCAAAAGACCTATCGTCCGGATCTGGAAAAATTCTATTACGATGAAACAAAGTACGGGTCGTACTTAGAGCAGTTAGGGATTAAGTATCCAACTGTAAAAAATAATTGAAAGTTTAAGGTTCAAAATTTGATAGCGTCGTCAGACCACTTTGAGTGGTCTGACGACTTATTTTACCAAAACGGGCATCATCCCTACCAGCATCATCAGATCTTCATCGGTGATCATCTTCTTTTCATCTGCCATCACCAGAAAATTTTCATACAGGTGGTTTAGGTTTTCCCCTTCAAACGGATAGCCTAAAAGTTCTACCCTGTGCTTCAAAGCTGCCCGGCCACTTCGGGCGGTTAGTACTATGGAAGAAGAGGGTACGCCTACTTTGTCCGGACTAATGATCTCATAGTTTTCTGCATGCTTCAAAAATCCATCCTGGTGTATACCAGAACTGTGAGAAAATGCATTGGCGCCCACGATGGCTTTATTGGGCTGCACAGGCATACGCATCATGCCTGACACTAATTTGCTTAAAGCGTAAATTTTCTCCGGCTTAATGTTGGTATGAAAGTTCAAATCTTTGTGCACATCAATTATCATGGCCACTTCTTCCAAAGAAGTGTTTCCTGCACGTTCACCGATGCCGTTGATGGTTACCTCAGCTTGTTGCGCTCCGTTGATTAAGCCTGAGATGGTGTTGGCGGTGGCCATGCCAAGGTCATTGTGACAATGAACAGAAATGATTGCCTTATCGATAGCTTTTACGTGTTCGGTCAGGTACTTAATTCTTTTGCCAAAGGCATCAGGCAAACAATATCCTGTGGTATCCGGTATGTTGACGACATCCGCACCAGCTGCGATAACGGCTTCAATTAATTGGGCGAGAAACTCAACATCGGCTCGTCCGGCATCTTCGGCATAGAATTCTACCTCATATCCTTTTTTCTTGGCGTACTCCACTGCCCACACGCCTTGTTCCAATACTTGTTCGCGTGTGCTAAAGAATTTATGCTTGATGTGTACGTCCGAAGACCCAATCCCCGTATGAATTCGTCCCCGCTTGGCATGATGCAGCGCTTCGGCAGCTACATCTATGTCTTCTTTCTTGGCACGCGTCAAGGCGCACACTACTGTATCATTCAATGCTTTTGACAGCTCCACCACAGAAAGAAAGTCACCGGGACTTGAAATAGGAAACCCCGCTTCGATTACATCCACGCCCAGTGCTTCCAGTTCACGGGCAATCACAATTTTTTCTTCTGTTTTCAACTGACATCCCGGCACCTGCTCGCCATCGCGTAGGGTGGTGTCGAATATTTGTATTTTCTTACTCATAACTATCTAGTTAGTAGGTATCGTTTCTTTTAATCCTATTCTTTGAATTACCTGAGCGCCCATTTGCTCAGTACTTAAAATTTTATCTTCTGATGTTTTTGCATCTGCAATGTCTACCGTCCTGAATCCTGCTTTTAATGTCTGGGCAACGGCATCGATGATGGCATTGGATTCTTCTTTCAGTTCAAATGAAATATCCAGCATTAGCGCAGTAGACAATATGGATGCCAACGGGTTGGCTATTCCCTTGCCAGTGATGTCATGGGCGCTCCCATGGATGGGTTCATATAAACCTACGCTATCGCCAATGGAGGCGGAGGCCAGCATGCCCATGGAGCCGGCAATCTGGGAGGCTTCATCTGTAAGGATATCTCCAAACAAATTTCCAGTGAGTACCACGTCAAAACTTCTTGGGTCCTGAATGAGCTTCATCGCAGCAGCATCTACGAACATGTGAGTTAGTTGAACATCCGGATAGTCTTTACTTACTTCCTGAACGACCGATCTCCATAAGCGTGAGCTCTCCAATACATTGGCTTTGTCTACTGATACCACTTTCTTTTTACGGGTTCGTGCAGCGGCAAAAGCTTTGTGAGCGATGCGTTCAACTTCATGACGTGAATAGATCATCAGGTCATAAGCTGTGTTATTATTGTCCTTTCTTCCTTTCTCACCGAAGTACACATCACCGGTAAGTTCACGGAAAAACAGGATGTCAGAGCCTTTTAGGATTTCAGGTTTGATGCTGGAGGCATCCAATAGTTCATCAAATAATTTGATAGGCCTCAGGTTGGCGTACAAGCCCAGCTCCTTGCGCATTTTCAACAATCCCTGCTCCGGCCTTACTTTCAATGACGGATCATTGTCATAATGTGGATGACCTACCGCTCCAAATAAAATGGCATCTGCTTGCTTGAGGATGGCCAATGTTTCGTCCGACAAAGCATGGCCTGTAGCTACAATGGCATCGTGGCCAATACTGGCTTCATCAAATTCAAATTGATGATCAAAGGCAAGGGCAATTTTTTCCAGTACCTTTTTCCCTTCAGCCGTTACTTCCTTGCCAATGCCATCACCGGGCAGTATGGTAATCTTTCTTTTCACGATAGTTCCGCTTCAAACTGTTTAATATCTTCTTTAAGGCTTAGCAAATAGTCGATGTCATCATAACCATTGATCATACAAGATTTTTTGTAGGGATTGATTTCAAATTTTTCTATTTGGCCGTTGAATATTACTTCCTGATTTTCCAGGTCAACCTTTATTTCAGTAGATGGATTGTCTTCGATGGTTTTCAAAATTGATTTTAGGAATCGATCTGAAACCACTACCGGCAGCAAACCATTATTCAATGCATTGTTTTTAAAAATGTCGGCAAAGAAACTGGAGATCACGACCCGGAAGCCGTAATCATAAATTGCCCAGGCGGCATGCTCACGGCTGCTTCCGCAACCGAAATTTTTTCCGGCTACCAAAATCTTTCCTCCGTACAATTTGTTGTTCAACACGAAGCCCTCGACTGGATTGCCGTTGTTGTCATACCTCCAATCCCTGAACAGGTTATTGCCAAACCCTTCTCGGGTAGTAGCTTTTAAGAATCGAGCTGGAATAATCTGATCAGTATCCACATTCTCGTTGGGAAGCGGAACTCCGGTACTTGATAAGGTTATGAATTTCTCTTTGCTCATACCAGGTCTCTTACATCAGTTACTTTTCCTGTAATGGCCGCTGCGGCAGCGCTCAAGGGACTCGCCAAGAATGTTCTTGACTTAGGTCCTTGTCTTCCTTCGAAATTTCTATTTGAAGTGGAGATACAATATTTCCCGGCTGGTATTTTGTCTTCATTCATACCCAGGCATGCAGAGCATCCTGGGCTTCTCAATTCAAATCCTGCTGCTTCAAATATTTTATCCAGCCCTTCTTTTCGCGCTTGTTCTTCCACCTGCTTCGATCCGGGCACTACCCAGACTTCTACATCATCTGCTTTCTTTTTCCCTTTTACAATAGAAGCAACCAATCTTAGATCTTCAATTCTTGCGTTGGTACAGCTGCCAATAAAAACATAATCGATGTGCTTGCCCAGTAATTGTGAACCGGGTTCAAGGCCCATGTATTCAAGGGACTTGATAAAAGAGGGTTGCTCGCTAATATCCTTTAATTCTTGAGCCGTGGGAATTCGATCGGTTATTTTAATACCCATTCCCGGATTAGTTCCATACGTAATCATCGGTCCGATGTCGGTAGCATCGAATGAAATGGTCTTATCAAATGTAGCGTCTTCATCAGATTTCAGTTGCTTCCATTGTTCAACGCTTTTATCAAAGGCATTTCCCTGTGGCGCAAACTTTCTTCCTTTGATATATTCAAAAGTTGTTTCATCAGGTGCAATCAATCCTCCACGAGCTCCCATTTCAATGCTCATGTTGCAAATGGTCATGCGCGCTTCCATGGATAAATTGGAAATGGTGTCTCCGGTGTATTCCACAAAGTATCCGGTGGCTCCGCTGGCAGATATTTTGGAAATGATGTAAAGGATGATGTCTTTCGCCAACACGCCTTTGCCAAGTTTACCTTTGATTTCAATTTTCATCCGCTTGGGCTTGTACTGAAGAATGCATTGAGTGGCCAGTACTTGTTCCACCTCGCTGGTGCCAATACCAAAAGCAATGCTTCCAAAAGCACCGTGTGTTGAAGTGTGACTATCGCCACAAACGATGGTCATCCCTGGCAGTGTAAGACCCAGTTCAGGGCCAATGATGTGAACGATTCCTTGAAAAGGGTGGCCTAAGTCGTAAAGGGTAATTCCAAATTCCTTGCAATTTCTTCTTAATGTTTCTACCTGATGTCTGGATAGGGCTTCTTTGATCGGGAGATGCTGATCTTTGGTCGGCACATTGTGGTCAGCAGTGGCGGTAGTGCGCTGGGTATTAAAAACGCCAATCCCTCTTTTCTTGATCCCATCAAAAGCCTGCGGACTGGTCACTTCATGGATGAAATGACGGTCGATATAGAGTGGGTCGGGATGCCCTTCTTTGAGCTTTACGATGTGGGTATCCCAGATTTTATCAAAAATGGTCTTCGGTGTCAAAGTAAACAATCGTTAGTTCGGTGTAGCCTAAAAAAACGAAACCGTCCTTACGCGGCATTGCCGGAGTCAGGACGGTTCCCTGGTATTTATATTAGAATGAAGCTTTTACATTTCTATTTTAATTGATCTCCAAGTTGATAAAAGTTGTGCATGCGTTCAATGAATTGAGCAAAAAGATTTTTAAAAGCTGACAAGTGTTTGGTAGGTGATCTTAATGGATTCAGTTTGAATAATTACCTATCCGGATTACATCAGCAAAAACGCCAGCTGCTGTTACTTCTGCGCCTGCACCTGGGCCGCGGATGACTAAAGGCCGCTCATGGTAGCGCTCCGTAGTCAATAAAATAATATTATCGCTGCCGGACAATGAGTAGAACGGATGTTTGTCATCGACCTTGTTTAACTCAACTTTAACAATCCCTTTGTCTAATGTCGCCTGATACCTGAGTTTCTTGTTTTCTCGTTCAGCCTCGCTTAATAGTTTTTGAAAATGGTCGTCATAATTTTTAAAGGCAGTCATAAAATCAGATACATCTTTGATTTCGCGACAATCTTCCGGAACCAGATTTTGCACCTGTATTTGTGACAACTCCAGATCCAAACCGGCTTCTCGGGACAGAATTAAAATTTTGCGTGCTACATCCATTCCGCTCAAATCATCTCGTGGATCAGGTTCGGTGAATCCTCTTTCTTTTGCCTCAGCTACCACATCACTGAATTTCTTGCTGCCATCAAAGGAACTGAAAATATAATTTAATGTGCCACTCAACACGGCTTCAATGCTAATGACTTTATCTCCACTGAGTAATAAATCGTTTAGTGTGTTAATAACAGGAATACCTGCACCCACGTTGGTTTCATACAAAAACATTACGCCACGTTTGCGCGTTGTTTCTTTTAATTGACGATAATAAGAAATATCCGCTGAGTTGGCTTTTTTATTGGGTGTTACAATAGAAATGTTTTCTGACAAAACGGTGTGATAATTTTTGGCGATATCATCACTTGCTGTGCAATCAACAAACACACTGTTCGACAGGTTGAGGGTTGTCATCTTTTTTATAAACGTCAAAGTATCCATGGTTTCACCCGATTCAAGTAATCGTTCAGTGAGATTTTCAAGCGGTAGGCCATCTTCGTTGAAAAGCATTTTTCTGCTGTTCGCTATGCCGGCTACTTTTATTTCCAGATGGTGCTCTTCGGATAATTTTTTGAACTGTTCCAAAACCTGTTTGAGCAAGGCCTTGCCAATTAACCCGGTGCCCACCAAAAAGATGTGCAAGGTTTTAAGATGAGAAAGAAAGAAGGCATCGTGTAGTGCATTCAAGGCTTTGGCTACATCCGATTGCTGAATGACAGCAGAAATATTTCGTTCTGAAGAACCCTGGGCAATAGCGCTTACATTAATGCCATTTTTTCCCAATGCGCTGAACATTCTTCCGCTGGTGCCAGGTTGATGTTTCATACCATCACCTACCACTGCAATAATGGAAAGGTTGTCGGTGACCTTCACTTCGTCTACCAACTCATCCTTGATCTCATACTTGAACTCACTTTCAATGGCGGTTTTTGCTTTGTTGGAGAATTCACTTTCTACCGCAATACAAACGGAGTGCTCTGAGGACGCCTGGCTGATCAATATGACATTTATTTTTTCATTTGCCAATGCGGTGAACAATCGTTTTGAGAATCCAACCAGTCCGACTAAACCACCTCCCTGTATATTAATGAGCTTGATGTTCTTGATGGAGGAGATGCCTTTCACCAGTTTTCCATTGGTGCCTTCAGCAACGATTAATGTACCTTCTGTTCGAGGTTCAAAGGTATTTTTGATTCGAATGGGAATGCGATTGGTCATGGCCGGCAGCATGGTTGCCGGAAAAATTACCTTGGCGCCAAAATGTGAAAGTTCCATGGCTTCCTCATAGCTCATCTGAGGCACTGAAAAACTTTTTTTCACCAATCTGGGATCGGCTGTCATCATACCATTGACATCTGTCCAGATTTCCAAGACCTCTGCACTTAGTGCGGCAGCGAAAATGGAGGCTGTGTAGTCTGATCCGCTTCTTCCCAAGGTGGTCGTTTCACCGCTGTAGGCAGTTGCGATGAATCCAGTGATAATTTGTAATTCATGATGTGATTCAAAGTATTCCCTGATCTGCTTGTTGGTAATTTCAAAGTCCACTTTAGCATTACCAAAATGGTCATCGGTAACAATCAACTTTCTGGCATCAAGGTATGCAGCAGATGTTCCGGTTGTCTGAAACGCCTGACTGATGATAAAAGCGCTAAGCCTTTCGCCAAAGCTCATGATATAGTCCAGTGTGCGAGGTGTGCGCTCCCTTACCAAATAAATTCCATAGGTTACATTCTCCAGTTTTTCGAATCTCAACTTTACCTGGGAAATGATTTCGGTCTGATAGTCATGCGGAATGAGCTGGCTCACAGCATCCAAATGCCTTTGCAGTAGTTCAGAAATTATTTGTTTGTATTTAACGTCACCCTCCAGGGCCATTTTGCTCAGCCCAATGAGTTGATCGGTTACACCTCCAAATGCAGAAAAAACAACCGCGAGGCTATTAAGCGGGTATTCCCTGATAATAGACATTACCGACTTTATTCTTTCTGGTGTGGCCACCGAAGAGCCACCGAATTTTAATATTTTCATTATTACCCAATAAATAATTTTATAAATACATGCCCTGCATGGCACGATAAGTTAACGGGGATAAAAAAGTGATGACGGGTTACCCCGTAATGGTGATAATTGAAAAAGTCGGATTACAACGTTGGCTTCTATTGCTTATGGAAATGATCGAAATTGGATTCTTCACTTTGTGATTTATTTAGATCAGGTATTCAAAAAGGTTTTCATCTTGATTGATCAGGGTATAGTTTATTTTTTCAGATTTCAATCTATCCATTAGGGAATGAAAATCCGTTTCAGACTTCACTTCGATACCGATAAGGGCCGGGCCTGTTTCTTTGTTGTGTTTCTGAATGAATTCAAAACGCACAATGTCGTCATCCGGACCCAAAATGTGATTGACAAATTCTTTCAACGCTCCGGGACGTTGCGCAAATCGGATGATAAAATAATGCTTAAGACCCTCATGCAACAATGAACGCTCTTTGATTTCCTGCATGCGATCAATGTCGTTATTGCCACCACTGAGAATGCAGACCACGGTTTTGCCTTTAAGTTGTTGCGCGTATTGATCCAACCCTGCGATAGACAGTGCGCCAGCCGGCTCGGCCACTATGGCGTCTTCGGTATAAAGCTGAAGGATAGTGGAACTCACCTTTCCTTCCGGTACAAGTAACATTTCATGAATGGCATCCTTGCAATATTCAAAGGTAATGTCACCTACCTTTTTGACAGACGCTCCATCCACAAAGTTTTGGATCTTGTCGAGAACAACTGGCCCACCCGCCTTCAGTGCTTCTGTCATAGAGGGAGCCCCTTGTGGTTCCACTCCCACTATTTTTGTGTGGGGTGAAAAGGTGTTGAAATAATTGGAAATACCGGCACATAGTCCACCCCCCCCAACAGGGACAAAAATGAAATCGACTTCCGACTGATCTTGCAAGATTTCTTTCCCAACGGTTCCTTGCCCTTCAATGATCTTCAAATGATCAAACGGAGGAATGAATTCCATGTGATGATTACGGGCATGCAGCAATGCATGGTGCTGACATTCATCAAATGTATCCCCTATCAAAATGATTTCGGTGTTATCTCCACCAAACATTTTCACCTGATTTATCTTTTGCTTGGGCGTGATGGCGGGCATGTAGATCACCCCGTGAATATTTAATTCACGGCAAGAAAGGGCCACACCCTGGGCATGATTGCCCGCGCTGGCGCAAACCACGCCATTTTTTCGTTGTTCGACAGTGAGACTTTGAATTAAATTATATGCCCCTCTGATTTTATAAGACCGTACCGTCTGCAGGTCTTCCCGTTTGAGATAAACCTCGCACTCAAATTTTTCAGAAAGCTTGCGATGATACTGCAATGGAGTTTTGATGACTACTTTTTGTAGCATGTCGGCTGCCCCATCAATGTCTAATTGTATTTGATTTGTCTTTATCATACGGTGCGCTTAAGTTGACAGTTGATTTGCCTATTGTCAACTGATCAGTTTATCATACTCTCTTCCACACTTGCCTTCTCAGGTCTTAGTTTACGAACGGCCGCACCTGCCTGCCACAGTTCACTTTCACGTAGTTCTTTTAGTTCATCAGCAAGCCTTTCCCTGTAATCTGGCTTGCTGCATTTATCGATGGTGCGTTGTGCTTCTGCGCCACTTTCTACGCTTTCATATAGTTCTTTGAATACAGGCAGAGTTGCGGCTTTGAATTTCTTTTTCCAATCCAACGCACCACGTTGTGCTGTAGTGGAACAGTTGGCATACATCCAGTCCATCCCATTCTCAGCTACCAAAGGCATTAAGCTTTGTGTAAGTTCTTCCACTGTTTCGTTGAAAGCTTCAGAAGGAGAGTGTCCTTTTGAACGGAGCACTTCAAATTGAGCTTCAAAGATTCCGGCAATGGCGCCCATCAAGGTACCGCGCTCACCGGTCAAGTCAGAGTATACCTCTTTTTTAAAATCCGTTTCAAACAAATAGCCGGATCCAACGCCTATGCCAAGAGCAATGGCTTTGTCTTTCGCCTTACCGGTTGCATCCTGAAATACCGCGTAGCTTGAGTTGATTCCTTTTCCTTGCAGGAATAATCTTCTCACTGAAGTCCCGGATCCTTTGGGGGCTGCAAGCACCACATCCACATCTGCCGGAGGAATGATTCCTGTTTTCTCCTTAAATGTGATTCCAAATCCGTGTGAGAAGTACAATGTTTTACCAGCCGTTAAGTATGGCTTAATGGTGGGCCACAACGCAATTTGCCCTGCGTCAGAAAGTAAGTATTCAATAACGGTTCCTTGTTTGGCGGCTTCTTCAATTTCAAAAAGTGTCTCGCCAGGAACCCAGCCATGAGCCACTGCCTTGTCCCAGGTTTTGGATCCCTTCCGCTGACCGACAATCACGTTGAATCCATTGTCACGGAGGTTTAACGCTTGCGCGGGTCCTTGTACGCCATATCCGATGATGGCAATGGTTTCATCACGCAGCACTTCCAATGCCTTTTCCATCGGAAATTCTTCACGTGTGACCACTTCCTCAAATGTTCCACCAAAATTAATCTGTGCCATAATTTCTATTTATTAAAATGTTGAGTTCAAATTATTTTTACCAATACTGTTTCTTTGTTTGTGCGTTCGTTGATTTCATAGAATAGCTCACTGCCAGGAAAATATTCTACCTGGTCTACTTCAATTAGTTTTGCTAACTGGTGTTTCACTTTCTCCATCAACTCCGGTGTTGTATACAGCAGCAATGTGGCGCCACCTTTGTGGATGTCTTCGGGATTCTCATGCGCAACCAATTTTCTGATGCGTACACGCCTCCGATTGAGAACATTTACAATTCTGTTGAGAATGGAAAAATTATTCTCAGCCGTCAACTCCAGTGTCCAATCTTGTTTCATCACTTTTATTTTTTTACTCTGCTTTTTCTAGTAAGATGTCCGCCACCCCGGCACCCGCAGGCACCATCGGAAATACATTATCTTCTTTGCTTACCGTTACATCCAGAAAATAAGCATGCTCGGAATTCAGCATTTGATTAAGAGACGCCATCAACTCTTTTCTATCTGCAACTTTTCTGGCATCGATTCCATAAGCTTCCACCAGTTTTACAAAATCCGGGTTGGACATCTCCGTGGAAGAGTATCTTTTCTCATGAAACAACTCCTGCCATTGCCGTACCATACCCAGAAAACTATTGTTGAGTACGACTATTTTAACTGGAATGTCATATTGCATGATGGTGCCCAGTTCTTGCAATGTCATTTGGAAACCTCCGTCACCAATAACTGCAATTACTTGCTTGTGTGGCATGGCAAGTTTCGCTCCGATGGCAGCGGGTAATGCAAACCCCATGGTGCCTGCACCTCCAGAGGTAACACTTGTTCTTGGATCCTTGTAGCCAAAATAGCGTGAGGTGACCATTTGATGCTGCCCAACATCAGTTACTACAATCGCGTCTCCCTTGGTAAGCTCTGATAGATGGTGAATTACCTCAGCCATTTTCATTTCACCTTTAGGTTCAAACTCGTGATGGACTACTTTTTCCTGTTCTATACGATTCAGTTTCGAGAAACACTCGATCCAATCAGGATGCGAATTGGTCTTGCACAATTGTGTCAGCGCCAGCAACGCTTCTTTGGCATCGGCATGTACCGCCACATCCGCTTTAATAATTTTGTTGATCTCGGCCCGGTCTATTTCAATGTGTATCACTTTGGCCTGGGTGGCATACTTGGCCACGTTACCGGTTACCCGGTCATCGAATCGCATGCCTACGGCAATCAAAACATCACATTCATTGGTGTTTACGTTCGGTCCGTAGTTTCCATGCATTCCCAGGTAACCAACATAATTTGGATGATCTGTAGGGAAAGCACCTAATCCCAATAATGTACAAGCCACAGGAATTCCAGTCTTCTCAACAAATTGGAGCAACGCGTTGCTAGCCTCTGATAGCAATACACCTTGTCCCACCAACAGGTAGGGTCGCTTTGCTTCATTAATCAATGCAGCAGCTTCTTTAACTTGTGATATTGGTAGAACAGGTTTTGGTCGGTAGGTTTTTATAGCCTCACATTTGGTGTAGCTAAAGTCTTCAAGGAGTTCATTCTGGGCATTCTTGGTAATGTCAATCAATACCGGACCAGGCCTGCCAGAACGTGCTATATAAAAAGCCTTCGCTACAGCCACTGCAATGTCTTTGGCCTCTGTGATTTGAACGTTCCACTTGGTCACCGGATTGGTGGTGTTCACCACATCAATTTCCTGAAAGGCATCGGTACCCAGCAGGTGCGCAAACACCTGACCGGTAATACATACAATAGGAGTAGAGTCAATCAATGCGTCAGCCAGGCCAGTAACCAGGTTAGTGGCTCCTGGGCCGGACGTAGCCATTGCCACACCCACTTCACCCGAAACCCTTGCATAACCTTGTGCAGCGTGAACAGCCCCTTGTTCGTGGCGAACGAGAATATGATTCAACTTATCAGTATAACCATAGAGTGCATCATATACGGGCATGATGGCACCACCTGGATATCCAAACAAAGTTGTGACTCCTTCAGCAACCAGGCACTGAAGCAAGGCTTCCGAGCCGGAAATTTTTTGGTTCGCTCGAGATTCTACTTTCTTTTCAGTCTTCATCAGTAACGCACCCATCCGCAGCTGTTTTTACTTGTTTTGCATATTTATAGAGTACACCGTTTTGTGCCCGCATGGCAGGTCTAGTATATGATGACCTTCTTTTAGCAAGTGTGCTTTCATCCACCAGAAGGTTCACCTCGTGTTGATTGACATCGATTTCAATTTTATCACCATCTTCTACCAAAGCGAGCAAGCCACCATCAAAGGCTTCCGGTGTGATGTGACCCACCACAAAGCCATGAGTACCACCTGAAAATCTTCCATCCGTAATTAGGGCTACATTTTTTCCCAAGCCAGCGCCCATGATGGCACTGGTGGGTTTTAACATTTCAGGCATGCCCGGTGCGCCTCTAGGACCCACGTATCGAATGACCACCACGTCACCTTCTTTTACTTTTCCTGAAGTGATGCCGCTGATCAATTCAAATTCTCCATTGAATACCCTCGCTGTTCCTTTGAATTTTTCTCCTTCTTTGCCGGTGATCTTGGCTACCGATCCTTTTTCTGCCAGGTTGCCGTAAAGGATTTGTATGTGCCCGGAATTTTTGATTGGTTTTTCCAGCGGAACGATGATGTCTTGATCATGAAAATCAATAGCTGGAATATCCTTAAGGTTTTCAGAAATGGTTTTACCAGTAACGGTGAGACAATCACCGTGAAGCAAACCTTTTTCCAAAAGATATTTCATCACTAATGGAGTACCTCCAATTTTGTGCAGGTCTTCCATCAGGTATTTTCCGCTGGGTTTCAAGTCGGCAATCAAAGGAGTAGCATCTGAAATTCTTTGGAAATCCTCTTGCGTAACTTTCAGTTCGACTGAACGTGACATGGCAATTAAATGCAAGACTGCATTGGTGGAACCGCCCAATGCCATCACAATGGTAATGGCATTTTCAAAAGCCTTCATGGTCATGATATCACGAGGCTTAATGTCGTTTTGCAAAAGATGCAATATGGCTTCGCTGGCTTGTTTACACTCTTCTGATTTTGCTTTACTCAATGCAGGGTTGGAAGAAGAGTAGGGAAGCGACATGCCCAATGCTTCAATGGCAGATGCCATGGTGTTGGCCGTATACATGCCACCACAGGCCCCTGCACCGGGACAAGAATTTTGTATGATGCCCTTGTAATCTTCGTCCGATAATTTGTTGGCCATTTTCTCACCAAGTGCCTCGAATGCAGACACAATGTTGAGGGCTTTGCCTTTCCACTTTCCACCAGCAATAGTTCCTCCGTACACCATGATGGCAGGACGGTTTAATCTGCCCATGGCAATCAACGACCCGGGCATATTCTTATCGCAACCGACTACTGCAATCAGTGCATCGTAATATTGCGCATTGCAAACTGTTTCAATGGAGTCTGCTATTACTTCACGGCTCACCAATGAATAACGCATTCCTTCGGTGCCATTGGAAATGCCATCACTCACGCCAATTGTATGGAAAACCAATCCCACTAAATCCTGATCCCATACCGCCTGCTTCACTTCCTGGGCCAATGCGTTCAAGTGCATGTTACAAGTATTGCCATCAAAGCCAGTGCTCACTATTCCCACCTGAGCCTTTGTTAAGTCGTGCTCAGTTAACCCAATACCGTACAGCATCGCTTGTGATGCCGGCAGCGTTGGATCCTGGGTGATGGTTTTGCTGTACTTGTTGAGTTCCATGGGTTATACAATCACGTAGCTGTAGCTCTTATCCAAAACAAGGCACTGATAAGCCTCCTGGATGATCGCACCTAAAGATTCTTTCCAGGGCTTGGCAAATTTTTGTCCTTCGATGGATTCAATGCCCACCACCTCAGCCGCAGTGCCGCAGAAAAATGCACTATCGGCTTCGAACAGATCTTCAGGCTTGAAAAGTTTTTCTTCTACCCTGAAGTCAAGTTCAGCGCAAATCTCTAGTACGGTTTGGCGGGTGATACCGGGAAGGATGCTACCACGTGGAGGGGTGTAGAGCACACCGTCTTTCTCATAAAAGAAATTGGCACCCGGACCTTCGGCTACAAATCCTTCTATATCTAACAAAAGGCCTTCATCGAATCCACGCTGCTTGGCTTCCGTGGTGGCCATAATAGAATTTACATAATGACCGCAAGCCTTTGCTTCTGCTTTAAAAGATTTTGGATTAGGTCTTTGATAAGAGGAGATGCAAACTTTTAATAATTGATCTCCCAGGTATTTTCCCCACACCCAGGTGGCAATCATCAGCGACACCTGAGTGGGTGCTGTAAGCGACATGTTGGGACCGCAAAAAACAAGGGGACGTATGTAGGCATTGCTTTGTTTGTTTTTAGCAAGCACCTGATAAGTGGCCTGGATTAACTCTTCCGGATCATAGTCCAGCGGTATGCCTATCAGGCTGGCACTTTTGAGTAGCCGCTCATAATGCTCGCGCGCTTTGAATACTTTGACGCCATTTATGGTTTGGTACGCCCGTATTCCTTCAAATACACCATAGCCATAGTGAAGTGATTGGCTGAATAAATCGATCTTCGCGTCTGCTGCCTTTACAAGTTTTCCATCAAGGAAAAGAATTGTGTCTTTTGTGTAGTACATACTTTTAGAACAATCGTTAGTTTGTTAGAACCCATATAAAACAAAACCGCCCCAATGATTCGGGGCGGTTATTATTTCAAATTAAAATAATAGTATCACCACCCCGGTTGTCGAATAATAATGACCGTGATAATGACCAGCACACCTGAGATCGCATGGATCAGGCTGTTAGTTATTTCGTATCGCTTCGTTGTGTTCATCTTCACTTTACTTGTGCTGAAGTACAAGGATAGGAATTTTTTTTGGAGGGAGTTCATAAAAAGTGGCAAAAAAGTTTAAGCGGCAGGTTAACATTCGTTAGGTATGATGCTCATAATGAGTAGTGTTTGTCTCTCTATAGGGCTGCAACCGTTTGCATTGATGTGCAATACTAGCTACATTTGTAATGTGTTTTAATACACAGTACAAGGTTAAGGTCAGAACCTTAAAAGCTGACAATAATTTAACCCCGTTGTTATGAGATCATGATTGAGTCATTTAAGCATAAGGGGCTCAGGGAGCTCTTTATTGAAGGAAGAACCAAAAGACTGCCGCAGGAACGGCTTGGGAAAATTAAAAAGGTACTCGCTATTATTCATTCGGCAACATCATTGGAAGATTTGAATGTTCCGGCTCTTAGATTACATAAACTTAAAGCACCACCTTATCAGGGTTATTTATCATTGGATATTTCCGGAAATTATAGGATTATCTTTGAATTTAAGGATGGTAAGGCTGTAAATGTTGATTATTTAGACACACATTGAATGAAAAAATTTATTCAGCATGATCCCCCACATCCCGGAGAGATTTTGTTAGAATTCTATCTCGAACCTCTGGGACTTACTGTGACTGAAGCAAGCAATAAGTTACTGATTACCAGGCCTAACTTATCGAATATAATTAATAGAAAGGCTGGAATATCCCCCCTCATGGCTTTGAAACTTGGTCGCGCTTTTAATACAACTCCTCATTATTGGATGAACTTGCAGTCCAGCTATGACTTGTGGCATGCTATGAATAGCAATAAGAATGTCACTGATATGGTAAAGCAGCTTGTCAAATAGGTTAATAATCTCTGAAAATTAATCCCCTGATAATCAATCTATAAGTATTTATAGAAAGCCACCAATATTAGTAATACTAAAATATTTAGTAATATTGATATGTGGATTCTCGCAATATCATACACATGGATTTGGACGCTTTTTTTGTGGCGGTGGAATGCAAGCTGCACAAAGAGCTCCAGGGAAGACCCTTAATAATAGGGGGCAGCAGCAGGCGTGGTGTGGTAGCGGCCTGCAGTTATGAGGCGCGCAGGTTTGGGGTGCATTCGGCCATGCCCATGTACCTGGCGATGCAACTCTGTCCGGATGCGAAAGTGATTTCCGGTGACATGGAGGCGTATAGCAAACACTCTCACCTGGTCACTGAAATCATTGCTGACTCAGCGCCTGCCTTCGAAAAATCTTCAATCGATGAATTTTATATCGATGCCAGCGGGATGGACCGCTACTTCGGAGCTTTCAAGTGGGCGGTGGCCTTGCGAAAGAAAGTAATTAAGGAGAGTGGGTTGCCCATCTCCATGGGCATGTCGGTAAACAAGCTCGTATCGAAAGTGGCTACGGGAGAGTTTAAGCCCAACGCAGAGAAACACATTCCGGCCGGGGAAGAGAAAGATTTTTTGGGGCCGCTGTCGGTGGAAAAAATTCCGATGATAGGAAAGCAAACTGCTTCCTTTCTTTACGATATGGGCGTGCGCAAGGTAGCTACGCTGCGGGAGATGCCTTTGAAATTTTTGGTAAGTGCATTTGGGAAGAACGGCATCAGCTTATGGAACAAGGCACATGGCATTGACAACGCTCCGGTGGTTTCTTACAGCGAACAAAAATCGATTTCTACGGAGAGCACTTTTGACCAGGATTCGATTGACGTGAAGCGCATGAAATCCATTTTGATCGCCATGGTTGAAAAGGTGGCGTTCACGTTGCGCGAACAAAAGAAACTGACTTCTTGTGTTACCGTAAAAATTCGATACGCCAATTTTGATACAGAAACCAAACAGGTACACATTCCTTATACCTCTTCTGATCATGTGTTGCTGCGTGTTGTTACCGAGCTATTCGATCGGCTGTACAACCGAAGAATGCTCATCCGGCTGGTAGGTGTTAGGCTGAGCAGTTTGGTGCACGGCAATCATCAAATCAGTTTGTTTGACGACACCGAAGAGAGCATCAATCTATACGAGGCCATCGACCGCATGAAACACAAACACGGACCGGAGAAATTAATCCGGGCAACTACCCTGGAGGTGAGCAAAAGAGTGAGAATGGAAATGAATGCGTTTAAAGGTTAATTAATGATGTTATGAGTGTCTGATGTGATGATGTGATAATTAGCGCCCTCTTATCACCATATTAATTCATCACCACATCAGCTAATCAAATATGTTTTTCAACTGTCACACGGCTTTTAGTTTTAAATACGGCACCTTGCCCGTAGATCAACTTTTTGCGGAGGCAAAACGATGTGGTGTGCACAAATTGGTGCTCACCGAAATCAACAATACAGCTTCTTACATTGAAATGCTCAGGTTATGTAAAGAACGCAAACCGGTAGATGGCACTGACCTTACGGCTTTCGGAAAAGAAGCGTATGAATTGGAGATCGCGCTGGGTATTGAATTCAGGAAGGAAAACCAATTGCTCTTTATTGCGATTGCACAGAACAACGAGGGTTTTGAAAAAATAAACCGGTTTTTATCTTATCACAATTCAAAAGAGCTGCCGCTGCCGGAGCGCGCACCTGAATTTGAAGATGTTTTTGTCATCTATCCGTTTGGAAAACTGGAGCCCGAACTGCTTCGTGCCAATGAATTTATCGGTGTGAGAATCAATCAGCTTAACCAGTTGGGGTTTTATCCTTCTTACAGGGAACACAAAGAAAAGTTTTTGGCACACCAACCGGTCACATTTGCCAGTAAAATTGATTTTAATGTGCACCGCTTGCTGCGGGCCATTGACAACAACACGCTGTTGAGCAAGCTGGCCACAGAACAGCAGGCACTCCCCAACGAAATCATGATGAAGGAAGCAGAGTTGAAGAATCATTACATCAATTATCCCGAATTGATCGAGCATGCAAAGCATTTGGTTGATCGGTGTTCCATTGATTTTGATCTGGGTACAGATAAGAACAAACAAACCTTAACCGGTAGCGATGAAAGTGACTGGGACTTACTGGTGACTTCGGCCTGGGAAGGTTTTCAAAAGCGGTACGATGTGAGTAAGCCGGAGCTAAGGGAACGCTTCCAACGGGAGCTCAACATTATCAAGAATAAAGGTTTCTGTTCCTACTATCTTATTGCTTATGATCTGATCAAGTTTGCCAGGCAACAGGGCTTCGACTATGTAGGACGAGGGAGTGGCGCAAACAGTGTGGTGGCTTATTGCCTGGAGATCACTAACGTGGATCCGATTGAATTGGATTTATATTTCGAGCGATTCCTTAATCCCGAGCGTACTTCTCCCCCCGATTTTGATATCGACTTTTCGTGGGACAACCGCGATGCGATCTATGATTATATCTTTTCAAAGTATAGCCATGATCACGTTTGTCTATTGGGAACACACGTCACGTATCAAAAGCGATCGGTGTTGCGCGAATTGGGAAAAGTATTCGGTTTGCCCAAAGAGGAAATCGATGCCATTGTTGAAGAGCCGGATCGACATAGAAATAGAGATCACATCACTGAGTTGATTTTTAAATATGCCGAGCACATCAAGGATTTGCCTGCCAACATTTCCATTCATGCGGGAGGGGTGTTGATTACGGAGAAGCCCATTTATGCATACACCGCCATCGAGTTTCCACCCAAAGGTTATCCGGTCTCCCATTTTGAAATGCACAATGCGGAGGACATGGGCATTTTTAAGTTTGATATTTTGAGCCAACGCGGATTGGGTCACCTCAAGGAAGCCGCTCAGCATGTGAAGCGCAACCAGGGGATAGATGTGGATATTCACCGGTTTCATGATTTTAAGAAAGATGAAAAAATAAAGGAGTTGCTGCGCAACAGTAAAGCGATGGGCTGCTTTTATGTGGAATCCCCCGCCATGCGCATGCTGCTGGGTAAGTTGCGCTGTGATGATTACCTCAGGCTGGTGGCTGCCAGTTCCATCATCCGGCCGGGTGTGGCGCGGTCGGGGATGATGCGCGCTTACATTGAACGGTTTCATGCGGTAAGAAATGGAGGTTCGTATGAGGCCATCCATGAAAAAATTGATGCGCTGATGAAAGAGACGTATGGCGTGATGGTGTACCAGGAAGATGTGATCAAGGTGGCTCATCACTTTGCGGAAATGTCGCTGGCTGAAGCCGATGTGTTGCGCAGGGGCATGTCGGGTAAGTTCAGGTCGCGAGAAGAATTCAGAAGGGTGGAAGTGCGTTTTTTTGAAAATTGTAGAAGAATTGGATATCCCCAGCATGTGATCGATCGGGTGTGGTACGAGATCGAAAGTTTTTCGGGCTATTCTTTTTCCAAAGGACATTCCGCCAGCTATGCGGTGGAAAGTTATCAGAGTTTGTTTCTGAAAGCACATTACCCACGCGAGTTCATGGTGGGCGTGATCAATAATTTTGGGGGCTTTTATCGCACGGAGTTTTATTTTCATGAGGCGCGCATGAGCGGGGCGAAAATCAATGCGCCCTGTGTCAACCGCAGTGAACATCTTACTACTATTTATGGAAAAGATATTTTCATCGGGTTCATTCATTTGAAAAGCCTTGAAAATAAGATTGCTAAACAGATCCCTGAGGAGCGACAGCGAAACGGCAACTATACCAGCCTGGATAATTTCCTGAGAAGAATACCTGCCGGACTGGAACAAATACGCATTCTCATAAGACTGGGGGCTTTTCGGTTTACCAACAAGACCAAGCAGCGCTTGTTGTGGGAGGCGATGCTTTACATCAGCAATCAAAACGCAAACAAGAAAAAGGCGCAGTCCAGTTCGTTGTTTGACACCGAGCCGAAAGACTTCCCGCTTCCCAAACTTCAGAGACAACCGCTTGAAGATGCATTTGACGAAATTGAATTGTTGGGATTTCCGCTTTGTGATCCTTTCTTATTGCTGGCAACCAATGAACGGGGAGATACGGTGGCCAAAGAGTTGATGCAAAAGATTGGCAGGAAGGTAACGATGATTGGCTATGTGGTCACCACAAAAAATACGAGTACGTTAAAAGGTGAGCTGATGCACTTTGGCACTTTCTACGATCGGGAAGGCGAAGTGTTTGACACGGTACATTTTCCGGATGTCACAAGAATGTATCCATTTCGGGGCAGGGGGTTTTATGAATTGCAAGGGAAGGTGGTAGAAGATTTTGGAATCGCCTCCATAGAAGTAGCGTACATGAAGAAACTCCCGATGATCAGCAAGCGGATTGAGCAAACCAAGGAGTTTGTGGAAATGCGGCATTAAGAAGCCAGGTATTCAATTACTCCTTCTTTGATATCGGTGAAAACCCTGGTCAGTAATGCTTCATCTTCTTCCAACAGCGTAACCCGAAAGCCGTGCAGCTCGGAACAAAATGATGAGATAGGAACTACACAGACACCTTTGGCGCCAAGTAGATAATAGACAAATCGTTTGTCCAGGTGGTTTTCATTGGCCACCCATTTCTCAACCAGGTTTCTGATTGCTGCATTTTCGATTTTTAGCGTTTGGGTTTTATGGAGTGTTCCCTCTTTAAAAATTATCGTGTTGTAGAAAGCACCGTTGGTTTCATTGAACATCAATTGAGGAATGTCTTTTAAGATATTGGAGATGATCTTGCTGCGTTTGCCAATGTTTTGGTTGGTTTCTTCCCGGTAAGTTTTAAATCTGAGATCGCCCATGATTTTGGGAATGGCCAATTGAGGAAGTTTGGTGGAGCATACCTCAATCATTTTGGCATTGTCCAGCGTTTGACAGAATTTGTCAAACTCAACGTCCTTATCCCGATTGTAATACTCAACCCAGCCACACCGGGAGCCGGGCCAGGGAAGCTCCTTCGAGATTCCCTTCATAGAGATGCCGGGTACATCTTCAATAATTTCTGCCAGTGAATAGGCCTTTGATCCGTTGTAGGTAATATTGAGGTAGATTTCATCAGCGATCAGAAAAAGATTGAACGCTCGCGCGATTTCAACAATCCTTTTTAATGTTTCTAGCGGATAAATCATCCCGGTAGGATTGTCCGGATTGATAATCAATATCCCCACAATGGAAGGGTTGTATTTTACTTTGTTATAAAGGTCATTCAAATCAGGATACCAATTGTTGGACGGATCCAGCTTGTAAGTGATGGGCTCATGATTGGCATGGGCCGCTTCCGCGCTGGAGTGTGTTGAGTAAGCGGGAGAGGGACCAATTACTCTGGACGTATGCGTAATGAACTGATATACTTTTGAAATGGCATCTCCCAGACCGTTGAAAAAGCAAATGTCCTCTGCGGAAATTTGTACTCCTCCCAATGCATTGGTTTGTTTAGCAAGAAATTCTCTCGTTTCTAAAATGCCCTTGGAGGGACAATAGCTGTAAACATCATTAGTCATTACCAAATCAGCTACAATCTGCTTTATCCAATTTGGAAGGATGTGGTTCTTTTGAATAGGATCGCCAATATTTTCCCAGGCGATATTCATTCCTAATGCTCGAAGCTGATCCGCTTTTTTGACAATTTCACGAATCTCATAGCTGAGTTCATTTGCCCCTTCACTTAACAATCGCTGTCTCATTAGCCTTCGTTCAAGGCGCGATATTCAGAATTAAGGATGGGGATTCAAAGAAGATGAATAAAAAAATGATTCTAACTCCTGCGTGAAAGGCTTACCACATTTTCCACATGCATCGTATGAGGAAACATATCAACCGGTTGCACCGCTGTAATTTCATATTGATCGGAAAGTATTTTTAGATCACGGGCCTGGGTGGCCGGATTACAGCTGACATAAACAATCTTTTTTGGGTCCGCCTTTAGCATCATTTTACAGACGTCTTCATGCATGCCTGCTCTGGGTGGATCGGTGATAATGACATCTGGTTTTCCGTGAGCTGAAAGAAAGGATTCGTTCAAGAGATCTTTTATGTCACCTGCAAAAAAATCAGTGTTTTTGATTCCATTGATTTGAGCGTTCACTTTGGCGTCATCAATGGCATCGGCTACGTATTCCAATCCAATTACTTTCTTTGCGCTGTCGGCAACGAAATTGGCTATCGTTCCTGTGCCCGTGTAAAGATCATAAACCAGTTCGTCTCCTTTGAAGTCAGCTAACTGCCATGCCACTTTGTACAGTGCATGGGCTTGTTCCGAATTGGTTTGGTAAAATGATTTGGGCCCAACTCTAAATTGTAACACACCATCACCGCCAGCCTTAGGCATCATTTCTGTAATGTATGAGTTGCCCCGCCAGTTAATGACTTCTAAATCATGAAAGGTGTCATTCTTCTTATTGTTGACCACATAGTTGATCGAGGTAAGTTCGGGGAAGGTGTCAGCTATTTCTTGAAGTAAAGGTTCAATCCACTCCATATTATTGTGAGTAACCTGAAGAATGACCATAGTTTCTCCTGAAGTAGATGTGCGAATTGTTAGGGTTCTAAGAAATCCTTCCTGACTTCGGAGGTCAAAGAATGGAAGATGCATCTGAAGAGCTTTTTCCTTTGTTTTAAGTCGAATGACATTGGATGGATCAGCCTGAAGGTGACACTCGGTGACGTCAAACACTTTGTCAAACATGCGGGGAATATGAAATCCTAAGGCGGGACCTTTGATTTTTTCACCTTGCAGTTCTTCCCATGTGAGCCACTCACTGAGAGTGAATGTAAAATCAAGTTTGTTTCGATAATGTTTTGTTTTGGCAGAACCAATGATTGTATTGATACCAGGCAGTTGCAATCCACCTATTCGTTCCAGGTTATCCTGAACTTGTTTTTGTTTGTAATGCAATTGAGTCTCATAATTAATATGCTGCCAGGTACAACCACCACATGTTCCGAAATGAGTGCAAAAGGGTTTGCTTCGTTTATCTGATTCCTTTATTACCCGCGTGACGCGTGCTTCAAGATAACTTTTTTTGGCTTTGGTTATCGTTGCCTCTACTGTGTCTCCGGGAGCACCTCCTTGAAGGAATACTACCAAACCATCTATTTTAGCCACGCATTTTCCTTCTGCGGCCATGGTTTCTATGTATAAGTTTTCCAGAAGATCCCCTTTTCTCATATGTGAATAGTCCGTACTTTAATTTTCATATCTGAAATCAGCAAAATACACAATAATGGGGGTTCTTTACCTTTGATGCAATTCCTATATTTCCGAACCTGAATTTGACATGAGAGGATTTTTTGTAGGATTTTTAGTTGTATTGTGCTTACAAGCCGGTGCCTCTCATATTGTGGGTGGGGAGTTTGAGCTATTACACGTCAGTGAATCCACTTATCGACTGAACCTCATTATCTACTTTGATGTGCTCTATGGAAATCCTGGTGCCAAAGATCAGGTGGTGACGGCATCTATCTTTCGCAAAAGTGATCATACCTTTGTTTCCAGCGTGGTTTTACCATTGCTCAGCGAAAACAATGTTTCGTATACACAGCCCGAGTGTTCAAATGGTGAAATTGTAACCAACAAAATAGTATATACCACCACGCTTATCTTGAGTCCTTCCATTTTTAATGAAGAAGAAGGTTATTATGTAGTATGGGAAAGATGTTGCAGAAATTACTCAATCACCAATATCTTTAGTGAAGATCCTGGACCCCAATCAGGAGGATTGTCAGCCGGGCAAACCTTCCTATTGGAGTTTCCACCTGTAGTGAGAAAAGGGCAGCCTTTTATAAACTCTTCCCCTCGCTTATTTCCACCGCTCAACGACTATGCCTGCCCGGCCAAGCCTTACTATGTTGATTTTGCAGGTATTGATGATGATGGAGACTCAATAGTATATTCGTTGACAACTCCTTTGAACACACACGATGGACGGGCTCTTCCACCACCCATGCCCATGCCTTATCCGTTAGTTCAATGGCGACCTGGGTTTGATCTCGACCATATCATCAACGGAAACCCGGACTTGAAAATCAGTTCTGCCGGATTGCTAACAGCCACACCGCTCGTTCAGGGCTTGTTTGTTTTTGCCGTCAAAGTGGAAGAGTATCGAAACAAAGAACTTATTGGCGTTTCCCGAAGGGATTTCCAAATGCTGGTGGTAGATGGATGCGCAGATGCAGTGCCTCCAGAGATTAATGGCCCCACTTCTATTTCATTGACTTCGACAGACACAGGGGATGACAGATGCATTATTGTTACCGTCTCAGATGCCGATTCAGAAAAGGCATCTGATAATTTTGTGGAGCACATCAGGCTGCGAGCCATAGGGATCAATTTCAATAATAAAAACCTTACGGAAATACTTCCTGGAGATGTAGAGGCGACTTTAATTAATGGAAGTACGCATGATTATCAGATTTGCTTTCCCGCATGTCCGTTCTTTATAGGTGGACCCTATGAAGTGGGTATCATTGCCATGGATGATGCGTGCAGCCTTCCTTTATTGGATACGTTAAAAGTGACGGTGGATGTGCAAATACCCGACAACACGGATCCTTATTTTACTACGGGTCCTTCGGATCATTTATTGCAGGAAGGTACATCAACACCGAACATTCCTTTTGTCATTGAGGATGATGACATTAAGCCTGCTGGCAAAGATGAATTATTGGTATCCGTAATTACCGATGGATTCGTTTTGGCAGATGCTGGGATAACATATAAAGTGGAAAGTCAAGTACCGGGCAGGGTGGAGGGGTATCTTCAATGGGATGCTTTTTGTGATATTTATGATTTTACACAGCGGTCATCTTTTAAAGTTACTTTACAGGTTGATGACCTGGATGAGTGTAGTTTTAATGATCCGGTAAAGCAGGATTACAACTTCACCGTGATTTTACCTACCACTAATCCGCCACTAATTGACACTGACTTAACACCTGAATTTAATGAGCGCGTGGTGTTGAACGTACAAAGAAGGATTTATGAAAACCTGTCTTTTAAAGTTACGGGTCAGGATCTGACGGATAATGATTTTCTCAAATTAAAGCTGGTGGGAAGTAATCTGTTGAGTGCTGATTCCTTAAAAGGACTTGGAGTCACTTTTGCTGATGTAGAAGGCAATGGCAGTGTTGAATCTCAATTTAATTGGGATTTTGATTGTGATAAAGTAGACCTGAGTAGTCACGATAGTTTTGATCTGCGGTTCATAGTCGTGGATGATGACAACAAGTGTGGCATATACAAAGCGGATACGTTGGAGGTTGAATTGCAATTATTACCACCAGAAAATGCAAAACCGCAATTGACCGTCAGTAATTTGAATCCAGAAGTGGCTATGGTTAGCAATGCTTTGGATATCGTGAGAGGTACTCAAATTGTACTTGAGTTGCAGGGAGCAGACGCCAATACCAACCCAAAGGATCTGATGAGGTTGGACCTGATAAAAGCGGAAGGTAATGTGCCACCTGATGGTTATATATTCGCTCCGGTAGAGGGAGAAGGAACGATAGGAACCACATTTAGCTGGAACCCGGATTGCTCAATTTTTGAAAATGAAATCTTTGCGAATGAGTACAAGTTTACTTTCCGTCTCAATGACGACCGTTGCTTCAGTGCAAGTGCCGACACGGTAGAAGTAACCATAAATATTGCCGATGTGGAAAGCGGAAATGGAGGATTCACGCCCATTAATTATTTCTCACCGAATGATGATGGCTTCAATGACTACTATGCTATGGAAGCAAGAAATTTTGAGACTGGAGAGCTGGAAAACATCTTGCCTCCCGACAATTGTATCTCTAGTTTTCAGGCCATTCGCATCTACGACCGTTGGGGAAAAGAAGTATTTCAAAGTACTGATCGAAATTTCAGGTGGACCGCGAAAAATGAGCCTGCGGGAGTTTACTTCTATGTCATAGAATTCTCAAACAGAGAATACAAAGGCGCGCTTTCGGTTCGCTATTAGATCACAGGTTCACAACTAACACTTGATCTTCCTTCAGGTAAACATCCCGGTTCATCCATCGGGTGTGAATCCATACGTCCTTTTTACCCAGGACATCTATCAAATGACCCTCATTAATGATGCCTATCACAGAAGAACCGGCCGAAGGTCCGCTCATCAGGTAGGTGGAATTAGCACTAACAATAGCCTGATCTGTTCGATCACTCATATTGACCTGAAAAAAGAGCAGGCCCATCGGCAGCAACATCAGTATGGCTGTGGGTAAAGGACTTTTTTTACTTCTTTTTTGGTACACCAGCATAGCGAAAAGAAAAATGAGTAATCCCAACGCGACAGACACAACAGCATAATTGAATTTCTTCAAGAGGGAATAGACCAGTTGTTTTTGATTAGATTCATACCCAACCAGCCGGTTCTTCCTGGCAACCTCCTCCATTTTAGTCAAAGCCTGCTTGTCATTAGACACCAGGTAGTACAAGTTCAGGTAGTATAGCGATTGACTCAGGTGCCCCAGTCCTTCCTGAATGAATGCCATCTTGAGCAGCATCGCCTTCGAGTAGTGGCGTTGTTGCAAAATCTCATCATATAGCTCCATAGATTGCGTATAACGCTTATTGACAAATAAGGAATCAGCTTTTGCAACCAGGTCGGCTGGCGACTGCGCACTTACTTTTGCCGCGCAGCAAAGAATAAGTACCGCGGTGAGAATTTTTGAAACCGCCTTTTGCTTATTTTTCATAACATGCTACCTTTGTGCCCTCAATCGGAGAAAGCCTCAAATTTAGCAAGATTGATAAGATTCCGTAGCTCAGCTGGTAGAGCATAACACTTTTAATGTTAGGGTCCTGGGTTCGAGCCCCAGCGGGATCACAATAAGAACAGAATAGCATACTAAACCCTTTTAAACGATAAGTTTTTAAGGGTTTTTTTTATTCGTGGAGTTAACAAATGATCACATCGCACTTGCCTACGTTTTCGATTCAATGAAAAGCCGAAGTGTTTCACTTCTCTGTTTTTGAAGTCCCCAACAGCATGGACACTGTTTTTAAGTCCGGATGATTATCGGCAATCAGCTTGATAAGCGCTAAAAAGGGAACGAATAAGATCATGCCGACCACGCCCCAAAGCATGCCCCCCAAAATGATGGCGATCAGGGTTGCCAGTGCGTTGATGTGCAGTCTGCTACTTACCGCTAAGGGAAAAATAAGATTTGCTTCCAGGTATTGCACTACTGCAAATAGGACCACCACACTTAATGGATACCATATCGAATTATAAGTGACCCAAGCCATGGTGATGGGCAAAAGAGATCCAATGATGATTCCCACATAGGGTATAAAAGTCAGGATGGCAGCGATGAAGCCAAAAAGAAACGGATGGGGAACTCCTATTATCCATAACCCCATACTGTTTAATAGTCCAACGATCAGGTACACAATCAACATTCCCTTAACGAAGTTATAATAGGTAGGGATTGATAAGCCAAGAATATTCTTGAGATCAATTCTGGTTTCAACAGGCACCAGCCTGTAAACTACATTTACTAACCTGTCGCGGTGGTAAAGAATCAGGACTGAAAAAATGGGGATCATAATAGCCATCACAGCCGTAAAGGCATATGCGGATAGCAAACCTTTAACAAATACCGGCACGTTTGTATTTAGAGTTTGCTTCAGCCATAAATTTTGGTCTTCTCTCGTCAATGCCCACTTATCAGATAAATAAGTACTCAGGAGATCAAGGGATTCTAGTAATTTTGGTTTGATGGAAGGCCATTCTTCCCAAAAGGAGATGAATTGATGAACCAGCAGCGCACATAAGCTTAATAAGATAAGGGATAAGAGTGTCATGCTGATAAAAATGGCGGTTATCCGCTTATACGATTTTCTTTCTATCCAAACGCATATCGGGTACAAAATGAAACTAATGAGCATGGCAAAACTAAGCGTGACAAACAGTGGTTTGCCAAAATAAAGCAGGAGGGATCCAAAGACAATGAACTGCAATGTCCGCAAATATTTACCTGTTTCATCAACGGACATTGATCCTTTCATAATGTATATGCCTAATAATTGTTCAAAAGGACAACAAACAAGGCCATTTCAGTTGTGTAAAAAGTAATTCTTCTCATTCCCAAAGTAGGGGTGGCATGGATGTTTACCCATGACACGCATCATTGACACTGGTGATCTCCATCACATGCAATTGACGGCCCGGGATTGTTTCCGTGCCTTTATCAATTGGATGATGGATGAGGTTGCATGCCTGTTCTGCCGAAAGCTGCTTGTTTACTAGCTGGCGAATGAACTCCATTTCCAATAGGTGTAAGCCAGGTAGATAAAAATCAACCCTATTGATTCTTTACGCTGTAAGCCCTTCTTTGAGCTAAATAGGACTAAGACAATCAGTGTAATAACCAAAAGGATGGGTAAGTCCTGATCATAAAGTGTTTCACCTACTTGCAAGGGACTGATCAATCCGCCCACCCTGGCATGATCCCAACTAAAAGTAATCCAAGTGCTAGCATTTCTGCGGAAACATGACCAATCTAGCAAGCACCTACAGCCCGATTTAGGCGTTCACTCACTTGAGCAGCTACATTTTCTAATTCATCATTTTGAATGCTTAGTGCCATGGTTTCCATTGGATTGATGGCCGATATGATTACCTCACCATTATCTTGCTCTTGCACGGCTATATTGCATGGCAGCATTACGCCTAAAGTTGGTTCGATCGCCAATGCCTTATGAGCAAAATTGGGGTTGCAGGCACCTAAAATCTGGTAGTTTCTATAATCGATGTCAAGTTTCTTTTTGAATGTTTCCTTCAAATCGATTTGAGTGAGTATCCCAAATCCTTCCTTTTGTAAAGAAGCTTTCAGGTTTTCTATGGTATCGGCAAATGGCTTATCCGATTTTTTTGAATGATGATATCCCATGTTTTACTGAATTTAAATGTTAGTGCATATTAGCATTCTTCTGCCGCGACTTCAATGATAATTACGCCCCACTTCAATGATAAAAGTCAGCATTTATGTGATTTGAATTGATTTAATTGAAGCTATCCAGACTTGGATATAAGACTCCTTATTCAGTGAATAATCTCCGTTTTGCCACACTCTCGACTGAGACCGTGCTCGGTCAATTAAAATCCAGTGCAAAAGGACTTAGTGAAGATCTTGTTAATAAACTTCGTAGTAAGTACGGATGGAATGAGTTGCCGGAGCCAAGGAAAAAATCAAAACTGCTGCTCTTTATCAGTCAATTTAAGAGCCTGCTTGTATTGGTGCTATTTATTGCGGCCGTCATTTCATGGGCTACCGGCAATGTTGTTGATGTATATGTGATCATGACAGTGGTTTTTATTGATGCATGTATAGGTTTTTTTCAAAACCAACGAGCGGAACGCGCGATTGCCGCTTTGAAGAAAATGATTACACCGGTTGCGAAGGTTGTTCGCAATGGTACACGGTTGCTGGTGCCGGCCCGTGAGTTAGTTCCGGGTGATATCATTGAAATAGAAGAAGGCGACAGTGTGCCAGCCGATGCGCGGCTTATTGAAGTCCGCAATGTGCGCACAAGTGAAGCATCCCTTACCGGGGAGTCGGTGCCAGCCTCTAAAATATCAGAACCCACTGCGGCTGCAGCAACGTTGGCAGATGCAAAAAATATGGTTTGGAAGGGAACATTTTCGGTTGCTGGTTTTGGCAGGGCCGTAGTTGTAGCAACGGGAGCTAACACTGAAATCGGAAAAATAGCCACATCACTCACTGAAATAGAAATTGAAAAATCTCATTTTAGAAAGAAGATCGATAAGCTGGCCACACAAATGGGAATAGCTTCTGTTATTTCCGCGCTTGTTTTGTTTGGCGTGGGATACCTGGGTCACAACATGGAACTGAATCAGCTTTTATTGACCTCAGTGGCTGCGATGGTTTCCATCATTCCCGAAGGGCTGCCTTCTATTATTGCAGTTGTACTGGCCATCGGAGCCAACCGGATGACCAAACGCAACGCGATCATCAGAGAATATACAGCCACCGAAACGCTTGGTGCGGTATCTACCATTATTACTGACAAAACCGGCACACTTACAGAAAACGCGTTAACGGTAAGAAAAATTTTTCTGCCAGATGAACAGGAAATTGAAATTACAGGTGAAGGCTGGTTTCCTGCAGGCAATTTCATAATAGATAATCAGGTCATAGAATCTTTGGATTCCCCTGCACTTGTACAGTTATTGCGGATATCGGAGTTATCGAATAATTCCTCTATTCAACACGACAAGGATAGCAATACCTACCAGCTGCTGGGTGATCCCACGGAAGGAGCATTGCTGGTATTGTCTAAAAAAGCAAGTTCCAACTTCGGATTGAATTTTAGTAGGAGGAAATGTGAGGATTTGCCCTTTAATTCCAATCAAAAGTATAGAGCAACGCTGGTTGAAGAGAATGGGGTAAAGGAACTGTTGGTGATCGGTGCTCCGGAAAAGATATTGGACATATCAGCATTTTCACAATTTAAAAGTGAGGTCGTTCAGCTTTCCCCTGATATCAGGGACAGGGTGCAATACAAAATACAGGCATGGGCTTCAGACGCTTTGCGCGTGATTAGCATAGCATACAAGAAGATGCCTTCAACTTGTGAGCAAATAGGTGAAGCAGATATTAGTGATTTGACTTTTGTTGGATTGGTCGGGATTATTGATCCGCCACGTCCGGGAGTTAAAGAGGCAGTAAGGGAATGCCATCAGGCGGGAATTCGGGTAATCATGGCTACAGGAGATCATATCAATACAGGTATTGCCATTGCGAAATTGGTAGGGATAATTGATCACCGTCATGCAGAAGAAACATTGGCATTGACTGAAGAGCAATTACTGACATTGGATAGCCAGGAGTTTGATGAGGCGATTTTGAAGGTAAATGTGCTTGCCCGTCTAAGTCCCTCCATGAAGCTAAGAATAGCAGGAAGACTCCAGTCTCTGGGCCAATTGATTGCCATGACCGGTGATGGGGTAAACGATGCCCCCGCATTGCGCAAGGCAGACGTGGGAATTGCGATGGGTGTAATTGGAACAGATGTAGCACGCGATGCGGCAAAAGTGGTACTGGCCGATGACAATTTTTCAACCATTGTTAGCGCTATTGAGGAAGGAAGGATCGTGTTTAACAATGCCAGGCTAGCCACCTTTTACCTGGTTACCACCAACCTGGCTGAGATCACTACTTTAATTGTAACTGTATCTTTGGGTTTGCCAATGCCGTTGACGGCCATTCAGATATTGTGGTTGAACCTTGTAACTGACGGCATAGGAGATATGGCCATCGCTGCTGAGCGCGGACACGGTGACGCGCTTAAAGAAAAACCACTGAAGAAGGATGAGCGAATCCTAAGCCCTAAAGTCCTTCCATTTGTTTTAATAAACGTCATGGTGATGTGTGTATTATCAATGGCCGCCTACTTTTACTACCTCCCAGAGGGCATTGATAGAGCGCGAAGCGCTGTATTTATTGTCATGACATTTACTCAGCTTTTTAATATGTATAATATGCGTTCATTAAAAAAGTCAATATTTGAAATTGGGTTATTAACCAATAAATACATTACCATCACCTTGTTTTCTTCTGCACTCATAACATTGTTCATCATTGAGGTACCTGCGGTCAGCAGCATTTTTAATTTCCACAAATTGCCATACACAGAATTTGGAATTCTTGCAAGCTTATCCATTTTGGTGCTTGTTGCGGGTGAGATATATAAATGGGTAGTTAGAAAACCTTAGTGATTGAATGCAATACCAGATTTACAATTGTCCCGAAGTGGAGTTAAGGCTAAAGTTTGAAATAGGAAAGTGAGTTGAATCGGGTTGACAACGAATAAAAAAGGCGGGTGTAATCCCGCCCTTCGGTTTTCAGCTATTGCGCATGGCAAGTCCCCTTTCAACCTGATTCACGTGAGAAGTCCATAGCTAAAGAGCTCTTGACAACTATTCGGAAAGTTAATTTGCGCACCAACCCTGCAAACCTAACCACCTATTAGTCGAATTTGAATCCTCAGTGAACTTGAGGTAAATATGCGTCTAGTATCTATCCCATTTCAATGATTTTAATCAAAGCACGTGAAGATTAATATCATTTTTTCTTTTTTCTATCCCGCCAGTTGGTGGCCATACTAAAGGCGAGTGCGGCAAAGAAAAGGAATCCGGTGAGGACATCCACCCAGTACGCTGAAATGGAAATATTTGTGAGTTCGATAATCAAGAAATGTATGTATGAATCAGATTCGATAGCGTAACCGAGTTTTTCTCTGACAAGCCAATGCCAATCCGTGAGAAAGCAGTAACCAAAACCATAGAAGAAGCCCAGCCCAAACCAGGAGAAGGCAGTAAGCAACAGTGTAAACAAATTCCACTTTCTAAAGGGCGCATACAGCCATCCAAAAAGATTGAAAAAAATTAGTGAGATGTGAAAGATGAAGAAGAAAACATTGGCCAATTCGTAGAATGCTGTACTCATGTGATGGGTAAGCTTTGCTATAGAAACCTAAATTACATTCACCCTCACTTTTGATAACCTCTCTGAAATCAATACAATAATGCGTTTTCTTGCTTAAAAAGAAGTTTACTGAGGCTGAACTTTCCGCCTCCCGTGAACAAGAGACAAAGCCCAATAGTAAGAAACAAAAGTGCTTTTTCCTTGGAGGCAAAGGGATCGTCAGCATGTCTGATGAAAGCAGCTGTACCCATGGTGCAAATCCAGAAAAAGGCCGCTGGTCGGGTAAACAAGCCAAAGGCTATTAGCAGTCCCCCTAAAAACTCTGACAGCGCGGCCATCCACGCAAAAAAAGTGGGCATTGGCAATCCAAGTTTTTCTACGCCTCCAACGAAACCATCAGAAGGCGGAATTTTGCCTAAGCCATGACCAAAAGCCATGAAAAGACCTGCTCCTAATCTTAATACCAGCAATCCAATGTCTTTTTGTATTTGATTCATATCGATAATTAAAAGTCAATAGTTGATTGACTGCAAACTTACCCTGAAGCTGGAGAGCTTATTCGAACTTTTCCTTGAGCGGAGGAAATATGGGTAAGCAATCGTTTACTTAATGATTTTTTTGTTTTTCAAGTCTTTTGCAAGTTGTACAGCACGGTAGGCATTGATCAGTCCTCCTGTTCTACTCAATTCACTGAATTTGATCTCCCCCTCTCCTCCTGGCTTGGTTACAGTGAGATTATCAAACTTACGGGCAGACCGGAGTAATATCTGTTTTACTTCGTTAGCTGTTAATTCAGGAAAGTAAGAGAGTAGAAGTGCGGCTACTCCAGCGGTGACGGGACTGGCCATGCTGGTGCCGTTAAGGTTTTTGTATTTACTGCCTGTAACTGTTGAGTAAATTTCAACTCCGGGGGCGAATACATCAACCGAGTTCTTTCCATAGTTGGAAAAACTGCCTACAAAATCAGCATCGGCTCCAGAGGAAGATGCGCCAACTTCAATCCAATTCTTGGCCTCAGTGCCATCTGCATAAAACCGATTTGGAAAGTCTTTCTTGATATCAATATCCTCTGAGTCATTGCCGGCAGCGTGGATAATCAATACTCCCTTGCGTTCTGCGTGTTTCACAGCCTTATCTACCACCTCTTTCAAGGGTGAAGTTGATTTCCCAAAACTCATGTTGATCACCTGAGCACCATTGTCAACAGCGTATAGTATGGCATTGGCTACATCCTTATCTCTCTCGTCACCATTTGGAATGGCCCTCACCGACATGATTCTAACATTGTCTGCAATCCCGTTGATTCCAATATTATTATTTCTGGTTGCAGCTATAATTCCAGCCACGTGTGTACCATGCATGGCATCGGGTCCGCTTACGTCATTGTTGCCATAGCCTTTTTCATACGGATTGTTATAGTCGTCCCCTACAATGGATCTGGGGTCAAAATCTTCGTTGTATCCATACTTAACTATCCTTTCAAAGTGATCTGCTGCTTCCTTCAGTTCCGAAAGAAATTCTTCTAAATTATTTTCGGGTCCTATGTTTCTAAAAATATTAAGTAAAAAGCCCTTGGCGAATAAAAGCGTAGGTTCTGACGAGTCGAAAGCTTCCACAGTTTGTTGTGATAAAGTGTCAACGCCAATTAGAGACTTCAGTGTATCTACACTTAGATTCACGTTTCTATATAAGTTGTTATACAACTTGTATTGTTCTGTATTGCTCTCTACCAGCTGTTTAAATTTTATTTTTGTTTTTTGATAATTTTCAAATTCAACGCGCAACCGCTTAGGCACTTTACTTTCGTCCACATCTGCAAACATGGTTTTCAATCTTACGTATTCTCGCGTAAGTTCATCTGTGTCCTCATTTACATTTCCGTCTTTGCCTCCAATAAAATTCCAGCCATGAATATCATCGATATATCCATTCTGATCATCATCGATACCATTGCCCGCAATTTCGGCTTCATTGGTCCAAATTGACTCTCTCAAGTCTTCGTGATGGATGTCCACCCCTATATCGATAACGGCAACAATGACCGTCTTAGAAGGTTGATCCTTAAGCAGGCTCTGGTAAGTTTTTTCGATACTAATGCCCTGATATTGGTCTTTTTCTGGATCAAGCAGATGCCATCCTTTAGGTGCTGACCTCGCTCCTTGCTGTGAAAAAACTGAAAATGGGATAATGACACAGAAAAATGAAATCAAAAGGTATTTTGTCACGTGCCTTATCATAAGTTTTGGATTATATTAATAACACTTGAAACGGCTAATATGATGCCAATTTACCCTTTGAAGAGATGCTCAGCACACTTTTATACTTACTTTTTTGACAAAAGCACCCTGGATATTACCTCCGTCATCTCAAAACGAAAGCCGCCCTTAAGAAGTTTATAGCTTTTCACAATTTTACCCTTGGGTATACAAAAGAAACTATGTTCCACTTTTTCTTTTTGTCTTTGTTGCTTTTCTACGTGTTGTTTTACGCCTTGGCTGCAAAATACATCAGCCAATTTAGTCATGCGCATGACGAAAATGGAAGGTAGGGTTGAAACAACTTGTTTTCGCCCGACTTGTAAGCCAATCTTCCGGATGTTTTGAATGTGGCGCAAACGATGGCCATAAGTGCCGAAGGCGGGACCTGCCTGCCGGCAGGCAGGCTCGAACCCAATATTGGGTTCTAAAAATAAATCACATTATAGTGCTTTTAGTAACTCTTTACCAGCTCCAGACTTTAGTTGCTTCTCTTTCCTTCTCGCACTGATCCTGTTAGGAAATTTTTCCTGAAAGATAAGTTCAAAAGGAGCGTATGGTTTTGTTGTTTTATTATATCCCCGATTATGCTCGCTTAAACGCCTTTCAAGATCATTGGTTAAACCAACATAAATGTAGTTTCTTGACAAACTCCGAATTGCGTAAACGACAATCATGGTGCCGAAGGCGGGACTCGAACCCGCATGTCTCGCGACACACGCCTCTGAAACGTGCGTGTCTACCAATTTCACCACTTCGGCTTCCTTTTTCGTTGGTGCCCAGGACTGGACCTGCCTGCCGGCAGGTTCGAACCAGAACACTTATTTCGTTTTCAAGAATTCCTTACCTCTCCCGATTTAAGAAATTTTTCACGTTTTCGCGCCAAAATCCTAGTATCAAATGCCTCCCAGTGAACAACGTGGAAAGGTCGATAAGGCTTTGTTGTCTTTTCATAGCCAGGATTGTGCTCACTTAATCTCCTCTCCAAATTATTTGTCAGTCCAACATATAAATAGTTGTGGATTTGGCTCTTGATCGCATAAACAAAATCCATGGTGCCCAGGACTGGATTCGAACCAGCACACCTTACGGCACTACCCCCTCAAAGTAGCGTGTCTACCAATTTCACCACCTGGGCATTTTGTCAAATAAGGGAATTGCCTCGTCAGGCAAGGGGGCAAAAGTAAACAGGATTTAAAACTTTAACAATCCGCTAAACTTCAAGTTTTTTCTGGCCTAGTTTTTTCTCGAGATAGGCCTTCACTTTAGGATAGTCAGAGTACTCCCTTAAGCCCAAAGCCACCTTGAATTGGTCATTAAACAGAATTTCGATTTCCTTGAATGTAGAGTTTTTTCCGGTTTTTACTACCGACTCCTTCCAATGTTGAACCTCCCTTAGCGGATAAGTCTTTACCTTCTTTCTTACTGAGTACTTAACGGATATTTGGTTATTTCCAAACTCCAGCAATTTGTAATTAACAAAGGTTCTGAATGTGAGAAAAATTGAAAGCGGACCTAACACAATGAGAATCAGATAGACGTACCATGCCGCTTGCTTGTCTGAAACCACCTGGATAATACTCATCCCCACTATAGCAAAGGAAAGGATCAGAAAGAGTGCGAATGATGTAATGGTACTTTGTAGTGGCTTGGATATTAACACTTCAATGCGCTTCAAGTATTCAAATATAAACTTATTTCAACCTTTTACGATTGGCTCACCTGCCTGCTGCAGTGAAGCGAATAGGATTTGGGATTGAAAGGAATTGCATAGATGACCAAAAATGACTGAATCAAAAATGTATATCTTTTCCATTCGTCCCAGGAGCAAACTTAGAATTTGCCATAAATGATTTATATTGAAAGACTATGCTTTCCAAAAAATGCAAATATGCCATCCATGCCCTGGTTCATCTGGCCAAGAAATACCAGCAGGGGCCTGTTCACATTCAAGAGATTGCCGATAAAGAAAAAATTCCTAAGAAATTTTTAGAGGCGATCTTATTGGAATTGCGCAAGGCCAAGATACTTCAGAGCAAAAAAGGCAAAGGAGGGGGTTATTACCTACAAAAGCGGCCTGCGGATGTTAACCTGATTGAAATTATCAGGCTGATGGATGGAGCCATTGCCATGCTCCCCTGTGTTTCACTAAATTATTACGAACCTTGCGAGGAATGCAGCGATGAAGAAGAATGCAGTATCCGTACTGCCTTTATTGGTGTAAGGGATGAGACCTTACGGATTCTGGCAGAGAATACCCTGCAGGAAATGATAGATCGAAAATAATGCTTCAGGCTATTTTGGCTGACGACCCTGTTAAATGAGGATAATATTCAATATCACCATGATTCTGCTGGTCAAATTATTCATGGTTGGTTGCTTATCTTATGACAAGACGAAATCCTATGATCATGCCGTACCAAAAGGAATGGTATTTATCCCATCCGGTACTTTTGACATGGGGGCCAAAGGACAGCAAGCCAGTCCCGATGAGTTTCCCAGGCACAAAGTCAAGCTTGATGAATTCTACCTGGACGAAACGGAAGTGACCAATCTTCAATTTAGTGAGTTTGTTGAGGCAACTGGGTACACCACTATGGCAGAACGAGCAGTTGACTGGGAAGTCTTGAAAAAGCAGTTGCCAGCCGGAGCAGCAAAACCCCCTGACTCTCTTTTGCGTCCCGGCTCGCTGGTGTTTAACAATTCCGAGACCATCAACTTCAATGATCCTTCTACCTGGTGGCACTGGACGATTAGCGCCAATTGGAAGCAGCCGGAAGGCCCTGGGAGTAGCATAGATGATCGAATGGATCACCCAGCAGTGCATATATGCTGGGAGGACGCGAATGCCTACGCTGAATGGGCGGGTAAAAGGTTACCCACCGAGGCAGAATGGGAGTGGGCAGCAATGGGTGGTGAAGATGAGGCTGTGTATCCCTGGGGAAGTAAATCAATTGAGCAAGCTGTTGATATGGCTAACTTCTGGCAAGGATTTTTTCCGTATGAAAATTTACAGCTAGATGGATTTCTTACCACGTCACCAGTCAAATCTTTCCCACCTAATAGGTACGGGTTGTATGATATGGCCGGTAATGTTTGGGAATGGTGCAGTGACAAGTATCACTCAAGTGCCTACCAACAACTCAATCAGGAAATCACAACCAACCCCATGGGGCCCACATCATCGTACGATCCGCTGGAACCCTACACACAAAAATATGTCTTGCGCGGGGGTTCCTTTCTGTGCAATGACAGCTATTGCAGCGGCTACCGCGTTTCCAGGCGAATGAAATCAAGCGGAGATTCGGGGTTCAATCATACCGGATTCAGATGCGCTAAAAGTGTGAATAATGATTAGATTCATTCAGCCTTTGAGTGGATCACCAATAACACGCCCATTACAATTACAATGGCGCTGACTACTTGCGCGAAAAGGACGGGTTCATTTAAAATGAGTATGCCAAAGGCGGCACTGAAAATGGGAAGCGTATTGTAAATGCTTGCAGCCTTGGTAGACCCAATCCTTACAATGGATTTATTCCATAAATAAAATGAAAGTATGGATGGCCCGATTCCTATATAAAAAAGTTGAAAAGCATGTTGTGGGTAAAAACTAACCTCAGGAGTAAATAAAATTTGTTCTCCAATAAAGATGGGAAGGAGCATGAGAACACCAAGAATAAATGTGGCTGAAACAAACGACAGATTTCCCATGGAAGGGCTCTTCAATTTGACCAATGCTGAATAGGTACCAAAGATGCTTGCGGCCGCAGCCATCAAAAGATCACCTGTATTGAATTTGAGTTGGAACAGTGCGGATGGATTGCCTTTGGATAGCAATACCAAAAGCCCAATGATGAGCACTACAAACCCAAATATCTGCCTGGCTGATAATTGTTCCTTGAAAATGATTCGATTTAGAATAACTACATATAACGGGGCGGTGATGGCAAACAATGATAAATTAAGAGCGGAGGTGAAATGCGCGGCCAGGTAAATGAGCGTATTGAATAACGTAACACCCAGGAATGACAGGACTAGCATTAACCGCCATTGCGCAACCAATAGGTTAAAATCTCTCCTTAGGTATGGAAGGGCAAACGGAAATATCACCACTGATGCAATGAGCCATCTGAAAAATGCTATGGAAATAGGTGTGTAAATTTCACTTAAGCCCCGGGCTACAATAAAATTACCTGACCATACTACGGTTGCCAGCAGTGCCATGAAATAACCGGATTGAGTAAATTCTTTCTTCAAAAGATGCCTGTTAAATGAGGGTGGTATCTGTTTACCTAATTGAAATCGATCAAAAAAGCGCAAAATTCTACTATATTCCTATTTGTAACCTTTTTGACTCAACACGGTAACTAACCCGACAATTGACTCGAACCAGGGACTTGATGACAGACGAGCAGATCATGGAGGCTGTAAAAAACGGTGATCTACAGCAAGCCTCTATATTATATATGCGGTATCACCAGCGCATTTATAATTTTCTCGCGCGAATGACAATGGACAGGGAGCAAGGAGAGGATCTGGCGCAGAATGTTTTTTTAAGGCTATTGAAGTACAGAAAATCGTACAAGGAGGGAATGCGGTTCCAATCCTGGATCTATCAGATGGCCCGAAATGCATTTTCGGATCACTATCAGAAGCAAAAAAACAAGAAAGGTCAATTTTTCGATGTGCAACAATTGGGTGATAAGGCGAGTTCGGCTCAAGAGGATATGGAGCAAAACGAAAAAGAGGAGTTGCTCAATCGATCATTGGCATTGCTTAGTGAAGAGCAACGTGAATTGTTGGTGATGACCCGGTATCAGCAAATGAAGTATGAAGAAGTGGCTGCCATTATGGATACCAGCGTAGCAAATATTAAGGTGAAAGTTCACAGGGCCATTGGCAGGCTCCGTGATCATTATTTTCAACTCGAAAAACTTTAGATATGGAGAGAGAAAAACTCGAAGTTCTTTTGATGGATTACATCGATGGCAATTTAAGCTCAGCTGATAAATCAGTAGTCGAGCAATTATTGTCAGAAAATAACGAAGCGCAACAACTGCACAATGAACTCAAGGAAGTCATGGGCCTTATGGATAGCTCAAAGACACTGGAAGTGATTGGAGGTCATGAAGTGAAGTTTGCTGTTGCTTTAAAATCCGAACAAGAGCGCCTGGGAAGGGCAAAAGTAGTGATGTTTCATCCCATGATTCTAAAAGTAGCTGCAGCCATTGCTTTGGTTGCCGTGGGAATTGCAGGTGGTTTTTGGATCAATAATAATTATCAACAGAGCAGGGAATTGGCTTCACTGAGAAAAGAAATGGCTGAGACCAAACAATTGATGATGGCTATGTTGTCCAATGGGCAATCGGCAAGCCAACGGATGCAAGGTGTAAATGTAGCCATGAGCATTTCCAAAGCAGATGATGATGTGGTGAATGTACTTGCTGATGCCATGGCCAATGATCCGAATACCAACGTTCGGCTTGCGGCCCTTGAAGCTTTGAGTCACTTTATCAGTGAGCCTCACGTGCGAAACATCATTATTTCATCACTCACCACTCAAAATGATCCGATGGTGCAAATCGCTCTGATCCAGTTGCTGGTTAAAATGAAAGAGAAGAATGTGGTTAACGACCTTGAGAAGATAATTGAAGATGATAGAAGTATTAAAGCGGTAAAGGACGAAGCGCACACTGGAATATTGAAATTGTCGTAGTAACCTTTTAGGGAGCAAGCGGTAGATAAAAACAAAAACTTAGAATGAAAAAATTAATTATTTGGTATGGCGTGATATTCATGCCGCTGTGGACTTTTGCACAAGAATATAAAATAGCAAAAAATTCAGGTAGGCTAGAAATTCATTTAGGTAAGGTGTCCATTGAGGGCTACAATGGAAATGAAATCATATTCATGATTAAAGATTACAATAAATCGAAAGACGATCGCGCAGAAGGGCTGCGAGCCATCAACGGACTTGGCCTTGAAGACAATACGGGTTTGGGTATTAATGTTTCTGAGACTTCCAATTCAGTGGTGGTAAGTCAGTTGAAGCGAACCAACTCCCCAGACATCAAGATCATGGTCCCCAAAGGAGTAATCGTTGCCTTTGAGCATGATTCTCAATATGGTGGTGTGGTCAAATTGAAGAACATGGAAAATGAGATTGAGATAGCTGCGCAATACAATAGTGTGGAAATGGAAAATGTGACTGGGCCAATGACCGTGAAGTCTATTTATGGGCATGTGGAAGCTGACTTTAGCGCTGGCATCAAGAACCCGATTTCGATAGTTTCTGTCTATGGCTACGTGGACATCACCATTCCGGCTGCTACCAAAGCCAATCTGAAGCTGGATACATCGTATGGTGAAATATTTGTAGCTCCGGAACTTAAAATTGAGATTAACCGGGAAGGCAGTATGGTGAAATACAGTGATCGTGTTCAGGGTAAACTGAATGGAGGGGGTGCCCTGAACATTGACTTGTCCAGCAACTACGGGAAGTTATACCTCCGCAAAAAGTAAAAGTGATGTAAGTTTTGAATTGAAAAAACAGTTATGAAAAAGCAATTAATAATATTAGTGATAAGTCTCTTCAGTATTTCGCTGTCTGCACAGGAATACAAATTGGCCAAAAGTACAGGAACTCTTGACATCAAAGATGTAAATGAGGTGAAGATTGAAGGATACGCTGGGAATGAAATCATTTTTACCAGCAGGGATTATGACAAAGATGAAGATGATCGGGCAAAAGGCCTTCGCGCAATTAGTGGTATGGGCCTCGAAGACAACACAGGTCTTGGTTTATCAGTAATTGACAACAATGGAGTGATCGAAGTAAGGCAGTTGAAAAAAATGGATGGTCCGGATATCCTTATAAAAGTGCCACAAGGAATGGCCGTTAAGTATGTTCACACATCTCCACATGGAAGTGATTTTGAAATTCGAAATTTCGATGGAGAATTAGATGTGGCTACGGTTCATAGCGATGTGATATTGGAAAATTTGACTGGAACTTTAAAAATAAAAACGGTACACGGAGATATTGACGCAAAGTTCACAACCCAACTTAAGAATTCAACTTCACTTTCTTCTTCTCATGGCCATGTGGATGTAGCCTTGCCAGTTGCCACCTCTGCCAATTTGAAGATGACTACCTCATGGGGAGAAATATTCGTTGACCCCGCATTCAAATTGGAGTTTGACAAATCAGGCGATATGGTCAAATACAGCGACAAACTTACCGCGAAAATAAATGGAGGTGGAGTTGAGATCGTATTATCATCTACTCATGATAACGTCTACTTAAGAAAAGTAAAATAATATCTTAATCAAGCGATCGATATGAAAAATTACATAGTAATTGGCTTGTTATCTCTCACCATCAGCACAACAGCTCAAACGAAAATCAACAAGTCAATTCCGGTGGACAAAGGGCAAACCATTTTCATGAAGTTTGATTACCCTGAACTGATAAGGGTAAGTACATGGGATAAAAATGAAATTTTGATACAGGGTGACGTTACAATTAACAGCGGTGAAAATGATGATGCGTTTGAATTGATTGCCTCCACAGTGGGAAACGTTGTGCGGATTGAAAATCAAATAAAGGATATGGACAACCTGCCTCAGATGATAACCGTGGTAGACGGAAGCAGAAAAGTTATTTTTAAGTCGAAGCAGGAGTACAGAAAGTTTAAAAGTGAAAATGGGGGTTCTTTTGATATGGTTTCGTGGGGTGTGGATATGGAAATATTTCTGGATATTAAGGTTCCTCAAAATATGACGACATCCATAATTTCAGTGTATGGCATGGTTGAGGTGAGGAATTTCATGGCCCCACTCAATGTGGAAGCTAAGTATGGTGGAGTTGATGTTGCATTAAATGCAATATCAGTAGGTGAGCTCACAGCTGAGACGAATTATGGACAGATCTATTCCAACCTGGATATCAAGTTCGAAAACGATGGTTTACAAGAAAAAGACTTCTATACTTTCGTTTCTGCTAAGCCAGGCAGTGGCCCTCCATATAACTTTGAATCCAAGTATGGTAATGTGTATTTGAGAAAGTCGAACTGAAGTTTGCTTTAACTGGTCATCGCATTTCACTTTTTGATATACCTCCATGTATCCTTTTACATGGGGGTATTTTTTTGCATCTTGCGCGCAAAATTTTTTAAACTACTCAAAAACCACTAATGGCATTACTTGAAAAGCAGTTGTACATAAGGAAGTCCACGCTTCCGGGGGCAGGCAAGGGATTGTTCACCAAGAAGAAAATTAAAAAAGGAACGAGAATAGTTGAATACAAGGGTGAAATACTTACCTGGAAGGAGGTTAAGAAATTAGCTGACGATCGAAATGGATATGTATTTTATATCAGCAGCAAACGCTGCATCGATGCATGGAATTACAAAAAAGCATTGGGCAGATACGCCAATGACGCCAAAGGCCTGGGACGCATCAAAGGAGTGAAGACAAACTCAGAGTATGTAGTGGACGGAAATAAATGCTTTATTGAAGCCATTAAGGACATTCCTGCAAAGTCAGAAATCTTTGTCGAGTATGGCAAGGACTACTGGAAAGTGGTGAAAGAAAACCTGGAGATCGACAAGAAATGGGAAAAGAAAAATGGCAAGAAAGCCAAACTCCCCCACCACAAAGCCACCAAACGAATTGAATAGAGCAACTTAGTTTTTAGTCGTTTCCTCTTTTCCGCGCTCAATCACCAAAAGCATTTCCTCTTTTACTTTCTTAATTTTTTCCATTTGGGCCTCCAGATATGCGCGTGCCTCTTCCTGATCAGCAGAATCCGGTAAAGGCTGAAATTGGTGCATCCAATCCATCATGGCCTTATTGGCAGCATCCAATTGCAGCGCCATTTGCTCCAACGCTTCTTTTCGTTCCTTCACCATATTGGGTGAGTCGGCAATTTTCTCTTTAATCTGAGACTGAATTTTGTAAATGTCCTCCATTTTTGGCATCACTTCATCGTGAAGATCCATCACTTTATCATACAAGGCCTGGTTCGGGTTGCCTTCTTCCTGGCTTTCCGACCCCTCTTCATTAACTTGATTGGTAGGTTTTCCGCACGCGGCAACGAGTAATAATAAGGCTAATAGGGTACCGTGTCTCAGCTTCATGTCGTGTAATGTTTGATCCACAAAATTAAGGTTTTATAAACTATTTATTCCCTACTGGCCTTCCAAACGCCAGTTAGGGAACGATTAAATTTTGGAAAAAATTGATAGCTGGTGCCGTTAATTCTAAAAATTATTGTTTCTTAGCAAATCAATTGGAACGCATGACAAGCAAGCGATTTTATTTTTACTACTTTTTCTTTCAAACCCAAACGGGACTTGATCGAGGATCGCTTTGTTAAAAATATACACAGAGAAAATCTTAGAAAGTCCCGGAAGCCCGGGACTTTCTGTTTTTAAGGGCTTTATGAAATGATTAAAGAAAAAAAAATGCGGGTCGCCATTCAGGGGATAACCACCAGTTTTCATGAGGTGGCAGCCTTACAATATTTCGGTAAGGGAGTAAATGTAGTGGAATGCCTCTCGTTTCATGAATTATGCGAAGCACTGAAAAGGGATGAAGCTGAGTATGCGGTAATGGCCATTGAGAATTCAATAGCCGGAAGCATTCTTCCCAATTACTTTTTATTACAACAATATCATTTCACCATTTTGGGTGAAGTGTATCTGCCCATACATATGCACTTGTTGGCACTGCCCGGGGTCCCCCTTTCTTCGATCAAAGTGATTGAGTCTCATCCAATGGCCATCAGGCAATGTTCCGATTACCTTCACCGGCTTTCAAAAATTGAGATTCGCGAAAGTGAAGACACGGCCTGGTCGGCAAAGCGAATAGCCGAGGAAAAGTTGCCGGACACAGCAGCCATTGCCAATGAGCAAGCTGCCAGGAAGTTTGGGTTAGCCATACTTGATAAACGAATTGAAACCCATAAGAAGAACTATACCCGCTTTCTAATTCTATCCAAAGCGAATGGAGTTCAGAAAGGCTGTAATAAGGCTTCCTTGTCGTTTGAGGTGGCCGATGAGGTTGGAAGCCTTGCTGATGCATTGATGACATTTAAAAACGAAGGCATAAATCTTTCTAAGATCCAGTCGGTACCTATCATTGGAAGGCCGTCTGAATATACAATACATGTCGATATTGAATGGAAAAGAAAGAAGAAGTATGATGATGCCATGCATCTGCTGCTGCGCCAGGTTAGGAATTTGAATATCATGGGAGAGTATAAGAAAGCTGCTATTAAATTTTAGAATCAATGATTGAGTTTGCAGACAGAATAAAGAGCGTTGAAGAATATTACTTCTCAAAAAAGCTCCAGGAAGTAAGAAGCCTGGATCGTCCTGGATTCCCGGTAATCAATCTGGGAATTGGAAGTCCTGACTTGCCACCATCGGATAGCACGATCAGCGCATTGAATGCGACCTCTGTTGATGCCGGCAGTCATGGATATCAAAGCTATAAAGGAATTGCAGCGCTAAGGGAAGGTATTGCACAATTCTACTTAAGGAAGTACAAGGTAGTTCTGGACTCCGAATGCATGATTTTGCCATTGATGGGATCGAAAGAGGGCATCATGCACATCTCCATGGCATTTGTGAACGAAGGAGATGAGGTATTAATTCCTGACCCGGGCTATCCTACCTATGCATCTGTTTCACAATTGGTTGGTGCGCATGTAACTACCTACAGTTTAGAGGAATCGAATAATTGGCAAATCGATTTTGAAGAACTGGAAAGCAGAGATCTTTCTCATGTGAAGTTGATGTGGGTGAATACACCCCACATGCCCACCGGCAGTGTGATATCCAAAGAAAATCTAGAGCGGTTGATCCAATTGGCAAGGCGCAATAATTTCCTACTAGTCAACGACAACCCTTACAGTTTGATATTAAATGATGACCCGCAAAGCATACTCTCCATCAGTGGATCCGAATCTGTTTGCCTTGAATTAAACTCTTTAAGCAAGTCGCACAATATGCCTGGCTGGCGTGTGGGCTGGTTGGCTGGTAATCCGGCTTTCATTGATGCCGTACTCAAGGTGAAGAGCAATATGGATTCCGGGATGTTTCTGGGGATTCAAAAAGCTGCAGTGCAAGCACTAAGTGAACCGGATAGTTGGTTTGAGGAGTTGAATAATCTGTATACAAAAAGGAAAATCCTTGCCTGTGAAATACTCGAGCTGTTGGGCTGCACATATTCAAAATCGCAAGTGGGCTTGTTCGTGTGGGCCAGGGTTCCTGAAGAAGTTGACTCAGTGGAAAAATGGATTGATGCCATCCTTTATGAGTCTAAAGTATTCATTACACCCGGATTTATATTCGGAAAAGCAGGGGAGGGATACATCAGAATATCATTATGTGCCAATGAGGAGAAACTGGCGGAGGCAAAAAGCAGACTGTCAAATTGGATGGGTGCTGCAAAGAAAGGATCAACACTTATTAAAGATTTGAAATAATGAATACGGTGATAATCGGGCTCGGACTGATAGGGGGATCCATTGCAATTGATTTAAGAAAGCGGGGTATCGCGACTTCTTTAATTGGTGTGGATGAAAATCCGAATCATAGTAAAGAAGCATTGAAGTTGGGGATCGTTGATGAAACCAAATCGCTGGAGGATGCAATGGTACATGCCGACCTGGTAATTGTGGCTATACCGGTTACTGCCATCACAAAATTAATTCCTGAAATTTTGAACTTGATTTCTGTTGAGACTACGGTGATAGATACGGGTTCTACGAAAGCATCTATTTGTAAATCGGTAAACGGTCATCAAAACAGAAGTCAGTTTGTGGCCGCTCATCCCATTGCCGGTACTGAAAACTCAGGACCTGGCTCAGCATTTTCTGGTCTGTTTCGTAACAAGACCATGATCGTATGCGAGCGTGAACTTTCTTCAGAGAAATCATTATCAACGGCTGACAAGGTATTTGCAGCACTAGAAGTAAATCCTATCTATATGGAGCCCGTTGAGCACGACAAACATGTGGCCTATGTTTCGCATTTGTCTCACGTGAGCTCTTTCCTGCTCGGGCAGACGGTAATGGATATTGAAAGAGATGAGAAGAACATTTTTGCACTGGCTGGCAGCGGATTTGCTTCCACGGTACGGTTGGCTAAAAGTTCACCGGATATGTGGGCGCCCATTTTTGAGCAGAATGTAGAGTATTTAAGTCAGGCGCTTTTGGAGTACATCATGCACCTGCAGCGATTTCACTATCACCTGATGAAAAAAGATTCCGGTGAAATCCATCGGATCATGACGGAAGCGAATGAAATCAGAAGGGTATTAAGTGGAATTGAGTTAAAGGATCAAAAAACAAAGGAAGTAGAATCGATAATTGAAAAGTAAAAGAACTGGATATGAAAAAGGAATTACAATTGGAGGAAATGAAAAGCTGGGTCAGCACAGAAAGACCGTTGATCATTAGTGGTCCCTGCAGTGCCGAAAGTGAACATCAAATGGTGAGCACGGCCAAGTTGTTGGCCGGCACGGGCAAGGTCAATGTGTTACGCGCAGGTATATGGAAACCGCGTACAAGACCCGGACAATATGAAGGAGCTGGTAGCGAAGGCTTGAAATGGTTGATGCAGGCCAAAGCGGAAACGGGTCTGCCTGTGGCCACAGAAGTAGCAAATGCTTCCCATGTGGAACAATGTCTAAAAGCAGGAGTGGATATACTTTGGGTGGGCGCCCGCACTACCGTAAATCCTTTTTCAGTTCAGGAAGTGGCAGATGCACTGCTAGGCGTTGATGTGCCTGTATTGGTAAAAAACCCAGTCAATCCTGATTTGGAATTGTGGATTGGTGCCTTAGAACGATTAAATCGAGCGGGCATTAAAAAGTTGGCGGCCATTCACAGGGGGTTTTCTTCGTTTGAAAAAGGCCCATTTCGCAATGCACCCATGTGGGATATAGCGATCGAGTTAAAAACGCGCTTCCCTGAGTTGGATATCATTTGCGATCCAAGTCATATAGCCGGTCAGCGTGAGCTGATTCCGTTTATTTCACAAAAGGCATTGGATCTGGATATGGCCGGCTTAATGATTGAAAGCCATATTGAGCCTTCGGTAGCATTGAGCGATGCCAAACAACAGGTGACCCCTTCTGCCTTGGCAAGGATTTTGGACGGCCTGGTGGTAAGAACGCCATCCACAGCCAACAAGGAATTTAAAAACACCCTGACGATATTAAGAGAGCAGATTGACCAGTTGGATGACCAGATTATGCATACGATGGCGGCCAGAATGAAAATTTCAGAACAAATTGGAAATTACAAAAGAGATAACAAGGTCACCATCTTGCAAGTCAACCGATGGGAGGAGATCATCGAGACCCGAATTGCTCAGGGCAATGCCATGGGGTTGTCACAAGATTTTGTTAACAGCCTGCTAAAATTGGTGCACAAGGAATCCATTCAAGTGCAGCAAACGGTAATGAATAAAGCTGCACAAAAAGTGTAGGTATACTGCAATCAACATAAAGGGCCTTAATGGCCTTTTTCACGTTTATGTTTTTTCCAGAAATATGGTTTGCGTTGGGTATGCAAATTCTACACCCAACTTTGCAAATTCGTCATACAATTTAAAATTGATGGATTGCTGCACATCTCTGAAAACTTTAAAATCAGGATTTGTAACAAAGTAAACGATTTCAAAATTCAAGCTAAAATCACCATAGGTGGCAAAATGTGCGCGATCAAATTCTGCAAATTCTTCAGATTCAATAACCGATTTTATAATGCCGGGCAGTTGCCTTAGCTTATCAGGAGGTGTTTGATAGGTAACGCCCAGATTGAATAGAATTCTACGTTTTTCCATGCGCTTGAAATTATGGAGACGTGAATTGGTAAGGTCAGTGTTGGATACGATAATCTGCTCTCCGGAAATACTCTTAATTCTGGTGGTTTTAATACCTACGTATTCCACATTACCAGATTTACCTCCCAGGTCGATGAAATCACCGATTTCAAATGGACGGTCAAAGAAGATAACGAAGTAGTTAAAAAGATCACCCAATATGTTTTGTGCTGCCAGCGCAATGGCAATACCTCCAATGCCGAGACCGGTAATGACAGCCGTTACATTATACCCCAGGTTGTCAAACAAAAATACCCCACCCGTGGCCCAAACAACAATCTTAATGACAATCATTAGGCCCTTTATCTGCTTCAGCTTTTCCTCACCGCCTTCCCTATGCTTAACATAGGACTCCAGCATGATTTGGATTGAACTCGTAATCAGCCGAATGACATAGAAAGTAACAACAACAACAAGGGCATTATGCACGATTTGTTGTATTCTTTCAGATAACTTCAGGTAGTTAATGCCAAAATAGATTATCCCTATATTTAACAAGGGCATGCCAAATTTTTCAAATCCATTTACCAGGTAGTCATCCAGGGTGGTCTCGGTGGTGGCAGCCCAAATTTTAAGTCTGCGCAGAATCGCTTTCCTAAAGATCCTGAGAATGATTATTCCGATAAAAATGATGCCACTCGCGATCAGGTAGGATTCAATTGTATTATTGTAATAAACGCTATCTAGAAATTCCATGTTTGATTTTGATGATGAGTTGCAATGCAGTGTTTATGATCTGCAAAGTTATGCCGGATAGGGCGCTTACCCAAAGAATTGTAGCCTTAATAAACGATAAGGCAGAGTAGAAGAAAGTCAGAAAAAGACGACTGTTTTCGATTTTTATTTTTAATAATTCTCGATATTCAAAGTCCTCAAATACCTATCATTATGGCTAAAACCTATAAAAAAATCGGTTATGGATTTATAGTACTGGCACTCATAACCGTCCTTGTCTTTTATTTCACCACTTCAAAATCACAGCGCAGTGAACCAATAATGATTAATCCTGCATTTGGTGAATTTATTTCCTCTTATACAGCAGGGGTTATAAGTTCAGGGTCCACGATTCGAATAATCCTGGCTCAAGATGTGATTGGTCCTGCAGAAGTGGGTAAGACTTCAGCTAAACTTTTCTCCCTTTCACCTTCATCTGATGGAGAAACCGTATGGCTAGATACCAGAACAGTTGAGTTTAGGCCATCAAATAGATTATTGTCTGGACAGACCTACGAATTGGATTTTTATTTATCCAAACTTATTACCGTACCGAAGGCACTTGAAACTTTTCACTATTCATTTCGGGTGATTCCACAAAACTTTGGAATAGCCATTGAGAATGTGCTGCCTTATGTTAAAACCGAACTCACCAGGCAAAAGATAGAGGGCGTAATCAGCACTGCGGATTTTGCTGGGAAAGAGGCAGTCGAAAAAGTGCTGACCGCTCAGCAAGAAGGAAAGATATTAACAGTAACGTGGGCTCATGCATCTGACGGAAGACAGCATGCTTTTACGGTGGAAGATGTTGCTCGTAAAGAAACAGCTTCGGTTGTCAGGCTGTCGATGGATGGAAAGCCTATCGGCATCGATCAGATCGCTGATGAAGAAATTAAAGTCCCCGCACTGGGGGATTTCTCCGTAACGAATGTAAAAGTAGATCAAGGTGCGTCACAATCGGTTGTCATTCAGTTTTCCGATCCTTTAAAGGAAAGGCAAAACCTGGACGGACTGGTTCGCATTGAAGGGCTCTCTGACTTACAATATGAAATAAAGGACAACGAGATTCGGGTATATCCTCCCGCAAGGCAAACAGGAAGTAAAACCCTGACACTGGAAGCAGGCATTAGGAATATTTTGGATTACAAAATGAGCAACCGCAATACTTTTTCAATTCAATTTGAACAGGTAAAACCTGCGATCCGATTTGCTGGCAAGGGCTCAATACTTCCCAGCGCGGATGGATTGATCATGCCATTTGAAGCGGTGAACTTAAAAGCAGTCGATGTTACCATTTTGAAAATTTACGAAACCAATGTGCTTCAATTTCTCCAGGTTAACCGACTGGATGGGAACTCAGAGTTGAGAAGAGTGGGTAGAACGGTGTTGAAAAAAAGAGTTTCCCTGGAAAATTCCAGTATCACTGATCTCGGAAAATGGAACCGATTCACACTCGATTTGGGAACCCTCATTGCTACGGAGCCCGGTGCGATATATCAGGTTAGACTTCATTTCAGAAAGTCTTACCTCGCTTACGTATGCGATGGAGGAGTAGAGGACACTTCTTTGGCCAATGAGATGAACAGTTTTGAGGATGAGAGTTGGGATCAAATGGAGGAACAGGAAGGAAGTTATTGGGATTCTTACGAAGAATATTATTACGACAGCGACTACGACTGGAGCGAGAGGGACAACCCTTGTCATTCGTCTTACTACAATAATAGCAGGTCGGTTAAAAGAAATGTCATCGCCAGTGACCTTGGTCTGATGGCCAAAAGGGGTGGGGATGGAAACACAATTATTTTCGTAAATGACCTTTTGACCACACAACCTGCTTCCGGTGTTCAGGTAGAACTGTATGACTACCAGCAACAATTGATAGGCTCCAATACTACCGGGCCGGATGGCAAAGCAGTGATCACATCCAAAAAGGTACCGTTCATTTTGTTGGCCAAAAATGGCGCAGCACGCGGGTACTTGAAGCTAAATGACGGGGAGTCTTTATCCTTGAGCAATTTTGACGTGGGTGGTGAGCGGGTTGAAAAAGGACTGAAGGGTTTTCTCTATGGCGAACGGGGTGTTTGGCGTCCGGGCGACTCCCTTTACCTCACTTTCTTATTGGAGGATAAACTCAAACTGCTTCCACCCAATCACCCAGTGGTATTTGAGTTGCAGAATCCTCATGGCCAAGTTACCAGCAGGTTGGTGAGATCAAGCGGTAAGAATGGATTTTACAATTTTGCAACCGCCACTTCTTCCGATGACCCAACAGGGAACTGGCTGGGCCGAGTGAAAGTGGGAGGCACTGAATTTACTAAAGCATTAAAAATTGAAACGGTAAAACCTAATCGGTTAAAAATCAACCTTGACTTCGGAGTAGACATGCTGACGGCAGCTGAAAAGAATATTTCAGGAAACCTGCAAGTAAACTGGCTTCATGGAGCGCCAGGTAAAAACCTGAAAGCCGAATTTGAAGTGATCCTGAGCAAAGCCCAAACGAAATTTGACCGTTACCCTGATTTCATCTTTGATGATCCAACAATTGAATTTGAGAGTGAAACCCAAACCGTGTTTGAAGGATATACCGATGAGGAGGGTAAAGCAGCAGTAAATACTTCCCTTCGTGTATCCGAATCAGCTCCCGGAAAACTCAATGCCGTATTCAGGGGAAAGGTGTTTGAGGAGAGTGGCAACTTTAGTATAGACCGATTCAGTATTCCCTATTATCCTTTCGAATCATTTACCGGACTGCGCCTCCCTAAGGGAGACAGGCGTGGCATGCTGCTGACAGATACATTGCAGCGAGCGGAGATAGTTACAATTGATGCTGTAGGTAATCCAGTGTCGCGCGACAATATTGAAATGTCGCTTTACAAAGTGGAATGGAGATGGTGGTGGGACAACTCGGAGTCCGGTACCAATTACATGTCGGGGAGATATTCACGACCCATCAAGACAGGTAGAATCCAGACGATAAATGGAAAAGGCAACTGGGATTTTAAAGTAGACTATCCAGAGTGGGGCAGATTTTTTGTGAAAGCCTACGATCCGGTTTCAGGACACAGCACAGGAAGATACATCTATATTGATTGGCCAGGTTGGGCAGGCAGAGCAAGAGGCGATAATGCGGGCGCTACTATGCTTTCCTTTTCTGCCGACAAAGCAGCCTATAATATCGGGGAAAAAGCAAACCTTGTCATTCCGGGCAGCGGTCAGGGAAGAGCACTGGTAAGCATAGAAAGTGGAAGCAAAGTCATTCAGACCTATTGGGTTGAAACACAAAAAGGTGATAATCAATTTGCCATCGACATTACGCCTGAGATGACGCCCAATGTGTTCATTCACACTACCCTTTTGCAGCCTCATTCCCAAACCATTAATGATTTGCCCATTAGGCTCTACGGAGTTATTCCAATCCAGGTAGAGGACCCTCAAACCCATCTTGAACCAGAACTTATCATGCCTGACGTGCTTGAGCCTGGCAAAGAGGTGGTGATAAAGGTCTCGGAAAAAACCAATCGTAAAATGACATACACGTTGGCCATTGTTGATGAAGGCTTACTGGACCTTACCAAGTTTTCGACCCCCGATGCCTGGCAGCGATTTTACGCCAGAGAAGCACTTGGTGTGAAAACTTGGGACTTGTATGATCAGGTGATGGGTGCTTTCGGGGGAAGAATAGAACGCCTTTTGGCCATTGGTGGTGATGGTGAACTTGGTGGCAAAGAAGACGATAGCAAAGCCAATCGTTTCAAACCTGTGGTCAAATTCTTTGGACCAATAACACTGGACAGCCGATCCAATGAACACCGGTTTATCATGCCGCAATACATTGGATCAGTAAAAACCATGTTGGTGGCGGGGTATGAAGGAGCATATGGTAAAGCTGACAAGGCCACGCCTGTACGAAAACCACTGATGGTATTAGCCACACTGCCGCGGGTGCTTGGGCCGGAAGAGAAGTTGAAGCTTCCGATTACTTTATTCTCGATGGAGAAAGGCATTCGGGATGTAAAAATTGAAGTGAAGGTGACAGGGCCGCTGGCACTACCCAATGGCAGCACTAAATCAGTGAATATGAATGGCAGCGTAGATTTTACTACTGACTTTGAGTTGGCAGTAAAAAGTGAAACAGGATATGCAAAAGTCGAGGTAATAGCCTCGTCAGGAAATTTTTCAGCAACTGATGTGATTGACATAGAGATTCGAAACCCTAACCCACCGGTTACCAAGGTTCAGGACAGTTTTGTGACTGCTGGCAAAGCATGGAGTGCACAGCTTGTTCCATTAGGCGTGGTTGGTACAAATACGGCTACGCTTGAGGTTTCCAGCTTGCCACCCGTAAACCTGGGTCAGCGAATGAAATATCTGCTTAATTATCCTTATGGTTGCATTGAACAAACCACTTCCTCTGTTTTTCCACAACTCTACCTGGATCAGGTGATGGTGATTACCGATGCTGAAAAAGCAAAAATGCAAACCAATATTAAAGCGGGTATTGATCGGCTTCGGCTCTTTGTAACCAATGATGGAGGTTTTGCCTACTGGCCCGGGGGCGATGATTCGGATAGTTGGGGATCCACCTATGCCGGCCATTTTTTAGTAGAGGCCGCTGCCAAAGGATACTTTGTGCCCAATGACATGTTGAAAAGATGGAGAAAGTATCAAAAGGACAAGGCACAATCCTGGCGGGTAAACAGCGAATACAGCCGCGGTGAATTGATTCAGGCCTATCGCTTGTACTCCCTTGCCCTTGCAGGAAATCCTGAGCTAAGTGCCATGAACAGATTAAGAGAGATGTCTGGCATATCCGTGTCCACCAAATGGATGTTGGCTGCCGCGTACGTCAAGGCTGGTCAGCCTGAAGCCGCCAAAAGCCTTATCGCCAATGTGTCGACCAAAGTATCTCCCTATCAGGAGATGGCGTACACTTATGGTTCTGATTTGCGGGATAAAGCAATTATACTGGAGACCTTATTGCTGATGGGAGAAAAAACAAAAGGATTTGAATTGCTGAAAGAAATTTCTCAAGCCCTTAGTAACTCCAATTCATGGATGAGCACACAAACACTTTCCTGGTGTCTGAAAGCCGTAGGCTCGTTTGCGAGCATGGAGCAAAAGGGAAGCATTAAATTTGCCTATACATTTAATGGCAAAGAAATTTCTGCCAGTACGGAATTACCCATTGCGCAAATTCAGCTCCCTGTAGATCAAACGAAGCCAGGAGCCTTTCAATTTGTCAACAACGGATCGGGCTCATTGTATGTTAGCCTCATTCAGGGTGGTGTGCCGGCAAGAGGAGCAGAGGAGGATGAAGAAAGCAACCTTACATTATCCGTATCCTATGCTGACACGAAAGGCAATCCCGTGGACCCTGCGCTTCTGATACAGAGTCAGGAATTTGTAACCACGGTTACGATCTCTAATCCCGGTTTAAGGGGGACATATAAAAATCTGGCACTGAATCAAATATTTCCCAGTGGATGGGAGATCAACAACCTGAGACTGGAGGAAGTTGAGGACAGGTTGAGAGATGATCTTCCAACCTATCAGGACATAAGAGATGATCGGGTGTATACTTACTTTGATCTGGGCCCCAACCAACGCAAGACGTTTAAAGTACTGCTTACCGCAAGCTATGCCGGATCTTTTTATTTACCGGCAATAAGTTGTGAAGCCATGTACGACCGGGCCATATACACACGAAAGAAAGGCAAAGTGGTGGAGGTACTTAAAGCAAATGCAAACCAATAAGATATTCCCAAGGAATTGAATGCATAGTGTGATGAATCGGATTTTGCATGTGTTCAAGAAGTTCAGGAAACTGAGTATCTTATTTTTGATAGTCGCTGTGGCATTTGTTTTTTGTTTGCCTGCCAAACTTTTTGACAACCCCTATTCAACACTGCTCGAGGACAAAAATGGCAATCTATTAACAGCTACCATTGCCGATGACGGACAGTGGAGATTTCCCCAGCAATCCGTTGTTCCCGAAAAATTCAAGCAGGCCATTATCTTGTTTGAAGACAAGCGCTTTTATTCACACCTGGGAGTGGATCCTCTGGCCATGCTGAGGGCTATTCGTCAGAATCTGGGGTCAGGCAGGATCGTAAGCGGAGGAAGCACGATTACCATGCAGGTCATTCGGCTTTCGAGGCAAAATCATTCACGAACTTTTGTTGAAAAAGCCATTGAAATATTACTGGCTACCCGGCTCGAATTATCGTACAGCAAGGATGAGATACTGGCTTTGTACGCAGCACATGCACCATTTGGAGGAAATGTGGTGGGCATAGAGGCGGCATCGTGGCGTTATTTTGGCAGGAAACTCAATAATTTAAGTTGGGCAGAATCAGCATTATTGGCCGTATTGCCTAATAATCCCTCCTTAATGCATCCAGGAAAAAACCGATCACAACTAAAGGAAAAACGTGATCGGTTGTTGATCCGTTTGAATCAGTTGGGCATTTTGGATGAGATCACCCTGGAACTCGCCATAGCAGAAGACCTACCACAAAAGCCATTGCCTTTACCTCAGCATGCAAAACATCTTTTAACTCGTGTTATGGGTGAAGGTCATCTGCAGTCCAGAGTCAAATCGACCATTGATGAGAGAATTCAAATTCAGGCTGAACAAATCCTAGAAAATCACAGCTATCGCCTGCGGGGCAATCAGGTATTTAACGCGGCTGCGCTGATCATGAAAGTAAATACAGGTGAGGTACTTGCTTATGTAGGGAATGTTGATGCAGGCGCAGCACATGGTGATAGGGTCGATATTATCAATGCGCCCAGAAGTACCGGAAGCATTTTGAAACCCTTTCTCTTTGCGGCCTTGATGGATGATGGTAAACTCTTACCTCAAACTTTGGTACCCGATATTCCAACCGTGATCAATGGGTTTTCTCCCAAGAACTTTTCAAGGGACTACGATGGGGTGGTGCCAGCCAGTGAAGCTTTGATCAGAAGCTTAAACATTCCAGCCGTTCATGAACTGCGTGATTTTCAATACGAAAAATTTTACGAATTACTGAAGTATGTGGGTTTGACTACACTTACACAGCAGCCCGATCACTATGGTTTGTCATTGATTTTGGGAGGCGCAGAAGGTACGCTATGGGACATTACGGGTGCATATGCTTCTATGGCGAGAACATTGAATAACTATTTTAAGGTGGTAGGCCCTAAGCGCTACCGCCAAAGTGATTTTCATTCACCAATGTATTTGTCCAATGATCATGAGGTTACTCAGTTGGATGAATTTAGTGAGACCAGCTTTTTGAATGCGTCCGCTATTTGGCTGACATTTGAAACGCTAAAAGAGCTCTATAGGCCTGGTGAGGAAACAGGATGGAAGTATTTTAATTCCACCAAGCCCATCGCCTGGAAAACGGGAACAAGTTTTGGATTTAGAGACGGGTGGGCCATTGGAACTAATCCTGAATATACTGTTGGTGTATGGGTGGGCAATGCAGATGGTGAGGGCAGGCCAGGATTAACCGGCACCGAAATGGCAGCCCCAATTCTTTTTGACTTGTTTGATCTTTTGCCTGGAAAAGTTTGGTTCGAACGTCCATCTTCTGAAATGATGCAAATCCAGGTTTGCGCAAAGAGTGGTCAGCGACTTGCTCCGGACTGCGAGGCGGGTAACAGTATTTGGGTAACCACATCGGGCCTTCAAACGACAGCATGTACCTACCACAAAAAAATCCATGTAACTATGGATGGGAAATTTCAGGTCAATTTGAATTGCGAAACGGACACAGAAGTAAGCACCTTAAAATGGTTTGTGTTGCCTCCAACGCAAGAGTTTTACTTCAAATCGAAGAATTTGAGCTACAAACCATTGCCCCCTCCCAGGGACGATTGCATGGGCAACTATGCACCTGTGGCCATGGACTTGCTGTATCCTAAACCGGGTGCTGCCATATACATCCCCAGAGACCTGGATGGGTCCGAAGGCAGCGCCCTTTTTCAATTGGCCCATCGATCGTCATCTTCAACGGTTTACTGGCACATGGATGGTGAGTATCTCGGTTCCACCAAAAAAACGCATCAATTTAGCCTGACTGCCCCTTTTGGCACTCATTCCATGACCCTCGTGGATGACCAGGGCGAAATGCTGACCTTTTCATTTAAAGTATTATCAAACCCATAACTCATTGAAATGTAATGTTTTGTGTTAATTTGATTAAATTATTTGATTAATAGTTCTTATTTTAGATTTTTTAAACTTTACAGGTAAGTCTATGGTACGGAAACAAAACCTGGCTTTGCCCCTATTTTTTTGTGTTTTAGTCACCTTAGGGCAGCCTTCTCAGGAATCAACCAGTACTAATCATGTGGTAATTGGTGCATTTGGAAGTCGCGATAATGCGGTCCATTTCACGGATGAAGCGAGAAAAAATCACCCGGATGTAAGATTTGAGATGAACCCAAAGCGCCAATTGTATTATGTGTATGTGCGCAAAACAGATGATCGTGTTGAGGCATTTGCGCAGGCACGGAGTCTTCGCAAAGATTCCAAATACTGGGACACCTGGGTGTATTACGGCTCACTGGGAGAGACTATGGTTACCATTGCTGAGCCAACCGCCAAGTCAGTTAAGCCCTTAGTGGCTTCCAAAGATGCGGCTTTGGCTGAAGAAAAAGACAATCAACTGGTGAATGGGAAGGACGATGAAGTGTTTGCAGCCGAGATCAAAGCTTACTCTATGGCTGCAGAACCAGAAGGGCTCGACCTGAACAAAATGATTAGCGGAGCTCAAAATCAGGAGCAAAAAGATCACTATGAAGTGATAAAAGAGGTCAAGGAGTCCGTTTCCAAGTTAGATGCTTCTACCAAAGTAATTGTATTCAAAGATGACCAAGAGGGTAGGGAAGCACTGCGCGCGCTTGGTTACGATATTGATGAGGATAAACCTATAGCCGGTTTCTTTGACTCCAAAAATAATATACTGGCAATTAATGCTTCTGAAACTCAGGTAGACCAACCTTTTCATGAAGGGCTTAAGCCAGTTGTTAAATTCCTAAAAAAGAAGAACCCGGCTTTGTTTGATCAGTTCGCGGCTGAGGCCAGTGCCATGAAGCATCCCACCAAAGGAAAAACTTATGCGGACTTGACAGGAACGCCCGAGGAAGCCCTGGGCAATATGATGGCTGACGTAGCCAATGGCTTTTTTGATAATGCCAACCAGGAAAGAGCAGAGGCAACCTCTTTAATGAAAAAAATCCTGGAGTCGTTGGGTGTAGAGCCCCCGGATGTAGCACTTAGCAGCAAACATTTGAAAAATACAGCCAGTAATTTGGCGGTGGCTGTTCGTGAGGCAACAGGATTTGATGCAGATGGCAATAGGAAATTCAGATTTATACTTTACAATACCCAAAACAATAAAAAAGTCACAGGAGAGGTGGATTTAGTGAATGATGCTGGAAGAAAATTGGTTTCCTATCCGGGGAATGAACTGCTGGAGGTGAAGAAAGTGGATGCGTCCGGTAATATTATTCTTGCCTGCGAAGTGCTGGGCTACCGCAAACTATTGTTTAAGTTGAATTATGATAATCCTTTTTTGACGGAAGGAGTAACTCGAGGAGAAAGTGAGGAGGCTGTTGTACCTTTTGGATTAGTCCGTCTGCAAAAGGGTGATATTGCAGTTATGTACAATGTTTATTTTTTCAAAGACGCAGCCATCATGAGGCCTGAGTCGCGCTACGAGATTAATAATCTGCTTTCTATGATGAACGAAAATGAATTGTATAAGATTCTTATTCATGGCCATACCAATGGAAACGCAGCCGGTAAAATCATTACCATGGGAGAATCAAAGAACTATTTCTCATTGTCTGATACCAAGGATGGTAGAGGGTCAGCCAAGAAATTATCCGAAGAACGTGCCGAAGTGATCAAAGAATACATGGTTGATCAAGGAATAAACCCTGAGCGGATGGTGATCAAAGCATGGGGAGGCAAACGGCCATTATACGATAAGAACCATAGCCTGGCTCAATCCAATGTAAGGGTAGAAATTGAAATAATTGAGAATTGATGAAGACTTTCTATCTTATCTAAATCCCTCCCTAGTGTTTTATAATCCTATTGTTTAATTTCGGAGGAATCAAAACTACGACCGTGAAGAAATTTGTTATTCTATTCTTCTTAAGCTGTTTCATTTTGACAGCAAATCTTGTAACTGCGCAAGAGCAGATTGAACATTATGTTGTCATTGGTGCTTTTCGAAAACACGATGGGGCAATAAAATGGACAAACTGGGCCAACGAGAAGAATTTCAATGCGCAGTATGCCATGAATGAGGCGCGCAGCCTTTACTACGTGTACATACTTGCCACACCTGACAAGAAAAAAGCCTTCTCCATGATGCTTAAAATCAGGGTGGAGACATCCTATAAAGACGCCTGGGTTTTTTCTGGTAAGCTGGGAGTTGAGCCTGAGCCAGAACCTGAGCCAGTAATTGAAGAACCGGTTGAAGAACCGGTAGAAGAACCTACTATAGAGGAGGAACCAATTATCGAAGAGGTACCTGAAAATAAACCTGATCCAGTCGTGGAAGAGCCAGTGGTTGTGAAACCTAAGGGCAAGCCTTTCCTTTTCAAATTAGTAAGTGCTGAGGAGGAAGTGTTGGGCGAGATTCACGTGTTGGAGTCTGCAAGTGCCAGCCAGTATCAGGCTTTTAATGGCAATGAAGTTGTATACCTGACCTCGCCTCGAAATAGCGAAAATGCATTCATTGCCTCAGTGCAAGCTCCTGGCTTCAGACCGGTAGAATTAACCATTGATTACAATGATCCTTCGGTCTATTCATCTGGTATTGGTCCAAATGGTGAAGTGATTATCCCTATAGAATTAGTGAGATCCAAACGAGGAGACTATATCGAATTCAATAAGGTAAGATTTTTTGGGAACTCGGCCATTTTCCAACCTGAATCAAGAATTGAGCTGGATGGTTTAGTTGATTTGATGAAGGATAATGAAAAGTATAAGATAAAAGTTCATGGACATTGCAATGGAAAGCAATCCAGGAATATCATTGCTAAAGGAAACTCTAATGAGTTTTTCGAAACAAGCACGTTGAATGAAAGAAAAACAGTAAGCGCCAAAGAGCTAACCCAGTTGCGTGCAGATATGGTTAAGGAATACCTGGTTGCCAATGGAATTGACGCCAAAAGGATCAAAACTAAAGCCGAGGGTGGAAAAGTAATGATCTATCCGCAAGGAAGTACATTGGCCGGTTACAACGACCGGATTGAGGTAGAAATAAAGAAGCACTAAACTTTATCTGTATCCCGACAGTGCTAAGTCATTGCCTTCAATATGTCATGTTGAGTGATAATGTGAACTTGGTCGCTGTCGTCCCTTACCAACAGGGCCTTGTTTGATTTATTGAGGAGCGAAGAAAGCACATCCAACGTGCTGTCCATGGCCACAAACGTCATCGGCATATCCATCACCTGGCCCACTGGCTTGTTGGTGATGCCTGGATCTTGAATCACACGCTCCAAAAGACTTGAGGCGTTAATGCTTCCCACAAATTCATTACCCTCAACTACGGGTACCTGATCAATGCCTTCTTTACTCATGATAGAAATGGCCTCACCGATAGCCGAGCCTTTTGAAACGGTAAAAAGGCTGTTTTGCCCATTTCTTTGTTGAATTATTTTCTTAGCCGTGGCGTAGGATCTGTCCTCAAGAAAACCATGATCTTTCATCCAATTATCATTGTAAACCTTATTCAGATAGCGAGTACCATGATCAGGCAGCAAGATCACCATCAGGTCATCCTCCTTCAGATGATCTTTGGCATATTCCAACGCACCGTGTACGGCAGATCCACTGCTCCATCCCACAAACAGCCCCTCTTCCTTAGACAATCGTCTGGCCATGATGGCGCCATCCTTGTCGGTGACTTTAATGAAGCTGTCGATCACATCAAAGTTCACGTTTTTAGGCAGGATATCTTCGCCAAAACCTTCGGTGAGGTAGGGGTAAATTTCATTGCGGTCAAATTCACCAGTTTCCTTATACTTTTTGAAAACAGAGCCATACGTGTCAATGCCTACACTGATGATACCTTCATTTTGTCCTTTCAGGTATTTTGACGTTCCACACATTGATCCTCCGGTTCCCACCGTAGCTACATAATGGGTAATCTTCCCACTCGTCTGGGTCCAGATTTCAGGACCTGTAGTTTCATAATGCGCCTTCGTATTGGAGGCATTGTCATACTGGTTTGGGTAAAATGAATTAGGTATTTCCTTATTAAGTTTACGTGCTATGGAGTAGTAGGAGCGTGGGTCTTCCGGCTCTACATTTGTTGGACATACAATTACTTCTGCTCCAACGGCTTTGAGGATATTGATTTTTTCCTGAGACTGTTTATCAGCCATCGTAAAAATACATTTGTAACCTTTGGCAATTGAGGCAAGCGCCAACCCCATCCCGGTATTTCCGCTTGTGCCTTCTATGATGGTGCCACCAGGCTTTAAAATCCCCGCCTGCTCTGCGTCCTCCACCATCTTTAGAGCCATCCTGTCTTTGGTAGAGTTGCCGGGGTTAAAATATTCAACCTTTACCAGAATCGTCCCTTTAATCCCCTGGTTTAAATTATTTAGACGAATCATTGGCGTATTGCCAATGGTTTCAATAATGGAGTTGTAAATCATGATCGTGTTTTGAGGATTACAAAAGTACAAAAATTGATTTAATGGAGACTCAATCTTTAGATTCAAATGCTTGCCATCAGCCGGCAGCCCCTGCAAGTAGGTATAGCACAGCCATTCGCACCGCTACGCCATTTTCAACCTGATCCAGTATAATGGAATGGTGAGAGTCTGCGGCATCGCTTGTCAACTCCACCCCGCGATTGATGGGTCCGGGGTGCATGAGAATGATTTTCTTTTTCAGACTGTCCAACAATTTCTTGTTGATGCCATAGTAAATGGAATACTCTCTTAAAGAAGGAAAATATTTAATCTGTTGCCGTTCCAATTGTATACGCAAAACATTGGCCACATCGCACCACTCCAAGGCGGTACGCACATCAAATTCGACTTTCACGCCCAAACTTGATATGTACCTGGGGAGCAAGGTGGGTGGACCACATACCATTACCTTAGCGCCCATTTTCTTAAGGGCAAAAATGTTGGACAAAGCAACCCTTGAATGAAGGATGTCACCTATGATGGCTACCTTCTTTCCGCCAAGGGCCCCGAGTTTTTCATGAATTGAAAAGGAGTCCAGCAAGGCTTGAGTTGGATGTTCGTGCGTGCCATCACCCGCATTTACAATTTGTGCCTTGATATGTTTGGCCAGGAAATGGGGAGCACCTACACTGGCATGTCGCATCACCACCATGTCCACTTTCATCGCCAGTACATTGTTTACTGTGTCTAATAATGTTTCTCCTTTTTTTACCGAACTGTTGGCCGCAGTGAAATTGATCATATCTGCGGAAAGCCTTTTTTCAGCCAGTTCAAAGGAAAGCCTTGTTCGGGTAGAGTTCTCGAAAAAGATGTTGGCAATGGTCACATCCCTGAGAGAGGGTACTTTTTTAATGGGTCGGTTTATTATTTCTTTGAAATTGGCAGCGGTTTCGAAAATGAGCTCAATGTCTTTGGTTGTGATATTTTTGATTCCGAGCAGATGTGGCTGACTAAGTTTAGACATAGTGCTTAATCATTGTTGATTAACCAAATTCGATTTTGTTTATGCCCCTGGGCTTCCATTTCCACCAACACCCGTTGAGAAGCAATGGTATTTACATACTGACCTACGTAGTCAGCTGCTATGGGCAAGTCCCTATTGTGTTTTCTGTCTACCAGCACCAGCAACTCCACTTTAGCAGGTCTGCCAAATGCAATCATGGCATCCATGGCCGCCCTTACGGTTCTTCCCGTAAACAACACATCGTCTATTAACACTACCTTTTTACCTTCAATAACAAACGATACCCGGGTCTCACTGGCTTTGGCGGGGGTCTCGCGTCTGCGAAAGTCGTCCCGGTGGAAGGTGGTGTCCAGCAGGCCGAATGGTATTTCTGCCTTGATCAGTGTTTCTAACTTTTGGTGGATAATCTCAGCCAGGTAAATCCCCCTGGGTTGAAGCCCCAGGACTACGGTATCTACAAAACGATTATGGTTTTCAATGAGTTGCTGGCAAAGCCGATTCAGGGTGATATCAAGCAGATCAGAGTCGAGAATGA
>CAYNCP010000013.1:0-67352 GCA_964395905.1 uncultured Ohtaekwangia sp.
GGTTTCGCATGGTCTGAGGACCTTTTTTTCAAATAGTACGTAAGTAACGGATCGGTTGCGTATGATAAGATAAAGGCCAACCCATCGGAAATAAATGAGCTCTATGAATCTATTGGAACAATTTCGTTAAACAATGTCGATGACAATGCCAAAAAAGCTTTTTACATCAATGCCTACAACCTGATAGTGATTCACGCCATTGTACAGCGCTATCCTGTAAAATCCCCGATGGATATAGGTGGATTTTTTGATAAAAAAACGCATCAGGTAGCAGGAGAGCAACTCACCTTAAATAAGCTGGAAAAGGAAAAATTATTGCAACCATACAAAGATGCCAGATTTCATTTTGTGCTTGTTTGCGCGGCTAAAAGCTGCCCGTCTTTAATGAGTGCGGCATTCACTCCGGAAAATGTGGAAGAACAACTCAAACAAAGAACAAAATTATCTGTTAATAACAATGAATGGCTCAAAGTTAACGACAAGCAAAAAATGGTGGAAGTATCAAAAATATTTGAATGGTATAAAAATGATTTCACTACTGACTCTAATTCAGTCTTGGGCTGGATCAATGGATTTAGAGCAACCAAGATTCCTGCAAACTATAAAGTTGCCTACTACGAATATGATTGGGCGCTAAACGAATGATTTGTGAAGTGGGTTGGTTAGCGATGATTGATGCCGGACTTGTTCCGGCATCTTCATTTTCAATCCATTCATACGATAGCCTTAGATGGATTGGACCAATTGTTTATCTTCACAATAATTTCTTCGCAATGAAATCAATAATTCGTATTTTATTCATAGCCACCTTGGCCACTACCATCTTTTCGTTTGATCAAAATTCAGATCTGAAAGAGAGTATGGAGCGAGGCAAGGAAATATACACCGCCAACTGCATGACTTGCCACATGCAAAATGGAGAAGGCATTGAAGGCGTTTATCCCCCATTGGCCAAATCAGATTATTTGATGGCTGACAAAACCCGAGCCATTAAACAGGTTTTGGAAGGCGCCATTGGTGCAATGACGGTCAATGGGGTCAAATACAATGGGTTCATGACGGGTTTTCCACTCAATGACCAGGAAGTAAGTGATGTCTTGAATTACATCAGAAATTCCTGGGATAATAAAGGGGAAATGGTTCTTCCAAAAGAAATAAAAGCCGTAAGGTGAGATGACCTACCATGTATTGACTGGCGATGCATTGCTGCAAAGTTTACCACAAGACAAACTCGAGGGATCAGTCATCATCATTCGAGAGTGTCTGATCGAAGGCCCTGTAAAAACCAATACACTTTCTGAATTCTGGGAGAAAAGAAATGTCTACCTAAGCAGTACTTATCCAGACAGTGACATTGACTATGAGAATGATGTGGTTTTTGAGTTTGAAAAGTTGAAGGACTTGAATGATGGCGATGAGGTCAATTTGTGGTTTGAACATGATCTCTTTTGCCAGGTTAACTTTTGGTTCACCCTAACCCAAATACCCCAAAAGAAGTTAGACCTATTCCGGGTGTATCCGGTGCTTGAAAATTTAGAAAGATTGTGGCACGGTTTCGGTCCATTGTCTTCAAATGAACTATTGAATTGTTTATCAAATAGAATACCTCTTTCTAAGGACGATTTAACACTTGGAAAGAATTTATGGAGGGCATACTCCACTTCAGACTGGCCTGCCCTTAGACAATTGTCACAATCCAATTCCACTTGCTTCCCGGTTTTGAAGGAAGTGTGCGCTGCACAAATCGAAAGGATCTCAAAAAACAATCAGCCCGGAAGACCTGAAAAGGTACTTATGGAAATCGTCCAACAGGAAGGAAAGTACTTTGAAAAGGTCTTTTCAATTTTTTCCGAAAGAGAAGGTATTTACGGTTTTGGAGATAGTCAGGTGAGGAAAATGTATGACCAATTAACCAGGTGATACGATGACCAACTTTTACAGCAGAAATAAATCAAAACAAGATTTTTGCCGCTACTGGAAAAACGAATCCGTAAGCTGCCGGTAAATCTGAGAGAAGACCTAAATTGTAGGATGAAACCACAAATCTTAGCCATTGCAGCAATTCTGTGTGGCATGCTGAGTTGTAGGCCTGCGCCTGAACAATCTCTGCCTGTTGTCGAAATTCAAGGCTCAAACGATTATCTGCCTCCTCAATTTGCTGACGAAAATCGATTGGAAAAAATGCGAGAAGCATTTCCAATTGCTGATCAAATTTTCAAAGAATACGCTGAACAAAATCATTATCCATCTCTTGCATTTGGAATCATTGCTTACGGAGAACTGGTACATTCAGGGGTATTCGGAGAAGCGAATAGAGAAACCAAATCTGCCCCCACCACAAAAACACTGTACAGAATTGCATCCATGTCCAAGAGTTTTACCGCCATGGCCATTTTAAAATTGCGAGATGAGGGAAAACTCAGTTTACAGGATCCGGCTCATCAATATGTGAAAGAACTTCGAACTATTAATTACCTCACGTCAGACGCACCTCCTGTTACCATTCAACATTTGCTAACCATGTCTGCCGGATTGCCTGAAGACAATCCATGGGGGGACAGGCAACTTGATGCAACAGATCAGGAATTACTGGGTTTCATCAATAAGGGCATTTCTTTTTCGAATGCACCTGGCTTGTCTTACGAATACAGCAACTTAGGTTTTGCATTGTTGGGAAACATCATCACACAAGTTTCCGGTCAACCGTATCAGCAATACATCACAGAAAATATTCTAGTCCCTTTGGGAATGAATGACAGCAAGTGGGAATACACAGAAATTCCAGAAGATCAACTTGCCCTCGGCTATCACTGGGTGAATGACCAATGGGAGCTGGAGCCGATTTTACGCGATGGGGCTTATGGTGCCATGGGTGGATTGTTTTGCTCCATTGAAGATTTCAGCAAATATGTTGCCTTTCACCTCTCGGCATGGCCACCCAGAAACGACCCCGATGATGGTCCGGTAAAAAGAAGCACACTCCGCGAAATGCACCAGGTGTGGCGCATCAGCGACTACTCTCCTGCCACCAATCGATTTGGTCCATTTGACTTTGGTTATTCCTACGGGCTGGGTTGGCGCAAGGATGCAAGAGGTATCGTCCGCATTTCACATAGTGGTGGACTACCAGGTTACGGATCTGAATGGCGCATATTCCCGGACTACGGTATTGGCGTTGTGTCGTTCAGTAACAGGAGATACGGAGCTCCATCAAATGCCAACGACAAAGTAATGGACACCTTGCTTGCAATTGCTAACCTCAAGCCCCGGATTCTTCCTGTTTCTAAAATACTGGAACAAAGAAAAGCACAACTGATAAAGTTATTTCCGGTGTGGAGTGAGTCTTCCGATTTGTTTGCCGAAAATTTTTACATGGACATGCCACTTGATCAAAGGCAAAGAGAAACGGAAGAAATATTTCAACAGTCAGGGGCCATTGTATCGATTGGAGACCTTGTGCCTCAAAATCAATTGCGCGGATATTTTGTGGTGGAGTGCGAAAAAAAGAAAATAAATGTGTTTTTTACACTCACACCTGAGAATAAGCCCTTGATTCAGCAGCTCAATTTGAGGCTAAACGATTAACTTAGCAGAGTGAAAGATTTCAAAACCATAGTAGAAGAATATCAAAAACTGAATCTGACAACCAAAAAAGCTGCCCTGGCTACAGTGGTCAGGGTCAGGGGCTCTTCGTACCGAAGTCCCGGGGCAAGAATGCTCATCACGGAAGACGGAAAATGGGTGGGGTCTATCAGTGGTGGATGTCTGGAAGGTGATGCGTTGAGAAAAGCGCGGAAAGTAATGACTGAAAAAGTGGCCGTGACTGTCACCTATGACACCACAGAAGAAAGCAATCAAAATTTAGGCATTGGATTGGGTTGTAATGGTGTGATCGATGTGCTCATTGAACCCATCGAAAGGGATTCAGCCCATAACCCAATTTCGCTTTTCTCTAAATTTATTAACACAACCAAGCCCCTTGGGGTGGCCACTATTTTTAGTGGCGAGGGTGTGGCCGAGAAAATGATTGTAAATAGTGACGGACATCTAGTAAGCCAATTCACCAATGGCACATTGAATGTTTTGGTGAAAAAAGATTTAGAAAAGGTTTTCACCACACATCAATCAGAAGCAAAAACATACAGAACTGAAAATGCAATAGAGGTTTTTATAGAACTGGTGCAACCCACCGTTGCGGTTATTTTATTTGGCGGTGGCTTTGACGCAAGGCCTGTCAGTTTGCTGGCCAAATCTTTGGGGTGGGATGTATGCGTCACGGATGAATGTGTTGCGCACATTGCACCTGTCTTTTTTCCTTCTGCTGACAAACTCTCTTTATGTGACAGACAATTCATTGATCGCGATTTTAACATTACCCCTTATACTGCGTGCGTCCTCATGTCGCACAACTATGAATACGACAGGGATGTGCTGAAAAAACTGCTGAACAGTGACACTCCTTATATCGGCATACTGGGACCCCGCAAGCGATTTGATAAAATGCGCGATGAGTTTGAATCAGAAGGCATTCAATTAACCGCTCAACAATTATCGAAAATTCATTCACCCATCGGTTTGGATATCGGGGCCGAAGCACCCGATGAGATTGCAGTTTCAATTATTGCTGAAATTCAATCCAAATTCAGTCATCGCTCAGGTGGTTTCCTTAAATATCGCAACGGGCCAATACACCAACGCGATCGCAAAAGTGACCAGGTATTCAAGCAGGTTTTCATGGGTGGTGATGAAAGCAGTATTCAAAAGAACGGATAATCGCAGTATATGGAAAAAGGATTACGAGGAAACATCCCCATCCTTCTTCTTGCTGCTGGCGCATCATCACGCATGGGCCAGTCCAAACAATTGCTCCCCATTGCAGGCACGACCTTAATCCGTAGCATAACCAAAACTTGTCTCACGGTCAATTCAGGAAAAGTGATTGTCGTGTTGGGAGCCAACGAAAACAAGCACAAAGAAGAGATTCAGGATCTGCCTGTTGAAATTGTGGTCAATCCTGACTGGTCGAAAGGTGTGGGCTCATCGATCAAAGCCGGCATAAATTATCTCATGAGTCAAACTGAAAACACAAAAGGAGTCATCATTTCAGTTTGTGACCAGCCCTATCTGGCCGCTACACACCTGAATCAATTGATTGAAAATTTTGAAACTAAAAAGATGGTTGCATCTGCTTACAAAGGTGCTCGAGGTGTCCCGGTTCTTTTTGATGCCTTTTATTTTGATGCGTTGCTGCAAATTGATGATGAGAATGGTGCAAATAAAATAATACAAATGCACGCTCATGCTGTAAAGGAAGTCCCATTTCCACGTGGAGATGTAGATTTGGATACCGTAACAGATTATAATACATTCAATGATAACGCTGCATCACCATGATAAAAATTAGACTTGTTGTTCTTTTGCTGATACTATCTCATTGTGCGATAGCGCAATCACAAACTTCAGATGATGAGTACACCCGATACGAGCTGCTGGAGCCCGGCACGCAAAGCTTTAGGATCCTTTATGAAGTGACTGCTACCAAGGCAGGCACGTTATTCTATTTCAATGGACTCCGAAAAGGCAGCGAGCACAAAGTGGATTCCGTAAAGGATTTGAGAACAGGGAAATCACTGAGCTGGTCAATAGTAGACGGGACTGCCGCTAAAAAGGACGGATACCTGGAAGCTGAAGAAACAGGAGAATATCTTAAAGTGCATTTGTCGCGTGCCATCGCAAATAATTCAGAGTATAGGATATTGATTGACAAAACCTATAAGGATACAAAAAGCTATTTTACGGAAAATGACAACATTGTCTTTGAGCGTTCTCTGGGCATCAAAAGAAATGCAGTAATCTTTCCCCGCGGTTATGAAATCATCCGGTGCAACTATCCCGTACAATTATTTATGGAAGATGATGGCAGGATCAATGTGAGTTTTATCAACAGCGGACCGGTGGCTGTGCCATTAAGAATTGAGGGACGTAAACTTCCCACCACTGTAGATCTTGCAGTGGATCGAAAACAATCCGAATATCAATCAGGTGAAGGCCGTGACAAATCCAAAGCCAGAGTAAACTACCAGGTAGTGGAAAGAGCCCATCAAACGACTGAAATCGTTTATTTCCTGCAACAACCTGAGACAAATTCATTTCGACTGTATCATGACTATACTGAATCACGAGTGGGTCGAAATAATTATCTCAACGTAGTGAGGGCCGGGAGCAAAGCCTCAAATCCATCAGCCAAAAATCTGGACACAGGACAACCTTTGAAAGTGGAAACCCTGGTGGGCAACCAAATCAAAGAGAAAGGAATAGCATTTGAAGATGAGATAAAAGCAGATACAGAGGTGATTGTCATATGGTACGATCCGGTACAAAAAGGGGAAACCACGCGATTGCGAATTGAAGAAACATATACCGATCCCAACAGGTACCTTTTGAATGGCAACGAGTTTGTCTGGGATAGATCATTTGGCAGACCGCACAATACAGTGGTACTGCCTGCCGGCTGGTTTGTCACCGCAAATTCCATTCCTGCCACCATTGAAACAACAGCAGATGGCAAAATCAGTTTGTACTTCATGAACTACGCCCCTGACAACATTGACGTTTTCATCAAAGGAAGAAAAAGATGATGCCGATCGAGTAAGCTGCAAATTGCAGTAACATTAAGTCGGTCTGTCGAATCCGCTTTTTTCATTTAGAGGTTTGCCCTTACCTTTGTGGCGGAATGAGAAATTACCTGAACTGCATTTTATTTCTGCTGCTTGCGGGCAGCGCACTCGCTGCAGAATACCGTCCCTTTGAGCAGGATGGGAAGTATGGGCTTAAAGATGAAGCAGGTAAAATAATACTCACCCCTTCTTTTGATGCGTTGGGTTGGAGTGATGGAAGTTTTTCCGTCATTGGCCAGGTAACAGGATATAAATTAGATGCTCGTTGGGGACTCATTAACCTCAAGGGCCAGCGCATTACCCTTGCTGACTTCAGTAATCTCACACCCACTGGGGGAGATCGCATCGTGGTGAGAAAAGAGATCAATGCCATCTCCGCCAAACTAGGGTGCATTGACTTGCGCGGTAATATTACCGTACCCCTGCAATATGATGGCATTAAGGTAAATGGTTTGCAGGCAATTGTATTTACAAAGAAAGAAAACAAATTTTATTATGGCGTAATCAATCTCAACGGTGAGGTCCTTATTCCGCTCAAGTATAAAAGCATTATCATGGTTGGCAGCATGCGGTATGCCGTTTTCAATGATGACAATAAGGCCGCACTATTCTCCGAGTCCGGAGCCAAGCTTTACGACTTTGCCATCGACAGCATCTCCTCCTTTTACCGCAACAGGGCAATTATATATCAGGGATTGTATCAGGGGATCATCAATCGTGATGGTCTTATTGAAGTGGCTCCCCAATATCGAGAAATTGTTTTGAACGATGATTCCGGTGAATACAAGGCAAGGGCAATGACCCAATGGCTGGTGATGGACGAAGGGCACAAGGAGATCCTATCCATGACTTGTGACAATCTACTTCCTTCCACATCTGGGTACATCGTAAGAAACGGAAATCTTTTTGGCGTTTGGGACGCTCAGTTCAAGGCGCTCATCCCCACGTCTTATGAGTACTTGCTTGGCGCGGACAATGGTTTGGCAGTAGCGAGAAAGCAAGGAAAGTACGGCCTTATTTCTTCCAGTGATGAGGTGATTCTCCCTTTCAAGTACGATTCAATATCCGTAAGCAATACATTTGTTCGTGTTCAGGAAAAATTGTTGGGAAGACCGTCCTGGGCACTCTTTGATATTTATGGAATTAGAAAATCGGAAAAGTCGTACGAATCCATTAGTCCTTTCAATGGAAAATTTTTCCTGGTAAAAAATTACGGACTCACCGGAGTAATGGATAGGTACGGAAAGGAAACCGTGCATTGTGTATATGATTCCATTGTCAGCTATTCGGATAGTCAAATCATCGTAAAGTTTCATGGCCATTATGGCATCATAGACTTTAATGAAAACTGGATCCTGCCCCCGCAGCCAGCCCAGGTGCAATTAGTAGATGATGAGTACTACATCCAAAAAGAAAATGGAACTAACCTTTTTAAAAGTTTCAAAGGCGACCTGATCTATTTTACGGATAATCCCATCTCCATAAATCAATTAACCATGGTAGAAACGCTGCCGGATGGCACCCTAAAAGAAATCTCCTTTCAAGGCTTAACCATCAGCAGAACAGCTCCGCCTGTCACCAGCGATACGGAAATCGTTTCAGCGGAAAGTGAAGGATTCCGTGGCATTAAAAAGAATGGCAAGTATGGATTTATTGACGACAAAGGACGGCTACGCATCGCCAACCGTTACGAAGCCATCGGCAGCTTCAAAGATGGTTATGCGCCAGTAAAAATTCTGGGCAAATGGGGATTTGTTGACACCCAAGACAAGATTGCTGTCAATCCCAGTTATCAGTACGTTTCCGATTTTGAAAATTCAATCGCCATCGTGAAGAAGGAAAAATTTGGATTTATTGATCGCGAAGGCAATACCATACTTGAACCCAGGTATGATTCCATTTACCGGCTCAGTTCAAAAAATTTCATCATCGTGCACGATCACCTTTTTGGACTTGCCGATGCCAATGGGCGAATACTCATTGAGCCCAGATTTGAAACTCTCACGGACCTGGGCAACGGATATGTGATTGTATCCCGGGAAAGGAAATTTGGTTTGCTCACGGAGAATGGGCTCAGCACCATACCCATGATCTATGACAATCTTTTCTTTTTGGATAAAGAAAAAAAGTACCTGGTCAAAAAAGACGCGCCCTGGATAACCCTTCACCTGAATTAATCCAAAAAAAAAGGTCTCTTTACGAGCCCTTTTTACTTGCTGTTAAAGATCTCGATTTATTAGTCCTTGGTACTTCCGGTTTCTCCAGCACCTGAAATGGTATTGCGCATATCCGTGTCAGACTGAATATTCTGCATGCGGTAGTAGTCCATTATGCCCAAATTGCCGCTGACAAATGCCTGGGCAATTGATTTTGGAATTTCTGCTTCTGCCTGAATCACATTGGCTCTGGCTTCTTGTGCTTTGGCTTTCATTTCCTGCTCCAATGCTACCGCCATGGCCCTGCGCTCTTCGGCCTTTGCTTCAGCCACTTTAAGGTCGGCACTTGCCTGATCGGTTTGCAACTTGGCACCGATGTTGGCGCCCACGTCAACATCCGCAATATCAATGGAAAGAATTTCAAATGCCGTTCCCGCATCCAACCCTCTCGATAATACCACTTTTGAAATCTTATCAGGATTTTCCAGTACTTCTTTATGTGATTTGGCCGAACCGATTGAGGTAACAATCCCCTCGCCTACCCTGGCCAAAATGGTGTCTTCACCGGCACCCCCAACCAACTGAGCAATACTTGCCCTCACCGTAACACGCGCAATGGCAATCAATTGAATGCCATCGGCTGCAACGGCAGCTACCTTAGGCGTGGTGATCACTTTTGGATTAACAGAAATTTGCACGGCCTCAAACACATCTCTACCGGCCAGGTCAATGGCGGTAGCTTGTTTAAATGTCAAACTGATATTGGCTTTGTCTGCAGAAATAAGGGCCCGAATTACATTAGGCACATTTCCCCCCGCCAAATAGTGAGTTTCTAATTCACGTGTGGTTACCTGCAATCCAGCCTTGGTAGCTGTAATCAATGAGTTTACGATCACGCCTGGTGGCACCTTTCGTATTCTCATACCGATCAATTCTCCAATGGTCACTCTTACATTGGCAAATACTGCGGTGATCCACAACCCCACCGGCACGAAGTACAAGAACATGAAGAAGAGAATGATGCCAAAAAACACCATGAATATTAAAACCAGGCTTTCCATAATTTTTTATTGAATAGGTTCGACAATAATTTGATTCGTATTGATTTTGATGATTTTGATTTTAGACCCCGCTTCAACGAACGCACCCAGGGTTTTTACTTCGTAAGTTTTTTCTTTGATTTCAGCCTTGCCCGAAGGTCTTAACGAGGATAAAGTAATCCCTTCCTGTCCCACTTCCAGCCCCGCCAAGCCGCCCTCATTTACTTTGCCTTCGCTGGTGGTTTTCAACGAAAACCGCCCCCATACATTTGTTTTGAATGCGTAATACACGAGAATAGCCGAACCCAATGCCGTTCCACCTAAAGTGATCCAGCCGCCACGTTGCCCAAAATAATTAAAACTCGCGGCTACGCCTGCAATCATGAAAATGGCTCCCACAATGCCCACAATCGTGGTTCCGGGAATAAAAATAATTTCAACGATCACCAGCAAGATTCCAACGAAAATCAATGCTGCAACAATCATCCATTCCATATTGGTAAATGTAGTAAGAAAAATTTGAGGCCTAATATGCCCTGGCAAATAAGACTCTTCTTTTCGATGGTTTTCCCGAATAAATACACTTTCCATCCTCAGCAGGTGAATCCAATGGAATGCATCTGATGGTCGCTTTGGTTTCATCCTTTATAGCCGCTTCAGTCTCCTTGGTTCCATCCCAATGGGCCATGAAAAATCCACCTTTCTCATCCAGTAGTTTCTTGAAGTCTTCATAAGCATCTACATAGGTCGTGCGCTCTCTTCTGAATTTCAGCGCTTTGTTGTAGATATTAGCCTGTATCTCATCCAACAAAGAAGGAATCAGAGAAACCACTTCATCAAACGACACCGATTTTTTCTCTTTTGTATCTCTCCTTGCCATTTCAATGGTACCGTTTTCCAAATCGCGGGCACCAATGGCCAAACGAATGGGTACACCTTTCAATTCATACTCTGCAAACTTGAATCCGGGCTTGTGGGTGTCTCGATTGTCAAACTTAACGGAGTAACCCTGCTTTCTAAGTTGACTTGAAATGACCTCTACTTTATCTGATATCTTTTGTAATTCTTCTTCACTTTTGAATATGGGCACGATCACCACATGAATGGGCGCCAGTTTGGGAGGTATAATCAATCCGTCATCATCTGAGTGCGCCATGATCAATCCGCCAATCAGGCGTGTACTTACACCCCAGGAAGTTCCCCATACATAATCGAGTTTACCATCCTTCCCAGCGAATTGCACATCAAAAGCTTTAGCAAAATTCTGACCCAGAAAATGAGAAGTGCCGGCTTGCAGTGCCTTGCCATCCTGCATCAGTGCTTCAATGCAATAGGTATCTACCGCACCTGGAAACTTTTCACCTTCAGTCTTAATGCCTTTGATCACCGGCAGGGCCATGAAATTCTCAACAAAATCTGAATAGACATCCAGAATTAACCTGGTTTCTTTCTCGGCTTCCTGCGAGGTCGCATGCGCTGTATGTCCTTCCTGCCATAAAAATTCGGAAGTTCTGAGAAATAGCCGGGTGCGCATTTCCCAACGTACTACATTGGCCCACTGATTGATTAATAAAGGCAGATCGCGATAAGATTGAATCCATTTCTTATAGCTGTTCCAAATGACCGTTTCTGAAGTTGGCCGCACAATAAGTTCTTCCTCCAACTTTGCTTCCGGATCCACAATCACACCCGATCCATCTGGCGCATTCTTAAGCCTGTAATGGGTAACAATGGCGCATTCCTTTGCAAACCCCTCCACATGGCTCGCCTCTTTCGCTAAAAATGATTTAGGTATGAATAAGGGAAAGTATGCATTCACATGCCCTGTGTCTTTAAACATTTTATCCAATCCTTGCTGCATCATCTCCCAAATGCTGTAACCGTATGGCTTAATGACCATACAGCCCCTCACATCTGAATTTTCAGCCAAGTCAGCTTTTTTGACTAAATCAATATACCATTGAGAATAATCTTCGCTCCTGGAGGTTATTTCCTTGCCCATTCTGCCTGCTTAATTTTTTGTATCTTTGATTAAAGACCGCAAATATAAATGAGGTTTTGAGGATTAGTGAGAAAAGCCGGGCTTAATAAGCTTTTTAAGGGGAATCGTTTAAGCTCATATGTTGTTGATTAAATATATCTCGGGATGTCTTTTTTGCGTTATATAAAGTATCGGTCAGTTAATAAAACGATTATGAAGGATGCAAGACGATTTTTGACCCTAATATTGAGCTTTTTGGTGGCTTTTGTGGCTTTCGGACAAGAATTGGACGATATGTATTTCAATTCAAAAGACAGGGCCAAATTGAATGAAGGCAAAATCAGCGCTGACATCGGACTCTCCAGGAGCAATGGTAAATCTGAAGCTAAAACACCCATTAATCCAACCGATAGTTATTCTGCACGAAATATTAACCCAGAGTACAACGCTCAATTGAACCATGGTGCTGCTCCAATTATTGAAGACAATTACTTCATCCCCGATTATCAACCTACAGGCGTTAATCAAAACCTGTACAACTGCAATTGCGGGAGTGGGTCATTCTACAATCCATATTATGGCAACAACGCCTTCAATAATCCTTACTACGGATACACGGGAGGCTTTGGAAGCCCCTACAGTAGTTTCTACCCTTCAGCATGGGGATATCCATACAACCGGTTCGGATCTGGATTGAACATGTCATTAGGTTATGGCTGGGGTGGTTTCAGCCCGGGTTATTACGGAGGTTTGGGATACGGCATGGGAGGCTACGCTAATAATTTTTGGAACCCGTACAATTCATGGGGAAGTGGATATTACAATCCTTACTACTATCCAAGCCAGGTGATTGTAATCAACAACAGTGATGCATACGGTAGAAAAGTTTCTTACTCCAAGCGCAGTTCAAGAAGTTCAACCCTTAACCACGACATCGACAATTCAAGGTACAACTCAAGCCCGACAGTGACTGGGAACAGCCGCACCAATGTAACTAACGGACGTAGCAGATCCGCCACGCCTGAATATTACGATCGCAGCTGGAAGCGGAGTCAGAATGAGGCACCCACACGAAGCTATTGGAACAACATGAACTCAACTGGCAACACGTCAAGATCGAGCTTTAATGGAAACACCAATACTGGAGGTCGCACATCTTCTGGTTACGTGCCACCATCTCGAAACAGTTTTAACAGCGGAGCAACAGGAGGTGGATCCAGGAGCAGCGGCTCTTCTGGCAGCAGTTCGGGATCGAAGACGAGGGGAAGAAATAATTAAGGCTGGGACGCATTCAACAAAACGTAAGGTAAGATGAAGAAGGGGCTTTGGCTTATTGGGTTTCTTATGTTCAGTTATTGCGCCATGGAGGCACAAAGCTTTGTGGAGACCGCACTGCTTTTTAGTCGCAACCATCCGGGTGGCAGCGCACGAATACAATCTTTGGGGGGTACGCAGGTTGCCCTTGGCGGTGATTACAGCACCGCGCTTTCCAATCCTGCCGGCCTGGGCATGTTCAACAGATCAGAGTTTACTTTCAGCCCGGCCATCAATTTCGCGAATGCCTCTTCCAAATATCTCGAAGGGTCCACTTCAGATTCCAAATCAACACTCCACATTCCTGGCTTCAGCCTGGCCTTTCACAACGATTACGATAAACTAACGGGATTTCTGGGAGGCACCTTTACGATTGGCTATACCAGAAGCAACGACTTCAATCGAAACATCAGTTATGAAGGAACCAACACCAATAATTCAATCATAGATTATTTTCTCGAAGACGCCAATGGCTTTCCGGTGAGTCAATTTAGTGGCAATGGGGCACTCGTGAATACGCCTACCCATCTTGCGTACGAAAACTATCTGATTGGAGACAGTACTGTTATCGACAGCAATGCAAATCCCAATGCCTATTTCACCGATGTGTTGGGAATTCCATTTCAATCCGAATCCATCCAGACCAGGGGCGCACAAAATCAATGGAGCATTTCATACGGAACCAATTATAATGACTGGCTTTTCCTTGGAGCGGGTGTGGGACTGACTACCCTAAAATATAAATCGCGCAAACAGTACCGCGAAGTTTTTCAGAATGAGCCACTGTTCGATATGCTTCTAGAAGAAAACCTGGAGATAAAGGGTTCAGGAATCAATGCCAACATCGGTATCATTTTCAGACCTGTTGATATGGTGCAGATCGGATTCTCAGCGACCTCACCTACCTATTATGAACTTTCCGACACTTATAGCGCCATTATGGAAACCAATTGGGACAATTTTCAATATGATGCGTCCACGATTCTAAACAATGAGCAGTACCTGAGCGACATCATCGCATCGGATTATTCCTTGTCAACCCCTGGCAAGATCAATCTGGGCGCTACATTTTTTCTGGGCAAAAAAGGATTTATCACCGCTGATATTGAAAGGGTGAATTATGCCAGGGCCAGGTACAATTCAATCACACAGGGCCTTTCATTTGAAACCGACAATGCAGACATTCGCTCACTGTATCAATCTGTTTTGAATATCAGATCCGGTTTTGAGTACCGAATCAATGCATTTAGGATAAGGGCAGGGTATGCCTACATGCCTGATCCCTACAAGACCACCCAAAATAATGTGTCAACCACTGTGCAGCGAGTAACCGGAGGCATGGGCTACAGGCAGGAAAATTTTTACATCGATTTGGCAATCGTAAGCAGTTACGGAGATAATTCCTACCGGCCTTACAGGGTGAATTCAGTGAATACGCCCCTGGTCACCTACTCTCCCAGGAACACCAATATCATGTTCACGGTGGGGCTACCCTTCTGACAACGACACTGCTTTAATAATTTGATCAACGGAAATTTGGTCCCCGCTTAATTTTATGTCCGCTTGATTGTAGAAACCAATGCGTTGTGTGCGCATCTGTGCTACACGCTGCCCTACGGTATGCACATCCTGCCCGGCAAACAAAGGGCGTTTGGCCAACTCTGTATGCATCATGCGGCTGGCGATCTCATTGACGTCCACATCCAGAAAAATACTGATTCCTGATTCTTTAATCAGAACCATATTGGACAGAAAGCAGGGGGTGCCTCCACCCGTTGCCATCACAAAATCTGAGGGGTGGGCGCACCACTTCGACAAATAGAGTTTTTCCAACTCTCGGAATTGATCCTCACCTTTCGAGCCAAAAATGTGGTGGATGGTTGCCCCCTCTCCTTTTACTATTTCCGCGTCTAAATCAACAAACGGCCTTCCTAACTTATCGGCAACCTGTTTTGCCAGTGTTGATTTTCCGCAACCGGGAAGTCCGACAAAGAATACTTTCATTGCAAGGCAGAGAGAATTTCACTGGCCGAAGGCGTATCGTTGTGATGCCAATTCCCTAAGACCCTTCCGTTTTTCCACAGCGCAATACCTGGATTGGACCTGAGAATGGTTTTCAGCACGGTAGCATCCGCGAAGTAATAAGGCACGGCCAACTGATGCTCATGCCTGAAAGCTTCCATTTGCTCCGAACCTGATGAAGTAAGCACAAAGCAATCTACTTTTCCTTCAAGATTCCTGGTTAAGGTTCTAATATCATCCAAATGGTCAGTGTTGGCCTTGGTCACATCATACATGATGATCAGCAGCCTTGAGCCTTCGAAAGTATATTGGGTCATGTCCTCGCCATCAGGGCTGGTAACCAGGTAGTCCGTTATCTTAGGAGTGATTTTGTCTTCATTCACAATTCTGGACGAAACATATTGATAGCCATCATCTGCTGACAAAAACTGTTGAGAGGCCGTAGTAGCACCGTCTTTTTCAAACAGATATTCAATTATAGGCTGCTCCTCAGGTATCATTTGCTCCGGAATGACATTGCCGATTTTGTAGGCCCTGAAATCAATGAATGGCAAATGCCAAATGGCATAAACGCCCAAAAACAAACTCACCGCTGACACTCCCCCGATAACAATATGTCCTTGTCTGGCAGTCAATACAGGCTCATAACTCTTTCTGTACCAGAATAAGTGAAGCACAAAAACCATCAGGATGACATCCTTGATGAATGACTCCCACGGTGTAAGCTTGATGGCATCGCCAAAGCATCCACAGTCTGTCACCTTGTTGAAATAGGCAGAGTAGAAAGTCAGGAACGTGAAGAAAACCAGAAGGCTAAGCATCACCCACATGGTGGTTCTCATCTGATAATGCAACAGCACGGCAAATCCCAACGCAAGTTCCAGCACGATAAGTATCATGCCAATCTCCAGTGCCCAGGGAATGAAAACGTGAAAGAAAGAACCAAAGTCAACGGCAAATACCTCAAAGTACTCTTCCATTTTAATTTGCGTACCTACCGGATCATTTAATTTGATCAGACCGGAAAATATAAACAGACCGCCAACAAAAACGCGCGAAAATAAATCGATGTGCTTCTTCATGCCCTTGACTCTTCATTTAGTTTTATAAACGCAAATACCGCATAGTTGATCATGTCCTGGTAATTGGCCTTCACACCTTCGCTTACCAGGGTTTTGCCTGCGTTATCTTCGATTTGCTTCACGCGAAGCAACTTCATCAGAATGATATCGGTAATTGAACTCACCCTCATTTCTCTCCACGCTTCACCGTAATCATGGTTTTTATTTTGCAGGAGGTCAAGGGTTTCATTTACCGCTTCATCATACAGGGGTTCCAGTTTTTCAAAAGTCAACTCCATTTCCGACTCATTACTTAATTTTATCTGAATCAAGGCAATGATGCAGTAGTTGATGATACCGATAAATTCATCCTTAACGCTGTCTTCCACTTTTTGCGCTCCTTTTTGCTGAATGCTTCTGATGCGCTGGGCTTTGATAAAAATCTGATCTGTAATTGAAGCCAGGCGCAAGATACGCCAGGCGGTTCCATAGTCGTGCGTTTTCTTGGCAAACAGTTCTTTGCAGGTGGTGATTACCTGTCTATATTCGGAGGCGGTTTTATCCATCATAAAGTGCATGCAAAATAAAGTATTTTCAAGTAAATCACTCAACATCAGCGGACGCCTCATTCAATTGGACCACCCAAAAGTAATGGGCATTCTGAACGTCACACCCGACAGCTTTTACGATGGCGGTAACTTCAGCACAGAGCAGGCGATATTGGCGCATGTAGAAAGAATGATTCAAGAAGGAGCTGATTTCGTTGATGTGGGTGGTTATTCATCACGGCCTGGCGCCAAAGACTTAACCGCGGAGGAAGAAATGGCCAGGGTGATCCCCGTGATTAAGGCCGTACATAAATCTTTTCCAGCCTGCTCGCTGTCCATCGATACTTTCCGGGCGGAAGTAGCCAGAGCAGCCATTGAGGAGGGCGCGGCTATGGTGAATGATATTTCAGGCGGTGAACTGGATAGTGGAATGTTTGAAGTCATAGCCAAATACCGAACACCTTATATCCTTATGCACATGCGCGGGACCCCCCAAACAATGACCACTAAAGCCAATTATGACGATATCATTAAAGACTTGCTGGAATATTTCCAGACAAAACTTGGGCTGCTACGAGAAAAAGGCATCGTAGATGTAATTGTTGACCCCGGGATCGGTTTTGCCAAAACCATTGACCAAAACTTTGAGCTGCTCAAGCACCTCGATCACTTTCACCTGTTGGATCGGCCATTGCTCGTTGGGCTGTCCAGAAAATCGCTCATTTGGAAAACCCTGAAAACCGATCCTGAAAATGCATTGAATGGAACAACAGTTTTGAATACGACAGCGTTATTAAAAGGCGCATCCATATTGCGGGTACATGATGTAAAAGAAGCGGTAGAAGCAGTTAAATTAACTAACTTTGTAAAGTGATTTTTGTGCTTAAAATAGGATTCTTAGAGGTTACCTGGGTTGATTTCATCGACATCGGACTGGTAGCCATTTTACTCTATCAGGTATACAAACTTATCCGGGGAAGCATAGCGGTAAATATTTTCCTGGGCATCTTGGCACTATACCTCATTTATCTTATTGTGAGGGCTGCTCAAATGGAATTGTTGACCACCATATTGGGACAATTTATGGGTGTGGGTGTTTTGGCTACCATCATTCTCTTTCAACAGGAAATACGAAAATTTTTATTGGTTATTGGTCGCAGTACTGACTTTAATCGGGACAGCTTGCTCAAATCATTTACCAACTGGCGTCCGCATCATGAGGATGACTTCGACATTGAAGAGGTGATTGAGGCGGCAAAGTCATTGAAGGCCACGCGCACCGGAGCGTTAATCGTGTTTTCACGAGATTCGGAGCTAAAGTTTTATACCGAAACAGGCGACCCCGTAAATTCAGTGGTATCGCGAAGAATCTTACTTTCCATTTTTAACAAGAACAGTCCATTGCACGATGGTGCTGTGATCATTCACAAAGGAAAAATAAGAGCTGCACGTTGTGTTTTGCCTGTAAGCGAGAATGATCATTTGCCTCCGCAGTTTGGGTTGCGTCATCGATCTGCAATCGGTATGTCTGAAAGCACCGATACTTTAATCATGGCCATCTCGGAAGAAACCGGAAGGTTGATTCTGGCCCGTAATGGAACCTATATCAAAGGACTGAAATTAAAGCAAGTCGAACAAAAGATACTGGAATACCTGCGGGATGAAGAACCAAAAGATTGGATGGCCGTCAAGACCGAACCGGAACCGCTAACCAGCGAATCACAGGAAGCCTGACATCATCATCATTTAAGTACGCCCAATTCCTGGCCCACCTCCGTAAACGATTTAATGGCTTTGTTCAGATGATGCATTTCATGGCCTGCAGAAATTTGCACCCTGATACGGGCGAGGCCTTTGGCCACCACAGGATAAAAGAAGCCGATCACGTAGATTCCTTTTTCCAGTAGCTTTTCAGCAAATTGCTGAGCCAGTGGTGCTTCATACAGCATAATGGGTACGATGGGATGTTCGCCTGGTTTAATGTCAAATCCTGCTTTGGTCATCTCTTCCCTGAAGTATTTTGTGTTTTTCTCCAGTTTGTCGCGCAAGTCGGTTGTTTCTGTTAGCATGTTAAACACTTCGATGGAGGCGCCCGTAATGGAAGGCGCCAGTGTATTGGAAAACAAATAGGGACGAGACCGCTGCCGCAGCATTTCAATTATTTCCTTTTTAGCAGCAGTAAATCCTCCGGATGCACCACCCAGTGCCTTGCCCAAAGTACCGGTAATGATATCCACCCGATCCATTACCCCGCGGTATTCGTGTACCCCTCTTCCTGTCTTTCCAATAAAACCTGTGGAGTGACATTCATCGGACATTACCAGGGCTTCATATTTGTCTGCCAGATCACAAATCTTATCCAGCTGTGCTATGGTTCCGTCCATGGAGAAAGCACCATCTGTAACAATCATGATATGCTTCGCTCCCGCTGCCCTGGCGTCTTTCAGCTGCAGTTCAAGGTCTTCCATGCTGTTGTGCTTATAGCGATACCTCATCGCTTTGCACAACCTCACTCCGTCAATAATAGAAGCGTGGTTGAGCTCATCTGAAATGATGGCATCCGCTGCTCCAAGTAATGGCTCGAACACACCTCCATTGGCATCGAAGGCTGCCGCATAAAGAATGGTATCTTCCATTCCCAAAAAATCAGAAATCTTTTTTTCCAGTGCTTTGTGGATATCCTGCGTGCCACAAATAAATCTCACCGATGACATGCCATAGCCATGCGTATCTATGGCGCGTTTGGCCGCTTCAATCACACGCGGATGCGATGATAAACCCAGATAATTATTGGCACAAAAGTTTATTACTTCTTTGCCATCACTTGTTTTGATGTCAGCACCCTGAGGTGTAATGATTATTCTTTCTTTTTTGAATAGGCCAGCCTCCTTAATGGATGCCAGTTCCTTTTGCAATGCGGGTTGAAGTGTCTTGTACATAATGACGCACTTTATAAATGTTCAATAGAAATCTGAATTGACACAAAACTACAACATGCCGCTAAAGTAAATGCGCAATTCCTTTCAAAAGTATTGCTTTTGTTGCTTGCCAATTTCCGTTAATTTGAGCCGAAATAAAAAAGGAACTCGACTCAGATCAACAGGCCTTCATTAATGATGAAAAAATCTAAAATCCTTCTCATAGGTGCTGGTGGTCAGCTGGGCTCTGAACTCACGCAGGGGCTTTGGTCTGTTCATGGCAAGGACAATGTGATCGCCTCTGATGTGAAAGAACCTCAGGGAGTTCTTAAAGAAGGCCGATTTGAGAAATTGGATGTGATGCAGAAAGATCACCTCTATGAATTATTAAAAAAGCATGAAATAACGCAAGTCTATCACCTCGCTGCGATACTTTCTGCCAAAGGGGAACAAAATCCCCAATGGGCATGGAAGTTAAACATGGATAGTCTGTTGCAAGTATTGGAGGCAGCGAGTGAACTCAAGTTACATAAAGTATATTGGCCCAGTTCGATTGCCGCTTTTGGTCCAGCTACTCCAAAAAACAAAACGCCCCAGGATACAATCATGGATCCTACTACTGTTTACGGTATTTCTAAACTTGCAGGAGAGCGCTGGTGTGAATATTACAACAAGAAATTTGGTGTGGATGTAAGAAGTTTGCGCTACCCGGGTTTGATCGGATACAAAACCAAACCGGGAGGGGGCACCACAGATTATGCGGTGGATATTTATTTTAAAGCGCTGGAAAACAAAACGTACGAGTGCTTTTTGAGTGCCGACACCTATCTTCCCATGATGTACATGGACGATGCGGTAAAAGCCACGATTGATTTGATGGAAGCGCCCTCAGAAAAAATCAAAATCAGATCCAGTTACAACATCTCCTCAATGAGTTTCAGCCCAAAAGAAATCGCTGCTGCCATTAAGAAGCACATTCCTGAATTCACCATTACCTATAAACCTGACTTCAGACAAGCGATCGCGGACTCGTGGCCCAAATCAATTGATGATTCACGCGCCCGGACGGATTGGGGTTGGCAGCATCAATTTGGATTGGAGAAGATGACCAGTGATATTCTGGAAAGTCTGCAATTACAAAGTATTTAACGCACTACAAGTCTGTTGGTATATTGGTCAAGACCAACAAAGACCTTAACCAGGTAAACACCAGAGGATAATCCCTCCGTATTCAAATGGCTATCTCCAGATGTAATTGACTTTTTGGTGATTACTCTACCCATCAGGTCTTGTACAATCAAAAATCCAACTTCAGAAAAATGGTTTCCAAAGGCGATGGTTACTTGCTGATTTATTTTGACCGGGTTTGGATAAACGCGCACTGAACCCATTCCCTTAAAATCTACTTTTTCAATATTGAAATATTCAGTATAGCCGTCAAAATCGACTGACTTAATCCGGTAATAATTTCTTCCTTGTCTAGGTGAAATATCTTGAAACGAGTAATCATTGCGTATTGTACTATTTCCATTCCCGGCTACAACTCCAATTTCGTTGAACGATTCCCCTTCATCAGATCGTTCCACGGTGAAGTAATCAAAATTTAATTCGGAGGCAGTCGCCCAATCAAGTTGTACATATCCTGATTTAGGAGTTGCGCTAAAGAATAATAGTTCAACGGGCAACTGTCCATCCTCGCAGAAAGAAGAAGTCCCGTCACTACATGAACCTCCAACACTGAATGTGCCCGTTCCATTAAGCGTGGAGCCATTTCCAACACTGAGATTTCCATCAACGTCAATAGAACCTCCAGCTCCAACTGTAACGGACGTATTATTTCCTCCGGTAAAATTTCCACCAACACTAAGTCCTCCTGAAACGTTAAGACTTCCATTATTTCCCATATCAACATTTCCGGTTACAATCATTGTTCCGGTAATAACCAGGGTTACATTGTTATTAACCTGAAAATCTCCATTGATGGTAAATGTTCCGTGAACAGTTATAGTTGTTCCATTTCCTGCCGTTAAAAAATTACCCGGGCTAAGTGTAAGTGCACCTCCGGCATTAATTGTTATTGAGTTATTATTGTTGGCTGTAAGGTTACCGATTGTGAAAGATTCCGCGTTGAGTACGGTGACATCCACGTTATTATTCATGGTAGCATCTTCACTTGGGGTGTCCGCGATCAGGCCTCCGGTCCAAATGCCGGAGTCAGACCAATTTCCATCCGATGTTAGTGTACGCAACTGCCCGAAGCCCTGAATGCTTACCAGACAGATTATAAAAAGTCCATATCGCTTAAATAGTGCCAATTGCTGAAATTAATCAATCTAAATGTAAGAATCTGACTGATTAATTCATTTATGAAACTAAAAGTAAGTCAAATGGTCGAAATTGGTCAAAATTGACCCTTTTTAACTTTCTTAGCCAACTGCCCTGGTCCTAACCCCTTCGGCTTTACTTACCTAACCAAAACCCTGCTTACGGAGCTGAATTCTGAAGTGACTATTTTGATAACATAAGATCCAGGTTCCAGTGAAACTGGAATGGTAAATTGACTTTCATTGCCATTCCACACCTGGGCGTCTTTTACTTTACCCATCAAGTCCATAATCTGAATTTGAACATCCTGGCCGGGAACAAAGTTGAATTGGATATTTACATTCCCGTTTACAATCGGATTGGGGTATAGATTTACCTTTTTAGAATCTGCAAAATCAGCAGATACAATACTGGAATATTCGGTAAATCCGTCAAAGTCAACATTTTTAAGTCGGTAGTACATCTTGCCAGCAATCGGATTAATATCCTGGAAAGAGTAATCGTTCCTGGAATCCGTTGTTCCGTGGCCTTGTACTTTACCAATTTCATGGAAGGATGAACCATTGGCAGATCGCTCGATCGTGAAATAATCAAAGTTAAGTTCAGATGCAGTTGCCCAGGCCAATTCCATTCTTCCATTTGCAGCAAACGCCTTAAAAAACAGTAGCTTAACAGGAAGGGGGCCTGTTCCACAAAACGTAGATGAGCCATCAGAACAGCTTCCGGCAACAGTAACCGTTCCTCCACCGGCAATAGTCGATCCGTTACCAACCGACAAATTTCCACCAACAGAAACAGTTCCGTCAACTGTCATGGCCGTATTGTTTCCGCCAGTGAAATTTCCATCGATCGTTACATTACCCGAGATATTCAGATTTCCTCCATTGTTCATGGTCACATTCCCTTTCACGATAAGGGTGCCTGTGACAACAAGTGTCAGGTTATTATTTACGATAAGGTCTCCCCAGATGATAAGGGTTCCGTGCACATTGATACTTGTGCTGTTATTGGTTGTGAAATTTTTTGCATTTCCAGAGGCACCTACATTTAAAGTGCCACCATTGGCCACAGTTAAAGTGTTGCCATTGCCCATGTTAACGGTACCTACTGTATAGCTAAAAGTGTTTCTGATCGTAATCGTGCCCAGGTTGTTATTCATGGTGACGTCCTCAGAAATGTTGTCGGCAATATTGCTACCTGACCAAATGCCTGAATTATCCCAATTACCTGCAGCGGTAATAGTGTTTCCTAGTGAAGGTATTGTGAGAGTCACCCCCAAAATGGTGGCAATCATGAATGTTTTGACAGTCATAAGCTTAAAAAATCTTGCCACGTGCTCAATTGAAGTTTTCATGGCTTATATATACCAAAAAATGTACCCATGTAACTTTAACTGGCAAAATGCACATTTTTTAATAATAAATGATTTAAATCGCAGAATTTAGGCCTATTAGGATGTAAGAAAATTCCCAAATTGGTACTTCCCCTTCTCAAATTGGTTATTTTATGAAGATTGGCTGCTAAATAGCACAGGTCGATTTGGATCGTTGGTAATCCGGATGAGGTCTATAATTTCCAGTGCCAAGCATTTTTTATGTACACTTTTCCCCGTTTTTGCCAATCATAAAGAGCATTTTTGCACGGTGACTAAAATATCTAAGCTGGCTGGTGAAACCGTTTTATACGGATTGGGAAGTATCATTCCCCGCTTTCTCAATTTCCTGCTTTTCCCATTACATACCCGTGTATTCAACCCGGAAGATTATGGTGTGGTCAGCTACCTGTACGCTTTTGTGGCCTTTCTCAATATCGTGTACACTTTCGGAATGGAAACCGCCTATTTTCGGTTCGCCACCAAAGAAGGAAACGATCCCAAACGGATATTCAACATTGCTCAAACGGTAGTCGTTACGCTTAGCATTTCCTTCTCTTTACTCTTTTTCATTTTTGCCAATCCCATTGCCACAGGCCTTTCCATTCCGGGCAAGTCGCATTATATTATATGGCTGGCTATCGTCATGGGAATTGATGGAGTGGTAGCGTTGCCATTTGCGCGCTTGCGACTGGAGAAGCGTCCACTTCGTTTTGCATTGGCACGGATCATCAATGTGCTCATCCTGGTTGGCCTTAACCTTTATTTCTTTGTCATTGCCGACTGGCTGGTTCATGGTGAGATCACCTTCGATATAAAACGGCTTGTGGACAGCGCTTCCAGTGAAAACATATATGGGATTGAATATGTGTTTCTGGCCAACCTGATTGCCAATGCTTTTTACATTCTATTCTTTTTAAAATTACTGGCATCATGGCGCCCCCAATGGGACAAATCAATTTCAATCGCCATGTTTAGTTATGCCTTCCCGGTAATGGTTACCGGTCTGGCGGGCATGACCAACGAAATGTTCAGCCGCTGGACCCTGGAGTGGTGGTTGCCTGATAATTTTTATGAAGGAAAAAGTTCGATGTATGCCATTGGGGTATTTTCCGCAGCCTATAAGTATGCCGTAATTATGAGCCTGGCCATTCAGGCCTTTCGTTTTGCAGCAGAACCATTTTTCTTCTCCAATGCCAAAGACAAAAATTCACCCGAGCTATTTGCCAAAGTCAATCATTTCTTTGTCATCACCACAAGTTTTATTTTGTTGGCCGTTACCATCAATATCGACCTGTTGAAATTCTTAGTGGGTGGAGCGGCATATTATGAAGGACTGATAACGGTTCCCATACTATTGTCTGGATACTTGTTTCTTGGCATCTATTACAATTTTTCCATTTGGTTCAAGCTCACTGACAAAACTTATTTTGGCACATTAATCACTGTGGGGGGTGCTGCCATCACAATCATCCTCAACTTTGCCCTCATCCCGGTATATGGATATGTAGGCAGCAGTTGGGCATCTTTTGCATGCTATTTCAGCATGGCTGTGGCCTGCTATTATACGGGTCAAAAATATTATCCGATTCCATACAAAATAAAAGCGGGATTTGGATACATGTTGCTTGCCATCGCAATGGTATTTATAGCTGGAAAGCTTTCATTCGTATCCCAGGTTGCGGCTACATCATTTCATTTTTTCTTAATGGTAATTTATGTGTTGATTGCTTTCCTGCTAGAGCGCAAATCGCTGCCGCCCACACAACCAAAAACAACAACCAGAGCCACCTGAGTAACGCATCGTGCGGGATGACATCTCACCATTTTGCTGCAATGGGGAAAACCGTGGTGTCCTACAGCCGTTTAGGCAATATGATGTTATGAAATTTCGTTAATTTTGAGACAAATGCTAAACTCCTATCTCGAAGGCATTCATTCAAAACGCTGAGCTAAGTTGACTAAATTAAAGATATCCTTTGCCGCACTTTTTTTCATAGCTATGCTATTGAGCATAGTGCACCCTGGCTATGCCCAAAAAGACAAAAGAAAAAGAACTGTGGACGAACCTTCAGTCGGCCAACTGAGGAAGGCAGAAGAATTTTTTATTGAAGCGGAGAAGTATTTTATTCTTGAAGACTATGCCAAATCTCTGCAATATTTTCAGCAGGCAGCCGAACTAAATCCAAACAACGGTACGATTCATTACAAGATTGCTGAGATACTTTCCAAAAGCCCCAATGAAGAGGATCTCATCAAAGCATCGATCAGTGCCAACCATGCGCTAACACTTGAGAAGAAAAACAAATATTTTTACTTGCTGGCGTCATCGATACATTCCAATCTCACCAATTTCTCAAAGGCTGCTCAGCTTCTCGAAACCATGATGAAAGAGATAAAGGGTACGGATGAATATTTATATCAACTGGCTGCCATTTATCAATATGATAAGCGAATTGACGATGCCATAGATGCCTACAACCGTGCTGAATCGATTTTAGGCATCAATGAAGTTTCGTCACTAAATAAGCAAAGACTTTATTTTGAGGCGGGAAAAATTAAAGAGGCCATACAAGAAGGTGAAAATTTGCTCGAGGCATACCCGGACGAGGAAAATTACTTGATGAACTTTGCCGAAATACTGTCGCGGCAAAACCAATTACCCAAAGCCATTGAAATCACAGAAAGGTATATTGCCACTCATCCCCATGCCGGAAGTGCCAAAATGTTGTTGGCAGGATTTTACAAGGACACCAATCAGGAAGAAAAAGCCAGGGATTTTATTAAAGAAGCATTTGCAGATCCCAACATTGATATCAGCAGCAAAATAATTGTAATCGGAACTTACGCAGCAACGCTAAATCAGCAGGCCAGCCAGGGAAAGGCAGATCCTGCCCTGCAGGCTTTTACATTTGAATTGTACGAGCGACTGGCCAAAGATTATCCGCTCGAACCCAATGTAAACATCGTTGGTGGCGATTTATATCTTGGACTGGGCCGAAATGATGAAGCCAAGAAAGAATACCTGGCAGCCATCAGAAAAGGATCATCAAGCTATGACACCTGGCAAAATTTGCTTTATCTGGAGTCGCAACAAAATGAATACGACAGCATCATCGCCCACAGCGAAATCGGCTTGGAGCTATTTCCCAATCAGGCCATGCTGTACTATTTCAATGGCTATGCGCACTCCAGGAAAATGAACCATCGGGAAGCAGCCCGTTCGCTGGAGCAGGCCAGAAGACTTTCTGCATCTAATGAGGGGCTGGTCAGTGAAATCAATGGTCTTTTGGGAGACATTTATAATGCCATGAAAGAATATAAAAAGTCGGACGAAGCATATGAGGCCGCCCTGGCTTTCAATCCCAACAATTATCTTTTACTCAACAACTATAGCTATTACCTGGCCATGAGGAATGAATATTTGGATAAGGCTGAAAAAATGGCTTCACTGGTGGTGAAAAACAATCCTAACAATAACTCCTACCTCGACACCTATGCCTGGGTATTGTTTGCCAAGGCCAAATACAAGGAAGCGCGCAGGGTGATGGAAAAGATTATCCAGACGCAACCCAACAATTCCACCTTTTATGAACATTATGGTGACATCCTGTTTAAACTGGGAAATACGGAGGAAGCGGTAAAACAATGGGAGAAGGCCAAGTCGCTGGATGCTACAAATGAACTTATCGACAAAAAGATCGCCAACAGAAGGTTGTATTGATTATTTTAGGCTCAATTTTAGATTACCCGGAAAATATTCTTTAGTCTGATTTGGTTATTAATGCGGAACAAGGCCCTTCTCATTTTGGTTGTCATTCCTTTGCTCTTTCAGGCATGTAGCAAAAAAGTGGTGGTCCCGATCGTTACCGGAGAGCTGTCTAAAACACTGACAATCCAGGAAATTGACTTTGAGTATTTCCATGGCAAGGCAAGGCTCATCTACAATGATGGCAAGTCTGAGCGAGAAGTAAAAGCAAACATCCGGGTGCGAAAAGACAGCGTGATCTGGATGACATTTTCCGTGGTAGGTGTTCAGGGAGGAAAGGCACTCATCAACCACGATTCCATCACTGTGGTGAGCAATGTGGATAAGGAGTATTTCGTTTTTGATTACAAAACTTTATCTGAGCGATTTAATTTTAAAATAGATTATCATGTTATTCAGTCGGCCTTCCTGGGCAATCTTATCCAGGACAGAAGCGAGGCTGATGTCATCGAACGAAAGCCTACCCATGACTTGTTGGCTCAACGTGATGGCACCGTTTCAATTAAGAACTACATCAATGCTTCCCTTTCAAAAATTGAAAGAGTGGAACTGACCGAAGAAGATACCAAAAACTCCCTGACGCTTAACTACACCAATTTTCAAGCCGTGGAGGACAGAATATTTCCCTATAATGGAATCATCAATCTTTTTTATAAAACTCCAGGAGGCATTTTGAACAACGTCATTACCTTTGAGTATAATAAGGCCGAGGTGGGCGACAGGGAGCTGAGATTCCCATTCAATATCCCACGGAAGTATGATCGCAGATAGACGAATATTAGTCTTTCTATTTTTAGCAGTCGCTTTTGCTGCCTTTGCACAAAAGACCAAAACCCAACTGCAAAATGAAAAGCAGGAGAACCTCAGGAAAATTGCAGAGACAGAAAAAATCCTAACCGAAACAGGTCAACAAAAAAAGAATTCTATCGGTGAATTGGTAGCGCTCAATCAGCGCATCAATCAGCAAGAAAAACTCATCAAGTCCATTCAAAATGAAATCAATCTATTGAATGCCGATATCAATAAAAATACGGGCATCATCAACGCCCTTGAAGAAGACCTGAGCAAGTTGAAGGAAGAATATGCAACGATGTTGCTGTCTGCGCAGAGAGCTACAGGCAAAGTCAACAAATTGATGTTTCTCTTTTCTTCCACCTCTTTCGATCAACTGCTCATGAGACTCAAGTACATGGAGCAATACAGCGCAGCCAGAAAAGATCAGGCAGAGGTGATTATGCGTATTCAAAAGGTACTCAGCAAACAAATCAAAGAAACACAAAGCATAAAGGACGAAAAGAGTGCCTTGCTTTCTGACCAGATTAAAGAAAACAACCATTTGGCAGCCTTAAAGCAAAAGCAAAATGCGCTGGTAAAAAACCTTGAAAAAGAGGAGAAGAAATTGCGCAACGAATTGGAAGAGACCAGGAAAGCCGTAGCCAAACTGGACAAACTCATCAACGACATCATTAAAGAAGAACTGGAGCGTGCTGCGCGGGAGGCACGCAACGCCAAAGCGGCCAAGGCGGCCGAATCCACGGTGGCGCTGTCTTCAACTTTCGAAGGAAACAAATCCAAGTTTCCCTGGCCCGCCTCCGGATTCATATCTCAGAAATTTGGAAGACAAAATCACCCCGTACTCAAGCGAATTATTCTTCAAAATGATGGCGTAAACATTCAAACCAAGCAAAATGAAAAAGTGAAGGCCATATTTGATGGTGAAGTGCGCGCAGTAGCTTTTATTCCCTCCATTGGCAATTCCGTGATCATCAGCCACGGAGATTATTTTACGGTGTATTCCGGACTGAAAGAGGTAACCGTAAGCAAGGGGCAGAAAGTAAATACCAATCAGGAATTGGGGCAGGTTTTGACAAATGGTGACGGCATTTCAGAACTTCGTTTTCAGATTCGCAAGAATACCGAGCCGGTAGACCCCGAACAATGGTTGAAAAATTAACCATTTTACCCTTTTTGAGTGCTAATTCGATCAATTGCGCTTATAAAGGTCTTCCTTCCTTTATTTAGGTTCCATCAATTAATCACTATCTTTACATCCCTAATTATAATGAATATGAGTGCTATTCTTTTGTTTGGTATGCCCGGAATGGGCGAGTGGGTGATCATCGGACTTTTTGTTTTGGTCTTTTTTGGCGCAAAGAAAATTCCTGATTTCGCAAAGGGCCTTGGAAAGGGCATTCGCGAATTCAAAGATGCTGTCAAAGATGTGAAGAAAGAAGTCAATGAAGCTGGTAAGGAAGCCAAGATAGATGAAGGAAGTAAATAGTGTTGGGTTCATTTTTAAGATTCGCTGAAATCCAACAAGCCCTTAATCAAAATAAAACTTCCTGCATAGCCAGGGTTCGTCACCACCTTTCTGAAATTAAAAACAAGTCGCACCTCAATGTGTTTTTGAGCGTGTATGACACAGAAGCGCTTGAAAGGGCAGCCATCGTTGATGAGAAGATTAAAAAGGGTACCGCTGGAAAACTGGCAGGGCTGGTAGTAGGTCTCAAAGACGTATTTGCATACCAGGAGCATCCCCTTCAGGCAAGCAGTAAAATTCTTGATGGCTTTATAGCACAATACAATGCTACCGTGGTGCAGCGCCTGCTGGATGAAGACGCTATAATAATAGGCAGGCAAAACTGTGATGAGTTTGCCATGGGGTCTTCCAACGAGAATTCAGCTTTTGGTCCCACCCTAAATGGCCTTGACGAAACCCGTGTACCGGGCGGATCTTCAGGGGCTTCTGCTGTAGCCGTGGCCATGGATATGTGCCAGGTATCAATAGGGTCAGATACTGGAGGTTCTGTGCGGCAACCAGCTGCCTTTTGCGGAGTGCTCGGTTTGAAACCTACTTATTCACGAATTTCGAGATATGGCTTGGTCGCTTATGGTTCTTCCTTTGATTGTGTAGGCATCTTTTCAAAACATATAGAGGACATCGCACAGGTGCTTGAGGTAATCGCAGGAAGAGATGATCATGACAGCACCGTCTCGCTAAAAGAGGTTCCATCTTATACCAGCAAGTTAAGTGAGAATGTTCCTAAAAAATATAAGATCGCATTCATCAACGATACACTCAACTCCGATGTGCTGCAGGAAGAAATCAAAATATCCATTACCAGGCGGCTTGAGCAGCTTAAGCTTGATGGGCATGTGGTGTCAGGCATCGATTTTCCTTTGATGGAGTTCGGACTGCCCACCTATTATATTTTGGCCACTGCTGAGGCCAGTTCAAACCTTTCCAGATACGATGGCGTGAGGTATGGTTACCGCAGTAACAATACCACCGACCTGGAATCGTTGTACAAAAAAACCAGGGCAGAGGGATTTGGAAAAGAAGTGCAACGGAGAATTTTACTGGGAACCTTTGTATTGAGTGCCAGCTACTATGATGCGTACTACACCAAGGCGCAAAGGGTAAGAAAACTGATCAGGGAAAAAACACTGGAAATTTTTAAGGACTACGATTTTATCATAATGCCAACAACCCCGACCACAGCCTATCGTCTGGGAGAGCACGCAGAAAATCCGGTAGAAATGTACCTGGGCGATCTGTTCTCAGTACATGCCAACGTGGCGGGTGTTCCGTCCATATCTATTCCCTGCGGTAAGGACAAGAATGGCCTTCCTATTGGCTTACAGGTAACTGCCAATGACTTTGAAGAGTCCAGACTTTTCCAATTCTCAAAAGTTTTAATGAACTTCGAATATTCTTCCATAACCTAAGCATTAAAATTTAACCCAGTGAAGACATTTTTGACATTTTTTGCCCTGACCCTTATTTTTTCTCAGCCCATATATGCGCAGGTAGAAATTTCTCATCAACTGGATTCACTCCTTGCGGCAGAACTGGAAGCCGCACTGGAATTAGATTCTATAGACATCAGCATGGATGCACTGGAACCAGAGTACATCCCAAACAGTGAGACCCCTGAATTGCTGACTGATCGCTTGAGTTGCATTGAACAAACCATTCCACTTACCTACAACGATCGCATTCACGCCTTCATCAACTACTTCACCATCAAGGACCGGGACTATACGCGGATGGTGTTGCAACGAAAGGATCTGTATTTTCCGATTTTTGAAAAATACCTGGCGCAATATGGGTTGCCCGATGAGCTTAAATACCTTTCCATTGTTGAATCCGGACTAAACCCGAGGGCAGTATCCAGGGCAAGGGCAGTTGGATTATGGCAATTCATGTCCTCAACCGGTAGATACTTCGGGTTGCACAACGACTGGTACATTGATGATCGAATGGATCCTGAGAAATCAACTGAAGCCGCTTGTAAGTACTTAGGCCAGCTTTATAAAATGTTCAACGATTGGGAACTGGCGTTGGCAGCGTACAATTCAGGACCAGGCAATGTGCGCAAAGCAATCAGAAGGTCAGGATACAAAAAGACATTTTGGGAAATACATCGCTACCTTCCAAGGGAAACACGATCTTACCTACCGCAATTCGTAGCCATCATGTACACGCTCAACTACACGCAAAATCATAATTTATTTGTGACTGATGTGGAACAAAGTATTCCCAGTGATACATTACTCGTGAATAAATTTTTACACTTCGAAACCTTTGCCAATCTCACCGGGGCACAAATGGATGAAATGACCAGGCTAAATCCTTCGGTTCTTAGAAAAGCGATTCCTGAAACCGGTAAAAATTATATCATCAAAGTTCCCTTGACCGCAAAGGAGCACCTCAACAGCAATCGATCGGCCATTTTAGATTCTGCATAGCGGGTAGGCAAAGCAGAAATTGAAGCCTTGGCCAAAAATACTTTGGGCAGTACTTACGGCAGGGAACTGATAGCCTATCGGGTGAAGTCTGGGGATGTGCTGGGGAAGATTGCAGAGCGTCATCGTGTGCGCGTGGACGACATTAAAAAATGGAATAATCTAAGCAGCAACCTCATCAGGGTAGGGCAGCGATTGAACATTTGGGTGCTGCCAACCAACAATCAAAATTACCGGACCGCTGTGGCCGGCAATTCATCATCCCAGGTGCAACCGAAATTGTTGCCACCTGATTCAAAAATTTACACTGTGCAACCCGGTGACACGCTGTGGGATATTTCAAGAAAATTTGAAGGGCTCACCATTGATAAATTAAAAACGCTTAATAACCTAAAGACAACAAAGCTTCAGCCTGGCCAGAAACTAATAATCGGATAAAGCGTAGTTCTAAACAGTACTATACATATAAAATGTGACCTTTGACCTCCTGTTGAATTATAGGATAAGGACACAAAAATCTCGATCCCCAGGATTTTTAAATCAGCAACATTCATGAAAGGTATAGCCATATGTATGATCTCCGCTTTCATTTTTATTGGATGCGGAAACGGCAAAGAAAGTTTACCACCGGCCTCAGGTCTATCAGGCGATATGTACCTGGTGATGGATTCTACCCAGTGGGAAGGCCCGCTTGGAGACGTGCTTGATTCACTTTTCCGCATTGAAATGACAGGCTTGCCCAGGAAAGAGTCCATCTTCCGAATGCGTTGGATTGATCCACGCAAACTCAATTTTGTGTTGAAGCAAAGACGGAACCTGATCTATGCCGTTACCCTTGATAAAAATTCAGCTGGCGCCAGAACCATCAAAAACCAATTCACACCCGAGTCACTGGAAAAAATCAGAACAGATCCCTCCACTTTTGTTTCTACCAACTCAGATGTATATGCCAATGGACAGGAGGTCATGTATCTATATGGCAATAATGAAAAGGATTTAATAAAACACATCCGGGAGAAAGGACATTACTTGCTCGAGCATTTCAACAGAAAAGAAAAAGAAAGACTGGCGGTTTCACTTTTTAAATCAGGGCAGATCGTTGGCGTGAGTGATTGGTTGAAAAAAAATATGGAATGTGATATCAAGATTCCATTCGGATACAAACTGGTAATCAACAATGAAGAATTTTTGTGGATGCGTCAAATCAACACCCTGGATGATAAAGATATATTTATTGCCGCTGTTCCCTATCGCTCAGAAGATCAGTTTAAAAAGGAAAACTTGATTGACCTCAGGGATGAATTTTGTCGGAAATATCTTTTCGAAGACCCGGACATGGCCAACTCATACCTGATCACTGAGACAACCGTTCCGTTTATCCCGGTGACAACGAAAGAAGTAAGTTTAAATGGCCATTATGCTATTGAAATGAGAGGGTTGTGGCGAGCCAATAACTTTTCGATGGGAGGGCCATTTATTGCTTACGCCCTGGTGGATGAACCGAAAGGAAAGTTTTATTACATCGAAGGTTTTACATTCAGTCCAAGTAAGGATCAGCGGGAAATCATGAGAGAGCTGGAAACCATTCTAGGCACTTTTCGCACCAGCGAGAGTATCGTGACTAAACCCTGATATTTATACGGTCGTTGTCCTGATCAATTAACAGTCTTTGACATCTTGTTCTGGTCCGGTTGTTATAATTTTCCCCATTTTACTGTCTTTTCTCCTTAAAGTCGTAAATTTCAAGTTCTTCAGAAATTGAAAAATCATGTCTATTAAGATTAGGAAGCAAGATGCCCTGAACTACCATACCCAGGGTCAGCCCGGAAAAATTGAGGTCGTGCCAACTAAGGTGCTGAGTTCACAACTTGACCTTGCTTTGGCTTATTCACCGGGTGTGGCTGAACCCTGCAAAGAGATTGCCGCCAATAAGGAAGATGTTTATAAATACACCGCGAAAGGAAATCTGGTAGCGGTGATCTCCAATGGGACAGCCGTTTTAGGGTTAGGCAATATTGGCCCGGAGGCATCCAAGCCTGTCATGGAGGGAAAAGGTGTACTATTTAAGAAGTTTGCCGGCATCGATGTGTTTGATATTGAGATCGCAGAAGAAGATCCGGACGAATTCATCAAAATCGTAAAATCGCTTGAGCCAACTTTCGGTGGCATCAACTTAGAAGACATCAAATCACCGGAGTGCTTTAAGATTGAAGCTGAGTTGCGGGAGAAAATGAACATCCCCGTCATGCACGATGATCAGCATGGAACCGCCATCATTTCTTGTGCAGGATTACTCAATGCCCTTGAGATAGTCGGAAAAAAAATCAGCGAAATTACTTTGGTGGTAAACGGAGCAGGCGCTGCCGCAGTGTCCTGTTCGAGGTTATACCTGCAGTTGGGCCTTCGCAAAGAAAATTTGATCATGTGCGACAGCAAAGGAGTGATCACTAAAGACAGAAAGAATCTGGATCCTATCAAAGCTGAGTTTGCAACTATCAAAAAGATTTCAACTTTGCAAGAAGCACTGAAAGGGGCAGATGCTTTCGTGGGGCTATCTGTTGCCAACATTCTCAAAGGTGAACACATCATGTCCATGGCAAAGGACCCCATCGTCTTCGCCCTCGCCAATCCTGATCCCGAGATAGATTATGAAGTGGCCAAGAAAGTAAGACCGGATCTCATTATGGGTACCGGGCGTTCCGATCATCCCAACCAGGTAAACAATGTATTGGGTTTTCCATACATTTTCAGGGGTGCCCTTGATGTGAGGGCTACCGAAATAAATGAAGCCATGAAACTGGCAGCTGTTCATGCCTTAGCGAACCTCGCTAAAGAATCCGTGCCCGACATGGTAATGCGTGCTTACGGCAATACAAAAATTGAGTTTGGGAGAGAGTACCTGATCCCAAAACCGCTGGATCCAAGATTGATAACCTCGATTTCACCCGCGGTGGCAAAAGCGGCCATGGATTCGGGAATGGCTACCTATCACATCAAAGATTGGGGGAAGTACAACGAAGACCTGCTGAAGAGAATTGGCATCGATCAGAAGTTAACTTCCAGGGTAATTACACGCGCTAAGAAAAATCCAAAGCGAGTAGTCTTTACAGAAGCCAATCACCACAAAATATTAAAGGCTGCGCAGATTCTTCAGGACGAAGGCATAGCCCAACCCATCTTGTTGGGCAATGTGGATGAAATTCAGGCCCTGATCAAAGAGCACAAACTTGAGCTACAGGATTGTCCCATTATTTCTCCGCACAACGAAAAAGAGAAAGTCGCCCAATATGCTGAAGAGTTATACTTAAAGCGACAAAGAAAAGGGTTGACTTTGAAAGACTGCAAAAAGTCACTGCTGGATAGAAATTATTACGCTTCCATGATGGTAGAGCACGGTGATGCTGACGCGCTCATCTCCGGATTAACTAAAGACTATCCCAAAACAATACTGCCGGCTTTGCAAGTAATTGGTACCGCGCCTCATGTGAAACGGGTTGCTGGCATGTACATCATGATGAACAAGAAAGGAACCTTCTTTTTTTCTGACTGTACGGTAAACGTAGATCCTACTACAGAAGAGTTGGTTGATATTATCGGGCTTACCCGGATGGGCGTAAGGTTTTTTGATTTGATTCCGCGCATGGCCATGCTTTCTTATTCCAACTTTGGCAGCAGCAAAGGGGCTATCCCCGATAAAATGCGAGATGCTACCAAAATAGCCATTAGAAAATTTCCTGACTTGATCATTGATGGAGACATACAGGCCAACGTGGCCCTGAATACAGAACTGCAGAAAGAAGTTTATCCATTTAGCAGACTGGCAGACCAGGGAACCAATACATTGATCTTTCCCAATCTCGCCTCGGCAAACATTGCTTACAAATTGCTTATTGAAATGGGGGGCACTGAAGCTATCGGTCCGATACTGCTGGGCATGAACAAGCCGGTGCACATACTCCAACTGGGCAGTACCATCCGAGACATTGTAAACATGGCCGCCATCGCAGTGGTAGACGCCATACTCAGGGAGAGAAAGGAACAATTCTGAGCACGCGGTCAAATCATCAATTTTTTTTAGTTTAGCAGGTTATACTTTTTAAAATATGATTGCTTTCTTAAAAGGAAAGTTGGTACATAAAGAACCCACTTTTGTGATCATTGAAGTGAACGGAATAGGTTATCAGGTTTCTATCTCCCTCAACACTTTTTCTGAAATTTCAGACAAGGAAAACATACAGCTCGCTACGTATTTACAAGTGCGTGAAGATGCGCATATCCTGTACGGGTTTAGCAATCCGGCAGAAAAAGTGATGTTTCAAAACCTGATTAGCGTGAATGGAGTAGGCCCAAACACAGCCATGATCATGCTATCCTACCTTCCGCCAGGCGAGTTGCATCAAGCCATTATTACTGAAAATGTGGGTGCCCTGCAGGCCGTTAAAGGGATTGGCGGGAAAACGGCACAGCGCATTATCCTGGAGCTTAAAGATAAGCTAAGAAAAGAACCATCAGGATCTACCGGAATTGGTGGTATTAAACACAATACCATGCGGCAGGAGGCGTTAACAGCGTTGATGACGCTGGGGATTGGAAAAGGGGCAGCAGAGAAAAGCATCGACACCGTCCTGAATAAATCAGGAAATACAATTAGTTTAGAAGAGCTTGTGAAGATGGCATTGAAAAACGCCTGAGAAACGTTTGACCTTAACCAAACCAACAATTCAACTCATCAGCACACTAAGCCTGCTATTAGCTTGCTTACCCTTCTGCTATTTGCAAGCCCAACAGGCTGACAGCACTTTAATTGAAGACACAGACACGCTGCGGAGGAGACCCATTAACCCTTATCGACCGTCCTTCCGACCAAGTGACCGGTACGGTGATCCGTTCTCCAACCCCACCACCAACTCTCCGCTATTCCTCAGCGATCCCAAAAGCCTCAATCTTGAGGTGGAGATAGATACGGGTATGAACTATACCATTTATGAAAAAATTGGCAACGTCAATTTCAGGCCGGTTTCTTCCATGAGCTTCAATGAATTCAACGCCCAGCAAACGCAGCTCATCAAGAAAGACTATTGGCAAACGCGGAGCCGGGCACTGGATGGAGAAAGTGCCGTAAGCAGTCGCAACATCATTCCAAAAATTTATGTGAGCCCTGTACTCGACCGGATATTTGGCGGAAGTTACGTGGAATTAATCCCGCGTGGATTTGTCACGCTGGACTTTGGTGGTTCCTGGCAGAAAATTGAAAATCCTGCCATCCCTATTCGACAGCAGCGCAATGGAGGATTTGAATTTGATCAACAAATCAATTTGAGCGTGGTGGGTAAAGTGGGAGAAAAACTTTCCATTACAACCAACTTTGATAACAACAACTCATTTGATTTTCAAAACAACATGAAGGTGGAATATACCGGCTTCAAAGAAGACGTGCTCAAGAAACTGGAAATCGGAAACGTAAGCTTGCCGCTCAACAACAGTTTAATTACCGGATCTCAAAACTTGTTTGGTGTAAAAACACAACTTCAGTTTGGAAAATTGTTTGTGACAGCATTGGCTACCACGCAGCGCGGCAAACAATCCTCCATTGAAATACAGGGCGGTACCGGTGGCGCTGCCCAGGGCAGGCCTTTTGAGATTCAGGGATCGAGCTACGATGAAAACCGGCACTTTTTCCTCGGTCAGTTTTTCAGGGACAACTTTGAAAGATGGATGAGCACCTTGCCTAACATAACATCTGGCGTGAACATAACGCGTGTGGAGGTGTATTTGCTAAACCGGCAAAATGATACGCAGACACTGCGCAACGTAGTCGGCTTTATGGACATGGGTGAGTCAGGTAAAATTTATAATAATGTGATCACCTCTTCAATGCCGCCCAACTCACCGACTTACAATTCAGTAAACAACTTGTTTGCCCAACTGGCAGGCATCTCTGCCAACTCCGATGGCATCAATCAGGCATTGGAAGGCTTGGGCCTGGTAAACGGCACTGATTTTGAAAAAATTACCAGTGCACGAAAATTGGCAAACACAGAATTCACCTTCAACAATCAACTGGGCTACATCACGCTTCAGCGTAAGCTTCAAAATGATGAAGCACTGGCAGTTGCCTTTGAGTACACGCACAACGGGATAAACTATAAAGTGGGTGAACTTACGGAAGACTATTCCAATAAACCAGAAACCGATGTGGTCTATCTCAAATTACTACGGCCACGTAAAATCAGCATCAAAGATCAATTGGGAAGAATCATACCCACCTGGAATCTGATGATGAAAAATATTTACAACCTCAATGTGTCGCAACTCGAACAGGAAGGCTTTGAACTTCGCGTCATTTATCGGGACGACCGCACGGGTATTGACAATCCACAGATTCAGGAAGGTGACTTCGCAAGGACAAAGCAATTGATTGAAGCCTTGGGACTGGATCGGCTGAATCCTTATAACGATCCACAACCCGATGGGAATTTTGACTTTGTGGATAAGCTTACAGTTAATAAAGAAACCGGCCTGATCATATTTCCTTACCTCCATCCATTTGATGATGGATTGCGAAACTTATTCGCCAAAGAATCTAATCCAACAATTAGAGATAACCTGATTCAAAAATACGTATATGATACCCTGTACCGAACCACCAAAGCAGAAGCAGAACTGGTAGCCACCAAGAACAAATTTTGGATCAAAGGTAGATTCAAGGCCGGATCAGGAAAAGACATTATCATACAAGGGTTTAACATCGCACAAGGAAGTGTAAACGTATATGCAGGAGGCACCCCGCTAAGAGAAGGTACAGACTACACGGTAGACTATACCTTTGGAAAGGTGACCATTTTAAATGAGGGCATACTGAGTTCGGGCAAAAACATTACCATCAATTACGAACAACAGGATCCATTTGCCTTTCAGACACGCTCACTGTTGGGTACCCGGTTCGATTATAAATTGAATGATGATGTCAACAACGGATCAACTTTTCTCTAGTATAACGAGCGTCCGCTGATTTCCAGAAACCTGATTGGCACTGAGCCCGCAAGAAACTTACAGTATGGCCTGGACATGAACCTGAGGAAAGACTCAAGAATACTTACCAAGATGGTGGATGCCCTTCCCTTTTTGCAAACCAAAGAAACCTCAACGATTAATCTGAATGCGGAGTTTGCTCAACTGTTGCCTGGTACATCCAATATCGTTAATGGAGATGGAACATCCTTCATTGATGACTTCGAGAACAGTGCTACGCCTTACAGTTTACTCAATCCACAAGGCTGGAGGTTAGCTACCGTGCCTCAAACTGATGACAACCGCTTTGATCCCACAGGCGGTGATGTAAACGTGCCCAATGTGTTGGAAGCCGGATACAAGCGGGCCAAAATCGCGTGGTACCAAATCGACAATCAATTCTACGCGCCAACCAGCCGGTTCAAGCCTTCCAACCTAACCGATGAGGATTTGCAAAATCATTATGTCAGAGCCGTTCCTCCTCAGGAAATCTTTCCTCAGTTTGACCCCTTCATAGGAAATTTCAACGAGCAGGTTTTCGACATTGCCTATTATCCCAGCGAGCGCGGACCTTACAATTACAACCCCGATCTCAATCCGGATGGAACCCTCAAAACTCCGCAATCCAACTGGGGTGGAATTACCACAGCCATCAGAACAGAAGTAGATTTTGACAAGGCCAACGTTGAATACCTGGAGTTTTGGCTGATGAACCCATTCATCAATTCCAACAATGGCAGAATAAATGATGGACGTGGCAACAACGAGCCGAACCTGACAGGAGGGCAGCTCACTTTTCACCTGGGAAGTATTTCTGAGGATTTGATGCGTGATGGAAAGCACGCATTCGAAAACGGCTTGCCAGCTGACGGCAATTTGCTGGCTGGTGGTGCCACCGAAAATGAATGGGGATATGTAACTACACAGTCATACCTGAACAATGCATTTGATAATTCACCGAGCGCCAGACTCAATCAAGATGTAGGATTGGACGGAATAGGAAGCGAAGGGGAGGCCAACAAGTTCAGTGTATTTATCAATGCGGTGAACCCTTCAGCCCGGCAAATCGTACTGGAGGATCCTTCCGCGGATGACTTTAAATATTTTTTAGGTGAAGACCAGGATGCAAAAAATGCAAAAATTCTTGAGCGGTATAAAAACTTTAATGGAATGGAGGGCAATTCCCCTGTCATTTCGGGCAATCAGCCCTTCGCGCAATCTGGCACTACCATTCCCGACAATGAAGATTTGAATCAGGACAATACACTGAGCGATCTGGATGAGTACTACGCCTATAACATCAACCTTGATCCCGCCAATTTGCAGGTGGGCCGTAAATACATCGTAGATCAAATAACCAATAATGTTAATGGAGACCCGGTAACCTGGTACTTATTTCGCATTCCTGTACGGCAATTTGATGAAAAGGTGGGCGACATCAATGGATTTAAATCCATACGATATGCGCGCTTGTACTTAACAGGCTTTGACAAACCTGTTGTGTTGCGAATGGCCAAGTTCAGGGCAGTGGGTAACAAGTGGCGGAGATACACCGGCAATCTGGAGGAATCTAATTTTGGCGAACCGCTTGAACCCAACCTGGATAATTTTTCGGTCTCTGTAGTGAACGTGGAAGAAAATGGAAGCGGGAACATGGAAAAGCCGGCTTATATTCCTCCGCTACAGCGCGACAGAGACGTAACCTCTACGGTCCAACGCAGGCTCAACGAGCAAGCGGTTCAAATGTGTGTTACTGACCTGCAAGACGGAGATGCCCGTGCCATCTTTAAAAATGTATCGATGGACTTTTTCAATTATGGCAGGATCAAAATGTTTCTTTCCGCTTACGGAAACGGACTTCAGGATGATGAGCTCCATGCCTTCCTGCGGATGGGAACTGATTTTGATGAGAACTACTACGAAATTGAAATACCGCTGAAGGTCACTTTGCCAGGAGCATCTTCCATAGAATCCGTATGGCCGGAAGAAAATCAAATCGACCTGGACCTGGATGAACTGTATGCCCTGAAGGCCCAGCGCGACAGGGAAAGTTTTCCTTTGGGCGAAGCCTTTCCGCGCGCAGGTCCCAAGCAGGCAGGCAAACATTTGCTGCGCATATTGGGAAGACCAGATTTGAGCCAAACCCAAATGTTGATGATAGGCATTCGCAACCCAAGGACCACCGATGCACGAGCCAAGAATGTCTGCTTGTGGGCAAACGAATTGCGGCTTACTGATTTTGATCGTACAGCAGGGTACGCTGCCAATCTTGTGCTGAGTACAAAACTCGCTGACCTGGGTACGATCACCGGATCACTGCGCCATATTTCATTTGGATACGGTGGCGTACAATCCAAAATTTCTGAACGTGCCCGGGGAGAAACCACCCGGTATGATATTTCTGCCAACATCAACGTAGATAAGCTGCTCCCTCAAAAATCAGGTCTGAAAATTCCAATGTTTGTCAGTTATGAAAACACCACCATGAATCCGAATTTCGATCCGGCCAATCCCGACTTGAGATTGGATGCCGCTTTGCGATCGTTTAATACTGATGGTGAAAGGGATGCCTACAGAAAATTGATTCGTGATGAATCCATCAGGCGAAGCCTCAACTTCACCAACGTGCGCAAAGTGAAAGTGAAACAGGACGCGCGTCAGCATCTTTACGACATTGAGAACTTTGCGTTCACCTATGCCTACACGGAGGCTACCCAATCCAACTTTAACTTGATCGAAAACACCAGACGAAACATCAAAGGAGCCGTAGCCTGGCAGTACAGTCCAAAGTTCTCAGGGTTTGAACCTTTTAAAAATACGGAGAAGCTGTCTTCAAAATACTTAAAGCTGATCAAGGATTTTAATTTCAATCCAGTGCCCACCAATATTTCTATCCGCGGTGAATTGGACAGGTCATTTAGCAAAATAATTTATCGCAATGCCATCCAGGATCAGGGGGGCGCCATGGCCAACTATCAAAAGTTTTTTGTTTTCAACAGATTTTACAACGCCCGCTGGAGCCTGACCAAATCACTCAGCCTCGACTACAACTCGCGGGTCAACGCCATCATAGATGAGCCCGATGGCGACATTGATACAAAAGAAAAGCAGGATTCGGTGATCACCAATCTTAAGAACCTGGGCAGGATGAAAAATTTTGAACAAACCATCACGGCCAACTACACCTTGCCGCTGGATAAGTTTCCGGCCACTGACTGGCTGGGGGCCGAATACAGGTACAACGTTGGGTATTCTTGGCGGGCAGCCGCGTTGGAAAAATTCGATTCACTAAAACTGGGCAACACCATCCAGAATACACAAGATCAGGGCATGACGGGTCGCATTGATTTGACCAAACTATATAATAAGGTAGGCTACCTCAAAAAGATCAATACGCCAAAGCGGCCTCCACCTCCTACCCAAAGAGCACAACAACTACCGGATACGGTAAAGCAGGCCCCGGATTTGGTAGCTGTGAAAGGGTTGCTCAGGCTACTGATGTCGGTAAGAAATATTAACGGTACCTACAACATCACTCAGGGTACCATTATGCCTGGCTTCAACCCAAGTCCCAACATGTTTGGGATGGACCAAAGTTGGTCTGCGCCAGGATGGGGATTTATTCTGGGTGAGCAAGACCCCAATTTTAGGTTCAAAGCGCGTGACAATGGATGGCTAAGCACCAGTGAAAACCAGACCAACCTGTTTAGCCAGGTTGAAACGCGTGACCTGAGCCTGCGCGCCAGCCTGGAGCCTTCACCAGATTTCAAAATTCAATTTGACGCCAAGAAATCCTCGAGTTCTACGTTTACTGAGAACTTTCGATTCGATAGTGGCGTGGATGATTTTGTTTCTTTGAGTCCGAACCGCATTGGGTCATACAAGGTTTCAATACTGTCCATCAACACGGCATTTAAAAATAACACCAGCACAAACTCTACAGTGTTCCAGGAATTTGAAAAGAACATTGACGAAATCAAAAACCGGTTTACAACACTTACGGGGCAGGGGTATGAATCCAAGTCGCAGGACGTGCTGATACCTGCTTTCATTGCTGCCTACACTGGCAAAGGCACAGATAAAGTCAGTTTGTCACCTTTTCCCAACATACCCATACCCGGCTGGAGGGTAGACTATACCGGTCTTGGAAAGCTGGAAGGACTAAAAGACATTTTTCAGTCGGTAACCATCAATCATGCATATTCGTCCAACTACGCTGTCCTGAATTTCAATAGTTCGCTGGTGTATAAAGATGCGGGGATCAACGTACCGCTGGAAGACTACAACACAGGTGGCAACTTTGCTTCCGTAATCAACGAGTCCGGGCAACTGATACCCATTTTTGTTGTGGGCTCAGTGGTGATCTCTGAAACGTTTGCACCTTTGGTAGGCATAAATGTGCGCACCAAGAAAAAATTAACGGCCAGGTTCGAATACAAGACAAAGCGCGACCTGGCACTGAATATTTCCAATGCACAGGTCACTGAACTCAATAGCAAGGATTGGTCCATTGAAGTGGGATATACTAAAAACAACATGAGATTGCCATGGAAGAGTCAGGGCCGGGTAACTACCATTAAGAATGACATTACCTTCCGGTTGAACATGAGCATTACCAACAACCGAACCATCCAAAGAAAAATCGACCAGGTAAACAGCATCACCAATGGAAATATCAATTTCCAATTGAGGCCAAATGTCAACTATGTCGTAAACCAAAAATTGAACATCCAGTTTTATGTAGATCGCAATGTCAATGAACCACTGGTTACGAATTCGTACCGAAGGTCTACAACCCGGGTGGGGTTCAAAATCCTGTTTAACCTGGCCCAATAGAAAGGATTTCGCTTGCCTATTCCATGGTGCACATTCTAAAAAAACCTGCTATTTTTGGGCTCTCATTATTTTAAACATACGTCATGAACATACCCGCAGACCTGAAGTACACCAAAGACCACGAATGGATAAAAGTTGAAGGCAGCCAAGCCTCCGTAGGCATCACCGATTTCGCGCAAAGCGAATTGGGTGATATTGTTTACGTGGATATATCAACTGTTGGCCAGGAAGTGGGGCAGCATGAAGTGTTTGGAACCGTAGAGGCCGTAAAGACAGTTTCAGATCTGTTTATGCCTTTGTCCGGCAAAGTGACAGAAGTGAATGGTGAGTTGGATGGCAGCCCTGAAAAAGTAAATGAAGATCCATATGGAAGCTGGATGATCAAAATTGAAATCACCGATGCTTCACAAGTTGATGATCTGCTGTCCGCTGAGGCGTACAAGGAACTAATCGGCAAGTAATCTGTTATCCTGAAAGACTTATTGAATTACTTTGATTGACTTACCTGTAATATCTGTCGAACAAACGCGCAAGCGTAAGCCCGACTGGCTGCGCGTCAAGCTCCCTATTGGGCCTGAATATGCCAAGGTAAGGAAGCTGGTAGATAACTATAAACTTCACACCATTTGTGAAAGTGGCAATTGCCCAAACATGGGAGAGTGCTGGGGAGCCGGCACCGCCACCTTTATGATTTTGGGAAACATTTGCACCCGCAGTTGCACATTTTGTGCGGTAGCTACGGGAAGACCCACGGAATATGACCTCGATGAACCCAAGCGCGTAGCGGAAGCCATCAAGCTAATGGGTGTAAAGCACGCAGTGATCACTTCTGTAAATAGGGATGAACTGAAAGACCGCGGTGCTGAGGTATGGTACCAAACAGTTGTAGAAACAAAGAAAGAAAGTCCTGATACCACCATTGAAACATTGATCCCTGATGTGAAGGGAAATTGGGACGCATTGTACCGAATGATTGAAGGTGGCCAGGAAGTGGTGTCGCACAATATGGAGACGGTGGGCCGCATGTACCGCATTGTACGTCCGCAGGCCAAATACGACAGAAGCCTGGAACAAATCAAAAGAATTCGTGAGGCAGGTAAGCGCACCAAGTCGGGCATCATGTTGGGCGTGGGTGAAACCAAAGAAGAAGTTTTCAAAGCCATGGACGATCTGGTGGAGAACAAACTAATGATCTTGACGCTGGGCCAGTATTTACAGCCCACCAAAATGCATCTTGAAGTAGCGGAGTACGTACATCCAGAAACTTTTGAGATGTATAAAGAAGAAGGACTCAAGCGCGGGCTAAAGTATGTCGAGTCAGGTCCGCTGGTGAGATCTTCCTATCATGCGGAACGGCACGTCAATGTGCCCTTCGATTGAGCAACAGCTACGCTAAGTTAAATTCCCAACACGTCCCTTTTTGTCCAGATTTCATCCAATGGATCTCCTTTGCTGCTTTTTCCGCTGTGTCGCCACTTTCCATTTTCTATTTTGAAATCGAACTCCAGGCTGGCGCCTACCCGCGTATTATCCCGTGAGAAGAATTCGATGTTTTCGGTATACTTGCCATCTTTGGTGGTGTATGACCCTCCACCCGTTCCAAAAAATTCTTTGGTCTCTATGTTGTAGGCGATCCATTGAAATTTAGTGCCAGATAATATTTTCATGGTTCTGCGCACACCTGGTGTTCGCTCTGATGCTACTCCATCTCTGTATCTGCCGGTGATTAACCAGGCTCCTGCCAACTTTCCGGGCGATCCATTGTCGAGGCGCTTCCATTCCGTTCCCTCCAGCGTCAATTTATCTCCTTTGAGGGTGAAGGGATGAGATTTTTTCTCACCAACCAGGTCTGCGTTTTTTGTATGGTATTCCCACATCAACTGGATTTGTCCATCCCCGGCCTGGCTCCACTCGCCACCTTCGGTATATCCATACTCATTGGCCGTATAGTAAGTAAGGGAAAAGTGCTTTTCAGTAATGATCCACAGGCCCATATTTCCATCCTTTGAAGTCTGCCAGGCGCCAATCAATTTGGATTGTTTTTGATCGGGCATTGTGTGGGTGTCAAACGAAAATGACAAGAGTGCCATCCCAATAATTAATAATGTTTTAACAGATTTCATGATAGTTTGGAGTTAGGATAAAAACACAACGGGTTAAATGTAAATACCTGATTACATTTTGAGAAACTATTTTACACCTCTGGCAACCTCCCGCGAGCTTACTTGAGCATAGCCAATTTTTCCAGCAAGCTAAACTGATTAGCGGCCCGATCCAGGTTATGCTGCGGATAAGCAACCTGATAATACGAGTCATTATTCAGGTAATCAATCAAAAAACGCAACCCAATCATATATGTCATGATCGGCCCTGCCAATGGGACGGCCTTTTTTTCATAAGCCGTCAATATCTCAGTCATTTGCGACAGGTAGCCTTCCAAAATGGCCTGATAAATTTCCTTTCTCACCTCAATTTTAGATAAATCGGTTTCATCCTCCGCTGCCGGGCTCACAAAAGTGCGGATCATATCTCCCAAATCGTAAAGAAAATAGCCTGGCATCAAGGTATCGAGATCGATTACACAAATCGCTTTTTTTGCTTCACTGTCAAATAGCACATTGTTGATTTTAGTATCGTTGTGTGTTATCCTAAGCTGCAATTGGTGGCTGTCAACCAGGGCTTCAAAATCTTTGACGAGATAATTGAACCGCATATAATCTCCACAGAGTTGCCTGGAAGATTCCTTCCTGTCAGCATCTGCCGTATTCAATGCTTGCTCGAATTGCAGGTACCGCAAAGGCAGGTTGTGAAATTTGGGGATGGTCTCCTGAAAAAGTTTTACATCGCAACCGTTGAGAAGTTTTGTCAGCTGACCGAATGCACTGGCCGCCTCAAAAGCCTGGGTTGCATCCTCCACCTCGTTGATCGTGATGGTGTTGTTAATGAACGGAAACAGTCGCCATGGGTATCCATCATGGTCATACACCAACGCTAATCCTGCATTGCTTTGAATCGCCTTCAGAAACAGATAGTCCGGTGCTTTCTCCTTTAAATACGCAGCCGCAGCTTGCAGATTGCTTGCCAGTATTTCCGGATTTTTAAAAACGTTGGTGTTGATGCGCTGAAGAATCCAATAGGGTTCAACTTTGTAAGTATAGTTGATGTGACCTGAATCGATTCTGTGGATCTTCAGGCGCTCACCATCCAATCCATACGATGATAGAACACTTAGGATATTTCCTCTTAGCTCCACAATCGCTCAGGGTAAACACCAGCTTTGATCAAATCGCTAATTTTTTTTGACACAGCCTCCTTGTCTTCCTGATAGGTTACTCCGAACCAGGTAGTGCCTCCCGGGATGATGTGCACTTTGCCCATGCCCAGTCTGATCAACTCGGTTACCATTAGCGCGATATAAAATTCTGCTTTGGGGTTGCTTTGGTTTTTAGTAACAAAGTCCACAAACATTTTTTCAGACAAGTCAAATACATCTGGTAGAAATCCCCACGAATTCATCGATACCTTACGGTTTTCGTCCAGCACCCTCTCCACTCCATCCTGTCGGGAAATTATCTTCCCGCCTGCTTTAACAATGTTTGTCAATTCATCCAAGGATATCAGCATACCGTCCGCTCCCTGGTTGGCAACACCCCTGGATACACTTCCATAATCAGAGAGCACATTTTTTAAAGTATAGCCCACCATTGCATGGTTCTTATCGGGCGCGCTGCTCAGAAACTTTACGAGTGATTCAAAAGATTCCCTTCCGTAAAAGTCATCAGCGTTAATCACCGCAAATGGCTCATTGATTACATCTCTTCCACACAACATGGCATGCGTGGTTCCCCAGGGTTTAGCGCGATTAACCGGTTGGTATTGGTTGGGTACAAATTTTTCCAGCGATTGAATGACGAAATGAACCTCAGCCTTGCCTTCCAGCTTGGGCAAAAACATTTCTTTCACCGCATCCTCTATTTCCTCGCGCACCACAAAAACAATCTTGCTAAAACCTGTGCGTATGGCATCAAAAAGTGAATAATCCATGATAGTTTCTCCACCGGGACCAAATCCATCAATTTGCTTGATTCCACCATATCGGCTGCCCATGCCTGCCGCCATCACCAAAAGACTGAGTTTTTTCGTCTGATTCATTGAACTGTGGATTATTTGCTTTAAAATCGACTGCGAAAATCGAAAAAAGAATTCGATTACCTAAAAAATTCAACCTCTAATTAAGATTAAATGGTTCTCAGTACAATTGATTGGATTATCATTGCCGCGTTTCTTGCGCTCTCCTTGATCATTGGACTGTACAACAGTAAAAAGGCGGGGCAAAGTGCAAATGAATTTTTTCTTTCCAGTAGAAATATGCCTTGGTGGTTGTTGGGTATCTCCATGGTGGCCACTACGTTTTCGGCAGATACGCCCAATCTTGTCACTGACATTGTAAGAAAAAACGGAGTATCCGGCAATTGGGTATGGTGGGCATTTTTGCTCACAGGAATGCTCACTGTATTTACTTACGCAAAGTTGTGGCGCAGGTCTGGCGTGGTCACGGACCTTGAATTTTATGAACTGAGATACGGTGGAAAATCCGCAGCATTTTTGCGTGGCTTTCGCGCGCTCTACCTGGGCGTGTTCTTCAACATCGTGATCATGGCATCGGTATCGCTGGCGGCCATCAAAATAGGTGGCGTTATGATTGGACTTACGCCAGTGCAAACATTAACCATAGCCACGTTAATTACGGTAACCTACAGTTCGCTGGGTGGGCTGCGCAGCGTGTTGATCACCGATTTCTTTCAGTTTCTCATCGCCATGGTGGGCTCCGTAGCTGCTGCAATATATTTGATCAACCAACCCATGGTAGGCGGACTTGATATCTTGTTAACCGACAGTACAGTCAGCACTAAACTTTCTATTTTGCCGGATTTTTCTGACTCCACCACGCTCATCCCACTTCTTATTCTTCCACTTGCAGTACAATGGTGGAGTGTCTGGTACCCCGGGGCAGAACCTGGCGGGGGTGGATACATTGCACAACGCATGCTCTCTGCTAAAGATGAAAAGAATGCGCTAACCGCTTCTTTAATTTTTAACATCACCCATTATGCCCTGCGCCCGTGGCCGTGGATACTGATCGCGCTGGCCTCCATAATTGTTTTTCCTGATTTGGTTTCGTTGCAAAAAGCATTCCCTCATATTCCGGCTGATAAAATCAATGATGACCTCGCATATCCCGCCATGCTCACGTTTTTACCAGTTGGGCTAATGGGCATGCTCATCGCCTCGTTGGTGGCTGCCTATATGTCTACCATTTCCACACACCTCAATTGGGGATCATCTTATGTAGTCAATGATTTTTACAAAAGATTTATCAAGCCAGCAGCTTCCGACAAAGAAATGGTTGCCGTGGGCAGATTGTCCACCGTGCTGCTCGCTGTTGTTTCTGCTTTGCTCGCCTTGTTGCTGAGCAATGCGTTGCAGGCATTCAATATCCTATTGCAGATTGGAGCGGGCACTGGTTTAATATTTATACTCCGTTGGTTCTGGTGGCGAATCAATACCTACACAGAAATTACAGGCATGGTGGTTTCATTTATCGTGGCCCTGTATTTTGAAGTGATCCATAACCTTTTGTTTGATCCCATTGAAGGTCATTGGAAATTGCTAATTGGGGTTTCAATCACTACTTTTTCCTGGCTGATGGTCACTTTGCTCACACAACCTGAGAGCAATGAGGTGTTGGTCAAATTTTATGAAAAGGTACATCCGGCCAGCATTGGATGGAAAACGGTGATTAAGAACAACCCTTCGATCAAAGAAGAAAGGGGACAACTGCCTTTTGAAATAATGCTTATGGTGGTAGGGTCGTTTACCGTTTATGGCGCCCTGTTCAGCATCGGTTTTTGGCTGTATGGCAATTTATTATCCGCCTCCATATCCGGAGCTGTTGCGGTTTCAGGTTCCATCTTTTTGTTTCGAAACTGGGGCAGGTTGAAATTTTTTTAAAGTTGATTTGTTTCTTTTTTTCGTAGTCAAATAAAAATATTTCTTAACATCTCTTTTATGGGGACCAAGATGGTTATCCCCTACAATAGCCCAAAAACTATGGCCAGATTTAGTTTAGTAGCTTGTCCATTTCCCCAACGATCAAAGCAAATCGCTCTTCCCATGTGCCTTGCACGAGGTGATAAGGAATTTTTCTTTCGATCAGCTCTGACTTGAAGATCGCAGCCATCTGCTCCCTATGATCACCAAGGTCGCGAAGCCCGTCTGCCACCCATGGCACATCAATGTCAAACAGGAAATAAACATCAAATTGTATTTCCTTCTCCAACTCATACAAAACCGGTGGCACAACGTGCAAATAATGCTTTGCATAAATCTGTGTGGTGATCAAATCCGTGTCGCAAAACAAAATCTTATTGGCCGACTTACATTTCTCTTTGATGAGAAAAGTCTGGGCTTTGCCAATTTTTATGATGTCATCCAACGCAAAGTCGTTGGACGTGATCATCTCCCTTGCCACCTCCGGAACAAATTCGGTATTGTAGTGTCTGGCCAGTCGCTTGGCCATTTCCGTCTTACCGGTGCTCTCCGGTCCGTAAAGGCAAACTTTTTTAACGTAATAGGGTCGTACCTGGGGTGGTAGGTATTTCCAATGCATCAACGGCCGGTCCCTGATCATTGATGCAGACACGGGAAACAGCTTACGCTCGGGATCAAATGAAACTGACTGGGCTTCCAAATGTGTTGCCAAAGGCTGACCGTAGGGTTCAGAACTGAAGACAATATCAATTTTAGGAAAACGCTTTTTGATTACATCAGCCCACACCCGTATGCGATCGTGCAACGGAAGAGATTCATCATCAAAATCATCTTTTACTCTTTCGATTTTTATATGGGCCGTATCCTTATAAATTTCCTTGAGCCATTCGAATCTAACTTCAGGGTGAATTGGATCCGCATCTGTGTAGCTCATGGAAACAAGCAATTCATCACAATGAGCGACCGCAAAGTCAATCAATGACATATGCCCATAATGGACGGGCATAAACTTTCCGATGATCAAGCCTCTTTTCAAATGGGTTGATAAGATCTAAATTCTTTTAACCATCGCCAAAGGCCAAAGGCAGCCAGAAAACAAAAGGCCAGGTATTCAAGCCCCACAAATTTAATTCCTTTGGAAAAGTACAGTGCTGTAGCCACGATATCAACAACGATCCACACTGCCCAGCATTCTATTTTTTTCTGAATCATTAAAAAAGTGGCCACAATGCTCATTACCGTTACAAAAGAGTCAAGATAGGGAAAGGCACTCGGCTGGTTAAAGATGGCAGGAAGCCACTCGTGAAGATTACTGGCAAGGCTGCCCATCAGCATCGTGCCCGCCAAACCTATCGCAGTGAAAAGAATCATTTGTCTGATGGGCATGAAACTGATCTTCAATTCGTGCTTGCGATCTTCTTCGAACGGTTTGGGGTGTGCCCATCTCCACCAGCCCATCAGGTTGGTGATAAAAAAGAAAACCTGAAGAAACATATCGGGATAAAGCTGAACCTGAAAAAAGAGAAAGAAAAACAACGTGACGTTAATCAATCCGATTGGCCAGCTCCAAATATTGGCGCGGGCCGCCAGCCATACCGCCAAACCGCCTGCCAGGGTGCCGAAAAATTCCAGGTAGCTCATGGGGTATCCCCACACTTCAAAAAAAATAGAGTCAATGCTAAAAAAATTCATGACCGGCCTTCGCCTACAGCTTGATGCAAATATTTTTCTGCTCCGTAAAAAAGCGAAGGGCTTCCCATCCTCCTTCTCTTCCCACACCCGATTGTTTCATGCCGCCAAAAGGCGTGCGCAAATCACGAAGTAGCCAGCAGTTCACCCAAATGATGCCGGCCTTTAGTTGATGAGACACGCGGTGGGCGCGTTTCAGATTCTCCGTCCAAATGGTTGCGGACAATCCGTAAGCGGTGCTGTTGGCAAATTCAATGGCCTCCTCTTCCCGATCGAATGGCATGATGGTGACCACGGGGCCAAATATCTCCTCCTGGTTGGTTCTGCAATTTTGATCCAATCCTAAAATGACGGCAGGCTCCACAAAATATCCGGCTTTGCACCTGCCTTCAACAACGATGCGCTTGCCTCCGGTAACCACTTCACCACCTTCTTCTTTGGCGAGTTTCACATAGGAAAGTACTTTGTTCATATGTGTCTCCGATACGAGGGCGCCTACTCTGGTTTTGTCATCAGCTGGATCCCCCACCACCAGTTCTTTTGTTTTCTTCACAAACGCTTCAACAAAGCGATCATAGATAGGCCGCTCCACCAATATCCTTGAACCACAAAGGCAAATCTCTCCCTGATTGGAAAAAGAAGATTGAATGGACGTGCTCACCGCCTGATCAAAATCACAGTCAGCAAAAATGAGGTTGGGGTTTTTCCCACCCAGTTCAAGTGAAAGTTTCTTAAACATTGGAGCTGCCGTTGCCGCAATCTTTTTTCCGGTGACCGTACCACCGGTAAATGAAATGGCAATTACATCCGGATGCTCAATAATAGCCTGGCCCGCTTTGCCACCCAATCCATGCACTACATTCAGCACACCCGGTGGGAGCCCGGCCTCTTTACAAATTTTAGTAAACAAATAGGCGGTCATGGGTGTAAGCTCGGATGGTTTGGCCACTACGGTACACCCCGATGCCAATGCTGGCGCAATTTTCCAGGTGAAAAGATAGAGCGGAAGATTCCATGGCGAGATACATCCCACCACACCAATGGGTGTGCGCGTGGTATAGTTGACAGCCGTTTGATCCGTTTGATGTGCCTGTGACTCAACATGCAAAATAGCGGTAGCGAAAAATCGCATGTTGGCAGATGCGCGTGGTATGTCCACGGCTTTGGCCAGCTTTAGCGGCTTGCCATTGTCATCACTTTCGGCTTTGGCCAGGGCCTCAGAAGCACGTTCAATACCGTCTGCAATTTTCAGGAGAATATTAGACCGTTCTGAAACTGATAATGTTGACCAGTCGGGAAATGCTTTTTTTGCTGCGGCCACTGCCTGATCCACATCTGTTGCGTTTGAATCAGGAATCTGGCTGTACACTTTACCTTCTGCCGGATTGAAGTTGTCGAGCCAACTGGATGAATGCGGCTCGATGAGTTCACCATCGATATAATTCAGTATTTTTTCCATTCCTTAAACCTTGTTAATCATCTTATCATAATCCGAATGTGATCCAATCCAAAACCAAATAATTGAATCACCCTCTTTAATGCCCAATGCCCTGTAGGCAAGTCCGATCCGAATTGAGAATATAGGTTTGTTACTGACAATCGGTTTAAAATTAATAGTTGGATGATAAGGATCAACCATCCACTTTTGATAAACCCTTCTTGCTTTCTTCTTAATTTTTGGAGGTAATTGATCGAATGCCGTCCTGAATCTGGCCGTAGTAACAGAGCGCAAGTCGCTAAATGTCTAAACGTTTCGTCCTACCTTTTTTGTATTCTTCCAGGGCTTCCTCAGCCAACTTATTAAGTTGATTTTCAGTTTTTTCGATAGTCTCCTCCCAACTCAACTCATCATGAATTAACTGAGCAATTATTTCCTGTTCCTTAGCTGGCAATTTTTCTGCCTCCGCGATTACCTTTTTTAATGAAGATACCATAGCCTAAATGTAGCCAATCTTTTATAGATTTCCTGTCCTGCCTCCATCCACGGGCACATTGATGCCGTTGATATAGCTGGCAGCAGGTGAAGCCAAAAATGCAATGGCCGCTGCCACCTCATGCGCGTCTCCTATCCTGCCCGCAGGAATTTCGTCAATCATTTCCTGCATAACATCTTCAGCAGGTTTACCGCTGCTTTTAGCTTTTCCTTTGATGATCGCCTGCAATCTTGAAGTCATCGTAGCTCCGGGCAATACGTTGTTCACCGTGATGCCATACCCGGCCAGTTCAAATGACAAGGTTTTGGCCCAATTGGCAACAGCGCCTCTAATTGTATTGGAAACACCCAAGCCTTTGATCGGTGCTTTTACAGAAGTTGAAATGATATTGATGATACGTCCGTATTTCGCTTTTTTCATTGCGGGCACAAAAGCCTGCACCAAATATTGATTGCAAATCAGATGAGATTGAAAAGCATTGAGAAATTCAAAGGTGCGTGCATCAATGGCTTTACCTGCCGGGGGTCCGCCTGTATTGTTAACCAATATGTGGACAGGGTTACTCTGTGAATAAATATCTGCCGTAAGCTTAACGTCCTCGGGCATGTTAAAGTCCGCCACCAGGAAGTCGTGTCTTTGCGAGCCCTTGCGGGGAAGTTCAGCCACAACTGCTTTGAGTTTACTATCATCACGAGCAAATAGCGTCACGCTTGCACCCATTTGCGCCAATTCCAAAGCCGCAGCCTTGCCTATGCCTTGTGTGGCGCCACAAACGACAGCTCTTTTCCCACTTAAATCCAAATCCATTATATCGAAGTCTTGTTTTTGTAAATATAAGACTCAAAAAGTTGTTAGTTTTACTATGTAAAAATTAATTAAAAAAGCAATGGCCATAAGAAGACCTTTCAACCTGAAGCAATGGATCAGTGACAACCGGGACCTTTTAAAGCCACCGGTGGGCAACAAAAATCTGTATGCAGATGCCGGAGACTATATCGTAATGGTAGTAGGCGGACCCAATGCACGCAAGGACTATCATTATAATGAAACAGAAGAGTTGTTTTATCAGCTCGAAGGCGACATTAAAGTTACCATCCAGGAAGAAGGCAAGGCAGTGGAGATTCCCATCAAAGAGGGTGAAATGTTTTTGTTACCTGCCAAAGTACCGCATCAGCCGAGTCGTCCAGCCAATAGTGTGGGCCTGGTGATAGAATGCAAGCGAACCAACAATGAGCATGATGGTTTGATGTGGTTTTGTGAAAAATGTAACAATCCATTGAAGGAGTTTAAGTTTCACCTCACCAATATTGAAAAGGATTTTCTCCCCAGATTCAAAGAGTTTTACGGATCTGAAGCATCACGCACCTGTTCCAAATGCGGCACCGTGATGGAAGCCGACCCCAGATTTGTTTAGCACAACGCGCATACATGACGTTTGAAAATTCTCTCCAGTTTGCCAGGAAATTGGATCGCTTGGATCCAATTGCCCCGTATCGAAAAAAATTTCATATACCTGCACACCAGGGAAAAGCAGCCGTATACTTTGTTGGCAATTCCTTAGGACTGCAGCCTCGCGAAACCAAGAAATATGTAAACGAAGAACTGGAAGATTGGGCATCACTTGCCGTGGAAGGTCACTTTAACGGCAGACGGCCCTGGATGCACTATCACAAATTCAGTAAGAAGGCCCTGGCCGGATTGGTAGGCGCCAAACCTCTTGAAGTGGTGGCCATGAATCAGCTTACCGTCAATCTTCATTTGATGATGGTGTCATTCTATCAGCCAACCAAAAAAAGATTTAAAATAATAATTGAGGCAGGGGCTTTTTCATCTGATCAGTACGCAGTAGAGTCACAAATAAAATTTCATCAACTCAATCCAGCCAATGCCCTGATAGAGCTAAAACCGAGAAGTGGAGAATTTACACTGCGCACAGTGGATATCACAAAAACGATAAGCGAACACAGCGATGAACTGGCATTGGTGCTGCTTTCCGGAGTACAATACTATACCGGGCAATTTTTTGATATTAAAAAAATCACGGAGGCTGGTCACCAGGCTGGTGCTCATGTCGGTTTTGACCTTGCTCATGCCATTGGCAATGTGCCTCTGCAACTGCACAAAGACAATGTAGACTTTGCCGTGTGGTGCAGTTATAAATATTTGAATTCCGGACCCGGAGGAATTGCCGGTGCGTTCATCCACGAACGACACAAAGAGAATAAGGCACTGCCACGCTTTGCGGGATGGTGGGGACATGATGAAAAAGAGCGGTTTCAAATGAAGAAGGGTTTCAAGCCCATGTCTGGCGTGGATGGATGGCAATTGTCCAATGTGCCTGTACTGGCAGGAGCCGCAAACCTCGCTTCGCTAAAAATATTTGAGGAAGTCGGCATGACATCGCTCAGGAAAAAAAGTTTGCTATTGACAGGATATCTTCATTTCCTGTTGGATCAGATTGATCCCGATCAAAATTATTATAAGATCATCACCCCCGCTGACACTCACAGCAGGGGTTGTCAGCTGTCCATATTGATGAACAAAAATGGAAAGCGGATATACAATTCCCTTATAATGAAGGGCATTTTCACAGATTGGCGCGAGCCTGATGTAATTCGTGCAGCCCCTGTACCCTTATACAATTCATTTGAGGATGTATACAAGTTCGCCAATGCCTTGTCGTCATTGCTTTGATGTCGTGCACTGATCATTGTCATGTTTATCTATGGCCTTAATGCCTATATTTAAATTGATCCTAATTCATGTCACTCCTACAGGAGATTAAAAGAAAATAGATTATGCAAACTGAAAATAAAAATATTGCCATCGTGGGAGCTGGATTGGTCGGTTCCTTGTTGTCAATCTATTTAATCAAGCGGGGGTATAACGTTACAGTGTTTGAGAAAAGATCAAACATGCGAGATCATGTACTTGAAGCTGGCCGCTCTATCAATTTAGCGTTGAGCAACAGAGGGATAAGGGCTTTGGAGCATGTGGGCCTTGCTGATGCCATGAAAAAAGTGGCCATTCCCATGCACGGCCGCATGATCCACAATGAAAAGGGCAAACTCACTTTTCAGTCGTACGGAAAGGATGGCCAATTTATCAACTCGGTATCAAGAAGCGGGTTGAACATGATGCTGATGGAGGAAGCTGAAAAACAGGGAGTGCACTTTTTTTATGAGTACAAGTGCGAGAGCGTTGATTTTGAAAAAACAGAAATCAAATTTCAAACCTATGGCTCACACATGACCAAAAAGTTTGATTACATCATTGGCGCTGATGGATCCTTTTCAGCAGTAAGAATGGCCATGGAGGCGCAGGGCCTTACAAAAACCACCATTGACGAATTAGAGCATGGTTACAAAGAATTGCGCATTCCACCATCTGACAAGGGTACTTTTCTGCTTCAAAAAAATGCATTGCACATCTGGCCGAGAGAGAGCTTTATGCTGATCGCTCTGCCCAATCCTGACGCCACCTTTACCTGCACACTGTTTTTACAAATCAAGGGAGATCCATCATTCAAAAAACTTAAATCCAGGGAAGACATCAACACTTTTTTTGAAACTCACTTTGCGGATGCACTGCCTGTGATGCCCACTTTGATTGAAGATTTCAGGGACAACACCACAGCATCGCTGGTGACCGTGAGGAGTTTTCCATGGATCGCCAATAATACCTTGCTGATTGGGGATGCTGCTCACGGTATCGTGCCATTTTATGGGCAGGGCATGAATGCCGGATTCGAAGATTGTTTTGTATTAAATCAATTGCTGGACAAGCACCGAGATGACTGGTCAAAAATGTTGCCCGAATTTCAAGACCTGCGAAAGCCCGACAATGATGCCATAGCACAATTGGCACTGGACAATTTTGTGGAAATGAGAGACCTTGTCGCAGATGAAGAATTTCTGCTGAGAAAAAAAATTGAATCCATGTTGCATGATAAGTATCCCAACGATTGGATACCACTTTATTCCATGGTGACCTTTGAAGAGAATATGAGGTACTCGGAAGCCATGGCCCACGGTAAGCTTCAACAAAAGGTGATGGACGAAGTGATGAGCAGGCCAGGAATTGAGAACAACTGGGAGCGGATTGACTTAAAAGCAATTATAGATAAGCTGACTGCAATTCGCGCTAGTTGATATACTGTTTGTATTCTTCATACCGATCAAGAATTTCCTTTACATAATTGATCGGCTCCTCGCACCTGCAATAACCTGCTTTTACTACCGGATCGCGATAATATTTAGGATCTGATTTTTTGGCCAGGTAGTTTTCCACTTCACCATGCCATTGCGTTGGGCTGCCATTGTATTTTCTCGTGAGATTGCGCGCATCCAGGACATGAGACAAGCCCACATTGTAAGAGGCAAGCATAAATTTTATTCGTTCTTCTTTATCTTCAATGGTTTTGCCCCATTGCCGGTCAAGGAATTTCAAAAAATTGACACCCGCACTGATATTTTCTTTTGGGTCAAACAGGTTGCTCGCACCAAAATATTTTCCGGTAGAGGGAATCAACTGCATCAAGCCCTTGGCCCCGGCCCACGATTCAGCCGTTGGAATAAAGGTCGATTCCTGGTAGATCATGGAAGCCAACAGCCGCCAATCCCAATCCAGCTCTTTTGCCTTTTCTTTGATGAGTTCATCATAAATTGAAATCTTATTTCCTCCCAATGATGAAAAGTCACTCGTTCTCCTGAGAACGGATGTTCGTGGACTGTTGAAATATCGATTATAAATCACATTAAAAGTCCCTGATTTTTTGATCTGAGCAAACCAGGTGTTAATAGTTGTCAGCAGCTCCGGAGCGTTTTTGCGCACAGCCCAGGCAATCCGTTGAGGCAAACTCATCATGGTATTCACATCCAGGCCGGGATAATAGGCCGCGTTGACCTTGGCTATTGTCTGATCCGTAACGGTAAATTCTATTTCCCCTTCTGCTACTTTTTTGATTAATGATTCCGTTTCGGCATTGGCGCTGTCTTCTACGATAATGATTTCGCCTCCTATCTCCTGGGATAAATTCACCAACCGGTCTTTAAATGATGACCCATATTTTACATATACTTTTTTGCCAATAAGTTCAGCAGGGTAGCGCACCATCTTCTTTTCTGCCAGGTGGGGGTTGTCGCGCCAATTGTCGGGTTTGCGTTGCACCAGCACCTGACTGGTATTGAAATGGGTGTCCGTGAATTGAACCACCTTTTTTCGCTCGGTAGTCACTGTCAATGGAAATGCAATGATGTCGCCAACACCATTATTGAGCATGCTCATGGCATCTTCAATGCTGGTAATCACCGTGATGCGAAGGTCAACTTCAAGGTGTCTGGCCAGCCTGCTTAACAATTCATATTCATAACCCATGGGTCCTCCCTTATAATAGAAGTAACTCATGGAATTGTTGTCCACCAGTGCCACAATGTACCCACGCTGCTTTATTTCATTGAGGTCAATATCTACACTGGGCCCGGCTGAATCTATTGTTCGATCTGCAGGCGGGTTGCAAGAAGCCAGCAAAACCAGAAGGGTAATCATGCGCTTCCTGAATGAAAAGGCAGTAGCCATATATTGAATGTACTCAATAAGCCCTTAAATCGAAAGCTTTAAATTAGACGGAATTTACCTATACTGATCCTTGTAAGGATACCCCTTTGAAAAGTAGGTAGCCATAAAAGGAGGTTTATTATTATTTCAAATTTAATGGAGGCCCTATCGTTGTTACATCCGGGGATTATATTTTTATAAAGTGATTCGATTGGCGATTTTTCTAGTAATTATTGGCTGTGGCGCAACTTCCTTCGGGCAGATCAAAGACTCTACGCAAAATAACAACATCATCAATCGCCTGAAGGGCACCGAAATCAGCGAAAAGGCGATTAAGTCAATTGTTAGAAAACCCGAAGCTGATTCCATATTCAACTTCAGAAGTGAAGATGCCTTTATGCCTTATGCCGGAAAAATTATCCGGGATATCAACATTCGCACCATTCACTTCAACAGAACCATACAAGACACTTCAAAAGTTTTCAGGAACAAACTCATTCACATTGGTGAAGCCTTGCACTCCGACACCCGTGAACGATACATTGAGCACAATCTTTTCATCAAGACAGGTCAGCCTTTAAACCCTTATCGGCTGGCAGACAATGAACGCTATCTCAGGGACCTCAACTTCATCAAAGATTCAAGAATTTTTGTCGTGCCGTACGATGAAGATGGCGACTCGGTTGATCTGTTGATTATGACACGTGATGTATTTAGTTTGGGCGCCTCACTGGATCCCAACAGTACCACCTCCACCAATTGGCTCTTGGAGGAAGCTAACTTTTTGGGTACCGGTTTACGATTTGCTTACTCGGGTTTATACGATTCGGATCGCAGGCCGGAATTTGGTTCGTCTTATTCAATCAGACAAAATTCGATGCTGGGTACATTTGTAAACGGCACCATTGGTTACACCACCATTGATGATGCGCGAAGCTTGGGCAATGAAAATGAATCGGCAGCTTACCTGAGACTTGACCGGCCCTTGTTCATGCCCTATGCCCGATGGGCCGGAGGTGCTGAGCTGAGCAGAAACTGGTCAAACAACGTTTTTCGAAAAACAGACTCCACTTTTGCCAACTACATTTATCGCATACAAGATTACTGGGCAGGAATCACTTTTGGAGAGGAACGCGCTTCCCGGCTGGGTCGCGAAAACAGGCACCGCAGGTTCATTTCTGCCCGGGTACTGGATCAACATTTTACCCAAACGCCTAACATTGAGTTAGGAATAAACGATCAATTGTTATATGCCAATCGGTTGCTTGCCCTAGCACAATTGACTCTATTTAAGCAAGACTTTTATAAAACAAAATACATTTATGGATTTGGCAGAACGGAAGACGTACCCTACGGATATTCAATTTCGCTAACTGCTGGATGGGAAAGGCAATTTGGATTAGAGCGACCCTACTTGGGAACAGAGTGGCAAAAATCGTTTACCAACAATGGCAACATCATTACCCTTGGCGGCCAGTTGGGTGGCTATTTGAGAGATAAGAAAACCGAAGACACCAATATGAAATTGACGGCTATCTATTTCTCCAAGCTATATGAATTTAGAAAACTAAAAGTACGTCACTCGTTTGAGATTGGCTTTAATAAAATATACAGCCGAAACATCAAGCCCCCTTTGGACATCAGAAACGAAATGGGAATTCAGGGATTTCTTACCGACAGCCTCTATGGCGACATGAGGATGAGGGCACGCGTGCAAGCCATCGTTTTTACGAACTGGAAAATTTTGGGGTTTAATTTCGCTTTGGTTCCCCAATTTGACTTTGCGGTACTTCGGCAGCAAATCGAAATAAACAATACAGAATCTTTTTTTCAGGGATACTCTCTGGGCTTGCGAACGAGGAATGAAAACCTGATATTCAACACCCTGGAGGTGCGCGGATTTTATTATCCAACTACAGTAGAAAACATTGATCACTACAGGGTCAACGTCTCCGCCAACATCAGGATCAAGTATCCTACCGCCTTGGTTAAGGCTCCAGAAACCATTTTCAACTAGCCAACCTCCTGGTATTCAAAGATTTTACTATTTTTGTGAAACCATCGTTCCAGCGTGATTCGCAAATTTTTTCCTCTGGACAAGAATTATCTCCTCGAAGAAGCTCAGCTTTCCTTGCAAGATCACTTGCTCCGAACCCTGATTGAAAAGGTGAAAGAACGGTACATCCTCAATCATAATCCATTGCGCATCATGGATGCCCTTACGGAGAAAATCCTCCATTACAAGCCCAAAAACTTAAAACTGTTATATCCATTCTATCAAAATATGGCCGGGGTATATCGATATAAGTATGGCAACAACCAGCTGGAGTTTTTGTGGGATGGCACCGACCATACTGAAATGTATAAAGCAGAGTGGACCGACACGTTCCACAAGTGGACTGATACCTTTTGCGCACAACATCAGTTTTTACTTGCCGTCATGGACCTCACTGTATTTTTGCCCATCAATAGAAAAGCACACCTGGCAGAAAACAGGATGAATGCCTGCATTACCCAATTCTTTGAACTAAAAATTCACAAGAACAGAGGGATAATGGAAATGAAGGTTGCCTGAAAAAATTCCGTTTAGTGGGTCGTAAACATTGTCTGGCAGTTTCTAAGAATTGTTATATTTGTTTAACACCTGTCTAATTACCCAAACTTATGAACGTAAGAAGAATCTTCTGGGTCAGCGCCATACTGACTACAGCCACCATCATATTCTGGTCCTATTTCTGGATTGACGCACTATTGCTTTTCGCAATTGTAGGGCCGCTCATCGTGATGGGCATTCAGGACATCTACCAAAAGAGACAGTCTGTGAAAAGAAATTTCCCGGTAATAGGAAGACTCCGTTACTTCTTTGAGATGATCAGGCCTGAGATTCAGCAATATTTTATTGAATCCGATACTGATGGTGCGCCCATCAATCGCAATGACCGGTCGGTCATTTATCAACGGGCCAAAAAACAAATAGACACCACTCCTTTTGGCACCCAGCTCAACACCTATGCCGAAGGCTATGAATGGATAACGCATTCCATTACGCCTAAGGATTTTCATAAGATGAACCATAGTCCAAGGATACTGGTTGGAGAAGGGCGCTGCAAACAACCGTACAACGCCAGTGTACTCAACATTTCCGCCATGAGTTTCGGGTCGCTCAGCGGAAACGCTGTCGAGGCTTTAAACTGGGGTGCTAAAGTGGGCGGCTTTGCGCACAATACTGGCGAGGGTGGAATCAGCAGCCATCATCTTATAAATGGTGGTGACTTAATCTGGCAAATTGGTACGGGGTATTTTGGTGCCCGCGACAAGGAAGGAAATTTCAGTGCGGAAGCGTTTACCAAAAATGCCATGCAACCCAACGTTAAGATGATTGAAGTAAAATTATCGCAGGGAGCCAAACCTGGTCATGGCGGAATTTTGCCTGGAAAGAAAAACACTCCGGAGATTGCTGCGATTCGCGGTGTAGAACCGGGTATCACCGTTTTCTCCCCGCCTTTTCACAGTGCCTTTTCCACACCTGACGGTCTCCTTCATTTTGTGGAGCAATTGAGAGAGCTTTCCGGTGGGAAGCCAGTCGGCTTCAAGTTGTGTATAGGCAGAAAGAGTGAATTTCTATCCATTTGCAAATCGATGGTAAAGCTGAACAAGTACCCCGACTTTATCACCATTGACGGGGGCGAAGGCGGAACAGGGGCTGCGCCTCCCGAGTTTTCCAATTTTGTAGGCATGCCTTTGTTGGACGCACTCGCTTTTGTTGACAATTCGTTGAGGGGTTTTGGCATTCGCAACCAGATGAGATTAATCGCTGCAGGAAAAATTCTTACCGGGTTTCACATGCTCAGGGCGATGGCGCTGGGTGCCAACATTTGCTACAGTGCACGTGCCATGATGATGGCCGTGGGATGCATCCAGGCGCTGCGATGCAATGCCAATGATTGCCCTACTGGCGTAGCTACGCAGAACAAGGCCTTGATGAAGGGCCTGGTGATTGAGGACAAGTATCAGCGTGTCGCCAATTTTCACAAAAATACGGTAGAAAGTTTTGTGGAGTTGATGGGCGCTTCCGGTCATGACAATCCTGCAGAAATAAATCGCACCCATGTATACCGAAGGGTGTTTATGAATTTGGTGAAGACCTACGAAGAGATTTACCCTACCATCCCTACGGGATGTCTGTTGGATGGCGGAGATGTGCCATTTGATTTTGAAGAGTATTTGAAGCGGTCATCTTCGGAGGTGTTTGAGGTGGAGATGTAGATGTAGATGGTTATAAGAAGTATTTTAAATCTTCTATCGGAATATCTTCTCTTAAATATCGCCACGGATCGTTGCGGCCCATATAAGATTGCCGAGAAACAATGAGTGCTTTTTCTTCAGATTTATCAATTACTGGAGTAAAGGCATATTCATAACATATATAGTAGACTCCACGAGCGGTCGTAAAGGCTGAGCAAAACATGGTAAAGTCATAGCCCATCGCCTCTAACACTTCCCTTCTGACGGTGGCTTTTCCTTTTGGACAAAGTGACTTTAGAATGCCCCTGTTTTTTCGCAAGATTTTGTTCATCCTAATCACGGGCTCTTCCATTTTTCTGCGCATTTCACGATGTTGCATAAACCTGCAATGGCTGCTGCAATATCGTTTGTCCGAACGACCAGTAATTTTTTCGCCACAATAGGCACATACTTTCTTTGCTGCAGTAGCCATCACATTTATCCGTGCATAAACGTTTATACGCGTGTTGCGCAACGGCTAAGATAATTTTTTTTTCATGATTGCAGAAAAAAAACACCTATGGACCGTCTACCTGTAATAACGTTGCGCCACCTGGTAATAAATGGCGAAAAATGCATTGGAATGCAGTTTTTCCCAACAAGAAACATACTAGCGCTCATCAAAACACTTGATAACCCACTATGGAGCGACACCTACAATATGTTGTACGTGCGCAATACAGAACCAAACCTGGAATCCATTTTTGCCACTTTCAGGGGTATCGCCTGGATTAATTGCCGGTACTTTTTCAAAAACAGGCCCATACACCGCAATGCCCCCGAAGTGAACCTGGGGCTTGTCCGCAAAACAGAGTCCCTTGCCATTCGCAATGAGGGGCTTCAGGAATACATAGACCTGTTGGAAACACGCAGATACAGCTTCAATACCGCAAGAACGTATGTAGCCTTGTTTAGGGACTTCATTGTGTACTACAAAGACAAGGAACTGATCGAAATCAATGAAATGGATATCAAACACTATATACACAGGATTGTAAAAAGCGGCAAGTCTACCTCATACCAGAATCAAGTGATCAATGCCATTAAGTTCTATTATGAACAAGTTTTAGACATGCCACAGCGGTTTTATGAAGTGGACAGACCTGTAAAGGAATCAAAACTGCCAGTAGTTTTAAGTGTAGAGGAAATACAGCAGTTGCTGGAAGTAGTTTCTAATTTAAAGCACAGGGCCTTACTTACCCTGCTTTATTCATCGGGGCTTAGAAGACAAGAACTTTTAGATCTTGAACTAAAAGACATTTTACCCGACAGAATGCAAATTCATGTTCGAGGGGCCAAAGGGAAGAAGGACCGTTACACGGTATTATCTGTAAAAGCTTTGAACTTGTTAAATGAATACATCGCTAAATACAAACCAAAAAGATGGGTTTTTGAAGGTCCAAATTGTTCCAAGTATAGCGCATCAAGTTTGTCGAATATTTTGAGGATCAGTTGCTTACAAGCAGGGATTACCAAAGATGTGACACCCCATACACTTAGACACAGTTTTGCTACCCACTTGCTTGAAAACAATGTAGACTTACGGTATATTCAATCTTTGTTGGGACATAATTCATCCAAAACGACAGAAATGTATACGCATATATCAACCCGGTTTACACGAAATATTCAAAGTCCGTTGGATGTAATACCCAGCTAATGATAAAAGGAAAATAAAAACAATTGTACATACACAATTGTTGGCCGCAAGCGTTCAAAAGAAGACTCGCCTACTAACATTAGTGGACTTGAAACAGGTTTTACACCAAATTGCATTTTTGTTCCTTGTGACAATTTTGTTAGACTCTTGTAACGAGAATCAGAAACTTGACAGGAATGACATTGACAATGTTGAAATACAAAAGCATGGGGACACAGTTTCGTTTCGGTTGACAAACGTGCAAATTGACGACTTCGTTGGCAAATTGAATAAATCAAGAGTAAAAGGACTGACCAAGTACCTACCAGAATACACATTGAGAGTTTTTCTTCATGGTGACAGTGTAATTTCATTCAGGACATCAGAAAATTTGATTAAACAATCAGACGACAAAACCTATACAATTAAAGAAGCAAATTATTTCAGGACTTTGTGGTTAAAACAAGCGGGACTTTCAGATAATTGGTTCGAGTACTTTCCAATTTACAGAGACGACAATGGGCTGACTGAGAAAAGAGGGACAGTAGACAGAGAACATATTGAAAATGTAAAAAAGGTCTTGACATATTATCACCACAATTGGACAGATGTAAGAGGACAATTGTTTTATGAAGGGCCAATTGACAAAGAGTTAGTATGGAATTACACAACGAAAGCAAATGATAGCACTTGGATTTCCAACCACAAATGAAATGTGGACAAGAACGCCAGCGGCCAACACAATGTATGTGCCATGGCGGGGTTCAGGTGTGCTTTTGGGTTCTAATTTTCCTAGTTATATTTCGGTGTATGGACGGTGACGACCCAGTCGGGCTTGACATTCCGCTGCGCTGCATTTTCAAGCCCTCCTGACCCGCCACGTCACATACACAAACGTTGCCGGCAATTTTATAGGACAATGAGACTAACATTTATCGCACTAGGACTAGTATTCTTTATTGACTCTTTTGGTCAATTGAATTTGACATCTGACGAACGTGAGATTCTTAAAGAGATTTGTTCAAAGTACAGTTTGACAAACCAAGAAAAGGATCTAAAAGAGTTAAAGAAAAAATCACCGCCCAAGTTTCACAACTTCATTGACCAACTTATTGCAAGTAAGGACGACTCTGACGAAATATTAAAAACCAAATATTTGAGACGTCCGACAGATGACGAATTGACATTTTGGTATGCGGTTAGAGAATTTCACTACAATAGTTCAGAGCCTGACTCATTAAAGAAGACAAAAGACCAAATTTTAGACTGGTTGGCAACTGAAAAAATTGACGACCGTTGGCTTCTGGACAACTACTTCTACCGGATTGGGAACAGAATTGGAACGCTATACAATAAAGAGGACCTAAGTAAAATGAATCTGGAGTTGGAAAACTTGGGACTCAGAAATGATACAGAAAAAGCAATGTTTGTAATGTTCATAATCAATATATGCGGACAAAGATTATCAGTTATGAGCTTTACTGGAAAAGGTGACCCTGAATCAGCAATAAAACGCCTGCCAAAAATTAATGGCAAGGACTACTATTACTACACTAATTTCAATTATCCCGACTTTGAGTGGATTGGATACAAAAAAATAGAGTCTTACAATGAACGACACTTGGGGACATTTTACGGAGTACTATTGAATCACTTGGAATTTTTAGTAAAAAATGGGCAAAAGGATAAGGCAATTGAACTGCAGAAGAACTCGATCCTGAGTAACCCGATACTCTTCAAGTATAGCGGGAATCAAAAATTGCTCAACGACATTTATGAGAAGTGGAAATAAAACTGCCGGCAACAAAAGCTATAAGTCATGGCGGCACGTTTGATGATTAAATTTTATATTTCGGTGTGCCGCCACGCCTTATAGCTAGACGTTGGCAGCAAGCCGACCTTGGGCATATTCTCTGAATTTTTAGGCAAAATTTCAGTAATTTGCAATTAGAAAACTTACCATTATGTCAAGTATAGAGCTTAGAAATAAATTGATCGAACGAATAAAAGAGACCGAGGACGAAAAACTTCTCGAGGAGGCTTATCGGCTACTGGAAATGGAAACAGATGATTTTGAAACCTATAAACTAACTGAGAACCAGAAGAGGGCGATTAATGAATCACGAGAACAAATAAAAAAAGGGCAGTTTCTGACTAATGAGCAAGTAAACAAGGACTCGGACGAATGGTTAGGGAAGTAGTTTGGTCAATTCGAGCTCGCGAGGACCGAAAAAAGATTTTACAATTCTGGATTAACCACAACAAGTCGAACACCTACAGCAAGAAACTGAACTCCCTCTTTAAGACTGCCGTTAAGTTAATCATCGAACATCCACAAATTGGTAAACCAACTGACTGGGAAAATATCAGAGTGAAGATTATAAGGAACTACCTTATGATTTATGAAGTAACTGATTCAA
>CAYNCP010000014.1:0-62912 GCA_964395905.1 uncultured Ohtaekwangia sp.
TAGAATCATCATTCGTGCCGAAGCTCAATACTTTATCAAATTTTCCAGTCCCATCGTTCAGGCAAATTTGATTTTCACGCCCACGGTTTGTTATTAAAATATCTATGTCACCATCCTTATCTATATCAGCGACCGTGATGTTTCTGGTAGGGGCATACGGCTCACCAAAGGCTGCTCCCTTTGCAAAGTTGCCTTTGCCATCGTTGATAAAAATATAATTGGGCGCCATGTCATTCCCAACCGCCACATCCAGATCACCATCCCCATCAAAATCGGCAAGCTCTGTGGCATAACTTGTTTCACTTTCGGTGCCCAATGGTTTTGACACCGTGAAAATGCCCTTGCCATTATTTATAAAAATTCGATTCTGCCCTGGCCAATGCCTTCCGTTAGCGACTACAGCATCAATATCTCCATCGTTGTCAATGTCCCCACCCCCAATGGAAGCGGTCCGTTCTTTTAAGTCACCCAATATGAGTCTTTCATTGGTTAGAAATTGAAGATCCTGGCCATATCCATAAATCGTAAAGGAGCAAAACAGGATGAGCAGTTTGAAGTCATTCATAACAGCCGTCTTGGTTAAAATTAATTTAAGTTATGCTAATTTATTTTACCCTTTTCTTTATCACCTGGGTAGGTCAAGCCAATTTCTTTCCGCACCCTATCCATCACCGTGGCCAAATTCAGGCTCATCTGATGAGGGAGCTTGGTACTTTCTATGCTTCTATTCTGCACGCACCTATTTGCTTCCTCTATTTCATATCCGTACCCATTGCCTTCATAAGGAAGTTCAAACACTTGTTTCACTTCTTTTCCCTGATACCAAGTAATCATTTGCGAGTGATGAAATCTGTTGTGTATTTTCAGCGAGCCGGTACTTCCATAAACAAACGCCTCCGTAGGCGTATCCGATTCAAATGTACATTCAAGTACAGCCTTAGCAGAATTGTCATAATCAAAGAGCATCGCGCAGAAGCTGTCTACATCGGTTTCCATCATCCGGGCAGTTGCTTGTATCCGACTGGGAATGCCCAGCGCGAGCAGGCTTAAGTAAATGGGATAAATACCAATATCCAATAAAGAACCTCCGCCAAGACTTTTGTTGTACACCCTGCTTTGCAGATTGAAATCACCTTTGAAACCAAAGTCAGCGTGTACTGATATGAGGCCCCCAATTACTTTATTGTCCAGTAACTCAATCAATTTTTCGGTGGCTGGTATAAATCGTGTCCACATGCCCTCCATAAGAAACAGGTTTTTTGATTTAGCTTCCTTTATTGCAGTTTCCACCTCCTGAGCATTCATGCCCATCGGTTTTTCACACAGTACGGACTTACCCTGTTTCAAGCACATCATGGTGTGCTCAAAATGAAAAACATGGGGCGTAGCTATGTAGATCACATCGACATCCGGGTCGTTTGTCAACTCTTCGTAACCGTCATAGTGATTTACTGCGTTAAACTTTTGACCGAACTGTTGGGCTTTATTCAAATCCCTGGAAGCCACTCCTTGCAATGTGACATTGTCTGACAGTTGCAGATCGCTTGCCAATTTATTGGCGATCTTGCCCAAGCCCATTATACCCCATCTTACTTTCCGATTCATTGGTATCAATCCATTCATCTTAATCAAACTCTCCAAAGTGCCAAAGGATGCCAGATGGATCGTGCATAAAGCATTCTTTACCCCAACTCTCCTCCCTGATGTTGGTAAGCCTCACGTTTTTGAATTTATTATGAAGTCCCAAATTTTGCAATTCGTTCCAATATCTGTTTACATCATCCACTTCAAGAAACAACATCGTGTTATCAACCCAATCCTTTACATACGCGTCTTGCAAATAAAACCCCAGCGCCTCAGTTACCTTGAAGTAGGACATGTCGTTTGAGATGACAGATTCCTCAAATCCCAACTCTTTGTAAAAGGTTCTTGATTCCTCGAAGTTCTTTGCACCTATAAATGCCCTGATAGATTTGGCAGCATGTTTCATTTAGTGATTTTTTAGTTTGACAAAGGAAGCAAAAAAATCAAGACATAAAGGAGGTTTTGGGATTCGTGCCTACATGAACCCGAATTGATATTAGACATTTAGTCATGGCAGCCCTCCACGTTAACCCTTTTTATCAGTAATTTTCGATCGATCGTGCAATTAACGTTCAAACTTTTACTCATCTTAGTCACGTTTAGCCGTAGATTCAAATAGATTGAATTTGTGTACCCATTAATTAAAAAACCCGCTTACCAGGCACTTCTATTTTTCCTGCTTACGCTTGCCCTTATTCTAATATTGCAGCCCAAGAATGCAGACAAAGCCTGGCTGATTGCAGCATATCTGTTCATTTTCTATCTCGTGATGAATGCAGGCCTGTTATGGTTCGACAACAGTCCCTGGCGCTACTTCTTTCATTCGATCAGTTTTACAGTGGCATACCTGCTGCTCGTTGCATTTACCATACCTGTGTTGCTAAAATTACTGCAGATACAAGGCTCAGGGGAGAGTGCGATGGCTTTCTTGCTGTTGATTTATCAACCTGTCGCCTTGCTGATCGTTATGTTGGCCAAATGGATGGTTGTAAAATGGTTTTAAGATAGGTATCCCTAAAAACGAGTAAGGTCGCTAATCATGTATTATTTCTTCATGGTGTCCAAATGCCACCGCACCTATGAAGAAAATACTCAGCAGCAGATAAGTGCCCCCATATAACCAAACCCAATTTATCCGATGACTTGTTGCACTTTCCAGTGAAGCATGTAAAAATATCGGATGGAGCGCGTTGATCTTTTTTGCATTTAGAATTTCTTTGGGCCTGTCCAAGGTTATCCTTACAACATATTGAACCTCGGCATAGGGAAAGGTCAATGCTTTTTCGCGGCTTGATTGCCACAGGCGCTTTTGCATTTGATGGATCACAGCATCTGTCTCGCCATGATTCAGTGCCTCATATTGATTCATCACGATCCAGGTTTCATCACCGGCTGATCCAAGGGGTACAAGCGCTGTGTATTGAAACCGGGTAGTCTCGAATCCATCCTCATCTTTGTCGGTTTGATAGCTTACTGTGTCCAACATTTCATTAATACGCGGCTCAATTTGGGCGATATGAATAAATTTTTCTGAAGTATCCCTGAGCTGACCAACGTGCTCAATCTCTACAACGCGGTCGGTTAGGATGGCCACACCATTTAAAAAAAGTGATGGCGTTGCCAGCATAGCCATATAGTACACTGTAGGCACGGTGGTGACGCCTGCCCCTTTAAATCCAACATTCCTGATTTTTTTACGAAAGTAGAAGTAGTCAATAATGATGGCACCGATTAGCATGGCAGGCACATACATGAAAAAGGAAAACGTGGCCAATTGAACCGCATTTAACGCTACATGAATTAAAGCCATTATAGCGCTGAATGCTAGGGTAACCACAAAGAAATGCCCAATGAGTTTTTTCTGAGCTGCGGCTAATGCCATAAATCTAAAATCAAATTGAATTTTACTTCATGGCCTCCCACTCCTTCCATCCAATATCTCTTCCGGGATAGGCCACCTTCTTGAATGGCCAATCCTTAGCCACCCATTGTTTTACCGTTTCAAACAAAATCTTGTCGTATCCCTTATCGACCACACTGGCCCTTACCCACATGCTGATGGAGGCATCATATCCTGCTTTGGTGGTTGGATTGATGTATAAACACCCCACTACCTCGCTCTCGTCCAAAGAGACCACGGTGTAGGCGAATGAACGCCTTAATTGAAATTCTTTTTGATGCCAGCCCAGATCGATCAAATCTTGCTCAAAGGTCAAATCCCTGGATGGCCAACTAGAGGTAGGATATACTTTCTTGAGGTGATCGATGCTGGTCATTACCGCATCATAATCTTTCACCACATCATTGATAGAAAGCATTCTTATTCTGAAGTACTGGTTTTCTAATACTTCTGGAACCACAAAATCTCCAGGCACAAAGGATTGCGAATAACTAAAAGAAGAGGACACAAGGGTAAATATTATAATGAGTAAATAAGTTCTTTTCATAGGATTAGGGAATGAGTTAGTCAAAGTACGAATTATAATGAATAATTTAGAATATAGCCTAACTTGAAAATTACCCTCCATTGTTGTACTCGTTGAAAAGCAGCTAGCTGGTGCAAAGGTGATATTGAATAAACGCATCCATGTGTTGATGCATCCCGTTAATAGAAATAAAGCCTATTCCTGTTACCTTTGTCAATAATTATGACCAGGTATTTCGATTCTAAAGGAACCTACAAAGCATACACCACTGACGGGCAGCATCTCTTCAATGATGATGCGGAAACGATAGGCTATTTCTCCAATGGTTTTCTTTACGACCTTAACGGAAAGGCCATTGGACATGTCAAAGGGAAAAAGATCCTGGATAAAAATGGACAGATACTTTATTATACGGAGTAAGTAGTTATTAGTCGTGGTTCGTGTGAACAAAACCGGAGCTCGGAAAAATTTCACCGCGTAACTATCCGCAACTCATCATTTTCCTAACTTGATTTCACTGCAATATCTCCCATCATTGTAGCAGCTGGTCCTATTTATTTTTTCTGAATTTATTACTAATTTCACTGAATGATTAGGTGCAGCAATATTTTTCAGCTCTTCATTATCATCACTCTGCTTTTTTCATGTCAGGAAGCTGAATTACCAACAGACATCAACACGCCCGGAGTGCATGTTCTTGACAAAATTGGCACTGGGAATGATGGATGGGGTATTTCTGACCTATATACAACCCAGGAGGGAATCATTTATTATACGGTTTCAAATTATCAGACAGATAAATATGAACTACGAAGCATAGATGAAGCAAAAAACATGGAAGTAGTCACAAGTGGTAGCGGATGGACAAGCGGGCTGGAGCTCTCCCCGAAGGGAGATGCTTTGCTCTTTGCGATTAATTCAGGAAATGGCACAAACAAAACCACCCGATTGGTTGAATACTATCTAAAACTAAAAGCCTACACTGTATTCTTTACCATTGAAGGCGATGGTGATATTACTAATGCCCGATATTTAGTTGACGGTGACATTTTGTACACACAAGGTGACTCATTCGTTAAGCTCACCATCAATCGCCTCGACCCTATCAATAGAATAGTTACGGTCCTTTCTGACAAAAATCAAAATGCCTGGCTGGTAGATGTTGACGAGCTGGGGAAGCGACTGCTTATTTACGGGTGGTCTACGTCCAGCATAATGATTACCGATATCGATGGTAACCTTTTGGAAAATTACAGCGATGGTGTTGTGCACCTTTCTCCTATTTCCTTCTCACCTGATTACCAATACATATTGGCTAGTGAGCTATTTAGTCAGGAAGTTGTAAATGGGGTCTACAAATCTTATAGCGGAGCAATCTATATTGATGTTTCCACCAAAGAAAAGGTGAAACTAACCGAGCCCGGCCTGGATGCGCTTCCGATTGGTTATGCACCCAATGACCATCTCATGTTCGTGGCACCCGCCAGTCGTTTCCCTCGCGTGTTAGGCTATCAGGATTTGGCAACAGGAGCTGTCGTGGAGGTAATTGATCAAAATACTTTTGAAAGATTCCTGGGCTTTTATAAAAATTCAACAGATCGTATTCTATACGCAGGTGGCGATGGATCCGACACGAGATATTTGTACATCATTAATCGGTAAGCCAATGAATTAATTTACTGAGAGACGTCATACTTTCCGCCATGTAACCAGGAATCAACCAGTTGTCCAGAGCCCGTCCTTGAAGGTGTTCCTCACCAATACGTGTGATGGGTAAGCAGCACTCAGCTCCTATCCTGGGACCGTGTCCTCACGAACCTTGTGATTGCACATACATCACAATAGAAGCCGTGGAAAATCATATTTTAAAAAAACTATATTCCTACGTACCAGGCCCAGCCAGAGTCTCCTGTATCTATGAATTCATCCGTAACCACGATGCGATGAAGGTATTTCATGCTCTTGTAGCCGATTTGATTTTCAACACGCAATCGCAAAGGTGCTCCATGAGGCACCGGCAGGGCACGATCATTCATTGCATAGGCCAGGATCGTTTGTGGATGAAATGCATCCAGCATATCAATGCTGTCTTCCCATCCATCATAGGAATAGAAATTTACAAATCGGGCACTTGACTTTATGCCTGCATGCTCCAGCATACTCCCCAGTGGCACACCCGTCCATTTACCAATGGCCGTCCATCCTTCTTCACACGTGTGCCGTGTGATTTGGGTACGCGATGGGAAACTTTGAATTTGCGACATGGAATAAACACTAGGCCGGGATACGCTTCCTTCAATAGTCAACCGCCAATTGGCAAAAGCGTTGCGTTGTAATCGCCCGTATTCTTCACTTGATTCCCCAAATGCATTGTCAGCAGGATTGATCGTTCCGGTAGCAGGAAAAGAAGAAATGTCGCGATGGTCGTACTCCCTGACTAGCGATTGACCAGGCAATAAGGTTCGTTGTGCCTTGTAGGTCAACCAATCTCCCATGCGCAGCAGGTTGCCGTAGGTTGGAGGGGTAGTGGCGGAGCATCCAGGCAATAGTAAAGCCCCTAAAGAGCCCAAGCCTGCAATGATGGCCGTACGCCTGGTGATGAGTTTCTTTCTCTTCATGCTATTTACCTAAAGTCATATAGCGAATCTGCTGCTTAAATCCAGACAGGATAATCATGAGCAAATGCATTAATAAAAATAATTCCAGCGCAACCGATGCAAAGAAGTGTATGGTGCGAGCCGATTGGGCTCCACCGAAAATGGAGAGCAAGAACGGATAGGCTGCTGTAATTGCTGGTGACATCGTAAAACCCGTCATCACCATAATGGGGAACACCACAAAAATGACCATCATGTAAGTGAACTTTTGCAGCAAACCATATTGAGGCCCACCTGCCGCTGGTGCAATTCGCATTTTAATATGTGAAATCAAGTCATGCCAAAATGCAGTTGGCGTAAATTCCTTAAGTCTCGGCCATATATAATTTTTAAAGTGACCGGTGATCAGTCCTAATATCAAATACACTAATCCAGTTACAACGAGGAACCAGGCAGACAAAAAATGCAGGCTCCTGCCCCACCCATTTTGATTGAAGATGTCGTATGTTCTACCTGCACTTACGGGTGATCCAGCTTTTGAAAAGAATGGAACACTGTCGTTATATCCACCATGTTTATAATTTCTGCTGATGGGCAGTTCAAAAAGCGCTGGTGTTAAATCATTTCCTACTTCTCCCCAATAAAGCCGCGGATGGACCATAAGAATTTCAATCCCAGTAAAGACAAGCGCAAAAAAACTTATCGTTACGATCCAATGTGAAAGCCTTACCCACCCTTTGTGGTTGATTTTTGTGGGACCTGATGAATGGGGAGAACTCATAAAGTGCAATAATTCTGTTCTCAAGGTATAGATTTTATGGCAAGATTTATAGTCCCTGTATTCTACAGATTCATTACCTCTCCCTAAAATTAGGGTCCACTATGGTAGCCTTGCGATGCCACGATGATACCCATCCATGAATTATCAATAGCATCTCTCACGGGTATTCATTACTTTCCCTTTTCTAAAAAATCCATTATGAATATTCAATATCCCCTATTTGCGCTGCTATTGTCAATAGCAACCGGCTCCTTTGCCATCGACCCAAAAGATACACGCATGCTCAATCAGCCAGCGGTCAGCGCCACACATATCTCCTTTATTTATGCAGAAGATTTATGGGTCGCCAATAGTGATGGAAGTTCACCCAGGCGGTTAACGGTTGATGAGGGCGTTGAATCAAATCCGGTATTTTCGCCCGATGGAAAATCCATTGCATTCAGCGCACAGTATGATGGCAACACCGATGTATTCATTGTGCCTGTTGAAGGTGGGGTGCCTAAGCGACTCACCTGGCACCCTGGCTCAGATTATGTCAGAGGGTTTACGCCTGATGGAAAAAATGTACTCTTCATTTCACAACGTGCCGTGTTCACCAATCGATACGCTCAACTATTTACCGTACCCACTACAGGAGGCTTCCCCACCCAGGTTGAACTACCTAACGCCTGGACAGGTGCGTACTCCCCTGACGGAAAACAAATTGCCTACTCACCCATCGCACCCCGCTATGGACAATGGAAACATTATCGTGGGGGTACCATTTCAACCATTTGGATTTTTTCATTTGCCGATAAGTCGGCCATAAAAATTCCTCAGCCAAGTGAAGGTTGTAACGATTCTGACCCCATGTGGATTGGTGGCACGATATATTTTAGAAGTGACCGCAATGGTGAGTTCAATCTATTTGCCTACGATGTTGCTTCGAAAAGCGTAACGCAACTCACCAGGTATACCGATTTTCCTGTTGTCAGTGCGGGCGCAGGAAGTGGAAAAATAATTCTGGAACAAGCAGGCTATCTGCACATGTTTAATCCAACCAGCCTGACCACTTCAAAATTGACAATCGGCATCGCCACAGACCTATTAGAACTCCGTCCGCGGTTTGTAAAAGGAGATTATGTTCGCACGGGCGAAATTTCACCCACCGGAGCGCGTGCTGTTTTTGATTTCCGTGGCGAGATAGTTACCATGCCAGCGGAGAAAGGTGATGCACGGAACATTACCTTAACCCCCGGAGCACATGAAAAATATCCCGCCTGGTCTCCTGATGGTAAGTGGATCGCTTATTTTTCTGATGCCTCCGGTGAATATGAACTGCACATCAAATCACAGGATGGCAAAGGCGAAGCGCGGGCCATCAAATTAAATGGAGCGGGTTTCTATGCCGATCCCTATTGGTCACCCGACAGCAAAAAAATTGTCTATGGAGACAACAGCCGTAGCTTATATCTGCTGGACGTTGCTTCAGGTATTTCTAAAAAGATTGACAGCGATGAAATTTATTCACCAGGCGTCTTTCGTGATATGTTTGGAAACTGGAGTGCCGACTCCAAGTGGTTCGGCTATGATAAACTCACCGAAACCAATTTCAAACGCATTTATCTTTATTCGGTGGATCAAAATAAATCATTCGCGGTAACTGATGGCTTAAGTGACGCGAGTGAACCCAAGATTGATCCGGCAGGAAAGTATCTGTTCTTCTTTGCCTCCACCGATGCGGGGCCTGTAGTTAACTGGTTTGATCAATCCAACAACGACATGCGTTCTACCAACTCCATTTATTTAGTGACACTGCAAAAGAGTACCCTCTCTCCATTCGCGAAGGAAAGCGATGAAGAAGCCGCTAAGGAAGAAAAGGTTGAAGCACCAGCACCTGATAAAAGTAAGAAGAAGAATGAACCTGAGCCTGAAAAGAAAGCTGAGCCAATTCTCATCGACTGGGATGGAATTAATACGCGCATCGTGGACGTGCCCGTAAAGGCCGGCAACTATGGTCAATTGGGCGTGGGGAAAGACGGTGAACTATACTTTATAGAACATCCATTTAACTCTTCATCACCAGGTACGTTGCATAAGTACGATTTTAAAAAACGTGAGGATAAGGACATTATGCCAATGGATGATTATGTCATCTCTGCGGATGGGAAAAAAATGTTGTATGCAAGCGGCAAAACCATCGGCATAACGAATACCGGAGAAAAACCAGAGCCCGGCAAAGGAATTATCGATACGAAATCCATTGAGGTAAAAATTGATCCTGTGGCTGAATGGACCCAAACGTTTGATGAGGCCTGGCGAATTAACCGTGATTATTTTTATGACCCTGGTATGCACGGTGCCGATTGGCCTGCCATGAAAAAGAAATACAGTCAATTTTTGCCCCATCTTTCCTGTCGCAGTGATTTGAATACGGTTATTCAATGGATGTGCAGCGAATTGGTCGTTGGCCACCATCGGCTGCAAGGGGCAGGAGAAAAGTTAAATCATCCTGATCAGGTGAGTGGCGGATTGCTTGGTGCTGATTACCTCATAGCAAACAACCGTTACCAAATCAAAAAGATTTATGGAGGCTTAAACTGGAATCCGGAATTGCGCTCACCCTTAACAGAGCCCGGCATTAATGCGGCCGTGGGCGATTATATTCTCGCGGTGCATGGAAAAGAGGTAACCGCCTCTCAAAACTTATTCAGCTTTTTTGAAAATACGGCAGGCAAAATTGTAGAGCTGACCATTGGCCCCAATGCGAACAATACCGGTTCACGTGTGGTAAACGTTGTTCCGGTGACTAATGAATATGCTTTGCGCAACCGCGACTGGGTTGAAGGCAATCTTAAAAAAGTAAATGAAGCTACCAATAATCAGGTTGCTTATGTGTATGTACCCAACACAGCAGGCCTCGGACATGAATATTTTAAGCGCTACTTCTATCCACAAGCCAACAAAAAAGCAATTATCATTGATGAACGATTTAATGGAGGCGGCCAGATAGCCAACTACTACATCGATCTGTTAAGACAGCCTTATCACGCACATTGGAATACGCGGTACGGAAAAGACTTTAAAACCCCAAGCGCGTTTATTGAAGGACCCAAGGTGATGCTTATTGATGAGACAGCAGGCTCTGGTGGCGACATGCTGCCCTTTATGTTTCGAAAATTTAATGTGGGAACTTTAGTAGGCAAGCGCACGTGGGGCGGACTTGTAGGCGTGCTGGGTTTCCCTGAATTTATTGATGGCGCTTCCGTCACTGCTCCCAACCTGGCCATCTGGACAAAAGATGGATTTATTGTCGAGAACGTAGGTGTGCCTCCCGATATAGAAGTAGAGCAAATGCCCGGTGAGGTGCTCAAAGGAAATGATCCGCAATTGCTTAAAGCCATTGAAGTGGTATTGGATGAGTTAAAGAAAAACCCGGTCGTGGAGCCAACGCGTCCACCGTATCCTGTGAAGACAAAGAATTAGATTGCTTCTTCATTCACCTCAAAGGCAAATGTTCTTTCTCTCTTTGGGTTTGTAACAGTCTGTCAACAGGCAAGCGCCTTACTTATATACATAGACATCGAAAGTACTATGCCTCACCCGTAGCCACTTTTCCCTTATTCGTTGGTAAGAACTCTAACGAAGGCAGCAACTTGTGCGAGACTGTTTTACCCAATCTAAATAATATACATCTCCGTGAGAAAAATGGGTAGGGCTCTGTACAACATGGGAACATGCTCTTTCATACCCTCAGCATTGGTTAATGCACTAATCGTGAATAAAAGCAATCCAATGCCTATTGAGGATACGCCTATCAACATCATCTCTGATGATCCCGCAAGTGCTAACATATGGAACATGATTCCGATCATTGAAACAGAACAACTTATCCACATAACCTTGGGAAGAATGGACAAACCAAGCAACTGCATAAATCCCAATGGAGCGTCATCCTTGCGCTGAATTTCCGGTGGCTTGTAGGCATATAGAAAATAAACTATAGCAAGTCCGTTGAATGATACAAATGCCACATTGGTATCCAGTGCTAAATAGATTAATGCAAGGCCAACCCCAAGACCTGCCATTAAAATCTTTTCAACAAGTGGGAGGAAGCTGAAGATCAGGGTTGTAAATGGTGATTTTGCTGCCATAGCCTATGGGATTTAAATGAGTATCAGAGGACCTTTCACTAAGTTAAGCAAAATTCGGATTTATCTGATTCATTCCAATTTCTTTGGAGCCACCATCCTTACTGGCACGAGTGTTGTGTAAAGCCAATGGCGCAGATCATTCGTGAGTAAATGGCACGAGTCTCGCTCTTGCTGGCACACAACCGGAGACTCACGCCATTAAATGAATTATTCTTTGCCTTCTATTAATTCTTTACACACCGAACAGAAAATCCCGCCTCTTTTGGCTTAGTGGAGCCACGCATCAGGTCAGTACTGTTAGTCTTATAGATTTTCAAACCTTTTACTTCACCACCATCTTCCCCAGGAAGCCAAAATGTTGTCTCACTCCCCCAACCCATAAATTGTCCCTGTCCATCGCGCATGCCGACTGGTTGAATTCTCAATCCGAACTGATCTCTACCGTCATTGGCATTAAATCCCCATGAAGTTTGCGCTTTAACAGCGACACCAATTTTGTCGGGATCTCCGTTAGGGTCGATGACTTGCGACAATTGGCCCCATTCCCGAATGGTAGGAATATGCGTACCGGGAGGGCAGGCATTTTGAGCGCTAGCCCAGTTGTACAATCGGCCGTATCCATCCTGGTCGCACAATTCCTGCCTATTGTTGTAACACCAGCTACCAGGTGTATTGAAATTTATATTCCGATCCAACCAGGTTTGGCTTCCAATAGTAACTGTATTGTAAACTTGTCCATCACGGGTATCGGTAAATGGTTCGCCAAATTGTATTTGAGCAAAAGACATCCCAGTAAAAAAGCCCGAGAGCAATAGTATGAGTGCGGTTTTCATATTCTTGGTTTAATGTATGTCAATTTAACAATTGTCTCTGTAATACAAAACTGTAATCCAGACACGCTCTTTATCCTCCTCTCCATCACTGGAAATGAACCGGCTTTTTTACCGTGAAACCTCCAGATTAAATCGTTGGGTACGTGAGAAGAGGCCGTGATATCTGCTAGCGCAAGTGTTGAGTGAAGGTGCGTGCGCGGTTCACTCGTGCGTAAATGGGCACGAGTCTCGCTCCTGCCATCGCCCAGGCAGAAGACTCGCGCCCGTTATAGGAGTGAAGGTTTATCGAATCGTTAATGCTAATTTCTCACGAAGGTTCCCGCATTTGCATACCAGAATTCATTTGACCCTCCGCTACCGCTCCATGTATTGAAGTTAAAAGTATTGGTACCATTTAGAGTTCCGGGCACTACATAAGCCTTAACAGCCTGAGCTCCGCGGTTCCAGGTAAGCGCTTTTTTACTTTGGCATTGCTCAGGAGTTCCACCAAAGCCTTGCAAAAAATAAACATGGCCAGCACCATAGACCCTGGACGTACCATTGCTTTCTACCAAAACGCTGGTAGCCTCATCTACACCGATACCCCTCACATTGGAATAGGATACACCAAAATCCTGCACCAGCCTGGCCATAAAGGTAAAGTGTCTCCCCTGCCTGTCCCGCTCATTGTAATGTGAATCAGTAATAATGTTCGACATGTAATTAACAGCAAGAAAACTACCCCCTCCTAAGCCCTCCATATTTCTGTCGTACGGATTGGACAAGGCTGCTGAAGAAGTTATTGAACCTCTGAAGGCTCCATAATAATATTGGCCCAAGATTGCCAAACCAGCACTCGTTCCACCTATTGGAACATTCTTTACATTAATGGCATAATTGATGGCATCTTCCAGCTTGGTATCCTTCCAATAATTAACATAATTGGACTGATCTCCGCCAGCTATAAATATAGCCTCAGCATTGCGCACCATGGTCTCCGTAGTAGTATGATCAGCATCGGAACGGGAGTCAACTATAATTGTTTCCACAGAATTGACACCTCCAATTACGGAGAACACATAATCATTGTAGCCATCCGATCCTGATGACCTCAATACCACAAAATCGCCACCTCCCGACTTTGCTGTTAGAAATTGAAAGGCTGCGGTTTCAGCATTTGTATCCGAGTCTGCACCTCCTATTAAGGCAATTCCAAAACTTGTTGAGGTGTTTACATCTGCAGGATCCCCTGTCAAATAAATGACCGGATCCGATCCACCCCCGCCTCCTCCACCTGGTTTCCTGGCACTGACGACAGGGTTGCCATCTTCCTTTTTGGCGTTGGTTGTTATAAAATCATCTGAACATCCTAGAATAGCTATTAGACCTAGAGACAATAGCGAATTGATTGACTTGACTTGCATAAGTTATAAGGTTTAAATGATGGGAGCTTTATGATTGAGCCATTTTTCTTTCCTTCGGCAAAATGAAAATACATTTAGTCTGCATAGCAACATACAACTTTTTCCCTTTTCAGACATATTGAAAGTAGGAATGGAAGAATTCATTTTTAGGGGCTTAAGTCTGCAATAAGAGTATAGAAAACCTTATAAGCAGAATCATTTTTCACTTACTTCAAATACTGTTCAAACCATGCTACAATTGAAACGGTAGATCTGACTTTATTAACCGTTTTACGCCAACCATGTCCCTCATCTGGAAACAAGATATAATCAACGGGAACGCTGCGCTTCTTCAGGTTGTCAACTACTTGCTCTGCCTCCACAACCGGTACATTGGTATCGTTGGCACCATGGAGCACCAAGGTAGGCGTCTTTACCTTATCCACTTTATTAATAGGCGATAAGCTTTTCAACATATCCGCTTCTTTGTCAGGATCGCCATACTCTACTTTGGAGATAGCCGCCATCCATGGCTCTGTCTGCTCAAAGAAAGTTTTGAAATTGACCACGCCAAATAAGTTTGCAGCCGCTGCAAACATATCGGGATATTCTGTTATGCCAGCCATTGTCATGTACCCACCATACGATCCTCCCATGATCCCTACCTTATCCTTTGAAGTAAATCCTTCATTCACCACAAAATCGTAGCAGGCTTTAATGTCTTTCACTCCATTGACGCGCAATGCTCCATTGTCCAGGTTCACAAACTTTTTGCCAAATCCAGAAGATCCACGAACATTGGGGGTGAATACGGCAATGCCCTGACCAAGCAAAGCTTGTGCTGTATAGTTGAACGAAGGACGTGACTGTCCCTCGGGTCCACCATGATAACTGATGACCATCGGAAATGGTGCACTGCCTGTCTTAGGTAAATATATCCATCCGCTTAGTTCAAGTCCATCAAAAGACTTGAACTTGTACAACTTGGGCGCGACCAAATCTTCCAGGTTAATTCCCGGATGTTGGCTATCGGTTATTCTTTTAAAAGATTTCTGTTGAAGATCGTAGATCCAAATATTGGAAGGCTCCGTTGCTCCACTTCCGGTAAATGCAAAATAGCGGTCATCGCTTGAAAATTCTCCGATCGAAACCAGATCAACCGGAAGCTCCAACTTAGTTGTTGTTGTTTTTGAATACAGGGTTACTTCACTTTTTCCACCCACATTCCATAACAGCAGCACTAAACTTCCGGAATGATTCACTTCAAAATCCTGAAGCTCTGCATCCTCTCTCTCACTCAAGATTTTAATCGTTCCATTTTCCACTTTACCAAAGGCAACTTTATCCCTATCCAGATTTGACGCCATATAGATCTCACCAGTAGGAGAAAACTTGCCATAAAATTCTCCTGGTCCATGGTGTTTCGTCAGCAAGGTTTCTTTCCCATCCTTCTCAATCAGGTAAATATCGTTGCTGCCCCGACTGGCCAAACGGCTCAATAAATATCGACCCCCGTACATGGAGGCTATCGATCCTATGCCATTCGTTTTGGCAATCATTTTCGCCTTTTGCTCTTCCACATCATACAGGTAACTGTCCATACCCATGGGATTTTCCTCATTGGATGAAAAAGCCAAACGCTTACCATCCTTGCTCCACAGGTTTAACCAATTATTGGTCTTACCTCCTGCAGTAATTTGTGTAACGCCACTGCCATCGGCATTCATTACATACAGCTGGCTATTCATCCCTCCACCCGGTGCCAACTGAAAAGCAAGCTGATTGCCATTCGGAGACCAACTGACACCAGCAACAGGATCGTTAAAATTGGTGAGTTGGCTTGGCCATCCACCATTGGCTGATATTTTCCAGACTTGTGGCGAACCACTCATGTCGGTGATGAACGCGATCTCCTTGCCCTCTGGAGAAAATGTAGGTGAATAGGACGACCCAATTTTAGCCATGGCTTCCACCCTGGCTCGCAAGTCTTCAGCAGATGGCTGTGCGCTAGCTATGAATGCCCCCAGGCTGAGCAGTAAAACGGTAAAGTCAAATCTTTTCATGGTGTTGTGGATTAAGGAAAATGAAGATACTGATTTTCGCGCGTGCGGCAAACGTGCCCCAAAACCCGCAAAGCCCGTATTGGTGTTCTTCACCGACACGCGTGAAGCCAGATAAGGAGCGCTCACCCTTCTATCCAAGGTGCGTGTCCTCACGAACCGCGGCATCGGCTTAGCAAGATCAGAATTTACTAACCAGCTTTCTAAATTTCAATCCGCGTACCCGCCCACTGTTTACTTCGAAGCCGATCACTTTATTTGCCGTACCGCGAGTAAAAGTTATCCTGCCAATCCACCACCTGTTAGAATTAAACCCATCGGGTTTGTGCGCAGTGAGCTTTACATCATCGTGGCGTTGGTGATGGGCCACCAACGTATCGTTTACCACTTCCAGGTCATAAAATGTCTCCAACTCATCGCTATAGAACCTACCCTGATAGTCAGTCAGCACGATGGTGGAAAGGTCAGTCTTTTCTTCCTTTTTTTCCTCAGCTGGTAGCTCTTCCTTTTTTGGCTCTTCCACATATAAATCCGAGAGATAGGCATCTGCTATGGCAAAGCTCATCCCTCCCGGACTGAATGAACCCAGGTTGCTGAAAACAACCACATCAAAATGTTGTTCAGGAAATCGTAGTAACATGGTACGATATCCGGCATCCGCACCACCATGGGAAATGGTTTTCAATCCCTTGTATTTGCCTATCCCCTGGCCATATCCATAGCTCATGGTATCTCCCTTATTGAGAATGAATCGCTCTTCCATTTTCTCCATGATACGCGGGTTCCCCACTTTCATGGAGTCAAAGTTGATGGCCCATTTGCCGAGATCCTCAACGGTGGTGAACAAACTGGTGGCGCCCACATTGGCATAACTCAACACACTTTTCTTAAACACGGTATCACGTAAGTAATAAGAGTAAGCGCGGTTGGGAACAATCTTTTCATGGTCGTCATAAAATAAAGTGCTATTCATTTCCAGCGGCATAAACACATTTTCCTTCATCCAGACAGGAAACGATTGACCTGTGACACGGTGAACTACTTCTGCCAGTAGTGTGAAGCCGGTATTACAGTACACCATTTCTTCTCCCGGCTTAAAGTTTAACTCACGCTGCTTGACAAGCAACCGCATAATTTGATCGTGGGTGATTACATCGTCAAGGCGCCACCCGGCCAGTGCCAGGAGATTCCACTGATCGCGCATGCCGCTGGTGTGGTGCACCAGGTGCTTGAGCGTGATGGGAGTTCCAAAATCCGGAAGCTCGGGTATGTGTTTTCTGATGTCGTCCTGCATGGAAAGCTTGCCTTGATCGGCCAGCATGGCTATGGCAAAGCCGGTGAACTGCTTGGACACAGAGGCAATATGAAAAATGGTCTGACCCGTATTCTTGATCCCATATTCCAGGTTGGCATATCCAAAGCCCTTGCTGTAAACCATTTTGTTATCCTTGATCACCGCAATGGAGGCACCCGGACCATCGCCCGGTATCATGGCGTTGGCCAGCTGATCCACCCTGGCCTCCGGTTCCTTAGCCAATTCTTCCGCGTTGGAAATAAACAACTCGTAGTCACCTTCACTTTCCTGAAAGGGTTTTACCACGATGGAATACATGCCGGCCTCTTTGGTCGTAAAGAAAAATAAGTCACGACCAAGCGCTGAATCGTCATAGGTATTCATCACCTTATTATCCACACCCAGTATGTGTATTTCCACATCTGCTTTGATCTGGTTGGCATAGCCAGTGACAAAAGAATTGGTCAGCAGGTTAAGTCGGAAGGTATCTGCCTCATTTTTGCGAAGCGTTGATGGCTTTGCCACACCGATGGCAAGGTCGGAGTTTTCACTAAGCAGCAGTTCTGGTTTTGAACATGACCAGATTATGGCCATGAAGAGCAAAGGGATAATGGTTCGCATGGGGGTAGGTAATGGTGCGTCCGAATGTAATAATTCAATAGAACAATTGCTATTGAAGGTGACCGTTACCAGATAGGTGTCCGCCCAATGGTGGAAACGCGCAATGATTTATGTTCCTACCCCTCACCCAACTCTTAGACTGCTACTCGCGCAATTTTTCTTCCCTCTCCCATTGGGAGAGGGAGCACTATTAGCGATAAGTGAAAAAATGGATTTGGGTGAGGGCTTAAGTCACGGACTTGCCTCCCGCTTGCCACAGACTTAAGCCAGTTGAGGATTTTACTCTGGCTTAAACAGATCCTGCCACTTCGGATCTTTCCAGTCGATTACATCACCGGACTTCTGCGTTAACTTTCCTGTCTTATCCAGCCAGCCTTCCCAAAAATGATACACAGGATCCTTTCCTTCTGCGGGCTTAACTTTTACCACGTGGCCACGCAAAGCAATGCGTCCATCGTCCAGTGCTTTGATATAAGATACCGTTGGATTATTCACCAGTTGGCAAGAACCAATGAATTTATCCCATACCACCTTACCGGTCTTATTCAAAAAGACTGCGCGCTCACAACCTCCGCGGTATTTGGTTTCATCATAAACCAGTGAGAAAACGTAGTAGTTGCCCAATTTATCTTGAACCACACTCTGCGACTCACCCTCATCCCCTTTGGGAGGCAGTATGGATTTCCATTGCTCTGTTCCATTGGCATCCACTTTTACCAGCATGATGCCTTCATCCCCATCACCAAAGGCAGCTCCTCCTCCATCGCTGGTAAGTATCAACGGTGCGCCATAACCCTTGTGTCCTATGAATTGTTCGTGATAGCTGTACGTGCCAATGTGATATTTCCGCACCATACTGTCACTGGCCATGGCTATGGTCAGTTGTCCGTTGGCCAGGTTGCTGGCCAGGAGAAAGGCGATCCACAGGTATTTCATAGGTTTTGCTTTATTGTGTGAATGAATTTCGCAAATTCCTCCACATTAATCGAGCCTTATTTGATCATTCCATTTTTTTCGGAGCGGCCATTCCACCGAGTATGAGCCAGTTGTTTCCAAATTTCTTCCAGGTATGTGTGAACTTGGTCCTTTCCCTCCTTACCTCTTCACTTTTTTGGTTCGTCCAGATTTCATCGGCATCGTAGAAAGCCATAACAACACCTTCAATGGCATTCACGTCCTTTTTATACAATGCGTAACTGAAGGTCAGGGTTTTGTCTGCATGCAGTTCCGGTATCCAAACGGCTATTCCGCCTTTATTGGTAGTGCCATTACCAAAACTGGGATAGCCGATAAAATCTTCGTGCCACAATTTTTTATAAGCAATTGTATCGGCTTCCTTCACATATTTCCAATACAACTCTTCCATTTGCCATACTTCATCCTCAAGCTTTTCATTGGAAACAACAGGGACAGATGCCAGTGCTGATTCTTTGTTGGAATTACAACCTGAAACAATAACAAGAATAAAAAATGCGGTTGTGCTTATGACAATTTGAGTGGTCTTCATTGAAGTTCATTTAATAAGAAGCCAAAGCTAATTATTCTTAACAATATCCTTTTTTGCTCAGTTACTGAAGAGTTGTGGAAAATAAAGGTCATTAATTATTTGTGTCCTGAAATGCCCCTAGCCTAGCTTAGTTTGTAACTTCCCCGCAGAGTCTCTCTAAGAGGATTCTGCGGCTACCCATCATCTCCCAACTACCCATTCAAATGCACATCATCCATTTCCGAGTAACTTGTCACCTTACTAGCGCGAGTGTTGTGTGAAGGCAATGGCGTGGATCACTCGTGCGTTAATTAGGCACGAGTCTCGCTCTTGCTGGCGCACAACCGGAAGACTCGCGCCAGTAAGATAAACTAAGGATAGCTTACAGGAAGAACACCAACGATGGCGAGATGCGCACAATTTACCGTGCCTATCCCTCACCCAACTCTTAGACTGCTACTTGCACAATTTTTCTTCCCTCTCCCATCGGGAGAGGGGGCAAGATTAGCGATAACTGAGAGAATGAATTTGGGTGAGGGCCTTAGTCGCCACAGACTTAAGCCAGTTGTGGGGACAACTCATATTCACTTAAACTAAGGATAGCTATGGGAGCTTTATCCCATCAGAATAAATCATCAACTCATGCCCTTTTCTTGCCAAGTCAGCATGATAATTTAGGTAAAAGTCCATTTTCTTTCTTCTCTTGTAAAGAGCAACAATTTCTGGAGCATGGTCATAGGTTAGTACCCATCTCATCTTGCTGTACCTATTGAGTACCTCCGCTAATTTGCAATGATCAAGTAACCTATAGTGATTAAGGTATAATGAACCTCCTTTATTAAAGTAAGGTGGGTCAAGGTATGTAAATATTTTATTTCGTTTAACAAGTTTATTAATCAAACTAACACCATCACTGTTTAATACTTTTATTCGATTTCTATACCTCGAAATTTTTCTAATTCTATCTATTAATTCATTCTTATTGAATCTCGCATCAATTTTCCATATACTTTCTTGGGCTACCCCACCAATTGGTCCACCCTCTAATATTCCGGATCTATTAGTTCTATTAAGATAAAATGCGGCAAACCCTAATTTGAATTCATCAGATGTATTTCCCTTGTAGATTTTTCTTTGTCTGTTCCACTCAGTAATTGACAATTCAATCTTGTCAATTTTTTTAATGAATCTTTCAGTGTCATTTATTGCAGCATTCCAAAATGAATAAACTGCTTTATCCAAATCATTTATAATTATTTTTTCTACCTTCTCCATCATAAGCAGCGTTAAAGCTGCTCCAGCTCCCCCAGCGTATGGCTCAACATAAGTATATTCCTCCATCTTATTCAATTCAATAATTTTAGTGAGGAAATCAGAAAGGCATGCCTTACCTCCAGGATATCTTAGCGGGCTAAAATGCTTTGATGGTTTATAAGTTATTTGCCTCAAATTATTTTGGGTTTAATACTATTTTCATTAGACCTTCAATCTTAGCCCAGGCACCCCGAACCTCTCTTTCAGTTGAGTTCCAGTGCTCGTTGTGATTTGCCAAATTGAATCTCTCCAGAGAATATGATTCACTGTAGTCCGATTTAATTTGCTTCACAACGTTAATTAAATTTTGGTCATTTATTCTAGAACTTTTACCGTTAATAATATGGCTTAACATTTCCGATAATTTTGGGTTATGCTTTTCAGATTTTTGAATTTTCTTGTACTCACCAACATGCTTAAAAAATACAATTAGGGATCGCTCTATGAAACTCCTAAGTAAGTCATGAGTCGCATTTGGAAATTTCTTTACATCAATATCTTTGAGTTCAATATATAATAACTTAAGGGATGAATTTTTTAATTTGTATGGAAGATCACTAGCACTAAATAAACCCAAAGGCGCTTTACTTGTCCGTGGAATAGGTTGAGATTTAGTGATTTTTACCTCTTTAAAATCATCAACTCCAAAGGTTCCCTTTCTTTTGGAATTCGGAATATATTCCGAAGGTATCTCATCTATATATTTTTGTATCTGGGCACTTGTGTTTGTTTTTCTTGAATCAACTTTTCCAGTCGTTATATCCTCAATAACTTTTGTAAATCCTTTTTTAAATTCGCCTTTGGCTATCTCCCCTTTTACTTTACCATTTTCATTAAATGAAAACCCAAGAACATTTTGAACATGAGGGTTGTCGTACAACCTTTCTAAATTGGTAATCGGGAATTTTCTTTCATCATGTATTTTTTGCATTAATTGAGTATCCTCAAATGACAATGACTTTGCCAAATGATGCATTTCTAACATTTTAATAAACTTTGGAATATCGTGTTCAGGGTAGTCCTTCTTTAACTGATTAATTGATTTTCCATTCTCGATTTGGCTTTTGTAAAAGTATGCTTGCCTTAGTGGTTTCCATGGCCTTCGATAGTTAATAGTATGCTTATTAGCAATATGAGTTATTGCAGCTTCTCTACTTGGTGCCACAACAACTTTTATTGAATTTATTCCCGGATTATCAAGATTATTTATTTTCTGCTTGAATGAAGGAACTAAACTAGGCTCATTCAATGCTTTCAGTGCTGCCAACCTTCTATTTCCTTCAATTGCAATTAGTTTCCCTTTCTCTCTAACTACAATTGGGAATTCGTCAGGAAACAGTCCGTTTTGCACGAAACTCTTAACAATATCAAATGCATCTTCATTTGAAAACAAATCTTGAATAAGCGCGCTTTGCGCATTTAATGTTACAGGTATTCGAATATTATTTTGATCCAAAAAAATGTCACTTATCGAAACATCTTCAAAGGGCCAATAATAGTTCTTTTTGATTTTCTTCATTTTCATTTTAATTCAAGACTCTGTCATACACTTTAATTACGATTTATTACTTATTCAAACATTAATTCAGGTGCTGCTACTTATCAAGTTTTCTCAGTAACTTATCATAATCAGATCTTAATCGTCTAAGCTGAGTCAACACATTGTCTAATGAGATCCTATATAATCTATTTTCATCCTGGTTTTGAAAATATTTAGGATTTCTCCAATAGAGATTCTTCTCAAATGTTAGATCCGCCAAATCAGCACCACCACTCACTTTTCTTATTGTTCTTGATGCATCCTCCCAAAGAGATGCCAATCTAGGATTTGAACGAACACCCCTTTTATGTCCAATAAATGCTACAGTCTCTGAAAGTGCATACTCTAAAGTTCTAATTGCCTCTCCAAGATTAAGCAGATCATCCATTTCCTGCTCGCCTTCTCGATTGATAGGCCTTCGAAAATGATCTAACTTTAACTGTAGTGCACCCAATGCGATTTGAATTGAGCCTAATATTATGCTAAAGTCCATCAGGATTAGTTGTAGAGTGATTCATTAAAATAAATTGTAGGCTTAATTTAGGTTATCTCTTACTCACCCTCAACCCCACGTAAGGTTTTCATTAGTATTACACTTTATTCCTAGGCGCCCTATCCATCCGATACCGGAATTCTATAACCCTTTCCCCGAATCCTGTAACAACCTATTTATCCAAAAAACCGTATCTTAGCATACTATTTATAAAGTGAAGGCCCTAAAATCCATATTTTCAGCCCTTTTGGCCCTTCTCGTGCTGGTGTCCGCCACCAGTTTCACGATAGACAAGCACCTGTGCATGGGCCGGGTTCAGAACGTGGCCATCCTCCACGATGCTGCTCCCTGCCCCATGGAAATGATGGCCAAAGCGGGCATGAACACCATGGAGGGCTGCTGCCAGGATACCCAAACCGTTATCGAGGGCAATGACCTGCAGGTGAAGACCATCAAGCCCGTTGCCATCGAATACCAAAGTCTGTGGGTAGCCACCCTGGAGCATGTGATCGAAACCTTCGACCTGCAAAGCGCACAAACTTATCCTGCTTTTCTTTCCTACAAGCCACCATTGATTGAAAGAGAAATTCCTGTTCTCGTTCAGTCTTTCTTAATCTGATCGTATTGAGTTGAACTCGTGCTGGCCACTGTGTCAGCACCATTAGGCTATTGTCTAATTTTTTTCACTCAATATTTTTTCAGATCATGTTAAACAGAATCATTCGCTACTTCTTAGAAAACAAGCTCGTTACCTTTCTCATCCTGATCATTTTCATCAGCTGGGGAATTGTGACCGCTCCATTCGGCTGGAACACGGGTTTCCTTCCCTCCGATCCCGTGCCCGTGGATGCCATCCCGGACCTGGGAGAGAATCAGCAAATCGTGTTTGCCGATTGGCCCGGTCGTTCGCCCCAGGACATCGAAGATCAGATCACGTATCCGCTCACTACTTCATTGCTGGGCATTCCCGGAGTGAAGTCGGTGCGGTCCACGTCCATGTTTGGCTTTGCCAGCATCTACATCATCTTCGATGAACAAACTGAATTTTACTGGTCGCGATCGCGCATCCTGGAAAAATTGAATTCCCTTCCTTCCGGCTTGTTGCCGGATGGTGTACAGCCTGCGCTTGGCCCCGATGCCACGGCTTTGGGCCAGGTGTACTGGTATACTTTGGAAGGTCGCGATCCGCAAGGGAACGTTACCGGTGGCTGGGACCTGCATGAGATTCGCAGTGTGCAAGACTTTTATGTGAAGTACGGACTCAATGCGGTGGAGGGCGTGTCTGAAGTGGCGAGTATCGGTGGCCTGGTGCGGGAGTACCAGGTGGATGTGAACCCCGATGCGCTGAAGGCCTATAACATCGGGTTGGACAAGGTGATGATGGCGGTAAAAAATTCCAACCGCGATGTAGGCGCACAAACCATCGAGATCAACCAGGCAGAATACCTTATACGCGGTCTCGGTTACATCAAAAGTATAGAAGACCTGGAAAAAGCGGTCGTTGAAGTAAACAACAACGTACCTGTGCGCATCAAAGATATCGCACACATAACGCTCGGCCCGGCAACGCGCAGGGGGTTGTTGGACAAAGACGGTGCGGAAGTAGCAGGTGGTGTGGTGGTGGCACGTTATGGCTCCAATCCACTGGCTGTCATCAATGGCGTGAAAGACAAGATCAAAGAGATTGCACCGGGCTTGCCCAAGAAAACATTGGCTGATGGTACGGTAAGTCAACTCACCATAGTACCGTTCTATGATCGTACGCAACTGATCCACGAAACCATTGGCACGCTGGAAGAAGCGTTGTCGCACGAGGTGCTCATCACCATCATCGTGGTGATCATGCTGGTGTTGAACCTGCGCGCATCACTGTTGATTTCGAGTTTGCTCCCGGTAGCCGTGCTGATGACCTTCATCATCATGCGCTACGCAGGTGTGGATGCCAACATCGTGGCGCTCTCCGGTATTGCCATCGCCATCGGGGTGATGGTGGATGTGGGCATTGTGTTCGTGGAAAATATTGTACGGCACCTCGAATTTCCAGAAAACGCCAAAGCAAAGGGCAAGGAACTGCTGGAAGTGATTTACCGCGCTACCTCAGAAGTGTCGGGCGCCATCACCACCGCATTGGCTACCACCGTGGTCAGCTTTCTTCCCGTCTTCTTCATGGAAGCGGCAGAAGGAAAATTATTCAAGCCGCTGGCGTTCACCAAAACGTTTGCACTGCTCGCCACCTTCGTGCTTGGCGTTGCCGTACTCCCCACGCTCGCTCACCTGATCTTCTCCATCGACTACGACAAGAAAAGGATCAGGCGATTCTGGAACATCATCTTCATCGCTGCGGGTATTTTGTTATCGTTTTACGCGAAGATGTGGTTGCCGCTGGCCCTCGTAGTGATCGGAATTAATAACATCTTCGAAGGACGCTGGTCGGAAAAGTATCGATCTTTTCCCAATTACATCAACATCGCCATCATGGTGTTGATTGCCTCCTTCTATCTTACCACTACGTGGATGCCTTTGGGCCATCAAAACTGGCTCGTTGTCAACTACTTGTTTGTGCTGGGTATTTTGGTAGGTGTGCTGGGTGTGCTGATGCTGATTGTACACTTCTACGAGCCCATTCTCAACTGGTGTCTGGTGAACAAGAAAAAGTTTTTGCTTGTACCCGTCTTCACCATATTATTTGGTGTCACCGCCTGGTTGGGTTTCAGCACCACGTTTGGTTTTATCGCCAAAGGCTTTGACTGGACAGGCTGGAACGTGCGCACCACTGCTGTGTGGTCAGCCATGTCGCACACTTTCCCGGGCGTGGGCAAAGAATTTATGCCCAGCCTCAATGAAGGCAGTTTTCTACTAATGCCCACTTCCATGCCACATGCTGGCGTTGAAGAGAGTACCCGGATAGTGCAACAACTGGACATGCGACTGGCGAGCATTCCTGAAGTGGAGCTGGCTGTAGGAAAGATGGGACGTGCCGAGTCCGCACTGGACCCCGCTCCCATTTCCATGTACGAAAACGTGATCAACTACAAATCGGAGTTTGTGTCCGATGAAAAGGGTCATCCGATTACTTTCAAAGTGGATGACAAAGACCGCTTCCTGCTGAGCAACAAACAAAAGCTTACCAACGAAGAAGCACTGGCCTTAAATATTGACACCCGATTACTTATTCCAGATAAAAATGGCCAGTACTTCAGAAACTGGCGTGCCCACATCAAAAGTCCGGATGATATCTGGAACGAGATCGTGCGCGTGACCAAAATACCTGGCGTAACCTCCGCACCCAAACTGCAACCCATCGAAACCAGGCTGGTGATGTTGCAGACGGGCATGCGCGCGCCCATGGGCATCAAAGTGTATGGTCATGACCTGAACACCATCGAGCAATTCGGCATGGAGCTGGAAGCCATCCTAAAGCAGGTGCCATCCGTAAAGGCAGAAGCTGCCTTTGCCGATCGCATCGTAGGCAAGCCCTACCTGCATTTGAATATTGATCGCGATGCCATTGCCCGTTACGGGCTTAGCGTAGAGGAACTGCAGCAGTCTATCGAAACTGCGATTGGCGGTATGCCCGTTACTACTACGCTTGAAGGACGTGAAAGATACCCGGTGCGTGTGCGCTATCCCCGCGAGTTGCGCGATGATCCGGATAAAATCAAAAAGATTTTGATACCCACACCAACCGGAGTACAAGTGCCGCTTGGAGATCTGGTGAAAGTGGAATACCTGCGTGGACCGCAAATGATCAAGAGTGAAGACACCTTTTTGGTCGGTTACGTGCTGTTTGACAAAAAACAAGGCTATGCAGAGGTAGATGTAGTGAATGAGGCACAACGATTTATTCAACAAAAAATCGACAGCAAGGAGCTGGTCGTGCCCGCAGGCATCAATTACAAGTTCTCCGGTAGTTATGAAAACCAGGTGCGTGCTGTAAAAAGACTCGCGGTAGTAATCCCGCTCAGTCTCATGATCATATTCCTGTTGTTGTTTTTCCAATTCAAGACCGTGATCGCTTCTTCCATACACTTCTCAGGTGTATTTGTAGCGTTTGCCGGTGGCTTCATCATGATCTGGCTTTATGGTCAAGGATGGTTTATGAACTTTGATATCGCTGGCGTGAACATGCGCGACCTGTTTCAAATGCACACCATCAACCTGAGTGTGGCCGTGTGGGTGGGATTCATCGCCTTGTTTGGCATTGCCACCGATGATGGCGTCATCATGGGAACTTACATCCACCAGGTGTTTGAAGTGCGAAAGCCCAGCACGGTTGCTGAAGTAAGGGAGTCGGTAATGATCGCAGGAAAGAAAAGAGTGCGCCCCGCCATGATGACGGCCGCCACAGCCATCATCGCCTTGATCCCTGTGCTTGCCTCCACCGGAAAAGGAAGCGACATCATGGGACCTATGGCCATACCCACCTTTGGTGGCATGGCCATTCAGCTGATGACCATTTTTGTGGTGCCTGTTTTACAAGCTGTATGGAGAGAGTCCGTAGTTAAAAAAGAATCTAAATCTTAAAGGATATGTACCGATATACTTTATATATAACCTTATTCATTGCTTCCATCACACAGGGATGGACTCAGTCTACATTGGATGATTATGTAACGTTCGCATTGGAAAATAATCCTGCCCTGCGAGCCAGCCATGCCGAGTTCGAAGCAGCCATGCAGCGCATTCCACAGATGGGCGCGCTGGAAGATCCCAACTTTAGGGTGTCGTCCTTCGGGCAAATGGTAGAGACGCGCACCGGTCAGCAGATGGCAAGGTTTTCATTGGAACAAATGTTTCCCTGGTTTGGAACGTTGCGCGAGCAAAGGAATGCAGCTGCCTTGAACGCTGAGGCAGCATTTGAGTCATTCAAGAACGATCAGAATGAACTCATCTTCGGTGTGAAGGAGGCTTATTACCCATTGTATGAGATCGATGAAGCCATCCGTCTGAATGAAGAGAACCTGAAAATTCTGGAATCTCTCAAGACCATTGCCATTTCAAAATTTCAGAACGGTGCAGGCAAGCTAAGTGATGCCTTGCGTGTAGATCTGATGACGAATGACATCAACACAGACATTGGGATCCTGAAAGAAAAAAGAAAATCGCTGGTTATCACTTTCAACAAATTGCTTAACCGGGATGAGCATGAAGAAGTGATGGTTGCTCCTTACCCGGGCATCGAAGCGCAAACAATCAGCAGAGACAGTTTGGCCAACAACCCACAGTTGGAAGTGCTGCGCAAGAAGGTGCTGGCCGCACAAGCGCAGGAAAGACTGGCGGAGAAACAGGCCATGCCAAAATTGGGATTGGGTGTGGAGTACATCATTACACAGAAGAGACCTGAGATGACTTTCGCTGACAATGGCAAGGACGCTTACATGGCAATGTTTTCTGTTTCGTTGCCGATCTACAGAAAGAAATACAAGGCCAGCATTAAAGAATCACAGTTCATGCAAACGTCATATGCAGAAATGCAAACGGAGGTCGAGAACAAGCTGGTCGCCCAATACGAGATGGCAAGCTTCGAACTGGAGCAAACCCGACAGCAATTGTCACTTTATCAAAAGCAAGTAGCGCAGACGAATCAAATCATTACGTTGTTGATGACGGCATACGGAAACGACAAAGCCGACTTTGAAGAAATACTTTCAATGCAACAGACGCTGTTGAAGTACGAATTGTTAGAAATTACTGCAAAAAAAGAGTATGCAGTGGCTATTGCGAAACTTGAATTCCTAACCGCTAATTGATATGACAAATAGGGATATGAAAATCAACAACACACTTAACCGTCAATCCCCCAATCAGTACACGGAATGGGAGATCGCCACATCCTCCTTTCAGTCGGACTCCTGCCTGCCGGCAGGCATGGCGCGATGACGATGTTAATTGAAGATATAATCACAAGTAAAAATTATCAATCATGAAAAATATGTTTCAAAACAAGTTTGTAATCATAATAGCCACCTTGGTTATAGGAATTGCAATCGGCTGGATGGTGAGTCCATCATCTCAAGAACAGATAAGCGCTACAGAAGAACATCAACACGACACGGCTGCTGAGATCTGGACTTGTTCCATGCATCCTCAAATTCGGCAAGGCGAAGCTGGTCAATGCCCGATCTGTGGAATGGATTTGATCCCGCTGGATAGTGAGGACGATGCTGGCGATCCGATGGAAGTGAGGATGAGTGAAACCGCCATTAAACTGGCCAATATCCAGACGACAGTGGTGGGTACAGGAAACTCAGTAAAGGAAGTAAGGCTTAACGGCAAGGTACAAGCAGATGAAAGGAGAAAATCTTCGCAGGCTGCTCATATCCCTGGCAGGATCGAGCAACTGTTGGTGAACTTCACCGGAGCGTACGTGCAAAAGGGGCAAATTATAGCACAGGTTTACTCGCCTGAATTGGTAACAGCACAACAGGAATTGTTCGAAGCCAACAAAATCAAGGATACTCAACCTGCATTATTTGTGGCAGCCCGCGAAAAACTGAAAAACTGGAAACTCACAGACAAACAAATCGATAACATACTGGCTACCGGGAAACCCCTGGAAAGATTTCCAATCAGTGCCGATGAGTCTGGAGTAATTCTGGAGAGACGTGTCAGCGTGGGTGACTATGTCATGCGGGGAGCACCCATTTATGACGTGGCCAACTTAAATAGTGTATGGATATTGTTCGATGTGTATGAAAGCGACATCCCCTGGGTAAAGAAAGGAAGTGATATAACATTTACGATCCAGTCGCTGCCGGGAGAAAAATTCAGCCAAAAGATATCCTTTATCGATCCTATTATTAATCCGGCCACGCGGGTTGCTTCGGCTCGTGTAGAAATGAATAATCCAGAACTAAAATTAAAACCCGAGATGTTTGCTTCTGCCACAGTCAAGAGTAATCTTAAAAGCGGCAAAGATATTATTGTTCCCAAATCAGCCGTCATGTGGACAGGCGAAAGATCTGTGGTATACATAAAGAAGACGAGCGATGCAGGCGTAGGCTTCAGCATGACGGAAGTAACCTTGGGACCATCCTTAGGTGACACTTATATAATTAAAGAGGGCCTGACTCCCGGTGATGAAATCGTAACCAATGGCACGTTCACCATTGATGCGGCTGCCCAGTTGGCCGGCAAGCCCAGTATGATGAATCCAACTGGTGGTTCCTCAATGACAGGCCATCAGCATGGAGACAATACGCCCGCTCCTGCAACAGAAGATCACAGCAAGCACCAAATGGGAACCAATGTTGAAGTGAATGATCAATTTAAGAATCAATTACGCGCCATAATGTCTCCTTACCTGTTATTGAAAGATGCGCTTGTAAAAACGAATGCAAACGAGGCAGCCAGCGCTTCCAAAGATTTCAAAGCTGCCGTTGACAAAGTGGACATGAAATTGGCGAAGGGTGAGGCACACAACGCGTGGATGAAGTTGTTAACGCCTATGAATTCTTCGATTCAAGCGATTGGCCAATCGGTAGATATAGAGGTGCAACGGAAAGCTTTTTCCGATATCACCAATAATTATTATGCTGCCATTCAACAATTTAATGTTTCAGGCCTGGATGCGTATTATCAATTTTGTTCCATGGCGTTTAAAAACAAGGGAGGTTATTGGATCAGTCAAAATAAAGAAATACAAAATCCGTATTTTGGCGACAAAATGATGCGCTGTGGAGAAACCAAAGCAGAACTCAAATAATTTTACTTTGCGGCTTAGCGACTTAGCGGTTAGACTTTTTTACCGCAAACCTGCCTGCCGGCAGGCAGGGACACAGAGGCAGAGAAAACTTCAACTATAAATATTTTAAACACAATAACTTAACTCAACTCAAACAAAAATGAAAAAATCCCTATTAGCCGTCTTAGTAGCCCTGGTTCTTTCTCTCTCCATGTCTATCACCATGACTTCTTGTGGAGGAGGCAGCAATAAAACAGAAGAGGTAGCTGAAGTCGTTTACGCTTGCCCCATGCATCCTGAAGTGAAAGGCAAAGAAGGTGACACTTGCGATCAATGTGGTATGGCGCTGGAAAAAGTAAAAGAGGAAGAAGGGCATGAGCATACACAACATTAATAAGTTGGCGTACAGGTATTTTAGTATCCCATTGATTTTCGGAGCAGCTTTATTGTTGCTGAGCTGTTCCGGAGGTCAAACCGATCTTGATAAAATAAGTCTGCAAACCCTGGAAGGTCAGACCATCAACATGGATGAGTTCAAAGGCAAAAGAGTATTTGTCAACTTCTGGGCCACGTGGTGCAAACCTTGTATCCAGGAGATGCCCACCATTGCCAAAGCACAGGAGTTGGTAGGAAGCGAAAATGTAGTATTTCTTTTTCCTTCCAACGAGAGTGCAGACTTGATCCTTGAATTCAAGGAAAGGAGGAACTTTGATTTTAATTACGTACAGGTTCAAAATTTTGAAGCCCTCAACATCCAGGCCCTGCCTACAACCATGATCTTTAACGAATCTGGTGACCTGATCTTCTCAGAAATGGGATTTCGAGATTGGAGCACGCCAGAAAATCTTACATTAATCAGCGGTAAATAGACCACCATGAAAAAATTAATTCTTACATTATCATTCAGTTCATTTTTTTTAGGATGCATCAATGAAAAGAAAGAAGCGACATCCGATTTAGAAGTGACTGTTGAAGATTCTCCCGCAGGCCCACGGAGTGCAACTCCCTATTTATTTACAGACAAAAACAACATCACCTATTTGTCGTGGACTGAAAAAACCGATAGCACAAATCTTTTCAAGTATGCCAAACTTGGATCAGGCACCTGGTCGGCCCCTGCATTGATTACTACAGGAAAAACATGGTTTGTAAATTGGGCCGACTACCCCATGATCGCAGCTGATGGAGGTGGCAATCTGTTAGCCCACGTACTGAACAAAAGTGGTGATGGCACTTATGCATATGACGTAAAAATGTATTCCTCCAACAATGGAGGCACCAGCTGGGATCACTCTTTTGTGATTCATGATGATGGCAAACAGGCCGAACATGGATTCGTAAGCCTGGTGCCTTATGGAGAAAATCTTTTTGTGGCCTGGCTGGACGGACGCAATACGGTAATGGAAATGGAGGCAACAGCCGGAAATCATCAAGGGCACGATGGACATGGGCAGGGTGCGATGAGCTTGCGCGGAGCGATCATCGATTACCAGGGAAATAAAATCAATGAGTGGGAGCTCGACAACAAAACGTGCGACTGCTGTCAGACAAGTGCCGCGATAACTGACAATGGTCCAGTTGTAGTCTATCGCGACAGATCAGACGAAGAAGTCAGAGACATGTCTATTGTAAGAAGGGTGAATGGCGAATGGACCGAGCCTAAAACCATCTTTGCCGACAACTGGAAGGTAGCGGGTTGTCCGGTAAATGGGCCCAGGGCGGATGCCGTAGGCAATAGTTTAACAGTTGCATGGTTTGGACTGGTGAGAGAAGAAGCACAGGTGAAAGTCATATTTTCAAATAATGGAGGCGAAACTTTTGATGATCCCATCCAAATAGATGAAGGGAAAGCCATTGGACGGGTGGATGTAGTGATGCTGGACAAAGACAACGCGATGGTGAGCTGGATGGAAGGCACCGACATCAAGGCCGTACAAGTAAATCGCTACGGATCAAAGGGAACACCTATTGTTGTCGCGACTTCCTCTGAGTCACGTTCCAGCGGATTTCCGCAGATGACCAAGTCCGGCAATAAATTAATTTTTGCCTGGACCGATGACGCTGAAAAGCAAGTGAAGGTGGCCAGTGTTAAATTATAGAACCTAAATTATTTTAATATGTTAACGCGATCTATTCTTGTCATATGTTTTGCATTTATCATCGCCTGTTCTGCACCCGTAAAGGAATCAGGCAATGAGCAATCACCAGCTAATAATGAGGTAGTCAAGCCGGATGGTGTGATCATCGATCCACAATCTGAGGCAGATACTTTGAAAGGCAGCCTGAAGGCCTACGCTACTTCAAAAATTGGCAATACAACATTTACCATCAGCTACTACTCTCCGGCTACCCGAGGCAGAATGATCTGGGGCGGATTGGTTGCTTACGACAATGTGTGGGTAACAGGGGCACACAAAGCCACCAGCATTGAATTTGACACAAGCATCAAAATTGGTGAGACGGCAATTCCGGATGGCAAGTATGCCTTTTTTACCATTCCAGGTAAAGACAGCTGGACGGTTATTCTTAACAAGAACTGGAATCAGCACCTGGCTGATGATTACGATCAAGCAAATGATATTCTAAGGTTATCGGTTAGTCCGGAGGTCGCAACAACTCATCAGGAAAGACTTCGATATACTATCGAAGAAGCAAGTGCATCAAGTGGCAGGGTTGTGATGACTTGGGATAAATTAAGGATTTCAGTACCCTTTGAAATTGCCAACTGAAAATGTTAAGATCTTTTCTTAAACTCGGGTTCCGCAATCTCTTTAAGAAAAACAGATTATTTACGTTCATTAACATTACGGGATTGGCCGTTGGGCTAGCATGCCTTTGGTTGGTGTCGCTATTCATTTATGACGAATTTACTTTTGACCGTCATTACACCCATACAGATCGCATTTATCGGGTAATTTTGGACTTCACCAGCGATGGTAACGTAACATCGTGGGCTAAAACTAGTGCTCCAATAGGAAAATTCTTGCCAGGTTCTTTTCCGGAAATTCAACAGGTTACACGGATAAGAAAAAACCCTGGAACAGACTTGCTGTCAGTACACGATAGACAATTCTACGAACCACAGTTGTTTTTTGCAGACAGTACTTTCTTTCAAATATTTGATGTCCCGTTTAAAGCGGGAAACAGAAGTACTGCGCTCGACAGAAAACACAGTGTAGTAATTACCGAAGCATTGGCCATAAAATATTTTGGCTCTGTCGATGTCCTGGGCAAGTCCATCAAATATGATCATCAGATTGATTTGGAAATTACCGGAGTGATGGAACCCATGCATAACAACTCGCATTTTATTGCAGACGCCATTGTAACTTTTGCCAGTCTACACGATTTGTTTACAGAGCAAAGAATGAATCACTGGGGACAGTTTGATCACTATACCTATGTTTTACTCAATGAAGGTGCATCTCCCGTGCAACTCGAAGCTAAGTTGCCTCAGTTAATTAAAACGAATGCTCCGGAATGGGTAGCCGAAAAAGAAACTTTATTTCTTCAACCGCTAACTTCAATTCACCTCACCTCAAACAGGAAAGATGAAATAACGCCAAATAGCGATATCAAATACAGTTATATTTTAGGAACAATTGCAGTTTTTGTTTTGCTGATGGCTTGTGTTAATTATGTTAACCTATCTACAGCCACTCAACTATCCAGAACAAAAGAAACAGCTATACAAAAAGCACTTGGCGCTGATAGCAGTACGTTGGCAACCTATTTTTTTGTTGAATCTTGTATCATGAGTTTAGTGGCATTTTTTATTTCGCTGGCCATGACCTATTTAGTTATCCCCTACTTTAATCTGAGTACTGGAAAAGAAGTTTCTCTCATTTCGAATCAATGGATTCTACTTCCAGCCTTAGGAGTTAGTCTATTGATCGCATTAGTTACAGGACTTTTCCCAGCAATACAAACCAGAAGTCAAGTTGCTTTGAGCATAAGCAAGGCAAAACCTCGGCTCAAAAAATCAAAACTAAGAACCGGATTGGTTGTTTTTCAGTTTACCGTTTCCATGTTCCTGATGATTGCTACATGGGTTGTAATGCAACAGGTGAATTTTCTTCAAACCTATCGGTTTGGCTTCAACAGTGAAAGCGTGATTGTAGCTCCAGTAAAAGATCGATCCAAAAATGATCGGTTCAAAACCATTTGCAATGAAATCGAGCAACTTCCGGGTGTCCACATGGCAAGTTTTTCATCTAGTACACCCGGTTCCAACAATTCTCTTACCTATACCTATTCCATCGCAGGTTCCGAACAGGGTGAACAAGCAATGGCTACCTTTCTTACGGATGATTCATTTTTTGATTTGTATGACATCAAACTTAAAGAAGGCAGGATTCTAGATCCACTATCCGCAGATACCCTATCAGATGTCATGCTCAATGAGGCTGCTGTCAAAATGTTTCAACTGACTAATCCCATTGGTAGTCTTGTATCGGGTAAAGTGACAGGCCGAGTGGTAGGCGTTGTGGAAAATTTTAATCATACCTCTTTGCATGACGATTTACAACCTGTAATCATTTATCATTTTAAACCCACTCTTAGGTTTGTATCTGTAAAGCTGGATGATCCAAGGCAAGGAATTGTGGCACTCGAAAAAAAATGGCCCGAGCTCTATGATGGTTACCCCCTGGAATATGATTTTCTCGATGATCAAATTCAACAATTGTATGGAAGTGAATTAAAACTCCTGGATGCCTATAGCACTTTCTCTGTCATTGCCGTAATAATTGCTGGAATTGGTTTGATAGGACTCACTACTTATTTATTGAATCACAAATTGAAAGAAATAAGTATTAGAAAAGTTTTTGGGAGCAGTAATGGTCAAATCGTGAGATGGACTTACGCGGGCTACATTCCCATCATTCTGGTCTCCACTTTGATCGCAGGAATTACCGGATACTTTTTTATTACTCAATGGCTCTCTAATTTCAGTTACAGGATCTCGCTGGAGTGGATCAATTTTTTAGCACCACCCATCTTGATGACCTTTGTTTTATTAATGGCAACTGGAATGCAGTCCTTTCGTGCCGCACTTACAAATCCTATCAACCATTTGAGGGAAGAATAAATAAAGTTACCATTTATTAAATTTATACCATGAGCGCCTTGTCAATTATCTACCTATACTTATCCATTATGACCACTCCGTATAAGCCTCTTATTAAAGCAGCTGATTTGCCGCAATATGAAAATGCAGTCATTATTGATGCCAGAGGCGGACCAGATGCTAAAGTGAGATATGAAAGGGGCCATGTGCCAAGAGCGCTGTTTGTGGATTTGGAAACGCAGCTTTCTGAAAAAGCAGCTCAAGCAAAAGATGGCGGAAGGCATCCGCTTCCTAAAATTGAAAACTTTGCTAAACTATTGGGCGAATTGGGGATCTCCAACGAATCACAAGTAATCGTATATGACGACAAGAATGGCGCCAATGCGGCTGCGCGGTTTTGGTGGATGATGCGTGCAGCTGGACATGAAAAGATTTGGGTAATCGATGGAGGCTTGCAAGCGGTAGAGAAAAGCGGAATTGCTCTTTCAACTGAAACCGAAGAGGTAAGAAAAGCTGCTAAGTACGAGGCTAAAGCGTGGCAACTTCCTGTGGTGAGTATGGAAGAAGTAAAAAAAGCGTCCACAACAGGAACCCAGATGATTATTGATGTACGTGAATCTTATCGCTACAATGGAGAAAGCGAACCCATTGATAAGATTGCAGGACATATTCCAGGGGCCATCAATCTACCCTATATCGACAACCTGAATGAAGCGGGGGAATTTCTGACTGATGGGGAACTTAAATCCAAGTACGAGAAAGCACTGGTCGATAAAAAACCGGATCAGGTAATTGTGCATTGCGGCTCAGGAGTCACTGCCTGTCATACACTGTTGGCTATGGAGCAGGCAGGAATTTCCGGTGCAAAATTATATGTAGGATCCTGGAGCGAATGGTCAAGAAATGACTTGCCTATGGTAGTAAAATAAAATCATTTACTAGCAACCAAAACATCCATGAAAATGAAAGAAATCATTCGTGTATTCGTTTCCAGTCTGTGACCAATGTAGAAGAATATCTTAAAGCCAATGGCATCAGTTATGTGCGGCATGAACACGTAGCCGTATTTACCGCAGAAGATCTTGCCACACATTGCAGTTACATACCCGGCCTGCACTGTAAAAATCTTTTTCTCAGGGACCAAAAATACAAACGCTATTTTCTCGTTATCCTCCCCGCAACACATCAAACGGATCTAAAAAAAGTGAGCGCTTTATTAGGCGAAAAAAAACTCTCCTTTGCGAACCCTGATACACTTCGTGATATGCTGGGTGTGGAGGTAGGATCAGTTTCTCCGTTTGGTTTACTGAATGATACCCTTCACGAAGTGGAGGTGTATGTGGACAAAGCGGTGTACGATTCAGCCATCGTCAGTTTTCATCCGAACCGGAATACCGCCTCATTGGAATTGACTGGGGCTATGTTCAGGAAGTTTCTGGAAATGATGCAGAACCGGGTTGAGGTGGTTGACCTGTAAATATTCAAGATAATAGAAGCCAGTTCTGCACGCCCATAGGAATAAAAAAGAATCAGCAGTTCGAGTAGGAACTATTTTAGTTTATTTTCCGTCATATTGTTTCAAAAATTACCAATGTGTAATGCCAACAGTCCAACTTATTAAATCAATAGAAAAATACATCCCCCTCGAAGACCTGGAAAAGAAATACCTGCAATCCATACTTCATCCACTAAAACTCCGACAGGGAGAGTTTATTGAAGAGGCAGGAGAGATAAGTAAATATTTTATCAACGTTACCTCAGGTTGCCTGATGACCTACTTTACCGACCAGGATGCCAACGATCATGTCATACAGTTTGCCACCTCCGGATGGTGGACGGGAGACTTGAATAGTTTTACCAAAGTAGAACCCTCCATTTATTCAACCCGCGCATTGGTGGACAGTGAAATTTTTTTACTGCCCAAGAAAGAAATGGATGAGCTATTAACACGCTATCCCAAGTTTGAAAGGTACTTCCGCATATTATTTCAAAACTCACTCATCACCCATCAGCAACGTATTATTCGAAACTTATCCATGCCGGCAGAAGGTCGCTATCAGTATTTCCTGGAAAAATATCCAACCCTGGAACAGTTTGTTCAGCAAAAGTACATAGCCTCATACCTGGGCATTACACCTGAATTTCTCAGCAAAATCAGGAGAAAACTCATGGAAAAATGAATTTCTTAATCTAGTTCAAGTCATTCCCTCCCATTCCTTAATCTGGTTCAAGTAGTTCGGCTACCGCCTCTTCTACCTTTGTATTGTCATAGAGACAAAAACAAATGCTAACTATAACTAACTAACAAAATGGAAACAGCAGTAAAAACTATTTGGAACATCGACCCTACCCACACCGAAGTACAATTTAAAGTGAAGCACCTGGTGATCTCCACCGTGACCGGCTTCTTTAAGAAATTCAGCGGAACCATCGAAAGTGATTCAGAAGACTTTGATGGCGCCTCCGTAAATTTCAGTGCTGATATCAATAGCATCGACACCAATCAGACAGACCGTGATAACCACCTCAAGTCAGCTGATTTTTTTGCAGCTGAAGAATATCCTACCATGGACTTTGAAGGTGAGTTAAAGAAAGTGTCCGGCAACGATTATAAACTAATCGGTGATCTGACCATCCGCGGCACAACCAAAAAAGTGGAATTCCCAGCTGAATTAGGTGGAACCATGAAAGATCCTTACGGAAATGTGAAGAGCGGATTTGAAATCAACGGAAAAATCAACCGCAAAGATTTTGGGTTAAACTGGAATGCCGTAACCGAAGCAGGCGGTATCGTAGTAAGCGATGAAGTGAAACTTCAGATCAACGCCCAGGTGGTAAAAGGATAATCATGCCGTTGCCCTGACAAAAAAAGCCCGGATGGGCTTTTTTTGTTTCATTGGATTTCGAACTTAGCCTCGCTTCTTGGCCTCTTTCTTGGCCCGCTTCTCTGCTTTCTTTTCCTTGGCCGACTTCAACGGGGCCTTTTTTGTTTCTTTCTTTTTGTCTTGACCTTTTGACATATCGATTATGATTTTGTTGAACCTAATTTAAAAGAATTATTTTCCACAAAGCAAGTCAGAAAGTTAATTCCATAATAAATTGACTGCCTATTCGATTTGGTCTGATTCTTTTACTCTATTTTTATTGACTTATACAGTATGAAATTTGCAGAAATGTGTAGCTATGCCCAATCGCCAGGCCCTCTTTCTCAACTTTGACATTAAAGCCCAGCCAGACATGGTCACCTGTGGCCCTACCTGTCTGCATGCCCTATACCAGCACTACAACGATGACATTTCGTTGAAGCAGGTAATTCAGGAGGTAAAGCAGATCACCACCGGAGGAACACTTGCCGTATTGTTGGGAGATCACGCCCTGAGCAGAGGGTACAAAGCGCACATCTATACCTACAACCTGGATGTTTTCGACCCTACGTGGTTTAAATACTCCTCGCGCAAGATAATTGAGTTATTGAAGAAACAAATGCGGGTTAAAAAAACCAATCGCAAACTTTTGGTTGAATGTGAAGCTTACGTAGAGTTTCTAAAAGCTGGCGGCAAAGTCAAATACGCTGAGCTAAATAAGGACTTGATCAAGAAATACCTGCTGGAATCCATTCCTATTCTTACCGGCCTTAGCGCAACCTACCTCTATGGCACCCCCCGCGAAATAGGGGATACCAACAAGTACCACAGCATCAAAGGTGAGCCTGTAGGTCATTTTGTGGTCATTAATGGATTTGATGGCAAAAACGACATCGTGTACCTGGCAGATCCCATGAATCCCAATCCCTTAAAAAGTCAGTATTACAATGTTAAATTTGACAGACTTATCAATAGCATCTTATTAGGTATTGTTACCTATGATGCTAATTTGCTAATCATTGAACCCAATTAGGTATGCCAAAGCTTATTGTCGTGGAGAAGCCGAGCAGTTGGAATTTAAGCCTCCCGGATGTAGAAGTAATCACCCCCAATCAATATATCACCGGAGCCCAATACCAGACAGTCCGCAACATCAAAGTGCTCAACCTGTGCAAGTCTTATCAATACCAAAGTGAAGGATATTATGTGTCGTTGCTGGCCGAAGCCCGGGGACACAAGGTGTTGCCCGGTGTAACCACCATACAGGACTTTAGATTTCCTTCCATTCTCAGGTATGACTCACAGGATTTTGACGATTTGATTCAGGGCACCTTCAAAAGCATTGCCACTGATCGCATTGAATTCAACGTGTATTTCGGATCAACCAATATTGAAACATTCAACAAACTGGGCAAACAACTTTTTCAATTGGTGCAGACACCTTTTTTGCGGGCCGCATTCTCAAAAAAAACCAAGTGGCTGTTGCAGAGCGTTCGTCCCATCAGCCTTTCTGAAGTACCGGTAGAAGATAAACCATTATTCGTGGCATCGCTTGAAAATTATCTTCAGCGGAGAAGAAACTACCGGCAGGATAAGAAGAAGTACGATCTCGCAATCCTGATCAATCCCGAAGACAATAATCCCCCTTCGGATGATCGCGCATTGAAAAGATTTTATAAAGCAGCCCTTGAGACGGGGTTCAACGTAGAGTTCATCACCAAAAATGACTTTGACCAGATCATTCAGTATGACGCCCTCTTTATCCGGGAAACCACTAATGTGAACCATCACAGCTTCCGCTTTGCCAAAAAAGCCGCCTCGTTGGGGTTGGTTGTCATTGACGATCCGGAATCCATCCTTAAGTGCACCAACAAAGTATACCTGCACGAATTGCTCACCGTCAACAAGATATTAACGCCAAAGGCCAACGTTATTACGGAAGAAAATTGTGAGACATTGCCACAAAAAATGGGATTCCCATTTATATTGAAGCAGCCCGATGGCGCCTTTTCCAAAGGTGTCCATAAAATTACGGATCTGGCGCAGTACAAGCAGATCAGAAAGAGCATGTTTGAGAAGTCAGACTTACTGATTGCACAGGAGTTTTTACCAACCCCTTTCGACTGGAGGGTGGGCGTGATCGATGGCCAGGTCATTTATGTCTGTAAATACTTTATGGCTACCGAACATTGGCAGATTGTAAACTGGAGCGCCAAAAAAGAAGACTCAAGAGAAGGTAACTTTGAATCGTTTAGCGTAGACCAGGCACCTTCCGGGCTGCTGAAGACTGCCATTAAGGCAACTTCCCTGATCGGTAAAGGGCTTTATGGTGTAGATATGAAAGAGGTGGATGGAAAATTCTATGTGATCGAAATAAATGACAATCCGAATATTGATGCAGGCGTGGAGGACAAAATCTTAAAAGAAAGGTTATACACCATTATTATGGAAGTATTTTTAAATCGTATTAAGGCCGAAAAATGACACACCCCCCCCGCATACATCTTTTCCAGGGTTTTGGTATCGAACTGGAATACATGCTCGTTGATAAGGATACCCTTGCTGTAAAACCTGTAACCGATGAACTGCTGAAGCACGAGCTGGGAGAATACGGAAGCGATTTTGAGAACGGAATAGTCACCTGGTCCAATGAGTTGGTGCTTCATGTGGTCGAGATCAAATCGACTGAACCGGAAGCCAATTTCAATGCGCTTGAAAACGGTTTTGCGGAAAACATAAAACGGATCAATGCCATCCTAGACAAATGGAATGCCATGCTGATGCCTACGGCTGCGCATCCTTTCATGAACCCTTTAACGGATACTAAACTCTGGCCACACGATAACAATGAGGTCTATCACTTGTATGATAAAATTTTTAATACGAAAGGGCATGGCTGGTCCAATCTGCAGAGTACCCATTTAAACCTGCCTTTTTATGACGATGAAGAATTCGCCAAACTGCACGCTGCGGTAAGGATTGTTTTGCCGATTATTCCAGCCTTATGCGCTTCCTCTCCCATTATGGATGGAAAGGTAACCGGAATGATTAACACCCGATTAAAATACTACAAAGCCAATCAGGCGAGAATTCCTTCCATCACCGGCAAGGTTATACCTGAAGCCATCTTTTCCAAGAGAAACTACCTCAATAACATTTACGACAAAATTAAAAATGACATTGCTCCCTTTGACCCTGACCACGTGCTCAACCCCATTTGGGTAAATTCCCGAGGAGCCATTCCACGATTTGATCGGGGATCGATAGAAATCCGGTTAATGGATATCCAGGAATGCCCAGCTGCTGACATGGCCATCATTACGCTGGTCATTGAAACCATTAAAGCTTTTGTCCAGGAGAAATTCATTAGCCTTGATCAGCAAATGAAACTGCGTACCGATCCCATGGCCGCATTGTTTGAGAAGTGCATCGTCACCGGCCAAGAGACCGAAGTGACCATTCCAGAATACCTGGCAGCCTTTGGCATAAAAAGCGACACCAAGTCTGCGATTGAGGTTTGGAAGTTGATGATGGAAAGACTCATTCAATCAGGAAATACAGCATTGGAACGATGGACCCCCGAACTGAATGTGATAATGAATGAAGGAACGCTTTCAGACAGAATTCTTGAAGCGCTTAGCGGAGATTATTCTGAAGAATCCATCAAAAGAGTTTACCGGTTATTAAGCGGGTGCCTGGAGCAGAACAAAATATTTATACCGTAATCAGGCCCTCCTATGGCGCAAACCCTGCTCGTTACCTGCGAACATGCCGGTAATCTTATTCCGGACGGTTTTGCTGATTGTTTTCAACATGCGGGCGAAACACTCATTTCTCACGAAGGTTGGGATCCGGGTGCCTGGCCAATAGCCACTGCACTTGCCCGCGAATTAGGGGCACCCCTCTACGGATGCCACATCAGTCGATTGCTGGTTGAAGTGAACCGATCACTGCACCATCCTCAGCTATTTTCGCGATACACCCACCAATTGGACCAGGCAGAAAAGCAACGGGTGATCAATGAATGGTACCTGCCCTATCGCAATCAGGTGGAAAATGAAATCAACAGATCACCGAAACCCGTATTGCATCTTTCCATTCATACTTTTACACCCATATTCAACGGAGTAAAGAGAGAGGTGGAAATCGGTTTGTTATTTGACCCGGCAAGAAAATATGAATCACAATTTTGCCAGGATTATTTGAATGCCCTTCTCCCGGTGCCGCCTGCACATAACATCCAATTCAACCAACCCTACCTGGGTGTGGATGATGGCTTTACTACCTACCTGAGATCCCGATTTGAGGATGCAGCTTATGCGGGAATCGAAATTGAGATCAGTCAAAAACTGGCTTCCCGTCCCGCAGAAATAGCGCAGAAGCTCCTTGCAGGGCTAAAAAAGTAGTCCATTAATTAGTCTCTCACATTAGATATTTCCGATTTTTATCGGAGGATTATGATAAAACGACTTCAGCTTTGGGTCCGCAATATTTTTGGCTTTTCCCGAGCTGAGGCAAATGGATTCCTCATCCTGCTTCCCTTCATGCTGATTATTATTTTCTCTCAACCGATTTATCGCATGTGGGTGGGAGATCCGCCCCTGGATTTTGACGAAAACCAATCCCGAATTGATAGCCTCCTGGCCAATTGGGATTTTAATCCCATTCAGCAACCGGACCAACGCACCCTATTTGTATTCGATCCCAATACTTGCCCAAAAGAAGATTTTGACAGCCTTGGTTTTCCGGACTTTCTATCTGATCGAATCATCAATTACCGGTCAAAGGGTGGACGATTTATGAACCCTGAGGATCTACTCAAAATCTATGGCATGGATTCCTCATTTTATGAGATCGTTCATCCATTCATCCTCATTCGCACAATATCCTCCGCGGCCGATCGCTCAAAAAGTGAACGGCCCAATAAAACAAGAATGGAAGATATCGTTATTCATATAAATATTAATACTGCTGATACCACCGAACTGAAGCGCTTAAGGGGCATTGGTACAATACTTGCCGCTCGAATCATCAAATACAGGGACCTGCTTGGCGGGTTTCACGATTTGACACAACTGAATGAAGTCTACGGCCTTGATTCAGCTCTCGTCAAGGAAGTAGTCAATCATTCATATATCAGCAATGGTTTCACTCCCAGACAGCTGAATATCAATAAAGCTGCGGAGAGAGAATTTTCGCAGCACCCCTATATTAGGTCTAAATTGGCTCGAACCATTACTGCCTATCGGTTTCAGCATGGAAGTTTCACTGAGATTGACGACCTTTTGAAGATTGAACTTATCGATGAGGAAAAATTCAAGAAATTAAGGCCCTATTTGAAGGTTGAACAATAATGGCACGTAAAGAGCACCACATCCTTAATGCATACCTTCGCAAACTCACCAACCTCTCCGGCAACAACAGATCCATCTACCTGCCCCGGCTTCAATCAGAGCAATTCCTGGACCTCCATGTATTAAGCCAACTCAATGGAGAAAAATCATTTTCCATCATTGAGGCCTTGATCAACGGAAAATCAAAGGTGATTTGTCCACTTGTGGATAGCCGGATGGAGGCAAGTAATGACGCCAGTAAGAAAATAAAAAGGATACAGCGGCTCGACCAACTGATTTTTGAAGAACGGGGTTCCAAAGACCTGCACATCGGATGGCCATTTGCCCGGGGAAAGTTTATGGATGGGACCTCGGTAAGATGTCCGCTCTTATTTATACCCATTGAAATCATTGTGGAGAAAAACAAATGGGTGGTTGGCCTGCGTGACAATGCTGGGATAACTTTTAACAAGTCCTTTTTGCTGGGCTACTCTTTCTACAACAAAATTCAGGTAGAGGACTTCTTACTTGAAGAAACATTTGAGGAGACAGATAGGGATAGTACTGTCTTCAGAACGGCCCTTTACCAACTGCTTCAGAAAAGTTCCATAGATATCCACTTCAATCCGGACAATTATCGGGATGAGCTCGATTTCTTCAAAAATTTTACCCAGCCTGAATTTGATACTGAACATGGCAACGGGGAATTGAAATTATTCCCTGAAGCTGTTTTGGGAATTTTTCCTCAAGCTGGATCCTTTATCGTGCCCGACTATGTAGAACTAATAGAAAACAATCAAATAGGAAGCCTGGAGGAATTTTTCATGAGCAAAAACCATCATGCGGAGCAACAGTCTTTGCTGTTTTCCAACTTTATTCCCCTGGTGAAGGAAGAAAAAATTTATACCGGCTTCCCCATAGATGCATGGCAAGAGAACATATTAAAGGCAACCAAAATCGGCTATTCGGTTGTGGTGCAAGGCCCGCCCGGCACCGGCAAATCGCAACTGATCAGCAATCTGATATGTGACGCCATGGCAACCGGAAAAAAGGTGCTGGTCGTTTGTCAAAAACGGGCTGCATTGGATGTTGTTTACGCCCGGTTGAATGAAATCCACCTGGCAGACTTTCTCGCCCTGGTTCATGATTTTAAAAATGACAGAAGGGAAATCTACGCCAAAGCCTCGCGCCAGATCGATAGAGTAAACGAGTATAAGGCGAAGAATAATAGCCTTGATGCCATCCAGATTAGTCGCAGGTTTCTTCAAACCTGCCACCGCATCGATCAAATTACAGAAGAGTTGGACGAATTTAAAAAAGCACTCTACCACGATTTGGAATGCGGGGTAAGCATCAAGGAATTGTACCTCAGATCAAATCCCGGAGAACAAACTATTAATCTCAAGCAGGAGTACCAAAATTTTCCAATTGATTCCATCACTCCTTTTTACACCAAACTTAAAGCATATGCCCACTACGCACAACGATTCGATAAAGATGACTATCCATGGAGAGATCGTAAATCCTTCAATGGGCTGGGTGTAACTGACCTGAAGGAGATTGAAAATATTCTGAACGAAATTCCACTGCTTACGACAGATCTCTTCTCACAACTGGAAACCAGGATAGGAGCAAAATTAGACTGGCAACAATGTGAGGAACTGTTGGACCGTGAAGATGAAGTCAATCAAATGATTGATCAACTAAAAAACAAAAGGACCTACTTCTATTTCCAACAAATGATTGACGAGTCGGAGGAAGAGACCAGCGAACTGTGGTTAACCAATATCGAGCGTTTAATTTTAGCTTGCTTCGAAGAAGAGGGGCCGGAAGCATCAATTCCATCTCAACAGCTGGGAACTTTGCAACAAGCTTTGTACAGAAGCATGAAAGCAAGAAGAAGCCTCATTGGACTTATCCGTTGGGAGTTATTTTCACAGGATAAGTTTTTAATCAAAAGGGCTTTAGTCGGCAATGCAATTGAAAATAATCGTGCAGGATTTAAGACGCTCGAACGTAAGCTTGACCGCAGGCTGAATCTTGAACACAACTTATCTAAGCTAAAAGCAAAAGCGTGGCTTCATGATGTGCCGGATAAAATAGAAGAGACGTTTATCAAAAATTGGTTCGTCAACCAAAAAAATGCGATTAGCGCAAAAAGAATATTCAAATCTGTAAGGGGCATTAGCAATTTCATTGATTTAGCAAGTCTTGATCAATCCGAGATGGAGCAAAAGATAAAGGACCTTTTCAAATTACTTGCTTCCGTGACAACCACCAGGATGAAATGGAGTTCCTATCTTACTGCAAATCAAATTAACACGCTTACCAGGCAACCGGAAAAATGTGCCGGGTTGCGTGAAGTTTTACTTACTGACTTTGATGCGCTGTGCGAGTTTGACAGCATCAAAGACAGTTTATCATCAGACGAAAAAAACTGCATCTCTAAATTACACGAGGCTGCCACCGAGTGGCAACCCGAAACCATTCAAAAAACATTTATTAACAGCTTGTGTCTTGCATGGATAGATCACATTGAAACCAAATTTCCTATTCTAAGAATGGTTTCCTCTGGTAAACTCCAATTGCTGGAAGCTGAGCTCCAGGACCTGGTGGTAGAGAAGCAAAAAATAAGCAATGAAATCATTCTGCTTCGTGCCCGCGAACGGGTGGCCGATGACCTGGAAATTAACAGGCTGAACAACCGGGTCACTTACCGGGACCTCCATCATCAACTGAACAAAAAGAAACGAATCTGGCCCATACGAAAATTACTCTCTGAATTTGACAGTGAGATATTCAGACTCCTCCCTTGCTGGCTGGCTTCGCCCGAGTCGGTATCAGCCATATTTCCGCTAAAGGAAATGTTTGATCTGGTCATATTTGATGAATCCTCGCAATGTTTTGCAGAACGGGGCATTCCTTCCATTTTCCGTGGCAGGCAAGTGATCATTGCCGGTGATGACAAACAGCTCAAACCCAATGACCTGTACAGCATTCGATGGGAAGATGAGGCGGATGACAATCCGGACCTCGAAGTAGATTCACTGCTTGAACTGTCTGGACGGCACTTGATGCAGCTTCCCTTACGCACACACTACAGAAGCAAATCGCTGGAGCTGATTGACTTTTCCAACCAACATTTTTACGATGGCCATCTCACCTTGCTACCATCGTCAGAAAATTACCTGAGAAAAGAAGCCCCTGTTCAATACCATAAAGTGTCCGGCACATGGGAAAACAATACCAACTTCGCTGAGGCTACAGAAATCGTATCCATGCTATTGGAAATGAGTAAAAAAGAAAAGGAAAAACAGATCGGAGTGGTGTGCTTTAATGCGCCCCAGCAAATGCTCATCCTTGACTTGCTGGATGAGGCATTTGCCGAAAAAAGGCAAAGCATCCCGGAATCCCTGATTGTAAAAAACATTGAAAATATTCAAGGTGACGAAAAAGACATCATCATTTTTTCTATTGGATACGCACCTGACCCAAAGGGGAAAATGCATTTTCAATTCGGAAGTTTGAGCCAGGCCGGTGGAGAGAACAGACTTAATGTAGCCATTACCAGGGCAAGGGAAAAAGTTATTGTGGTGACCAGTATCTGGCCTGAGCAACTTCAGGTAGAAGACACCAGGAATGAAGGCGGCAAGTTGCTTAAAAAATATCTTGAATACATTAAATGGGTATCCGAGGGAAATTTCAAACCATTTGTCCAAGCGTCAAAGGACGAGAACAGTACGTGGTACTTAAAGGACATTATTGAAACCTGGGGAACTACTAAATTTCCTGAAAAGGACTTTAAAAAGAATGAACTCCCGTTTGCGGATGTTTCCGCTCTTTTGGAAAAAGACAGGGCAGGCTTAATTCTTACTGATGATGAACTCTACCGTCAAAACCCCTCTGTAAAAGATCTACACGCCTCCATGCTCCAATTGCTGGAATCGAAAAAATGGAAATACCTGCGAACGTATAGCAGGAACTATTGGCAGGACAACGACAAGTTCTTCAATGAAGTAGCCAAGTTTGTCTCGCACTAAGATTTAGTTGCGGTAATCCAGGGCAGGAGGCCTGTCTCCAATTAATGCCTCATATACATAGTCTCCTTTTTTCTCCTTAAACTCCTTCCATGCGTCATTGAGCAAGGTTGGATTTGAAAAAAGGTCAATCACAGTAAGCGCCATTGACTTGGCCGCCACCATCATTCCCTTCGAGCCGATACTCATTCCTGCAGCAGCCACGGCTTGCCAGCTGTGCGCTGCCGTGCCCGGCACATACGTTGCCGCACTCATTCCAACGGTAGGAACTACCCAGCTGACATCACCCACATCCGTGGAACCCCCTCCACCCTTCCTTAATTCGTATTTATTTATTTCCGTTGTAGCGGTTAACGCTGGAATTTTGCCTGAGAATGATTTCTGAATTTCCATGGCAAATTTTTTCTCGTCCTCATTCAGATTGTAGCCACCAACTTCTTTCAAATTGGCATACATGGCCCTGGCTAGCACTTCGTTGGGCAGCACGTCATGTACGCCACCGGTAATTTCAATTTCAACTTTAGTATCTGTGCCCAGTGCGGCACCATTGGCTGCATTCACCAGTCTTTCCCATAATGCTTTCACTTCTGATCGTTCCGGATGACGAACGTAGTAATACGCTTCTGCGAAAGCGGGAACCACATTAGGCGCCTCTCCTCCTCTTGTGACTACATAGTGAATTCTGGACTCCTGCGTCACATGCTCTCGCATTAAGTTAACCATCATATTCATGGCCTCCACCGCGTCCAGTGCTGACCGACCCCGCTCTGGTGCTGCTGCAGCATGTGCCGATACCCCATAGAATCGAAACTTCCCCGTCTTGTTGGCCAGTGAGGATCCCGCGCTGGCGCTATTGGCCGAACCTGGATGCCAATGCACTACCGCATCAACATTTTCAAATAATCCATCTCGTACCATATACACTTTTCCAGATCCTCCTTCTTCAGCAGGTGTTCCGTAAAACCGGATCGTCCCCGATTTTTTATTGGAGACCAACCACTCTTTTACCGCTATTGCCGCTGCAGAAGAGGCCGTTCCAAATAAATTGTGTCCACACGCGTGCCCTGCCTTTTGCCCTTCAATGGTCTTTTTCTCTGGTATTGCCTGCTGCGCCACACCTGGTAAAGCATCAAACTCGCCCAGTATGGCTATCACTGGCTTGCCCTCACCATAGGTGGCCACAAAGGCAGTAGGCATGCCTGCCACGCCAGCCTGTATCTTGAATCCATTGGAGGCCAATGTCTCCTGAAGTAAGGCTGCGCTTTGCGTTTCCTGAAACCCTACTTCTGCAAAGTCCCAAATTCTCTTGGCTATTGACGCATACGTTTCTGACTTTGAATCCAGTGTCTTGATCACTTCAGATTTCGTTTTTTGTGCCCTTATCAGGAAAGGAAAAAGGCTCAATAACAGGCAAAGCGCTAATTTTCTCATCTTATTAATGTTTGTCATAAATATAAAATAAACCAAATGTGATCAACAGGTGAATTATAAGGACGGCAGCAGGCAGTCTTACAAAATCACACCCTATTTCTTTATAAGATAAAGTTCAGTAGCTTAATCCTTAATTTTTCATAAAATGAAAATACAGCGCTATGAATGGATCATGTTGCTATGCCTGATGGCTGGATGCACCTCACCGAAAACGGATAAAATGGAAAAAGCACCCGAAGTAGTTTCACTTTTGGGACAAACCTTTTTTGAACCCGAACGAAGTGCTGAAGTGCAGGCTATACTTGACAGTAATCTTTGGGAGGCCAAGAAAAACTTCAACGAAGATCCATCAGAAGAGAATTACATTTGGTATGCACGAAGACTGGGCTACCTATCCCGGTTTAATGAGGCAATAGAAACATTGACTGAAGGTATCGAAAGGTATCCAAAGTCTTACAAACTGCTGCGTCACAGGGGCCATCGATTTATTTCCATGCGTTTGTTTGATCGGGCTATTGATGACCTCACCAAAGCTTCAACATTGATGCCAGCTGGGTCGCTTGAAATTGAACCGGACGGATCACCCAACAAACTAAACATACCCTTGTCCACTACCCAGTTCAATATTTGGTATCACCTGGGATTGGCCCATTATTTAAAAGGAGACTTTGAGCAGGCAGAACAAGCTTATATTGAATGCTTGAAAGTGAGCAACAATGATGATTTGTTGGTGGCCACCATTGACTGGTTTTATATGACTTATCGTAGGGAGGGTAAAGATGACCTGGCGCAAGGGTTATTGGGTAACATTACCGATTCCATGAAGATCATTGAGAACGACTCCTACTATAAAAGGCTTCAAATGTATCAGGGAAAATTGCAGCCAGAAGATTTACTTGTCGTGGATGAGACGGCTGCTGACTACGATTTGTCTATGGCCACTCAGGGATATGGCGTTGGCAACTGGCACTATTACAATGGAGATACCACGAAGGCTGTTGAAATTTTTGAAAAAGTAATTGCCGGTAAAAGCTTTTCAGCATTTGGTTTTATCGCTGCTGAAGCGGAATTGGCTAGAATGAGGGATAAATAATTTTATCAAGTAGTGGTCCCGGCAGCTTGCCTGATGCGCACACTTTGTGAGTTTACTATTCAGGAAAATAGTAGCATTATATTCTTGGTGGCGAGCCTTCTCCCGAAGAACGATTTATTGATTGGAACTTTGTTTCATCAAGTAAAGAACTCATTGAAGAAGCCAAACAGAAATGGAAGGCACAATCATCTCCTAAAATTGAAGGAGATGAAACTGAATTTATTCCTTATCCGTCATTCAATAATAAATTGGAAGGCCTGAAACACTTCTAATGTGTAGTGGATGTTTCAAGTTCATTCACCGTGGCATTTCTTACCTTTGTTTTATCTTCATTGAGGGATAAGAACAATTAATTAAACTTCATGATGGCAAACAAACAACAAAGGATAACCTTGTTTAACTCGATTTATGACATAGTAAAGCATGAACTTAACCATTGAAAATATACTTTTAGTTGGGTCGCTATTACTTTTTATAAGCATTATTGTGGGTAAGACCTCGTACAAATTTGGCGTTCCCACCTTGCTGCTCTTTTTGGCTATTGGAATGTTGGCCGGTTCTGACGGCATTGGCGGTATTCGCTTTGACGACCCCAAAGCTGCACAATTCATAGGCATCGTATCGCTTAACTTCATTTTGTTTTCAGGCGGCCTTGACACGAATTGGGTCTCTGTAAAACCCATTCTTCGGGAGGGGCTTGTGTTATCGACCTTGGGAGTTCTACTTACTGCCGTTACGCTTGGAACTTTTGTTTGGTTCGTTACTGACTTTACAGTTTATGAAAGTATGCTTTTAGGTTCTATTGTGTCATCCACGGATGCGGCAGCGGTATTTTCAATCCTGCGTTCAAAAAGCCTGGGGTTGAGAACGAACCTAAGGCCAACCCTGGAGTTAGAAAGTGGAAGCAACGACCCAATGGCGTATGTGATGACCATTGCTTTTTTGAGCTTAGTGGTTAATCAGGACCAGGGCTTGATTTCAATCATCCCCCTGTTTTTTCAACAAATGATTTTGGGAGGTATTGCAGGTATTGCCTTTGGCAAACTTAGTCAATACATCATCAACAAAATTAAACTTGACTTTGAAGGACTTTATCCTGTATTGGTTATCGCGTTGATGTTTATCACCTTCTCGGCAACTGATTTTGTTGGCGGTAACGGATTTCTGGCCATTTACATTTGCGCAGTTTACTTAGGTAACCAGGACTTGATACACAAAAAGACCATCTTGAAAATGTTTGATGGATTGGCCTGGCTAATGCAAATTGTTCTGTTTCTTACTTTGGGCTTGCTCGTTTTTCCTTCTCAGGTGCTCCCCTATATAGGTATTGGGCTACTAATTTCAGTATTTCTTATTGTTGTAGCCCGACCGGTAAGCATATTTCTCAGCCTGATGTTTTTTAAGATGAAATTGAGAAGAAGATTCTACATTTCCTGGGTGGGGTTGCGTGGTGCCGTTCCGATTGTGTTTGCTACTTATCCGCTTTTGGCTGGAATTGATAAGGCCAATATGATTTTCAATATCGTATTTTTTATTTCAGTTACATCGGTTCTGATTCAGGGAACAACTTTATCCATTGTGGCAAAATGGCTCCATGTAGCCGTACCCGAAAAAGTTAAGCCCATGTCTGAAATCGAAAAATTCATTTTAAACATTCCAAAATCTTCATTGCAAGAGTTCGAGATTTTACCGGAGTTTTTTGCCGTAAACAAAAGGATCATTGATTTGAATTTTCCAAAATCTGCGTTTATTGTCATGATCAAAAGAGACGGAGAATATATCCGGCCAGGTGGCTCCACAGCCATAGAAGCAAATGATACTTTAATGGTTCTTGCGGACGACCTGAAGGACTTTGCCACAGTGAAGGATTGCCTTACAACCCAGAAAATGAGATTAAAGTCTTAACAAACATAAAATAAATGAAATGCACGCTTCGGCAGCTCAGTTCTCTTGTTATAATATTTCCTATAAGCTGACCCCATCTGGGTTGTATTTCAGATTAATGCTAGCCCCTACTTGGCTGAGGCACTATGCATCGCATGGGTAAAAATGTCTCGCTTCAGACTGTACTCAATCGTGAACAATTTTAGTTAACTGACTGATGCAAAGCTACTAAATACTCTGGTATGCATATTGTAGCCAGGCATTAGAAATACGAAATGAAGTGGACCTATATAATTGACCAAAAGTTCAAGGCTGCTTTGGTTATGCTCACCGTTTTCTTGATTGTATTAGCAACCAATCTGATTGACACACAGCACTTTTCCAGATTGCAAAAATCATACACGTCCGTTTATGAAGACCGTCTGCTGGCGGAAAATTATTTGTTTCAAATCTCAAAGTCCCTAAATGAAAAGGCCCCTTTGCTGACTCAGCAGAAGCATGGTACCATTGCCATACGCGATACTTTAAATGAGTCTATTGATAACATCATATCGAAATATGAGCTTACCCAACTTACACCTGAAGAAGCGGTGGTTTTTGAATCACTTAAAATTGGCTTACAGCGTCTAAGGGCCATGGAGGATGAGTTGAAAGCAATCACAATCTCAGAGGAACCCCAACTCAAAGTCGATATGGCCGAGCAGATTCAAATGACCTGGGTCCACTTAAATGTGTTATCTCAAATTCAACTTGTGGAAAGCAAGAAACTGGTTCAAGCTTCAGACCAAATAATTAACATCCATAATAACATCACCGCACAACTTGAAATCGCTATACTGATTGTTTTGGGACTAATTATCCTGGCATTAATCTTCTCGTCAAAATCAACAACTCCAAAGTTTAAACAATTCAGCCACTTAAATTGATTTGTACATCATATTTAACGGTTATTCAGTTTATTAAGATTGATATAGCATTACAACAATGTTTGACAAGTCTTTTTGTAACCATTTAGTCGGTTATCACTCTATCTATGTGGAAGCAAACGACAATAAGAAGGGCATTGGAGCGCTACTTCTTATTTAACATAATTTCTTTGTGGCATGAATTCTCATATTGTTAAGGTTTTAAAAACAGATTCTCTTACCCATAATGTCAAGCGATTTGTGGTTGAAAAACCAAGCGGGTACACTTTTATTCCAGGGCAGGCGACTGAAGTTTCAATCAACAAAAGGTCACTTGAAAAAGAGCTCCGGCCCTTTACCTTTACCAGCCTACCCGAAGATGATCATCTTGAATTCATTATTAAGATTTATACAGATCATAACGGGATAACAGAAAAACTGAACCACATAGTGGAAGGAGACGAATTGCTCGTACATGAAGTATTTGGTACTATTCGCTACGAAGGACCTGGTTTGTTCATTGCGGGTGGTGCCGGAATCACTCCTTTTATTTCAATATTCAGACACTTGTACTACAATAGACCAGGTAAAGAAAAACAACAATTGATTGGCAATATTTTATTGTTTGCTAACCGAACAGTTGATGATATAATTTTAAAAGACGAGCTGAAGCAGATGTTAAATTCCAACTACCATGATATTATTGAAAGGCCTGCTTCAGGTAAATTAGGTGGGCGCATTGATCTCAACATGCTAAAGCAATATGTTAACCCCGAAACACGCTACTATTACGTATGTGGCCCCGAAAAATTTACCGCGGCTATGCTTGATAATCTTAAAAGTATTGGCGTATCAAAAACGCAAATCATTTTTGAGCAGTAACCAGATGATGGATATCTGCATAGACTGAATATTACCAACTTCGGTTTCTTAAGATCCGAAACAAAACAACTTATACATCCTTTCAATTTCGCCAGTCAATTATATAATACATACAACCGATTCAAATAAACTTGAAAGAAATGTAACCCTTTTGAAGTTTGCTACTCTAAATAGTTGAATGAGTAACTAATTTAAAAAAATAAACAAAATGAAAAAGACCAAAAATCTAATCCTTACGGTTGTTGCATTGTCTTTGGTAATGACCACGCAAGTAATTGCACAAAATCAAAAACTGTCTGACCCAGAAGTGGCTCATACGGCTGTCACCGCTAATCAGATCGACATTGATTTTGCTCAAATTGCACTTAAGAAATCAAAAAATGCAGACGTCCTCCAGTTTGCCAAAACCATGGCCAACGATCATGAGGCCGTAATTAAACAGGCCGTGGCACTGGCCACCAAGTTAGGTGTAACACCCATGGACAATGCTGTCAGTAAGCAACTCTTGTCAGATGCAGAGAATACGAAGAAAATGTTGCGGTCAAAGTCAGCTAAAGAATTTGATAAGGCCTACATCGACAACGAGGTGGCATACCACAAGGCCGTTATCGCTTCAGTTGAAGGGCTATTAATTCCTGAGACAGAAAATGGTGAACTAAGGGAATTGCTTGGAAATGTTGTCCCTGCATTGAAGACTCACCTGGCTCATGCGGAAATGGTGCAAAAGATGTTCACTGCCAGTGCTAGATAAAAATGACAAGAACTAGTATTTGCCTAATATTCTCATTAATCATTTTCAGTGGTTGCTCCAATCAATCAGAAAAGCCAATAAACGTTGAAAATTATGGATATACGGAGGAGCAAACAGCTCCTCCGTCTTCTAAAAATGATGTTGAAGAGATACCTCTAAAAAATACATCTACCTATCACACTGTCGTGATACGGCAGATGAAGTTTGAACCAGCGGAATTGAAATTACATAAAGGAGACACTGTATTGTGGATTAACAAAGACATCACGGATCATGACATCACGGAAGAAGACAATAAGACGTGGTCCTCATCCAAATTAGCTAGAAATCAAACCTGGAGTATGGTGGTCAATCAAAGTGCCAACTATTATTGTTCCATACATGTGGTTATGAAAGGGAAACTTATGGTGGAATAACATGATTCATAGTGAAAATAGGTATTCGGCTGGAACAGGATCAAAATATCATTTATTCACCATAACAAGGGTTGCAAACTTTGTAACCTTTCTTGATGTTCTTTATCTAAAGTAAAAAAGCCTAATGGAAGCTCTAAAAATCAATAAGTACAGCAATCAACAATTAAAGGAATCCGAAATCATTAAACGTATACTTGGCGGAGAAAAAGAGCTCTACGAAATACTGGTAAGAAGGAATAATCAAAAATTATATCGTGTAATCAGAAGTTATCTAATAGATGAAGCAGAAATTGAAGACACGATGCAGAATAGCTATCTCAAGGCTTATGCGAATTTGCATCAATATAGATCCGATGCCTCTTTTTCCACCTGGCTTACCCGAATAGGTATAAACGATGCGCTGGCAAGGGTGAAACAAAAAGGTAAACATGTTCGCATCAACGATGAATCGCACATTGACGACAATACCATATTACAAATGTCTGATAAAAATGAATTAAATCCACAGGATAGGATGATTAAGGGTGAATCAAAACAACTGTTGGAAAATGCCATTGATCAATTAGATGCTAAGTACAGAACAGTTTATATTTTGAAAGAAGTGGAAGAAATGACCCACGCTGAAATTGCTGCCATTTTGGACCTGACCGTTCCCAATGTGAAGGTTCGCCTACATCGTGCAAAGGAAATGCTAAGGGAAAGACTTTATGAGTTATCCATTGATAGAAATGTTTTTGAGTTTGGGTTTAGTAAATGCGATAGAGTCACAGAAAATGTGATGAGTAGGATTTAAGCCATATCGATATTCGTTTTTTTTATAAACCAGCAACAGTTCGAATATTACACAAATAGGTTTTCAACATACCTTGTGTTTTTTTGATGATTGCAGTCACTTATCAGGTTAACGGTATTTTCACTATTCGCTTTTAGAGGCAATCACATCCTTTTGTGCCGATCAGGCAATAATGAGAAAATTTATCATACATTAATGCAAGCAGCTGAGTTGAAAAACCGTTAAAGAAATAAAGGCAGAGCGAGTAAAATTAAAAATGGCTGCATTTGATTAACTTTGGTGTAAAGCATTTTAAAATGATGACTTAGTCTCATGATGGAGGAATATAAGATTGAAATTATTGAATCGGTGGTTATTTTGGTTGCTTACCTAATAGCTCGATTTGTACTAAATAAGGCCGTTGAAAAAGTCACATTAAAATTCACGCATCAAAAAGCTAGAGCAAAAATCATTAAAAAGTTTGTTAACTCATTTTTGCTTTTTATTGGCTTACAATTTCTGTTATTCGTTTGGGGAGTGGAGCAATCTGAGCTAGTATTCTTTATTACATCAATGTTAACTGTGTTGGGTATTGCTTTTTTTGCCCAGTGGTCAATTATATCCAACATTACTTCAGCGCTGATCATATTTTTCAGTCACCCTGCCAAAATCGGAGATGCAATTACTGTACTTGATAAAGATTACTCCATAAAAGGTAAAATAAGTGATATTGAATTTTTTTTCATCACCATCAAAACGGAAGATGGAGAGAAAGTGACCATTCCAAACAACGTGTTTATTCAAAAAATGATTAAACAGGGGAAGAATGCATACAAATAGAATATATTCAACCAGAAAGTGGGATCGGATGATTACTATAGAAAAACTAATCGAGTGAATTATTACCTTGTCGAAGCCATAATTTCAATTCTGTTTGTTCATCGGGTTCCAGGTATTGTAAAGATTTACGGTATTCCTTTTTGAACAATATATTGTCAAATCGCACCTTTTTCAGAAGAATTTTGAAGTACTCAAGCATGCTTAATTTATATATTCTATTTTTCATTAATCGATTTATTAATATAAGTTCTCAGTACACTTAACATTTTGTTTACCCTACAAATCATAGTCTCCAACTGCTTCCGGTTGATAGGTGACCTCTACGATTTCAAACCGTCCCACCCCACTGGGAATAGGCCATGAAATGATATCTCCCAATACGCGTCCAAGCAAGGCAAGACCCACTTCGGAAAATACAGAAATCTTCCTTTCATGGCTATTTGCATCTTTTGGATAGGTGATCGTCACTTCCACTTCCTTAAAGCTATATATTTCCCTTAAAACGACCCTCGAGTTCATGGTGAACACTCGCCTTGAAAAGTCTTTTTGAGGCCGAAACTCAGCGGACAAAAACTCAACGGAGAACTTTTTGAGTAAGTTTGATTTCCTGAGTTCCATGGGTGGAGTGCTCAGAAAAGCATCCAGTCTCTCATAGTCTGTATCCGTAATTAATCTTCTTCTCAAATTGTTCATTGTTATGTCGGTTTAATAGAATTAATAATTCGTTACTGCTATTTACAGTTAAAAGTCGCCATCGGCTTCAGTTTGGAATACAACCTTTTGAATTTGAAAATTCCCAAGCTTACCCCCCGTCCTCCATGCAACTTTATCATGCTCCACACGACCGAGCAATGAAGTACATCAAAATCCTTTGACCTTAGAGCGGCCCTGTCACGTATTATATTTAGTCGCAAGTACTCAGTATATGTAATCAATCTTCTTTTCATGACCCTATTTTGGAGAGGGCAGTACAGTATCTATGCCAGAATGGTATATGATGCGCGAATGCTAAATTATAAGCTTCTTTTCGGAAGCGTGGCGATTCATTATTCCCCCATGGGTAATATTTACCCGGCAATTGCTTACCTTAGACATATAGAGTTTTAATTAGAAAATGAAGATGTTTTATAATTTGGGATAAAATGGCAAGATTATCGGCTGATCTCAAATTAAGAGAGCGCGTAAAAGAGTTAAAGTGTCTCTATGCCATTTCCAGAATGGCATGGGAAGAAGGGAATGATTTAGAAGCCATCCTTTCCAAGGCACTTAGCATAGTACCACAAGCCATGCAATTCCCACAATTTGCTGAAGCGAGTATTGTGGTGGAGAACGTTCCTCATGAAACACCTGGTTTTTCAAAGTCCAGAACGACCATTTCGTCCGCGCTGATGGCTGGAAAGAAAAAGTATGGTATGATCAGAATCGGATACCGTCCTGCCCCAAAGTCCTCCAAACTGAAGCTATCCTTTCTGGATGAAGAGAAAAAGTTAATCAAAATGGTGGCGCGTGAATTGTCACTCTACATCAAACGAGCTTCGATGGAGGCAGACAAGCAGAAGTTGCAGCTCCAGCTTCGGCATGCAGAAAGACTAACCTTTGTGGGAGAGTTGTCAGCAGGCATTGCCCATGAATTAAATGAACCGCTCGGAAGAATACTTGGCTTTGCTCAACTCATCAAGAAAGAAGGACTAACCAGCGAGCAGCAAAATAATGACATCGATCGGATCATAAAGGCTTCCCTCTATTCACGGGAAATCATAAAAAAACTGATGCTTTTCTCCAGACAAATGCCCCAGCGCTCGGTTGCAGTTGACATCAATGAAAGCATTGAAAATATTCTTTCCTTTATAGAAATGCGATATCAGGGAAAGCAGATCAAGATCATCTCGCGATTGGAGCCCAAGCTACCCCGGATAATGGCAGATCCGGTCCAAATAAGTCAGGTGATTGTAAACCTGCTTACCAATGCCATTTATGCGATGGATAAAGGTGGCCCCCTCACCATTTCTACGCATAAGAAAGAAGGTAAGGTAAGCGTGGTTATTAAAGACACAGGGCATGGAATGTCTCCTGAAGTGCAGAAGAAAATATTTGAACCCTTCTTCACGACCAAACCGGTTGGTCATGGAACGGGTCTGGGTTTATCGGTTGTCCATGGGATTGTCCTTGACCATCACGGCACAATCAAAGTGAGGAGTACTCCCGGTAAGGGAAGCGCATTCGAAGTATTATTTCCGCTGAAGACTAAAACAAGGAAGCGATGAGCAGCAACGTTATGGAGACAATGATTTTAGTGGTAGATGATTCGCCAGAGACTGTTGAATTGATCAAACGTAACCTGGAATCAAATGGATATCGCGTAATCACTGCGGATAATGTGCAAACCGCCATTAAAATGTTGGATGCGATGCCCGTTGACATGGTAATAACCGATCTTAAGATGCCGGGGGAAAGTGGTCTGACACTCGTGCGCCATGTGTCAGAAAATTATAAACACATTGGGGTATTGGTTGTCACTGGTTTTCCTTCCATTCAGGGGGCGGTGGAATCCATTAAGATTGGTGCCGAGGAATATCTGGTGAAATCATTTACTGACAACGAACTGTTTGGAGCCGTTGAAAGGGTATTGGCAAAAAGGCCTAAATCCAAAAAGAAAGAATCCAAATCAAATTCAACATTCGGTATTGTAGGCAATTCGGCTGTAATGCAGAAAGTTTTTAAGACCATTTCTAAAGTAAAGAATACCAATGCCACGGTTTTAATAATGGGTGATAGTGGCACCGGGAAGGAGTTGGTAGCGCGTGCCATTCACTACGGTGGTGTGGCGAATAAGGCACCTTTCGTTCCGGTCAATTGTGGCGGCATTCCCGATGCGTTGCTGGAGAGTGAGCTCTTTGGTTTCGTCAAAGGTTCATTTACCGGAGCAACAGACTCGAGGGCTGGTTTCTTCCAGACGGCCGATGGTGGTACTATTTTCCTTGATGAAATCAGTAACACCAGTTTATCGATGCAAGCTAAGTTATTGCGCGTGTTACAGGACAAAGAGTTCTACATGATTGGGTCTAAGAAGCCGCAAAAGGTGAACGTCCGTATCGTAGCCGCTTCCAACACCGACCTCATGCAGATCGTAAAAAAAGGATTGTTCAGAGAGGACCTATACTACCGGCTTAATATTATTTCCATACAGCTCCCATCACTGCATGAAAGGGGGGACGATATTGACCTCCTGTTGGCACATTTTAATTTGAAATACTCCGGTGAGAACGAAAAAACGCCATTGCAGATTACCCCCAAAGCATTACAAGCACTAAGGGGCTATGGCTGGCCTGGTAATGTACGCGAGTTGCAAAACTTTATTCATAGTGCGGTAATTTTATCGGATGACAACGTACTCGATATCCCAGATTTACCCGAATCCTTTCGCTACTCGGCAGTACGCACAGGAAGCCTGGATCGCAGTTTGGAAGAAGTGGAGCGGGAATATATTCAGGATGTGTTGGCTGCAAATGGGAACAACCTCACCAAAGCTGCTAAAATTTTGGGAATCGATAGAAAGACACTGCGTGGAAAAATAAAGAAAGCAGAGTGATTCAAAATGTTTCACCGGGTAATTATTCCCCTTATCCGATTTACCCCAACTGCTTTTAACGCTAAAAAGGGCCGTTTTATTCTGGTACAGATGTTGGCTGGAGCATAGCAAATAATAATGGCTATGTCACTTCCAATTCAACAACCTGAGGCAAGTATCATGAAGCTACTGGAGACAGAGTTCTCCACGTTATGCAATACGTGTGATCATTTCAATGCCTGCACGTATCAGGATGATGAAAAGGGGATTATTCAATGCGAACTTTTTGAAAACGAATCCGGAATATTTATTAGTAATGTAGCGAACAGAGGTAACATAAAAGAATATGCCGCACCGCCTGCTGGAGCGAAGGGGATTTGTTTGAATTGTGATAGGGTTTGGGATTGCAAATTACCCAAAGCACCGGCAGGCGTTTGGCATTGTGAGGAGTATGAATAGTTACCTACCACGATATCGAAATGCGATTTTCGGCTTATTCTCAAATAATCGAAACAAGCCAGAGCCGCTCAAAGAGGGAAGGTGGAAGGAGTTCAATAAGCACGCGATCCTCATTGCAGAAGGTGATTACCATAATGGAAAAAAACACGGACGCTGGAGAGAATACTTTGATACGGGTGAGCTGATGCTGGAGGAAGACTTTGAGCACGGTATTTCTAATGGCCGCTTTGCTTCCTATCACAGAAATGGAAAAATACTCAGTGAGGGGAAATTTGAATGTGGTTGCAGAGAAGGAGAATTTAGGGTGTATGATGAACGCGGGGAACAAATCAAATCATTGAGGTTTGAAAAGGATCATCTGATAGAGGAGAAATGCCTCATTGGAAAATAATGCCCGCTGGCATTTTTAATAACATTCAGAATGCACCTTAATGACGATGTTATTTGGAATGGATGTTTGGTTAAATATACAGCAAATAGGATTTTCATTAAAAACATAAAACGACAACGATGGAAACTGCAACAACAATGGGCATGAATAAAGAACACCTGGGTATTGACTATGCCATCATAACTCTAATTATTGCATACATACTTGGAACGATTGTTCAGGCCTTGATTAAGGCAAGTGTCAGTGTATTGTAATACGGATTTGATTCATTTCCTGAAATTTATCTTATCCAGTAACCTTAGTAGAACTTAAGTCCTATCAGGCAACACTATAGACCGAAGCTTGTTCCGGACGCTATGACAGACCCATTGCTTTCAGTACCTTGCCGGAATAAAATTTAGTGGGTTAACAAATCATGAACGACACTATCATTCTTTGGACATCTTTTAATGTTTTTGTGTTGGCGATGCTGGCCCTCGACCTGGGTGTCTTTCACCGTAAGACGCATGAGGTTACGGTAAAGGAGGCACTTACTTGGACAGGTGTGTGGATTACACTTGCTATGTTCTTTAATCTTTTCGTTTACTTCTACTTTGACAAGACTACGGCAGTAGAGTTTTTTACCGGTTACGTTATTGAGAAGTCACTAAGCATAGATAACATCTTTGTGATGATTATGATCTTCTCCTACTTCAAAGTACCTAAAGCATACCAGCACAAAGTACTTTTCTGGGGAATTTTGGGTGCGCTAGTCATGCGCGTGGTATTCATATTATCTGGTATAGAGTTAATTGAGAGATTTCATTGGTTGATTTATATTTTTGGAGGCTTCCTTATTGTGACAGGAATTCGCATGTTAACTGCAGGTGATGCCCAGGTAGAGCCGGAGAAGAATCCCCTGATTAAAATCGCAAGGAAGGTATTTAGATTCACAGAAGGATTTGAAGGTGATCGGTTTTTTATTCGGAGAGACGGAGTATTGTGGGCCACACCCTTGTTTCTTGTTGTGATCATGATAGAATTCACAGATTTGATTTTTGCTGTAGACTCGATACCTGCCATTCTCAGTATATCCAATGACTCTTTTATTGTATATACCTCTAATGTCTTTGCGATACTAGGGTTACGTTCACTATACTTCGCCCTGGCGGGCATCGAAAAGTACTTTCAATACTTGAAATTTGGTCTTGCCGCAATTCTGGTTTTTGTAGGCATTAAGATGAGTACAGTAGACTTCTTGTATATCCCTGTAGAGATCTCTCTTATCGTTATTGTGTTCATACTCACCATAGCGATGATTGCATCTGTTATTGTGAAAAGTGATGACAGGAAGAGCCAGTGATGAATGAACTCATTATTTAACGATCACCCAATTGAATGAAATTAATCGAGATGAAATTGTAGATCAAAAGGTTTTGAAAGGAAAATTTCCCTAAAACTTAATATTATGTCTGTCATTGCATTAGTCATAGTTTTCTCAATGATTTTAGCAACTTACATGATATCTAGAAAATCCAACTATTCTATACAAGTACATAACAATTGAGGCCCTCTAATAATAAAAATCTCCAAGTTCAGTATGTAAGATCGTATGTGAGAAAAAATAATCCGCGATATTTCAACAAAAGCGAAGAAGTCGCGGATACTTGTGGTCCCGGCAGGAATCGAACCTGCATCTAAAGTTTAGGAAACTTCTATTCTATCCATTGAACTACGGGACCAGTGATTTTAAAAATTCCTTACCTGCGCCAGATTTGAGATACTTTTCTCTTTCTCTTGCTTGGGTTCGCAAAGGTAATAATTCAGAATAAATCAACTGCCAAGGCATATAACCTTTAGTGGATTTTGTTTTTCCTGCGTTATGTTCTAATAATCGTCTTTGAAGATGCTAGTCATTCCTACATATATTCTCTCATCCTTTAGGCTCCTTAAAGCGTACACGATGAACATGCGAATCAAACTAAAGTTTAGGAAAACTTCCCTGCCTGCC
>CAYNCP010000015.1:0-3547 GCA_964395905.1 uncultured Ohtaekwangia sp.
CGGTTTTTTGTAACATCCTTCCACCCTGGACCTACTACTCTTTGATCTGTTAATTTATGGCAAGCTGAACATTTCATTTCATAGATGGCTAGTCCTCGAGCAACTCTATCCTGCTCTAATGGGCTATTCAGCGTTACTGACTTCACAGCACCTAAGCCCTTGGTAGGGTCATTTATTATATCTTCAACGGCTGATTGTGTACTCTTCGGCTGCTCGGGGTATTCTTCAGTATTCAGAGGCTTATCCGGAGCACAGGATTGAAGTATCAATCCTAATGAAACAATAATTGCAAATTTCATATTCTATGGATTTATTATAACGTCTTTAATGCAGCCGAAACCAATTAACTCACCCCATTTAAATCACCCCGTTTTAATCTTCACATTCGAAAATCTTAAAGTTGAATTTAGGATATTCATGCCAGTTCGCCAACACAATAAAATTAAAAGATGTCCAAAGAATGGTAATGTCGCTTTTGATCAATTTTGCACGCTTTGATATCGAACCATTTCCGAAACTTTATATCCATTCGAAAGCTGACCTAGATAGTTAATCCACAAAATCTATTTCTTTTAATATTATTAACCACTTGAATCAAGTTAGTCACCGAAAGAATTGAGTAGCTTCGATCTTTGGAGCTGATAAATGATTTCAATCACTAAAGATCAGTATGTGTTTTGTAAATTGTGTGGCTAGAGTATAAAATAGGAACAATTCAATATTAAAATGAAAATAATATTTGCAGCAACAGATTACTCAGCCACGGGGAATAATGCAGTAAAGTATGCTATGCAATATTCTGAATCAACCAAAAGCAAACTGATCATATTTCATTCAACCCATGTTCCCAAATTTGACCCAGCCATGACAAAAGCTGCTTTTTCAGCGTTGGAGGAAAAAGTAGAAAGTGATGATATAAAGAAACTAGAATTAACCGTTAAGCAAATTTCTGACAAACTAGGTGCTGGAACGAATCTCAAAAAAATTAAAGTCGTTGTAAAAGCAGGATTCGTTATCACTCATAATATAATGTTGCAAGCCAGTAACTACAATGCGGATCTTATCATAATGGGTACGCAAGGCTCTGGAAAAAAAATAAAATTCCTTGGTGGCAATACCACGGAAGTAATTCAAAAATCTAAAATTCCAGTATTGGCCATTCCTCAGAGAGTCAGATTCAGAAAGATTAAGCAAATAATGTATGCTACTGACCTGAGACATTTTACGAATGAATTGACTCGCATATTGCCAATTGCCAAAGAACTAAATGCGAACATTGAAATTATCAATTTTGATTTTGGCCAAGGCAATTTTATGACTCCAGCTAAAATACAAACACTGATCAAGCAGTCAGGATATAATAAAATAAAGATAACATTAAACAAGGGAACACGAGGAGTATCTATTTTGGAGCAAATTCGAAAAAAACTACGACTTAGGAGGCCCCAAATTCTAGTAATGTTTCCTGAAGATCGAAGTCTTTTTAAACGATTGGTTTCTCGCAGTAAAACCGAGGAGCTTATCTATACAATCAAACTTCCACTTCTAACATTCAGAAAAATAAAGCAGAGGTAAGGCTAGTTAGTAGACCTGTTGCAGACTTATTAGTTATAGGCTATATCCATAATTTCAAAGACTTTATCCTGCTTTGCCAGTTTTAAAACAACCTTATCTCCTATTCTTTTATTGATCATTATTTTGGCCATTGGGGATATGAAAGAGATTTTTCCCGTTGCAATGTCTGCTTCATCGACACCTACTATTTGAAAAATTTGCAATTTGCCGTTGGCTCCCAATTTTAGTGTTACCGTTGCCCCGAATCGGATTTCATCCTGAGGTTGATCACTTAAGACGACTATTTTGGCTGTAGCAATCCGCTGGGTTAGTAGTTGTAGTTGGGCATTAATATGGTTCAATGCAATTCGCCTATCTTTCTCATTGTAGGTATCTAACTTATCCCTTTCATTGCCAAGTACCTGTTTTTCGTCCAGGAGAGCATTCATACCAACCTGGGTTACATAGTTCGTAACGCCTTCTGGAAGATGAGCTCTGGGTAGTACAAAGGGAACCTCTTCCTGATCGTCTTCCTTTACAAAACCTCTACTCATTACTCTTTATGTCAATAACTACCTTGCCTTTAGTCCGCCCTTTTTTGACGGTAAGTAACGCATCTTTTGCGTCTGCCAGCGGAAATACAGTATCAATAATAGATCTCACTTTACCCACATCAACAAGCGCACTGATTTCCGAAAGATGTTTTACATTTTCCCTTACAAAAACAATGCTATAAAAGGCCGACTTTGAAGCCATTGACCTTGTTATTCTTCGTCTCTTCCAAGCTAAAACAAATCCCACAATTGGATTGAGTTTCATCCGTCTGGCCGTCTCTTTATCAACAGGACCAACAAGTGTGATTACCTTTCCTCCAGTTTTAATCACCTTAAAAGCGTCTTCAGTATATTGTTTCCCAAGGGTATCAAAAACGATATCTACATCTTTGGCAATCTCTTTATAGTCCTCGGTTTTGTAATCAATAACCCTATCCGCCCCTAGCTTCTTAACCCATTCTACATTTGCAGTACTTGTTGTAGTGTAAACATAAACACCTTTCGATTTTGCGTACTGGATGGCAAATGAACCAACACCACCTGAACCTGCATGAATAAGTATCCTGTCGTTTGATGCCAACTTTCCACGCTTCAATGCTTGTATTGCCGTTAAACCAACTAGCGGTAAACTTGCAGCTTCAATAAAGTTTAAATTTTTGGGCTTTAACGCTATATAAAGCTGATTTACAGTCGTAAATTCTGCAAATGTTCCTTGTCTCTTCACCTTGGAAAAAACTTCATCCACAATTTTAAAATTCTTTACATTTTCCCCAATCGCAACAATTTTCCCACTGATATCATATCCCAGGGTAGCGGGTAATTTAAACTTCCTAACACTTTTTAGAGCACCTTCAATAACCTTACAATCCAGTGGATTTACTCCTGCAGCATATGTCTCGATCAAGACTTCATCTTTATTTACCGTGGGTCTTTCTATTTCATTGATGGAAATATTTTCCGATAGATCACCATACCCTGTAAATTGCACTGCTTTCATCTTAATTTGTTTTACGTTCTCTTACTACAAAGAATTCAAATTAAACTAACTCCTTGTTTTTAATTTTTATTTCCAGGAATACTTACCAAGTAAGCCAAATAGATAAGCGATGATGCCATGGGGCTCATATATAAACTTAAGGATAAAGCATACTCAATCCTATTTGATTTTAGCATAGAACCAGACATGCTAAACCGCTATCTTGGGACTTAAACCGTGTGTTTTGAGTGCTGCAACCCTTTTTATCTCGGAGAATTTTAAGACCCTGCGACAATTCTTGAAAAACACCAGTTTTACCAGGGCCATCCTGGTTGGTATTGCCATCACCGTTCCCATTGTAATGGGGCTACAACTCGGATATTTTGAAATTGGTTTGGCAATCTGCTTTGGTGCCTTTTTGAGCTCATCCTGTGATGTCAGTGGTAGTTTTCGACATAAAAAA
>CAYNCP010000015.1:3557-27925 GCA_964395905.1 uncultured Ohtaekwangia sp.
TGGATCACAGGTTCCTGTCGGTTTGCCTAGACAATAAAAAAAATGGTATTATAATTTCTGCAGCCTTGGTCATGATCGTCAGTTTTGTCAAGGGTCATCTGCACTTTGAGCTATGGCTGTTACTCTCCGTATTAGGCGTGCTCACTTTCGCTATAGCCTATATTTCGATCTACGGATTTCGTGCCTCACTTGTAAGTTTTTCAGGACTCATGGCATTGGTACTTAGCTTTACCAATGATTTAAAAGAATTAGAAATCTATCAATATGTTTTGTTGATAGGCGTAGGCGGACTTTGGTATTTGTTACTGGCCAAGATTTGGTATCGAATATACCCGGAGGAAGAGACTGAGGAATTATTGTCGGAAACCTATTTGCTTACTGCTGAGTTTATAGAAACACGGGCGAAATTGGTCGGCCCACAAGTAGACTACGAAGAATTACAGTCCAAATTACTGTACCTTAAAAGTGAGCTTACCGAGAATCATGAGGTCCTAAGAGAAATTTTGATCTTATCCAAAAAGAACTCCGGTTGGTCGCATTATGAAGATAATCGCCTATTGGTATTCGTCCAATTGGTGGAGATGCTAGAAACGGCAATCGCCAATCCCGTTAATTATGATCGAATGGACGCGCTCTTTGATGACCATCCCAAATACATTAAAATATTTCAAATCCTGATCTTCAAAATGTCTGACCAATTGCGGATGATTTCCTATGCTGGCAATAAAAAAGAAAATCTACCAGGAGACGATGATATAAGTCAATCATTTGAAAATGCAAGAGCTGAAATAGCCTCATTACGTGAAAACCCAGGCTATGAGGAATACCTTATGCTTCAAACCTGGCTCGAATATCAGGAGAAACAATTCAAGAAAATAAAAAAAATAAAATGGCTGCTAGGTAGCCCTCGTACTGCTGAAATTGAAGTTATTGATAGAAATGATGCCAAACGCTTTGTAGCATCCCAAGATTATGACCCCAGACTATTAGTAAGGAACTTTAGTTTTAAGTCCACCATTTTTAGACATTCGATTCGACTGGCGGTTACGGTTATGATCGGCTATGCGCTAGGTTCGATCTTCGCTTTTCAGAATCCATACTCAATCTTGTTTATAATAATTATAACCATGCGGCCAAACTACGGCCTCACCAAGAGTCGAGCAAAAGACCGAATTATCGGAACACTTATTGGCGGTGCCGTTGCCGCTGGTCTGGTTTTCCTGATACAGAATCCCTACGTGTTCGGAACCCTGGGTGTGGTATCCTTGGTCATTGCACTTTCCATGTTACAAAAAAACTATAGAGCTGCGGCCACCTTCATTACGTTGAGCGTGGTCTTTATCTATGCTATTCTCAGTCCTGATATTTTGACTGTGATACAATTCCGTATCATGGACACTGTGGTGGGAGCTGGTCTATCCATTGCAGCACTACTATGGCTTTGGCCTACCTGGGAGTTTGTTGAAATCAAATCAAGTATCAAAAAAAGTGTAAAGGCCAACAAAGATTTCCTACATAAGATTACTGAATATTATCAGCAAAAAGGAAACCTACCGACCGCTTACAATATTGCTCGCAAGGAAGCATTTTTGGCCACTTCTAGTCTTAGTTCGGCCTTTCAGCGTATGGCGCAGGAACCCAAGTCGAAACAGAGGGGAGCGGATAATATTTACGACTTGGTGGTCTTGAACCACACGTTTTTAGCTTCTCTGGCATCCTTGAGCACTTATATACAGCATCATAAAACTACTGAGGCATCCGAACGGTTCAAGATGGTAACAGAAAAAATAGAGAGAAACTTGGAGCAAGTACTCCAATGCCTTAAAGGCAGGAAAGGCGACAGTACACAGGCGTCCGCGGAGAACGATACTCCTCTTGAAAAACAGTCACCTACTTTCAACTCTTTAGATTTTAGGAATTTGTCATCTATGGACAAACAAGCCGAACGCGATCTTCAAGAGGCTCACTTGGTTTGGGGACAATTGCAATGGCTATTAAACATAAGTGGTGAAATGCTCAAACTGGTAGCATCGCTGAAAATGAATTAATACAGTCTCTTCTTTGTCAAAGGCTTCAAAGTCCATGCAATACTTCAGCTCTTATTTAAAAATTGCCGCAACACATATTGTAAGATACCGCCATTACGATAGTATTCAATTTCTATTTTGGAATCGAGACGAGCTATGGCCTGAAACTTGATCTCCTTCCCAGCTTCGCTTTTAGCAATTACCTGGATTTCTTTTAAGGGTTTGATATCTTTTGCAATTCCTGTTATTGAAAACACCTCCTTACCGGTTAATCCTAAGCTTTCTGCCGTTTCTCCCGGTCTATATTGAAGTGGCAATACACCCATTCCAACAAGGTTACTCCTATGAATTCGTTCGTAGCTTTCTGCCAACACGCATTTTATACCCAAGAGAAAGGCACCTTTTGCCGCCCAATCACGCGAGGAACCACTTCCATATTCTTTTCCAGTCAAAACCAGCAAAGGCGTTTGTTCCTCTTTGTATTTTAAGGAGGCATCATAAACAGTCATTTCCTTACCAGAGGGCAAATGGCTCGTATAGCCCCCTTCTTTTTCAACCAGTTTGTTTTTGATGCGCACATTGGCAAATGTTCCGCGGACCATCACTTCATCATTCCCCCTTCGCGATCCGTAGGAATTAAAACTTTCTTTTTTCACGCCTCGCTCCAACAGATATTTACCTGCAGAAGAGTGTTCGTTAAAACCACCTGCTGGAGAAATATGGTCAGTAGTTACACTATCTCCCAATACCATTAAGGCGCGCGCACCATGTATATCTTCAAGTGGGCTTGGCTTTTCGGATATATCATGGAAGAATGGGATTTCCTTAATATAGGTTGAGTCTTCATCCCATTCATACAACTTACCTTTAGGCACTTCCAGGTTCCTCCAAATCTCATTGCCTTCGAATATCTCTCCATAATTTTTCGCGAAATCATTAGGAGAAAGGACGCGGCTTAGAATGTCATTGATTTCATCGTCAGATGGCCAAATATCTTTAAGGTAAACCGGTTGACGGTTGGAGTCATAGCTAATGGGTTCATTAATTAGATCAATATCCACGCGGCCAGCGATGGCATAAGCCACTACAAGCATAGGCGACATCAAGAAATTCATTTTTACCTGGGGATGAATCCTTGCTTCAAAATTCCTATTTCCGGAAAGAACAGAAGCCACTACCAGGTTATGGTCGTCAACTGCTTTGGCAATTTTGGGTGATAATGGACCTGAGTTTCCAATACATGAAGTACAGCCGTAACCCACCAAATGGAATTGAAGCGCCTCTAAATCTTTCATTAAATCTGCCTTCTCAAGATAGTCGGTCACCACTTTTGAACCCGGTGCAAGTGAAGTTTTTACCCAGGGCTTAACATTGATTCCGTGTTCTTTGGCTTTTCGGGCAACCAACCCCGCACCTACCATTACAAAAGGATTGGAGGTATTGGTGCATGAGGTAATAGCAGCAATAGCAACGGAACCATCAGAAAGCATAAACTTCTCCTGTCCCCGTGTGATCCAAACGGTTTTTAAACCATCCTTTTCGTTGGCTTCTATTTCTGTTGGAAGTGGACTTGTGGCACCAGAAGTATATGGTAAATCTCCACCTTCCCCATCAAAGCGGGTAATCGCCTTTTCCAAAGCGCGATCCTCCTGAGAAATATATTTCCTGTCGAAGGACTCGTCTAACAATTCAATAAACTTGTTTTTAAAATCTTTTAAAAGGATTTTATCCTGTGGTCTTTTAGGACCTGCTACAGTGGGCTCGATAGTTGAAATGTCTAATTCTAGAACGTCAGTATAAGTGATTTTATCTTCGTGTTCTCTCCATAACATATTGGTTTTGCAATACGTTTCCACCAGAGCGATTTGATCTTCGGAGCGATTGCTTTTCCGCATATACTCCAACGTTTTATCATCGATGGGAAAATAGGTAATTGTACTCCCGAATTCTGGTGACATGTTGCCAATAGTTGCCCTGTCGGGAACTGAAAGGTTGTCTAATCCAGAACCAAACACTTCTACGAATTTTCCTACTACACCACGCTTTCTCAACAAATTGGCTATGGTCAATACCAGGTCAGTGGCAGTGGTTCCCAATGGGAGTTTTCCGATGAGTTTAAGCCCGATCACTTCCGGCATAATAAAATAGAGAGGCTGCCCCAAAATGGCGGCTTCGGCTTCAATACCACCTACACCCCAAGCCACCACACCAATGCCGTTGACCATGGGCGTGTGACTATCCAGCCCTACCAATGTGTCAGGGAAAATTTCCCCATTTCGTTCAATGACACCTTTGGATAAATACTCCAGGTTCACCTGATGGCAAATACCCATACCGGGAGGTACTACCGTAAAATTATCAAATGAATTCTGTGCCCATTTCAGAAATTGGTAACGTTCTTTATTGCGCCTGTACTCCTCATCTATGTTGCGTTCGTAGGAATAGTCAGTACCGAAAAAATCTACCTGTACCGAGTGGTCTATCACCAGATCAACTGGTATGAGCGGATTTATGGTATTCGGGTCTTTGCCTTTTCTTGCTACCTCTGCACGAAGTGCTGCGATATCTACCACCGCAGGGACCCCCGTAAAGTCTTGCATCAAAACGCGGGCGGGCTTAAAGGGAATGTCCTTGTCTGAGCCATTTGGCTGCCAATGTAAAAGAGTTTCAAGATTTTCCTTAGTTACCGCAAAGTCATCAAAGTTGCGCAGTGCATTTTCCAACAAAATGCGAATAGAGAAGGGCAGCTTATCAATAGCGTGTCCCTGCTTTTGTAATTCATGAAGGCTAAAATAACTGAATGTGTCATTTTTAATCTTCAATGATTTCTTTATCTGATAGGGATCTTTGGACATAATTTATATAAAGTTATTGTTTCTTATCGAACTTCGTTTCAGCAATCACTCAATCACAAGACTACTCAATCAACCCTCTTTCATTTTCTTCCACCAACCGTGTAAGGCTAATTATGATGCAGGCTTTACTGTTATTAATGTAAGTATTAGCGAGCCAATAATAATTAAAAAAGCAATCTCCCATCGCGAGATCATATAACTATTGTGTATAAGTTTATTAGAACTATCAAATAGTCTTTTTGCTTCAGTCAATTGAATGCCGGAAAGACTTGTCAGATCATCTAAAATCAATGAAACATTTTGATCTACTTTGACAAGTATCTGACTACTTTCCCCCGGACTCGTTGCTTCAGCCAGTTCCTTTTCCAGATTTTTTAGCTTAATGATTTTTTTCTTAAGGTTGATAAAATAAAATTCTTCCTCTTTAGAAAATTTCGTAGCAGCATATTTGGTAATGAGCAGATCAATTGAGTCAGAAGAATGGTTATCATATTCAAATCCATTGTTCAGCTTCATGCCATTAGCCTTTGCCTTTTTAGCTTCTACTAAACGAGAGATTCGGAAAATGTAATCATTAACAACCAATCTATCTTTGTAAATTGATTCAAACGAGTCCTTCACGAATGCAAAATGGTTGTTGTCCATCATGTTAGTTGCTAAAATCATTAAGAAAACAATGACTAATGCAATGACAGACTTAATTTTATGTTTTAGGGTGAATTTTCCTTTCATAACTTTATCTACAATTTTATCTCGATTAATTTCAATCAATTGACCGAAGGTTAAAAATGAGTTCAACCATCACAGCCTCTTACTGTTATTACTTTTCACAACAACAGATGCGATCATTGCTATGGTGAGGATGAACACAATAACGATAAGAGAGATCTCTACCGGGATATACAAGAAGTCTACTGTGCTCATCTTAATGCCTACAAAAACCAGAATTGCCGCAAGGCCAAATTTCAAGTATTGAAAGTACTTTTCGATGCCCGCCAGGGCGAAGTATAGTGAACGTAACCCTAGTATCGCAAAGACATTAGAGGTATATACAATAAAAGAGTCATTGGATATACTGAGAATGGCAGGTATCGAGTCTACAGCAAAAATCAAATCTGTGAATTCTATCATGATCACAACAAGAAACAAGGGTGTGGCCCACAATACTCCGTCTCTCCGAATAAAAAACCGATCACCTTCAAATCCTTCTGTGAATCTAAATACCTTCCTTGCGATTTTAATCAGGGGATTCTTCTCCGGCTCTACCTGGGCATCACCTGCAGTTAACATGCGAATTCCTGTCACAATAAGGAAGCCTCCAAAAATATAAATCAACCAATGAAATCTCTCAATTAACTCTATACCAGATAATATGAATACCACGCGCATGACTAGCGCACCCAAAATTCCCCAGAAAAGTACTTTGTGCTGGTATGCTTTAGGTACTTTGAAGTAGGAGAAGATCATAATCATCACAAAGATGTTATCTATGCTTAGAGACTTCTCAATAACGTAACCGGTAAAAAACTCTACTGCCGTAGTCTTGTCAAAATAGAAGTAAACGAAAAGATTAAAGAACATTGCAAGTGTAATCCACACACCTGTCCAAATCAGTGCCTCCTTGACTGTAATCTCATGCGTCTTTCGGTGGAAGACACCCAGGTCGAGGGCCAACATCGCCAGCACAAAAACATTAAAAGATGTCCAAAGAATGGTATTATCGCTCATGGCTATTGATTGCTGATAAATTATATTTCAGTAAGGTACTGAATGCTCCGCGTCTGTCATAAAGCCGCCTTACTGATTTAACCTTAGAAAGGCAGGTTTTTGAGGTATTTCTTTTTCGTTATGCACTCTTCGAACACGTTCTCTGAAATATAACTCACCGAAACTTTGAGTGAGGTTTTGTTCTGTGCGCTTGAAAAATATTTCTGGGCTAAGATCACTTAGGTTTTGTAATCCGCAAGCTCCAATGAACTCAGCCAATGCTTTCATTGTGTTTTTATGAAAATTAGCTACCCGATGACTCTTAAGTGGCACATCAATTCCTTTATATAGCGATTTATCCTGAGTTGCAATCCCTACCGGACATTTATCACTATCGCAAATCTGCGCTTGAATACAACCAAGTGAAAACATCATACCTCTCGCACTGTAACAAGCGTCTGCACCAAGTGACATTGTTTTGGCGATATCAAAAGCTGTAATCATTTTACCAGAGGCAATAATCTTAATATCTTTTTTAAGGTTATTGTCATGAAGAACACCAATCACAAATATCAAGGCATCAGCCAGTGCCATTCCCATGTAGTCTATGAATTCAAGTGGTGCAGCTCCTGTCCCACCTTCTGCACCATCTATAGTTATGAAGTCTGGAATAATGCCAGTTTCATTAATTGCTTGAATGATATTGATAAATTCTTCTTTTCGGCCAATACACAGTTTAAATCCCACGGGTTTGCCACCAGAAAGGATTCGAAGTTTTCCTAAAAAGCAAACCATCTCTGTCGCGTTAGAAAATGCAGTATGAGCTGCCGGAGAATGAACCGTAGTATGAGGAGTTATATTCCGTATTTTGGCAATTTCGGGTGTGTTTTTGACCGCAGGTAATATTCCACCATGTCCTGGCTTGGCTCCCTGAGACAATTTTAACTCAATCATTTTCACTTGAGGCAGTGTAGCTTTCTTCGCAAATAAAGTCTCAGAAAACTTTCCCGCTTGTGTCCTGCAACCAAAGTAGCCCGTCCCGATTTGCCAGATTAGATCACCTCCGAGTAAATGATACTCGCTTATTCCCCCTTCACCTGTATTATGGGCAAAATTCCCAATTCGTGCACCCTTGTTTAGTGATGAGATGGCAGTTTTACTTAGGGCGCCATAACTCATCGCGCCAATGTTAAAAATGCTACTATCGTAAGGTTGCCTGCTTTGGGAATTACCAATTTTCACTCGGAAAGTCGCTCGATCTGCCTTTTTCGGATATATACTGTGTGCTGCCCATTCATATCCTAAGCGATTTGGATCATCGTGCATGCCAAATGCAATGGTTTGTTTTTCATTTTTTGATCTTTGGTACACAATTGATCGTTGTCTTCTGTTGAAGGGTTTGCCATCAAGTTCTCCTTCAAAAAGATATTGCCGTATTTCTGGACGTACGGATTCAAAAAGGTAGCGAAGCCTTCCGACTAAAGGATAATTTCTTCTCAATGTGCTTTTATGCTGAAAACTATCATAGATCACGATAATCAAAAGTAACAGGGGAATAAATAACCAAAATTGATGCAGAACACTAACAGCTACCATGAAACTACACACTACTAAGGCTACTATGGCAAGTATCCATATCAAAACGAAGGGACGAATTGGAATACTAATATTGTGTTTACTCATTCTAGTATTTATTGGGAATTCTCAATATTGTTACGAACATATTAGAAAATGCTGGTGCCTAGCTTAAACAGGGCCTGAACAATCGTGCCAAGTACGTAGGCAATAATTAAGGTTATTAGTGCGTAGTCAAGACCAATGTCTCCTCCCTTTATACTCTTTATTTTTGTGGTTTCCATTGTTGTTTATAAACTACTACTTACATATTCTATTATTAACCAACGAGGCATTTTTCCTGGATCAACTGGTCATTTTCAAATCGCAATGACCTGGTTTGTAGCCCTTTTTCGTCATACACAATAAATTCCCCTACCCTACAACCATTCTCAAATTGCCCTTCACTAAATACTTTTCCATTTCGATGGAAGGAAGCAAAGCGACCATTTGATATACCATGCTCAAAGTCTTCCTCAATCATCAACTCCCCCGTGTCAAAGTATTCTTTCCACCTTCCGTGCTTTTTACCATTGAGGTAATCCCCTTCAGCAATGAGTATTGCGTGCTTATTAAACTCCTTCCACCTCCCTTGCTTGGGTTTTTCCGGTTCCTTTTGTTTACTCGAGAATAAGGCTAGAATAGCATTTCGATATAGTGGAAGATACTTATTCATACTCCTCACAATGCCATACGCCCGCTGGTGCTTTGGGTAATTTGCAATCCCAAACCCTATCACAATTCACACAAATTCCCTTCACTCCAACAGGCGGTGCGGCATTTTCATTTACGTTGCCCGCGTTTGCTATGCTGGCAATAAATATTCCAGATTCATTTTCAAAAAGTTCGCATTGAATAATCCCCTTTTCGTCATCCTGATAAGAGCAGGCATTGAAATGATCACAGGTATTGCATAAAGTAGAGAACTCCCTCTCCAGTAACTTCATGATACTTACATCAGGTTGTTGAACTGATAGTGACATAGTATTTATATTTACTATGTGCTAGCCAACATCCGTACCAAATAAAAGAGTCTTTTTTAGCTGCTATTGGCTGTTCGGGTAAACTGGATAAGGGGAATAATTACCCAGTGAAACATTTTGAATCACTCCTCTTTCCTTATTTTTCCACGGAGCGTCTTTCTGTCGATCCCTAAAATTTTAGATGCTTTAGTGAGGTTATTCCCATTTGCAGCCAACACATCCTGAATATACTCCCGCTCCACCTCCTCTAAACTGCGATCCAAACTTCCAGTGCGTACTGCGGAATAACGAAAGGATTCGGGTAAGTCGGGGATATCGAGCACATTGTCGTCTGATAAAATCACCGCACTATGAATAAAGTTTTGCAATTCACGCACATTACCAGGCCAACCATAGCCTCTTAGCGCTTGCAACGCTTTGGGGGTAATCTGCAATTGTGCTTTTTCGTTCTCACTGGAATACTTCAAATTAAAATGTGCTAACAGGAGGTCAATATCATCTCCCCTTTCATGCAATGATGGGAGCTGTATGGAAATAATATTTAGCCTGTAATACAGGTCCTCTCTGAACAATCCTTTCTTCACCATCTGCATAAGATCCGTGTTAGATGCGGCAACGATACGAACGTTGACCTTTTGCGGTTTCTTAGACCCAATCATGTAGAACTCTTTGTCCTGTAACACACGCAACAATTTAGCTTGCATGGATAAACTGGTGTTACTGATTTCATCAAGGAAAATAGTGCCACCATCGGCCGTCTGGAAGAAACCAGCCCTCGAGTCTGTTGCTCCGGTAAACGAACCTTTAACAAAGCCAAAGAGCTCACTCTCCAACAATGCATCGGGGATACCGCCACAATTTACCGGAACGAAAGGTGCCTTATTAGCCAGTCCCCCGTAGTGAATGGCACGCGCTACCAACTCCTTACCAGTACCGCTATCACCCATAATTAAAACCGTGGCATTGGTGTTCTTCACTTTAGAAATGGTTTTAAAAACTTTCTGCATCACTGCCGAATTACCGACAATACCGAACGTGGAATTTGATTTAGTTTCTTTCTTTTTGGTCTTAGGCCTTTTTGCCAATACCCTTTCAACGGCCTCAAACAGTTCGTTGTCTGTAAATGATTTGACAAGGTATTCCTCAGCACCAATCTTAATTGACTCTATTGCACCTTGTATGGACGGGAAGCCAGTGACCACCAATACCCCAATGTGTTTATAATTTTCTGATACATGACGGACGAGTGCTAGTCCGCTTTCTCCAGGCATTTTTAGATCAGTAACCACCATATCAATAGGCATCGCCTCCAAAACTTTAATGGCGGTTTGTACATTATCAGCTGTGAGAATACGGTATCCTTTTGATTCCAGGTTCCTTTTGATCAATTCAACAGTTTCAGCTGAATCATCCACAACCAATATCATAGTTTCAGTTATACTGCTACTCATCGCTTCCTCGATTTAGTCTTCAACGGAAATAATACTTCAAATGTGGTCCCCTTACCTGGCGCACTCTTTACTTTAATGGATCCATTGTGATCAAGTACAATTCCATGGACAACAGATAAGCCAAGACCAGTGCCATGTCCCACCGGTTTGGTCGTGAAGAAGGGTTCAAATATTTTCTTTTGTATTTCAGGTGACATTCCATGTCCAGTATCTTTAATCACCATTCTCACCTTACCTTCCTTCTTATACGTAGAAATTGTAAGTGGACCTCCTTTCTCCATCGCGTAAATGGCATTGGTAAGTAGGTTTACAATCACCTGGCTTATTTGAACCGGGTCTGCAATTATTTTGGGAATCCTGGGTTCGAGTCGTGACACAATTTTGATCTCTCTTCCCTGATATCGCATTTCAATAAAGGAGAGAATGTTTTCAATGCTTTCATTGATGTCAACTGCTATTGAGCGCTGTGGCATTTGCCTGGAAAAAAGCATCAGTTTTTTAATGATTTCCCGTGAGTAAAGAGAAGCCTTTATGATCCGATCGATATCATTGTTTTGCTGCTCACTAGTTAAACCTTCTTTCTTGATGAGCTGGGCAAAGCCAAGTATTCTTCCAAGGGGCTCATTTAATTCATGGGCAATACCTGCAGATAGCTCCCCCACAAAGGTGAGTCTTTCTGCATGACGCAGCTGTAGTTGCAACTTCTGCCTTTCAGCCTCCATCGTTGCGCGTTTAATATAGAGTGACAATTCACGCGAAACCATCTTAATTAACTTTTTCTCCTCATCCAGAAAGGATAGCTTCAGTTTAGATGACTTGCGAGGGGGACGGTACCCAACTTTGATAATGCCGTACTTTTTCTTTCCAGCCATTAATGGGGAAGAAATTGTCGTTCGGGATTTTGAAAAACCAGCTGTGTTGTGGGCAACGTTTTCCACCATAATACTCGCTTCTGCAAACTCCGGAAATTGCATGGCCTGTGGTACAATAATAAGCGCCTTAGCAAGGATGGCTTCTAAATCATATTCTTCTTCCCAAGCTATTTTCGAAATAGCATATAGACACTTGAGCTCTTTTACACGCTCCCTTAGTTTGAGATCAGGTGATAATTTTGTCATTTTGTTGCAAGTTAAGAATCGTGCTCATTCCACACACAATGATCAATCCATAATATACATAATTGTTGGGTAATTTATCCCCACAGGGGAATATTGATCCGACATACGTTACCAATAAGTCCAGAATTAACGGGCAATCATCATATATAATTTTGGCATAGATACTGTATAGCTCTAATAAAAATGGTTATGAAAAGAAGACTAATTACACATTCTGATTACTTGCGATTAAACATTATCCGTGATAGGACTTCGCTAAAGTCCAACAAGTTTGATGTCTTAGATCAGTTCTATAACGAACTCCGTGCCGCAGCTATTTATCGGCCAGGGCATATTTCGTCAAATGTAGTAACGATGAACTCTAAAGTGCAGTTGAAAGATTTGAAAAATGGTGAAGAGTTTCAACTAACACTCACGTATCCACAACATTCTAAAAAAGAAGACAGAAAAGTTTCCATATTTCATCCTATTGGCATGGCGCTACTCGGACGGGTGGAGCGTGATGAGGTTATATGGAGAACTAAGAGCGGCCTGGGGCGTTTTCAAATTTTAAAAGTCGTATACCAACCTGAAGCCGTTGGTGACTTTTACCTGTAAGCAGTAGTTACCAATTATTAATTCTATTAAATCGACATAACAATAAACAACATGAGAAGAAGATTAATTACCGATACGGACTATGAACGACTCGATTCCATTTTGATAAATCCGCCTATGGAACTTAGGAAATCTGACATACTAAAAGAGTTCTCAGTTGAGTTTCTTTCTGCCGATATCCGGTCCCAAAAAGAGATATCGAGTCGAGTGATTACCATGAATACCAGAGTTCTCTTAAAGGAAATAAATAGTCAAAAGGAAGTAGAGGTTACTATCACATACCCCAAAGATGCCAATAGCCATGAAAGGAAGATTTCAGTATTTTCTAAAGTGGGTCTTGCATTGCTAGGACGAAAACTGGGAGATACTATTACCTGGCCGATTCCCGGTGGCGTAGGTCAGTTTGAAATCATTGAGGTCACCTATCAACCTGAAGCAGTTGGAGACTATGATTTGTAGGGTAAACAAAATGTTAAGTGGACTGAGAACATGTATTAACAAATCGGTAATGAAAAATAGAATATTTAAATTAAGCATGCTCGATTACTTCAAAATTCTCCTGAACAAGGTGCGATTTGACAATACATTGTTCAAAAAAGAATACCGTAAATCTCTTCAATACCTAGAACCCGATGAACAAACAGAATTGAAATTATGGCTTCGTCAAGGTAATAATTCACTCAATTAGTTTTTCTAAAAGTAATCATCAGATTCCACCTCTGGTTGAACATATTCTATTTGTATGCATTATGCATTCTTCCCCTGTTTAATCATTTTTTGAATAAAAACGTTGTTTGGAATGGTGACTTTCTCCCCTTCGTCCGTTTTGATGGTGATGAAGAACATTTCAATATCACTGATTTTGCCTGATATTGAAAAGTCTTTATCTAGCACGGTAATGGTATCTCCGATTTTGGCAGGATGACTAAAAAATATAATCATTGCGGAAGTAATGTTAGAGATAATTGACCATTGTGCGAAAAAAGCAATTCCCAAAACAGTTAACATGGAGGAAACAAAAAAGATTAGCTCAGATTGCTTAACTCCCCAAACGAACAGCAGAAATTGCAAAACAACAAAAAGTAGAAAAGAGTTAACAAATTTTTTAATGATTTTTGCTCTCGCTTTTTGATGCGTGAATTTTAAAGTGACTTTCTCAATGGACTTATTTAGCGCAAATCTTGCTAATAGGTATGAAACCAAAATAACCACCGATTCAATTATTTCAATCCTATACTCTTCCATCATAGACTCGGGTATAATTTTACAATGCTTACCAATACATCATGTTTTGTAAGCAAGAGATTATAAAAAGGAAATCGCAACTTCAGACCAAAGTTAAGCAAAAGCGCTCATTTTCAATTTTACTTGGCGGTCCTAATTTCTTAACAGTTTTTCAACTCACTAGCTTGCATTAAAAACCGATATATCATGCAGTGTTGACCAAAAAAATAGAAGTTAGATATCATTTTAGGTTAAATCCTACTCATCACATTTTCAGTGACTCTATCGCATTTACTAAATCCAAATTCAAAAACATTTTTATCAATGGACAATTCATAAAGCTTTTCTCTTAGCATTTCCTTTGCACGGTGAAGGCGAACCTTCACATTGGCAACGGTTAAATCTAAAATAACAGCAATTTCACTGTGGCTCATTTCTTCCACTTCTTTCAAAATATAGACCGTTCTGTATTTGGTGTCCAATTGATCAATGGCATTCTCCAGTAGTTGTTTTGCCTCACTTTTAATCATCTTATCCTGCGGATTTAATTCACTTTTATCAGGCATTTGTAAAATGGCATGATCATCAATGTACGATTCTCCGTTGATGTGAACCATTTTGCCTTTTTGTTTCACTCGTGCTAGCGCATCGTTTATGCCTATTCTGGTAAGCCAGGTGGAAAAAGATGCATCTGATCTAAATTGATGCAAATTCGCGTAAGCCTTGAGATAGCTATTTTGCATTGTGTCTTCAATTTCAGTTTCATCTCTTAGATAGCTTCTGATAACACGATATAGTTTTTGATTATTCCTTCTTACCAGTATTTCGTAGAGCTCTTTATCTCCGCCAAGTATACGTTTAATGATTTCGGATTCCTTAAGTTTTTGATGGTTGTAATCCTTGTTTTTTAGAGCTTCCATTTTGCTTTTTTACTTTAGATAAAGAACATCAAAAAAGGTTACAAAGTTTGTAACCCTTGTTAAAGTGAATCAATGATGATTTGGTCCGGTTCCTGGCTGTATACATACCTGGCTTTGAAACCAAGTTTATTCAACTATAAGTTTCCCCTTCATAACCACATGTATGGAGCAATAGTAGTTGGCGTTTTGGTTGACCACCATGCTCCAGGATTGATTCATCGGTAATTTGGATGAAGACCATTTCTTATTGTCTTCCTCTGTGATATCATGATCTGTGATGTCTTTATTAATCCACAGCACGGTATCCCCTTTATGCAATCTCAATTCCGCTGGTTCAAATTTCATCTGCCGTATCACGACTGTGTGGTAGGTGGATGTATTCTTTAGAGGTATCTCTGTCACATCATTTTTGGAAGCCGGAGGCGCTGTTTGCTCCTCCGGGTATCCATAGTTTTCTGCATTGATTGGCTTTTCTGATTGGTTGGAACAACCGCCTAAAAGGGCAAAGGTGAACATTAAGTAAATATTAATTCTTACCATTTTTATTTAGTACTGGCTGTAAATTTCTTTTGTACCATTTCCGCATGCGCCAGGTGGGTCTTTAGTGCAGGCACAACATTTCCGAGTAATTCCTTTAGTTCAGGGTTTTCTGTCTCAGGAATTAACAGCCCTTCTACTGCAGCTATAACGGCTTTGTGGTACGAAACCTCATTGTCGATGTATGCTTTATCAAAATCTTTTGCGGACTTTGAACGCAACATTTTTTTGGTGTTTTCTGCATCGGACAAAAGTTGCTTACTTACAGCATTGTCCATTGGGGTTACACCCAACTTGGTTGCTAAGGCTACGGCTTGTTTAATTACGGCTTGATGATCGTTAGCCATAGTCGTGGCAAACTGAAGGACTTCAGCATTTTTGGATTTTTTCAATGCAATTTCGGCAAAATCAATGTCGATCTGATTGGCTGTTACGGCTGTATGGGCTACTTCTGGATCGGACAGCTTTGGGTTTTGTGCAATTACTTGCGTGGCCGTTACCAAGGACATTGCCATCACGGTTAAGATTAGATTTTTTAATTTTTTCATTTTGTTTGTTTTTAAAAATTTAGATACTCATTCAATTAATAGAGTAGTAACCTCTGAAAAGGTTACAATTATTTTAAGTTTAAGAATCATTTCACCTTTATTTCAAGTTGAGTAAATTAGTATGAGTGTAGAAGTTTCTTTTGTGATTTGCTCACTCAGAAATAAAAATTGTTTGTAGGGTCAATCAATAGATGTATCGTCAACTTACTACTGTTCCAAAATGATCTGAGTTCTAGATACACCAAGACTTTTAAGATTATCGACCATGACCTTGGTAAATTTTTCAGGGCCACAAACGTAATAATAGCCAGTGCCAGGTGTAACATATCGCTTCAATAGATCGCGATCAATTCGCTTTCCTAATTCACCTGAAACTGGTAATTCAATGACATCATGGTAATTGGAATTAAGCATTTTCTTTAACTCGTCTTTTAGAATGATATCATCTTCCGTCCGGTTGGCAAACAATAAGGTATTGCCAATCAATTGTTCTTTTTCTTTACCTGGTGCAACGAAATACAACTGCCTGAATATTGAAATAAAGGGTGTGATCCCGGCACCAGCCGCGATGAATAATCCAGGTCCTTCGTAACGAATAGTCCCAAATACTTCATGTACAAGTAATTCATCTCCTTCCATTATGTGGTTAAGTCTTTCTGTCATCCCGTTATGACCTGTATAAATCTTAATAATGAATTCCAAGTGATCCGCATTCGGTATGCTGGTAAAAGTAAAGGGTCGTAGCTCCTTTTCAAGTGATCCCTTGTTGATTGAAACTTCCGTAGCTTGGCCCGGAATAAATTTATACCCATTTGGTTTTTCAACAACAAACCGTTTGACATTGTGGGTCAGAGATTCTGTTTTTAATACTTTAACTATTTGAGCGTTCATGCGAAGAATGTTTTCCTGAGTGGGCCATTTGTTATTATGGCCCCTAATAGTTGATAATGGTTTTCACATATTTAGAGTATTACCAGACCATATGGTTACAAAAAATATTTTTAGCAAATTTTGCATTGAATTATAGGGCAATAATTTAAATATAGAATCGTGGCATTTCGGAGTTAATTAGACATAATCGAGATTTCAGGCTAGTTTATTTTCTATAAACGTGATGGACGAATTAGTTTAAGTGGCTATACTGCCTGAACTTAGAAGATGTTGATTTCGAAGAAAAAATCAACGCGAGGATAATTAGTCCCAAAACAATCAGGATTGCAATTTCAAGTTGTGATGTGATGTTATTATGCGTGTTAATAATCCTATCTGAATCTTGAACTAACTTCTTGCTTTCCAATAATTGAATTTGTGATAAGGCATTCAAATCTGCCCAGGTCATTTGAATCTGATTGTCAAAATCAAGTTGGTGCCTGGGTTCACTCGAGGCCGATATCGCGTTCAAGCTTTCCATCGTTTTCAGACGCTCTAAACCAATTTGAAGTGATTCAAAATATTTTGCCTCTTCAAGGGTAAGTTGGGTTAGTTCATATTTCAGCATGACATCATTTATGAAATAATTTAATGTATCGCTTGCGATAATAGCATCTTGATTCTGTTGCGCCATCAAGAGGTTTTTCTCATGTAGGTACCTTGAGATCTGGAACAAATAATTCTCCGCCAACAGTCGGTCTTCATACACTGAGGTATAAGATTTCTGTATAGTAGAAAAGTGCTGCGTGTCAATTAGATTTGTTGCCAATACGATCAAAAAGACAATGAGCATAGCTGTAGCAGCCTTGAATTTTTGGTCAATTATGTAGGTCCATTTCATCTCCTTATTTACAATGCTTGGTTACAATATGCATACCAATGTACTTATGAGCTATGGATCAGGTAGTTAGCTAAGTTGCCTGTGATTTGGGCAGGGTCTTAAGCGAGACATTTTTACCCACCCGATACATTGTGCCTCGCGTTGATATTATATATTGAAATGGAAACTACTAGAGCAAATTATCCAATTCAAATGGGAAGGTACTGTACCATTTACTAATTTGTCATTTGATATTCAGGGCAATCAATTCGCAGCTCAGAATTTTTGAGTTTCTTATTGAGCAGCTTGCAGAAGTGACTTTGTTTTCCTTCCCCTGACCTGAAATGCATACACGACAAACACATTCGCTGAATGGTAACCACTCCAGCTTTATTCAGATGTTGAATGACTCCAATCAAACTCAGCAGTAGGTTTTCCTTATCGTCAGCATTTAGCTGGCCAATGGGCACTTGTATTTGATGGGTAAACAGTGAGGTTCTCTCGGCTATCCCTTTGCCTTTCTTTGTCAAATGAATAATATAACTTCTTGTGTCGTGTTGTTCATGGACCTTTCTAATAAGGCTCTTTTCTTCAAGGGACTTTATCGTATCACTGATTGTTGGCTTCGTCATATTAAACTCATCGGCCAAATAGGTTACTTTTCTTTTTTCTTCGCTATGGTGGAGCAAGAAAATGAGTACCTGAATTTGTATCGGACTTAAGGAAAGTTCCTTGCTTTCATTCCAAAGCAATACACGAAAAGCCTGAGATATTCGTTCAAGTGCAGCAATGATTCGGCTGTCAGTACTTTGGTTTTGTTGGTCCAGATTGAAAGGCGAATTATTCATGATCGTCCTGTATTCATTGTAAAATACTCATTCAGTTTTTTTTCAATTGCATTAATATCCACGTGTCCAAACCAACGCAAAAGAATATTCATACTACTGTCAAATAAGATAAAAGTAGGAGTTCCACGCAACAAATTAGTAGCAAAAGTGGCCCCGCACTTCTGGTAATGATTGAAATAGTTGCGAAGTGATATTCTCGCTTCTGCCAATTCAGGTTGTGAAACGTCATTGTATTCAGGTTGATTTGAAATAACTCTTTCTATATAATGTGGTGAAAGCATTTCCTCTTTGACAATCATTTTGTCAATCAGTACTGGAAATGGAATACGAGCTTTCCATTTGAGGTCCCTCCCATCATACGCTTTTTTCGTTTCACCCACCAGAATGTTTTTCTCCAGAAGCAGCCTTGTATTTTCTTCAGTGTTCAACTCAAAATCTTCGAACGCGGTTGAGAGTGCAAAACACGATAGCTTGTCCTTATACTTAGCATGCAAACTGATGATTTGTGGAAAGCCTTGCAAAAAGCAACCGGGGCAGTTAACCTGAAAAACCATCATTAGATTGAGATCTGAAGGTTTGAACGAGCCTTGCAATACATTAGAATATCTAAAATCAAAAGTCACTGGCAATTGCTAAGTTCAAGTATAAAATACCCCTTATCATCAATGCGTTGGATCACCTCATCCGTTGCCTGCTCAATATGACAAAAAACACATTCCTTTGATGTAAGTTCATAACCAGCGATGGATTTGGTTTGCAAGTATTCCTTCCCGTACCCATAAATTATCGCTTCGTCTTTTTGAGAATCCGGAACAATAATATCAAAATTCATTACTGTTCCATCTTTCTTTTTTACATAAGTGTCCCATACGGCTACTTTCATTTTATTTCTTATTTAATTTTAATTGACAAATCCCACAAAGCTAGGAATCCTAACTTTGTGGGGGTAAAAAAAGTCCTACTTTACTTTATAAGGAAGTGATAAATCTCCACTTGCAACAGAATATACTTTGTAAACGCCAAGCATTGGCTTGTCTCCGCCACCGTGACCACCTTCTTCGCCTGTATTTACCTGCATAAATGCGGCAACACCGTCATAAGAAAAATTTGTTTTATTGTTCATTCGATAATCTGGAACGATTACTCTTATTATATTACCAAATGTAATTACCTGAAAGCCTGGAGAGTCCATATACATTGGCATTCCTGGATTGGTAGGAGGCAAAACGACATTTGTATCTTTAGGGTCATACTGCTTAACAGCCAATCCACCTTCAACACGTTTATCTTCCGCTAATACCACCCAATGCGGGTGCCAAATAATGCCATCATTCGCATAATTTCGGTCTGCATTTTCATCCCAAAGAGGTGTATCATCAAAATCGGGATGAGATGTTAACGCAAGAGCAACAATTCCTTCTGTTTCACTAAAACCTACATCTGTTGGTTTTAAAGAAGTTGGAAATACGTATCCCAATACAGGAGCTCCGTTAAGTTGTCCTACTGGAGTTGGTGTAGTTTTCCCTGCTGTACCTTTTACCGTTATCTCCCAAATTGTGGCAGCAATTGCTGTTTGGTGCTTTACACTTACACTTTTGATTTGGAAGTCGTTATTGTTGTAGTTTTCACATTTGTCGCAGGCAAAAACTTGTATCGTCATAAAAGATACAAAAGTTAATAGAATGGTTTGTTTCATTTTTTTTGATTTTATTTTTGAAAAGCTAGGCCTCACTTTTGATAATGGAATCCTAACATTGTGAGTTAAACTTCTTAGCCTTTTACGTCAGCTATTGAAGCACCAAAATTGAGATGAAGTACATTTCCATTTGGTGTTAACAAAGCAGGAACGGATTTCACACCTGCCTTTTCAGCTTCATCGATACGGGCACGATGTTCGCCAATGTGAACAAATTCTACATTCTCTGCACCAATGAGGTTAACGATGTCGTTCTCTGCAGTTACACATACCGGACATCCAGCGTGATAGAAAATTGATTTCTTCATTTTTTTAAGTATTTAAATTATGTTTTGCATTATTGCTGATGCAAATATAGTTAGGATTCCTTACTATACAAGCTATAACAGAATTTATTGAATTTTTAGAGCTTTTGATATCTCAGATGGTTCTTAATCTTTCGAGCCGTACGTGTAAACTGGCATAATGCCGTTTTCGCATCGCTGCAGCCAAGGCCCTCTTATCCGATGCACTGCAGCTGCGCGTGCCTAGTCCTGCTAAATTTTAGGCTCATTACCGACATATCGGTTTCGAAATTTTCAATTAAATTTTAATGAGTGCGAACACCTAGTGTTGTAAAAGACAGTCCTTGTTTTCCTACTGTTGAATTCATGACTCCCTCAAATAAGGGTTCTGAACAATTTTTTGGAATTTTCCATTCAAAAATAAAATTTGAACCAGTTCCACCAGTTACATCAATTTCATCAATAATAATCTCAACTGTTTCCATAGGAGCTAAAAATATTGGAGAGTCAAAATACTCTCTCACAGGTTTTCCGTGAGTGTCGTAATATTTGGCTCTTAAAATATAGATTGTATCTAACTCGCTAGTATTTCTCAAACTTGCCATCGCTGTGAGGTTGTGCCTTCGATGTTCAGAAATGCTGTAAATTTGAGAGTAGATTGATAAGTAAGATTTCCCGAATTCAAGCGAATCTTTTTCATTTATGTTTGCAGCTCTTTTTGACCAATTTTCGCGACCAATTGAACTAATCTGTTTCTGTTCATTACAGGAAAGTAGCAGTCCAATGAAAAGGATTACTAGATATTTACTTTTCATAATTTAATATTTTTCTATAAAAAAAGGTTTATATCGTTTGTTAAAGTAGGACCATGGCCCTTTACTATTACAACTGAAAGTGATATCTTCTACTTTTGTCCGAATGTTGAACATACGCTGCACGATATTTAATATGTATATTATAAAAAGAGAAGAGAAGTATTGGATGATGTTTTAATTTATCTCTTCTCCAACTGCCTTCGTAACTTATCTTCAACAGCCATCAACAGAGCATGGAAATTGTCTCCATACTCTGAAGCGAAAGGATCATTGCCAGGGATGCCAAGGCGGATACCTACCTGCTTTTGTTGATTCTTTTTTTCTTTTTTATCCTCCAAGTATATATCCGCCCAAACAATTTTGTTATAAAACCGACTAAGACGAGTGATACACTTGTGCATCGTATCTTTCACATCTTCTTCAATGGTGATATCAACCGCCTGAATGTTAATCTTTATTCCCGTGATGTTCTCTGTGTATTGCATAGGTATTAGGGGAATTATTTTAAATATGCGGAATACATCCAAACCAACTTTTCTTGCTCTCGAATATAGTCGCTCATCAGTGCATTGGTTCCTTCGTCCTCAGTATCGGCAGATAAGTCTAAAATTTCGCGCTGAAGAGTAATAATAATTTTCAAAGATTCAAGCGTATCCTTCACATCCTTTATTCCGTCAGACACTTCTGTGCTTTCCTTGACTTTTGCTTCTTTTTGATAAATCGAGAATTGGTGATTTGGCGTGTGGCCCAATGTGCGGATTCGTTCTGCCACTTCATCAATTTTTATAAATAGATTCTCATACAGTTCCTGGAATTTATCGTGTAATTCAAAGAATTTATCCCCTTTAATGTTCCAATGATATCCTCGAGTATTCTGATAAAAGATGGAATAATCTGCCAGGAGTTCATTGAGTTTTTCTGCAAGTACTTTAGATTTTGCTACGTCTAGTCCAATTGAATTTAACTTAGTCATTTTCTTGTGTTTAAGATTTATAATTGATTTAATGATTAACTACTTAGCGGTTGATATCAACCAATATCTTTACTTCTGACGGGTCTTTGGTAAGTACCTCAAATCCCTTTTCCACTATCTCGTTTAATGAGATTGTACTGGTGATTAGTTTTTCCACAGGCAATCTTCCACTATTAATTAATGCGATGACCTGAGGGAAAATGTTCCGATAGCCAATTATTCCTTTAACGGTCAATTCTCTTAGAGCGTGATTTAAAGCATCATGTTCTACTGGTTTTGCGAAAAGTGCAACTAAGACTGCAGTACCTCCGTTGCGAAGGCTGTTAATACCCGTATCAAAGGATGCCTGGACACCAGCTGCGTCAATAAAAATATCAACACCGTAGCCTGTCATCTTTTTAATTTTTTGAGGAATGTCCTTGTCTCTAGCATCAAAAGTCTGAGTAGCTCCTACCTCTTTGGCCTTTTTTAATCTGTTCTCTGAGATATCCGAAACAAAGATTTGGGAGGCACCAGATGCCAACGCAACCTGAACTGTGAGCAGACCAATTGGGCCAGCCCCTGTTACCAATACCGTGTCACCCATTTTCATTCCGCTTTGTTGGATTCCATAAGCTGCAACAGCCGCAGGTTCTACAATAGCACCTTGTTCAAAGGTCATCTTGTCGGGCATTTTATGCACCATATAGTCTTCTACCACAACAAATTTGGCAAAGGCTCCATTGGCAGTTAGTCCAACAAATCCCAAAGGTTCTGAAAGGTTATACTGTCCCATTGCGATAAATGAACTTTCAGGATTTCTATAAATTGGTTCCACCGTCACACGTTCTCCCTTTTTGAATTTTTTTACGTTTTTTCCAACCTCTTCAATTACCCCTGAAAATTCATGCCCTAGGGTTGTTATACCTTGGTGCCCATTAAGTTGGTAAGGTTTGTCAACCGGAATTAGTTGCGGACCGTGGGTATACTCGTGAAGATCCGAACCGCAGATGCCAGTGAATTTTACTTCTACTTTCACCTGGTTTTCATTTGGCGTGGGAATTTTGGCTTCCTCTACCCGTATGTCTTTCGCTGCGTACCAGCGAGCTGCTTTCATTGTCGCCATAATTTTCTATTTTAAGTATTTATAGGGTTAATATTTTATTTCCTTATTTTTTAATTTTCAGATTTTCAGAACGTATTTACTTCATAGCTACATGCGTTCTGATTTTTATGTATTAGCTGTCGCTATTTTTCCTTGTCCAAATAGAACCGTTCTTAGTTGTCAATTTTTCTAAGGTTCCATTGTTGGAAAGTTGATTCAATAAAGTTTCACTTTCGGCTCGGGGCGTTCCAGATATTACAGAGAACTCCTTTGCTGTAAGCGTTTGATACTTTGAAAAAAGTGTTTTCCAATTTTTACTGTATTCACTTTTGTCCGCATTAGAATTGAGCTTTAGAATGGCTGCTTCGTAAATAGCATACGGCCTTGAACCAAAAACAGTTTCTTTATTATTCAATTCATCCAAAAAGAACATGGTTGGAAATCCTCTTACGCCCAGGTCCTTTCCCAATTTCAAATCTTCTTCAAATAACTCTTTTGCATTGCCTTCAAAGTCGGTTTTAAACTGCTCAATATTTAATCCTACTTTTTTCGCAGCCACTTCGAGGTGCTTCCACTTAGCAATATTTTTCTTTTGTAAAAAGACCATTTCTCTGATTTCCCGAAGAAAAAGAATGGCTTTTTCGTTGTCTTGCATTTGTGCTGCTTTAAATGCTATGGATGCTGGATAAGATGAATCCAAAGGGTCTTCAAACCATAAATCTCCGTCAATGGGCATATCATAATGAACACTCACTTCATCCCAGTGTGTTGCCACATCCGAGGGCTTTCCGATGCCACCACTTTTGTAACTCCAATCGGGCAACAACCCCCCCATTCTATATTCTATTTCAATAGCATCACCATATTCTAATTTTAGTTTGCGCAATTGTGGTTCTATACCCCAACATGATGAACAAATAGGATCCGTGTAATAAATCAGCTTTACGGATTTCTTAGTTGATCGAACAGGGCTCTTTGCTGTTGCGTCTGTATTTTCATTAGTTGGTCCACACATTCCGGTTTCCATATCGCATAAAAGCGGATTATCATTCAATGTTTCTTTTTTCATATAGTTGTTTTTTATTATCCATGGCAAGCAGTGACGCTCAACAAAGAAATTATTTAATACTATGAGATTGATTTGATTACAAATAATTTTTCATTAGATCACTTCTTCTGAAGTCGCAAACTCCTCCATTCTTGTAATCAAATCATTTTCAACGGTATATACCTGAATCCATTTTTGCTTGAGGTTCCTTCCTGATCTTTTTACTTTTTGATGTTCCTGGCCTAGCACTACAACCATGTTTCCTTCAACAATGAATTGTTGTGGCTTA
>CAYNCP010000015.1:27935-61189 GCA_964395905.1 uncultured Ohtaekwangia sp.
TCAAAACTGATGATTTCGGTTTTATCAAGAATGTTATGAATAAAGGCCCTTACACCTCCCTTTTTTTCAAACGTTCCCTTAGGAATAATTTGCGTGCCATGATAAATCCATTGGGTATTGTCAGAAACAGTTGCTACGAATTGTTCTACATCGCCACTTTCAAATGCCGTGTACATTTTTTCTACTATTGCTTTTGATGAATTTTTCATTTTATTAAATTTTGTCTCAATAATAAACTACTTCAAAACCGATGATGGTATGTTCATCTCACAAAGCAGCATCTTCAATTCTTAATTGGTTATTCTTAATAAGTTTTTAAGATTGTTTTACAAATTGGAATTCTCCTGAAATCTTTACTTCATCACCCACCAAAACTCCACCTGTTTCCAGCGCTGTGTTCCAGTTTAAGCCCCAATCCTTGCGATTGATTTTCCCTTCCAATGAGAATCCAGCTTTTTCATTTCCCCACGGATCTGTGTTAACACCGCCAAACTCGACATCAAGTTTCACTTCTTTGCTAATTCCTCTTATACTGAGAATACCCCTCAATTCAAATTCGTCATTGTCAAGTTGAGTGAACGAAGTGCTTTTGAAAGTAAGCTCTTTGTGATTCTCTATATCAAAAAAGTCGGCTGATTTAAGATGCTTATCTCTGTCCTCATTATTGGTGTTGATAGACGCTGCCTCTACAAGCACGTGGATGTTTGAATTAGTAAGATCTTCTCCCGATACATCTATAGAAAATTTTCCGAATTCACCCTTAACGTTGGTAATCATCATATGGCGAACTTTAAATTCAAGCTCGCTGTGAGTTGGGTCCAAATCCCATTTTGTTTTTGCTGTATTTTGCACTGCTGTAGTGTTCATAGTTGTTTATATTATTTTTTTGATTGTTAATACTGACTATTTAATTGATGTTATTCATATTTCTTATGTCTGATAGAAAAACTTGATTTAAATCAAATGACTAACCTATCTCCGTACCTACTTAGCAACCATAAACATATAGCAATTAAAACAGTCAGGGCGAGGTATGATTTTAGTCGGTCTTTCATTGGGTTAATCTTTTAGAGTTGCGAAGTATTTTCGATCTGGTTATATAGCGTTTTTTGGAATGATCAAATCACGATTACAAGACGCTGGCACTTAGTGTAAATACCGCCTGAACAATCGTTCCCAAGACGTAGGCAATAATTAATGTTATGATTGCATAGTCAATTCCCATGTCTTCCTTTTTTATACTGATTGTCTGTACTGTTTCCATAATTGTTATTGTTGGTTTGGTGAAAAATCTATTTACAAATACATATCCAACATCCATACCAATTAAAAACAGCCATTCAGGCATTTCAAGCGGGTTATTAAAAATGATCAGTGGGGAATAATTACTCAGCGAGACATTTCTACTGAATCAGTTGATCTATATCAAATCGCCATGATCTGACATGCCTCCCGTTTTCGTCATGCAAAGTAAATTCACCTTATCTCAAATTGAATAATTGATGGGTAATTTATACCCAGGGGGGAGTATTGAATCGTCATGCTTCTTGCAAGAAACATAAAATTCGTGCGCAAACATCATAATTAATTTGGCATACATAATGCAAGACATGTGATTAGTAAATAAGAACATTTGTCAAACGTTAGTTTTACTAACTACGATGATTAACTAAAAACAACTAAATATGAAAAGCTTAAAATTAGACTCAACATTAATCCTTTACGCCATTATTGGTACACTATGGTTTGCTTTTGTGATTTATGAATTATTGACTGGCAATACTTTTGGTCTCACCAGATAGTGTAATTCACTTTGAGTGGATTGACAACCCTACGCTAATCTAACCTTGGTTCTTTTGTAAATTGAAAGTTTAACACACTTATATTACAATTAGGCCAAGGTAGAGTGCTAGGAGATAAAATGTACTTAGTTGTGGTATACCAAATAAAGTCACGTAAGGGGGAATTGATAAAAGTAGGGGTCGATTTCCACTAGAATAGTGGATGGAGCGAAAAACTCTTATAACTTTCTTCACAGGAAATAATTAGTTTAGACGAAATTCTATCAGAATTTCACTAACAGATGTCCCTCAATCTATTCCAAGACACAATATACCTGACCATAATGTTAGAAGTAATTTACTTCATCATTTTGGTTTTGGTGATACTTAGAGTACTACATGATACCCGCAGTGGTGTTAAGGCCTTGGCCTATATTCTTTTTATCGTCCTGATTCCTGTAGTAGGTATATTTTTCTATTTCTCGTTTGGTATTAACTATCGAAAACAAAAACTATACAGTAGGAAAATCGTCCATGATGAAGCGCTTCGTCAGGAAATACTCACTCGGATTCATGATTATTCTGAACAGGTATTGAATTCCAGCTTGGTACTTTCGAAACATAGTAATTTGGTTCGATTCATCAAAAATTCAACCAACAGCCCATTAACAGGGAATAATTCTGTGAAGCTGCTTTTTAACGGAGAAGAAAAATTCCCGACCCTGCTAAGTGCCCTGGAGGATGCCACATCGCATATTCACCTGGAATATTATATCTATGAAGATGACGAAACCGGGAATGCCATCGCAGACATTTTAATCAAAAAAGCAAAGCAGGGTGTAGAAGTACGTTTCTTATACGATCACTTTGGAAGTCATGGTCTTAGTAATGGATTTATCAAAAGATTAGAAGCTGCCGGGGTGGATACCGCTCCATTTTATCGGATCAAATGGTATGCCTTTGCAAACCGAATGAACTACAGGAATCATCGAAAAATTATAATAATAGACGGGAAAAAATCCTTTATAGGCGGTATAAACATTAGCGACAGGTACCGGAATGACACAAAACCAAAAAACGGATTGTTTTGGAGAGATACCCATTTAATGATAGATGGAAGAGCAACTATTTATTTGCAGTACTTATTTATTTGCGATTGGAATTTCAGCCACGAAACGAAATTGCATTACGGAAAGGATTATTTTCCGCAAAATTTTGATACACCAGAAATACAGAACGATGTAGTGCAGATAGTACCTTCAGGTCCAGATTCCAAACTGCCTGTTATTTTCTATTCCATCATGAAAGCTATTGGTTCCGCCAGGGAAAGAGTATTAATTACGAGTCCTTATTTCATTCCAGGTGAAAGTTTAATGGACGCCCTCATCATTCTAGCGAAAAGTGGTGTTGAAGTTAAATTATTGGTTCCCGGTAAATCAGATTCGAAAATGGTCAATTCAGCTGCACGTTCCTACTATACCGAACTTCTTAAACATGGTGTGCGTGTATTTACATATGAAAAAGGATTTGTTCATGCCAAGACCATGGTAATAGACGATGATCTGTCCGTGGTTGGTTCTGCCAATATGGACTATCGAAGCTTCGATCTTAACTTTGAAGTCAATGCAATGCTCTACTCGAAAGAAATCACCAGTCAACTACAAAAATCATTTGAAGAAGACTTAAAGGAATCGCATGAGATCAATGCCAATGATTGGTTAAACAGACCCGCGTATAAACTTTTGTGGGAAAAGTTGATTCGGTTGCTCGCCCCTCTCTTGTAGCTGAAAGAGATGCTACTAATTCAAGCGATGCAAAGTCAGAGCCAGGATAATTTTTTCTTATTTGCACGCTTTATAAGGAAATAGCCGATGGTGCTCGCTATAATCGATGCTGTTAGAATACCCAACTTAGCATCATCTAATAAATGTGCTTCTTTGAAGGCTAGTCCCGCAATAAATAATGACATGGTAAATCCTACAGCTGCTAAAAATCCTACACCCCACAAATGTAAATTATTCATTCCGCTTGGGAGCTGAATAGGAGTAAACTTCATGATTAGGTGAGTGATTCCAACAACACCCAGCACTTTGCCGATGAGCAACCCAGCCATAATTCCCAGCGATATCGGGCTAAAGAGTTGTTCGAAAATATTAGCAGATAATTCTACTCCAGCATTACTGAAAGCGAATATTGGCATAATCAAAAAAGCAACCATGGGGTGCAAATTATCTTCCAATCTTTGCAATGGGGTTATTGCTTTTTTTGAATATGATCTAATTTCCTGCAGCACCTTGAATTGCTCTTTAGTTAACGTGCTAACATTATTTGGATCTGCACTTTTAAATTGATCCACAAGGTGTTCCATATGATCAGCAAAACGTTCTTCCTTTACTTTTGCCTTTGCCGGAATCGCAATTGCTGCCAATACTGCAGCAATGGTTGCATGAACTCCGGACATTAAAAAAGCCAACCAAAGTCCACCAATACCAATCATGGCATAGAAGAAAGTATTTCTTACACCTATCCTATTGGCAATCCACAGCAACGCCAAAAAGATTCCTCCTGTTGCCAAGCTTATCATATTGATATCGGAACTATAAAAGAATGCAATGACCATCACAGCACCCAAATCATCTGCAATTGCCAAGACTGTAAGAAAAATCTTTAAGGAAATAGGCACCTTCTCTCCAATTAGGTATAAAACCCCTAAAGAAAAGGCTATGTCTGTAGCCATGGGAATGCCCCACCCATCAGATGCTACACCATCTCTATTAAATAACAAATAAATAAGTGCTGGAAAAATCATTCCACCTGCACCTGCAGCAACTGGTAGAACTGCAGATTTAATATCACTTAACTCACCACCAATAATTTCGCGCTTTAATTCAAGTCCAACGACAAAAAAGAATACAGCCATTAGTCCATCATTAATCCAAGTATGCAGATCTTTGGTGATCTCAAATTGCCCAAAGCTAATACCGAACTCATAGGTCCAAAAATGGTGGTAGGCCTCTGCCCAAGGTGAATTAGCAACTATAATTGCGAGGAAGGCTGAAGAAAAAAGCATGATGCCACTCGCAGTGCTATTATTGATAAAACGTAAGGATGGCTCAATTATGAACTGATCTACAAATTCTCTTTCTATTCCATCGCCTTCCTTATTCATTATTTAACTGTTGCTTTTCACAAAGCTAACAAGTTCAATAACTTAGACATTCTCATAGTCACTTTCTTTATCAACTTTGCTTTCCTTTCAACCCCTTAACGTTCATTCCTTTTGAAATAAGAAATTATTAAAGGCCGAGTTCCGAGGCCTTTAGCTTTGTGCATAACAATGTCCTGGTACGAATGCGCCAGCATTCGTACATCTTGCCGAAACCATAAAACAGGTTTCTCACCTACAATAAATCCGTAGATATCTCCATTTCTCATAAGCCTTGTGTCTAAGGAATTGGCTTTTTAACTATAAAATGATTGATTCAGTTTATTCTGTTCAATCATCTTTGAATGTCGACTTAGCCGTAAAAAATCAACTCTCATATCTTGGTAAAAAGAAGTTTACAGGCGACACGAAGGTTCTGAACGTCTCTAGGAAAGTAGTCAGGAGCCTTCTAACCTGAAGGGACTCATACTGAACCTCGATATGTTCCAGTTTCTTTCATCATCATAAGACTATCATTTTAGTTCCTTAAAAAAGGATAGAAGATTTTCTGTCATAAAAAAGCTCCTTAAAGATAGATTTTGAATGAAGAAAATTAATAGTATTTTCTTACTCGGTTTAATCGATTATCATATGTATTATTTCAAAGTAGACATTCCTTCAATTGTTCTCCCAATGAAAGAATATCACCTCGAAAAATTGGGGATGGTTTTGTTTCCTTCTAACAAAAATACTTCCTCCAGAAATATTACGTTTGACAATACTTTAATGACCCTTATTATCTACAGTGACTCTCTCCTAACTAAGGCTATGATCCTTAACAGGGTAAAAAAACTGATCACATTTCACATTTTCTATTCTGCTGATTTTCACTCTTGCAGATGGCTAATTAATCTATGGACTGGAGGAATTGAGAAAGAAGTTTTACAAACTACCGATCTTTCCAAGGTGATAAAGAGCCATCTAGAAATAGACCTTCTAGCCCCATCTAGTTTCTATAAGGATTTTACAAGAATATCTCCCTCATTCCGATCTAATGAAGTCAGAAATTTTCTAGACTTATTCGAAACATACTACAACTTACCCGATGAAAGTAAGTTAAAGCAACAAATAGATTTGTTTACTATAACATGGGTGATATATCCTGTTGTGTCTAACATCTATGATAATGCCAATTTACCAATTGCCCTCACGTATACTCTGATTGATAGTTTAATGAGTGAAGTCTCTGTAATTGAAAACGAAGTAAAAAAGTGCGAAAAATGTGGTCATGAAAAAATCGGGAGAAAGAGTGATAGAAAAAGAATTAAAGAGTTCGTCAGCAACCTAACCTTTTCAGGCGATGACGAACGACTTTTTGGTTCTATCATTCTAAATCTTTACAAAATAAGAAACGATTTCTTTCACGAGGGTAAGTCAGTATCCAATCTTGAAAACATTGATAAATCGATGTCTACAAAAGATGGAAAGAAAGGAAAATCGACTACGATTGAGGCTGAGGCCACTTACGGAGAATCGCGATATATTGGCCTATTAAATACCAAGTTAATTATTCGTAACATTTTATTGGACTCTTTAGTCACCTCCAAATAACCAGAGGTCCTTTTGCAAAACTGAATATGAGAAAAGAATTAGAGAATTTCGATTGGCATGTCTACGGTCTTAGTACCTCTGATTTCAGCGTAACCCTGAAACTGATAGATAGTATTATTGATTGTAGAGCTAGTGAGTTAAGGCAAGAGCTGTCGCACGTAGTCGTTACAGACGAAAAAGGTAATGAGGTACCAAAGGATCACGATGGATTTCAGGAAGTTGTTGCCGATTTAAACTATTATCACTGGATTGAAAATTTGTTTATTTACCAATTCGCATTCTGGAGACTATATGGCATTTTTGAAGGTCTCCTCAGGCAGGAGTTTTTTCCGGAAGAAGAGTTGCCTGGTTTGAGAAGGAAGTTAGATCGAATTGTCAAATTGGGTCATAAGATCGACAAGGAAGATTATGATGAACTCTTAAATTGGACAAAGCTAAGGAATGCCCTGTCTCATTTTCCACCTGAAGAATATCGACCATCCGGTTTGATAAGGGAAGATTTGGACGAATTTACCGAACTGGCTTGTCGCGTATTCAACGATTTAACCTCCCAAACGAAACTCAAGCCTTAATTACTGCCATGTCAAATTCAAAAAAGAGCGATGAAAAAGAAGAAGATAAGTTAGTAAAAGGCTTTATGGAGGAGGTTGGCAAATTCAATCAGGTCGTTAAATCAACAAACCTGATTTCACAGGACCAACAGGGTATCGCCACTTCTGGCAGGGGTGTGCGTGCTGTTCAGATATTTACCGAGCAGACGCTTACAGCTAACAGTTTAATGTCCTTATTTCCAGGCCGGTCAACATTTACTTATTTGTGGGATCCTGGGTCAATTTCAGCACTAGCCAGGAATATTATAGAGTGCTTTATGGCCATCTACTTTTTTGGAACTGAAAAAATATCCAAAGAGGAGGAGGAATTGAGATTCTTCATCTTCCAATACCATAGGAATTCAGAATTATATAAGATTAATAAAGTATATACACCAGATGACCCGGAGTTATCTGTATTTAAAAACGGGAATAAGGAGCAACTTAATAGAATTAAGGAACACATTTTTTTTAAGGGTCTAAACAGAGGTCAGCAAAATAGGATTGTCAATGGTGCTGAGATGTATAAGACAAAAACTGATTTCGAGCAAGAATTACCTATTTGCCAAAACCTTTCTGCTCACTCTAGGTATCTGTCAAATTTGGTACATCCTGTCGGAATTTCGATTTATAGAATTGATAATATGAGTGGAAGAGGACTTGGAGGCTCGACAGACATAAGCCATTGCCTTCGAGCAGTAATGTTAGCTCGGAGATTCCAGGCAGCCAGCACGGTCGCAATTGCAGAATTCTTTCCCGATCGCTTTGAGAAAAGGCTTAAGCCGATGATCAATAGGCTAAAGGAGCTAATTAATGAGGGGTTTAAATGACTAAGTTTGAATTCCTTTTTCACTTTACAAACCTCAAAGGTTTTTGGAACCATTTGAAGTGGTCAAAGATATAGCTAGGGTCACAGGCATGGTCGACTTGAATTTGAACTTACGCCTGCAGTGTCTTTAAGACTTATTGTAGTAGTCGAAATCCATTGTTTGCAACAATATTGTACACTATAGCATTAAATTTCCTTTTGATCGAATCGCTATGAATTAAAATTCTGTAAAAGTGTACTAACGGTGTACTAATAAAATAAAAAACCCGCAAAACGGATTGTTTTACGGGCTTCTAAGAGGTCTCGAGCGGATTCGAACCGCTGTAGGAGCTTTTGCAGAGCTCTGCCTAGCCACTCGGCCACGAGACCATTACATTATTTAACTATTCTTTCACTCTTAAGCCCTTAGCCACTCCTGCCTTCGGCAGGCAGGCGGCCACCAGACCCTATTTATTTTATTATTTCAAAAGTAGGAAATTCAATCGTATTCCCACAAAACAAAAAAGAAGGTGATCCTTACTCAAGAACCACCTGCTTTCTTATCTATACAAGATCCTGCTAGTCTTTCTTGTCAGCGTTCATCTTGTCCTTCAACGCACTCAACGCCTCAATGTCACCCAGGGTGGATTTCTCGGTATCTTTATTGATCTTGTCGATGGCCTTACCTTTGCCGGGAGCGCGCTTCTTGGCAGGAGCCGCTACCTTATCTTCTTCTGCAGACCAGATGGCTTTGTGACTCAACGCTATCCTTCTGTCTTCTTTAGAAAACTCCGTTACCTTGAAGTCCAACGCCTCGCCTGCCTCAATCTTGGAATCGTCTTCGCGCACCAGATTTTTGGCTGAACAGAATCCCTCAATGCCATAAGGCAATTCCAGGATGGCTCCTTTATCGTTTTTACTGATCACTGTACACTTGTGGATGGATCCCACCTGGAATACGGAATCAAATGCATCCCATGGATTCTCCTCCAAATGCTTGTGGCTCAATGCCAATCTTCTGTTGGCAGCATCCAGTTCAAGCACTACCACTTCCAATGTATCACCCACTTTGATGAACTCAGAAGGATGCTTTATCTTTCTTGTCCAGCTCAGGTCTGAAACGTGCACCAATCCATCAATACCTTCCTCCAACTCAATAAATAAACCAAAGTTGGTCAGGTTGCGCACAATGCCTTTGTGCCTGGTACCAATAGCATACTTGGTCATCACATCCTGGCGTGTCCACGGATCTTCGGTCAGTTGCTTGATGCCCAATGACATCTTGCGCTCATCGCGATCGATGGTCAACACCACGGCATCCAACTCCTCACCTACTTTGATGAAGTCCTGCGGATTGCGCAAATGTTGCGACCAGCTCATCTCCGATACGTGGATCAGTCCTTCCACTCCGGGCTGAATTTCAAGGAACGCTCCGTAGTCGGCTACGTTTACGATCTTGCCTTTCACTTTAGAACCTACCGTGATATCGGCAGGCAATGAATCCCATGGATGAGGTGTAAGCTGCTTCATGCCCAAAGAGATTCTCTTCTTGTCTTCATCAAAATCGAGCACCACTACTTTCACCACCTGATCCAACTTCAACAGTTCGTCCGGATGGTTGATGCGTCCCCAGGAGATGTCTGTAATGTGCAACAAGCCATCTACACCTCCCAGGTCGATGAACACACCAAAGTTGGTCATGTTCTTGATCACCCCTTCCAACACCTGTCCTTTTTCCAGGTTGTTGAGGATCACCGCTTTCTGCTGCTCGAGGTCTTTCTCGATCAATACTTTGTGAGACACCACTACGTTGTCGTTGCTGTAGTTGATCTTCACCACCTTCACCTCGATGGATTTATTTACATAAATATCAAAGTCGCGGATGGGCTTCACGTCAATTTGCGAACCTGGCAAGAAAGCTTCGATGCCATACACATCTACGATCAATCCCCCTTTGGTTCTGCGCTTCACAAATCCTTCTATCACGGTATCTTTTTCGAAAGAGCTGGCGATGTTTTCCCATCCCTTCACGAGTTTCGCCTTCCTTCTTGATAATACCAGTTGGCCCATGGCGTTTTCACGCTCTTCGATGAACAGGTCCACCTTGTCACCGATTTTGAGATCGGGCAGGTCTTTGAATTCTGCCACAGGCACAAGTCCGTCAGACTTAAATCCAATATTTAGAATGACATCTTTGTCGTTGATACCTACTACGATACCTTCTACTACTTCGCTTTCGTTTACGGAAGTGACGGTACCTTCATACAGGTTGGTAATTTCTTCTCTTTCTTTCTGAGAGTAGCCTTCACCGAAGCCTTTGCGATCGAAAGCATCCCAATCAAACTGGTCCAGCGATACCGGAGAAGTGGTGGTTGATCTTCTGTCGGCCACGTTGCTGATGATGCGGGCATTTTCCAGGTCCGCCTCTTCTTCGGCTTTTTTGGCTTTTTTAAACTCAGCCAGTTCGTCTTCTTCATCGATTTCGATTTCCACGTCAGCCGCTTTGGGGGCCTTTTTGGCTACCGGCTTCAATTCATCGGTTTCTGGCTTGGCTTTGGCCTTTGAGTCTCCTTTTGGTTTTGTCATGTTTGCTTTGCCCTGATTACACGAAGAAGGCGGGCCGGGTTCTTCGTTTTTGTTAAAACATCCTCTTTTAGCTTAAAAAAAGAGCCCCGCCAATCAGCGGGGCTGCAAATGTATGAAAATCTTCTAAAAGGGGGAAGGTTTTTCAGGCCTGAATATCAGGGTATATCCTCGTAATTAAGGGTTCCTTCTGCGTATTTGATCAATAATTTTTGGAACATGAGGGTATAGCGGGCAGATGCAAAATCACCCTGGGCCCTAAAATAGTTTTGATTGGCCAGGGTCAGCGCCACGATATCGGAAACACCCAGCCTGTATCGCTCTTGCTCCAACTGGCGGGCCAACTCCGCTGCCGCCAGTTGGGAGTTGGCTGCATCGTAGTTCACGCGAGCATCTCTGTAATTCTGGTAAGCCCTGATTACGTCACTCTTTACGAGTATCTCCGTATTTTCTGTTTGCAGTTTAGAATTTTCGTAGGCTATGCGATTGCTTACGGTGGTGTTTCTGGTTTGGAAACCGCCAAATATGGGAATGGTAAATTGCAAACCGTAGGTAAACTGCGTGTTGTCGTCCCTGAACTGTTGCTCGAACGACCGGTTGCTTGGCGAAAATGTCTCGGTTGGATGTATATAATTATATCTCGATCCATATTGGGCAAACAGGCCAACCCTGGGAAAGAATGCGCCTTTGGTGGATTGAAATCCAAACTGGCTGGCCTTTTCATTGAAACGGGCTTGAGCAAGATCGCCTCTGTTTTCCAGGGCGCGTACACTGATTTCATCTATCCCATTCACCTCGCTGTCTTCCAGGTTCACATCCCATGATGGTTCTGCCAGCTCTATTCCAATCAATGGATCCAATTGTAGGGTCTGGGCCAGGGTAGCCAGGTCATTCCTCAGGGTGAAGGCAGCCCGCATCGACAGTAGTTCAGCATTCTTCACCTGGTATTGTTGATTCACCAAATCCACTTCTGCCCTGCTCCCTGCATCAACCTGCGCCTTAATTTGCTCAAACTGCTGTTGCTGCGTTAAAACGTTTTGCTGTTGAATGGAAAGCAACTGCTGATCCAAAAGGCAGATCAAATACTGGTTTGCCACATTTCGTATTACATCCTGATTGGTTCTCCTTACGAACTGAACCTGTGCTTCATATTGATTGGAAGCCTGACGGTACGCATTGAAATTGGTAAATCCGTTAAACAAGGGCATTGAGGCGTTGGCATTGGCGCCAAAAAAATCAATCACCCCATTGACTACTTGTCCCTGCTGTTGGTTAAAAGAGTTTCCATCATTTCGTCCTGCGTTACCATTAATGCTGATGGAAGGCCCCATGCCCAGCATTCCGGATACTTTGTTTACCTGCGAAGAGATTAACAAATTCTCCTGCTGATTCAGGGTAAGGTTCTTGTCCAACCCCAGTTTTACTGCTTCCTTAAATGTCAACGAGCGCACGCCATCCTGGCCACTTACCAGTGTAACTGCAGCTACCAATAACAAAGAAAGTAATGCTTTCAACTTCATACTTATGATTATCCTTTTACTTGTTCACACGCTTCTTTACCAACTCATCAGACTCCAGGGCGCCATCCACCACACGAACGATTCGCTTGCCGCGCTGGGCGTTTTCTTCAGAGTGGGTCACCTGAATGATGGTCATGCCCTCATTGTTGAGTTGCTCGAAAATGTCCATGATTTGTTTACCCTGCTCTGAATGCAAGTTTCCGGTAGGTTCATCGGCCAGCAATAATTTGGGTTGACCAATGATGGCACGCGCCACCCCTACCAGTTGCTGCTGCCCTCCGGAAAGCTGTTCCGGGAAAAGGTCCTTCTTGGCCACCATATTAAACCGGTCCAGTAGCTCGGCCACCATGCTTTTGCGTTGGCTACCGCTTACTCCTTTGTATAGCAATGGGGTTTCAATGTTTTCATACACCGTCAATTCGTCAATAAGGTGATAGGCCTGAAAGATGAATCCAATGTAGTTTTTATGCATATCGGACTTCTTTCTTTCTTTCATTTTATGCACCGGCTCGTCAAAAAAGTAGTACTCCCCGGCAGAGGGTTCATCCAGCATGCCGATGATGTTCATCAGGGTGGACTTGCCTGCCCCTGAAGGCCCCATGATGGTCAGGAACTCGCCTTGTTCTACTTTGAGGTCAATGCCTTTGACGATGAAAGTCCGTTGAAATCGCGAATCGATGTATTTATCGATATCCTTTAATTGAATCATGCATGCTGGTTTTCGGTGGAACGTTAGCCAACAATAATGCCAACGCTATCAATACCCATAAGACGAGAAATAATCGCCCAAGTTGCACCATTTATCGTCCGTCTGCGAAAAAAGGTGTCCTATTTCGGACGCTAAAAGACCAAGGGATGAAGAATCACATCCACCCGCCTGTTGAGCATTCTGCCGTAGTGGCTATCGTTGCGATAAACGGCATTCTCATAGTCCCAATTCTTGATGTGAATAATGTTCTCAGGTATGCTGAACTCTTTTAATAGCTCGAAAACCGCCTCACTCCTCATTCTGGATAACCATTCGTTGAATTCTTTGCCTCCAATGGGATCGGTATGGCTGGTGAGCTGAATTTGGTACTTTTCAAGCAAATTTGGAATTGAATCAAGCCAATTGGAGAGTTCCTCGGCCTGGTACTTGTCTACATAATAGCTGCCGCCCCGAAAATAAATGCTCTTCCTGATCTCGTCTCCCTGGGCAATGGCACCAACTGAAATGGACGCAAACGCAAGCATTATGACAATCATGCGGGGCATATGTCAATTTACGAAGAAATGAATGACAAGGATTACCTATTTGCCGGTTTTAACAATTGCCGGTATCCGGAAACGGCTTTTTGAGACAGTTTTTAATTGGAAGGGTTGCCGAAATTAAGCCAGGTTACTTTTGCGGCTCCTTTTTTTAGAACGGTTAATACAATAAGGTTGTCATAATCCGAGTCGTTGAAATCCGATATGCTATCCTCACCTAAAAAATAGTTTGCTACCCAGGGAGTAGTGTTAGAGTGGCCGCAGAGCACAATGGTCGCTCCTGCATGTTTTTGAAGGATCTTATCCATCTCCTCCCCTTTCATCGGCTCATAGGTAAGCAGGGACAATCCCTTGGCTGTAGCCAATGGTTGAACAGTGGCCATGGTGCGCTTATAGTTGGTGGTGTACACGGCATCTATCTTTGTTTCTCCCAGCAATTTTACCAATGCCCCGGCCCTTGCTTTTCCGGTTTCCGTCAGACCGGGATCTTTTGTTCCATCATTTTCCTTTTCTGCATGGCGCACCAGGATGAGCGTGGTCATTTCATTTCCGGATTGCGCACATCCATGGAGTGCTGCACTGGCAATGAATAATGTTAAAATAATTTTCTTCATTTGAATTTGTCTTGAATTTCCCGTGGCACCTCGCATCCTTCCTGCTGCCGCGTATCGGAGATGCTGTAAATTTTCCAGCCGTCATTTGCCTTAAAAAGCTGAAAAGCATCCACTCCGCAGTGATGCAAACTTTTGCCAATGTAAAAAGCATAATTGGCCCACACCTGTGCCATGTTTCCATCGATATCCATTTTCACATTCCAGATCGGCTCGGTATAAATTTCTGCACGCGGGGCGGCCATGGCATTCAGAAATCTTTTGAGGTCTCCCCTTCGGAAATATGGGTTTCCATCCTTGTCGGTGCCAATGGTGGCAAAGGTGGCATCGTCCATGAACGCCTTGTGCACCAGGGCACTGTCACCTTTATTCATTCCGTCAAAAAGGTATTGGATAGGTCGCATTACTTCTGCTGACTCATTGGTGGACTGGGCAGCAAGGGCGAGGCTCGACATCACCCACGTAGCCATGATCATCAGTTTCATACTTGCTGCAACTTTTAAGTTAGCCGGTCAAAATCAAATCACGTATTGCCTTGCTCTCCAAGCTAGTTGAAAATACAGCATTTCTCAATGAATTCTTGAAATTATGACCAGGAGGACCATTCAAGGGCATTTTCTGTGCCAATGAGCGGTGCGATATCCTTACTGGCGTTTCCAGATATAATCTTAATTTTGGGTCTCAAAACCATTGCTTATGAAAAGGCTTTGCCTGTCTCTTGTCTTCGTTGGTGCCGGTATCTTCTCTGCAAAAGGAAATACCATTGATAGCCTGGAGAATGTATTGGCCACGGCAGAAGGGGACCTGAAAGTGAAAACACTTAATGAACTGTTTCGCGCGCACATCAACTTTGATCCCGTAAAAGCAATCGGATATTCAAGAGAAGCGCTTACCCTGGCCACGGAAATTGATGATCGCAAAGGAATGGCTGCATCCTATAACAACCTGGGCGTGGCCTACCGAAATCAGGGCGCATTGGACAAGGCATTGGAATATTACCTCTCTTCCCTCAAACTCTACGATGCGCTGGATAATCTGGAGGGTATAGCCACATCCAAAAATAATATCGGCACCATTTATTCCATGAAGAAAGATTATGGTCAGGCCATGAAATACTTTGAGGATGCCTTCGAACTGTTTACGCAAATAGACGACAAGCAACGGATCATTGGCACGATGAATAACCTGGGAAATTTGCACAGCGACCTTCAATTGTATGAGCAGGCCCTCAAATATTATTCTCAAGCTTTTCAAGTGGCAGAGAAAGCCGGAACGATTTACTCAGATCCATTAAGCAATATCGGGAATGTGTATTTCCGTCAGGGGAATTTGCAGCGGGCTGTTGAATACTACGAAAGGGCCATTGAGTTGGCTAAGAAAGAAAACAACCGAATAGGTGTACTGAATATTACGGCCAACCTGGGAGAAGTTTATGTGCAGGCCGGTCAAACTTCCAATGCCCAACGCTACCTGGAGGAAGCATTGGGAATGAGTAAAAACCTGCAGGCCTATATTTTTGAGCCTCAGATTTTGAAGAGCCTTGCTGCCAATAATGCCAAACAGGGAAGAATGAAAGAAGCTTACGAGACGATGCTCCAATACGATGCATCACGCGAAAGGATATATGGTGAAGAGAGCAGTCGCAAGATAGCGCAGATGGAAATCGCCCTTGACCTGGCCGAGAAAGAAAAGGAAATGGAAGCTTTGCGCAAAGACGATGAAATCAAATCACTCGAACTGCACAATACCCGAATGGTAATCTCACTTATCATTCTGGGCATTATCATGGTGATTGCGTTTGTAAACCTGTTCTTCTTCAGAAAAAAACCAAAGAAGACGAAGCTGGCCCATGGATAGAGCGGAAGCAAAATCCATCCTCACCTCGATGACCCAAAGCGCAAGTTTGTTGCGGCACATGCGCACCCTGGAATTGGTCATGGAGGCCTACGCCAAAAAGTACAATGAAGACGAAAATGAATGGGCCATTGCAGGCTTGCTGCATGATGCAGACTACGAAGCCTATCCTGACAGGCACCCGGGAGTAATTGTGGAGCAATTGAACGCCATGGGTGAAACCAAAATCGCCCACGCCATATCGGCCCACTACACCAGGTGGAACGTGCCGTATGAAACGCTGCTGGACAAAGCACTATTGGCTTGCGATGAGCTCACTGGTTTCATCGTGGCCTGTTGCCAGGTACGGCCGGAGGGGGTTGCTACCCTGGAGCCAAAATCGGTCATCAAGAAATTAAAAGATAAAGGCTTCGCTGCCAAGGTAGAACGCGAGGAGGTTTACAAGGGCGTGGAGTTATTGGGTGTGGACCTGAAGGAGCACATCGCCTTTATCATAGACGTATTGAAACAAAACAAGGATGAATTGGGCATTTAGTGTTTTGATGGCGCCCATTCACATAAAATTAACTATTCGGTAATTTTTCGAATTGGAAGTTTAGGCTAACTTTGAACCACTAAAAAAAGAAAACAATATGTTTGAGCAAGTAATCGGAGATGGTGCCAATTTATTTATCATCATTGTAGCCGTGATCATCGGATTTGTGGCCGCATTGGGATATGTTGATTTTCAAAAAACAAAAAAGGAAGAGAACAAGGAGCACTGATGCTCCATGAGCATAATGAATAAAGCCCAACGGAATTCGATGGGCTTTTTTTATATCGTGTTGATCATGCGGCCTTATTCAGATCCCCCCACATAGGGAGATTTGTATATCGACTGCCATTCGTCCCATTTCGTCTTCTTGTAGTGGTCCTCTCCAATAAACTGTATGATCTTGTGAAACTCGGGTGCCTTTTGATAACCTGCCAGTGGCTGGATCATTCTAAACTCCTCATCAAGAAAAACTACAGTAGGATACGAAAGTTGATTGTTCAAAAGCGCTGCTGCCAATTGATGGTAGCCTTTGTTTCCTGAAGGGACAAATTTAAAGGTAGTGCCATTGAACACGACATCTTCCTTTTGCTCCGCATCAAATTTCACGGGGTAGAAGTGCTCGTTCAGCATCTCGGCAACTTTTGGCTCGCTGAATGTATTCTTGTCCATCACTTTGCACCATCCACACCAGTCGGTATACACGTCAATAAAAATCTTGCGCTTTTCAGTTTTGGATTTTTCTATTGCCTCCTCAAAGGTCATCCATTTTACCGGGCTCTCCTCAGGCTTATTCAACGATACGGTCTGCACCTGGCCAAAGCCAATTGGGCCGGTTAGCACCAGCATCAGCAATCCAAAAAAAGTTTTCTTTATCATATTCATACACAACAAATTTATCAGAAAACAGTGCGGAATTCAACAAAAGTTTTCCAATTACAGCGTTCAAAAGCCCCATTCTTAAACCTATATAACAAAACAGAGTCCAAGTGTAACCTTTGGCATACCGAATGGTACTCATTGTACGAATACCAGGGTTGATTGTTCGAATTTGAACAAGGGTATTGGGTTTGAAGCCCAATTTTACCGCAAGATGGTCGATTTCAACTATGGCACCCTGTTTGGTAGATTTATTATGGTGAAAATCAATCTTTCCAATAAAGACCTCCTCCTGCTGCTGGGCATACTGGTTGCCGTAGTGGTTACGCTCACCACCATCGCGTTTAAGGAGGGATCGGAATTGAAAAATGAGACCTCCCAAAAGGAGTTGAACCCGGAAACCAGTCTGGTCACCCCCTCCAGATTGATCAAAAAAGCAATTGATAAAATTGAACTGGATTTATTGGTTCGATAAAGAGACCACAGGAATTATTTTTCACCGTCTTAATTGAATGAACTAAAAGATACAGTTCACCACAGGTAGTTACGCTAACGTTACGTCTAAATCCTCCCGATAGGCGTAATAGTGCAATACCGTCTCTATCGCTTTTTTTATAGCGGTATTTATGGGATAAAATTTCTCGCTTAGCTCCCAATCAATGCCATGAAGCTTCATGTAATGATCTCGCATCAGGGGCACCTGATTGCCTGCAATGACGGCAGCCTGCGCCAAAAGAAATTCAGTGGGTTGTTCTGTTTTGATTACCTGACAAGACATCAATTCACGACCACCATATTTGTTGCGTCTGGCAGAAAAACCAAATAACCGACAGATCAGGCCTCTATCTTGATAGGATGAGCAATGGCCTATGCCCATTCGGTTGCTGTCAAGTATGGCGCACAAAGAATTACTTAGCGCTGGATTTTCAAGCCATTGGATTGCTTTACCTTCTTTGTAAAGGTGATAGGCAAAAGGCAGAAACTCCAAAATGGTAGCTTCTATATCTGGTTTGAGACAACATTTACCGCAGCCTGCCTTGCAATGCAGCCCGGAACTTTGTGTGAATTCGGATATTTCTTTGTCCAGATTGAGGTAAACCTCCTCCACTTGCTGGACCAATTGCTCTATGCTCAATCAGTCTCTTGTATAATGCAGTAAAGCTAGATCAAAAAATTATCGGTTGTACATGCGAACGAGGGCCAAAAGAAAATTTATTTTTTAGTCATTGAATAATGAAGCGAAACCAACCCGGAAGTATACTGCTTTGTACCTAATAAGGTCAATGGCTCTCTTTTGTCAAGGATATCAAAAAGTGCCTTCCCCTTACCCAGGATGATGGGGTGGACGGCCAGTAGTAATTCATCCACAAGACCATCCTTAATCATGGCAGCAGTAAGGGACGCCCCTCCAAAAAGCCAAATATTCTTTCCTTTTGAATGCTTAATCTCTGTTACTGTACGGCTAATGTCTCCGCTAACCAATTCATAATCGGGGCCTGGCTTTAATGAATTACTAAACAGAAAGCTTTTCTTATTGTCAAATGGGTTGGAGCCTCCTGCTTTAATCATCGACTCATAGCTCTTGCGACCATAAAAGATGGTATCAATGCTGTTGAGGAAATCCTTCATCCCGTAATCCTGGTCCGTAAAACACCAGTCGTATTCACCGTTGGGGCCTTCGATGAGACCATCCAGTGACATGGCTACATTCAAAATTACCTTTCTCATTGTCAAATTAAATTTTTAAGCTAGTCCTTTCTTAGGCTCCACCCCAAACCTCCCATCACCACCAATAACAACAACCATGAGGAAGCCATCGTCACTTTGTTTCCAATCGCATAGGGCTTGGGCTTAAACTCAAACACAATTTCATGCTTTCCGGCAGGAATTTGCAAAGCCCGCAACACATAGTTGGCCCTCAAAATGGGCACTTCATTTCCATCTATCGTGGCATGCCATCCTTTTGGGTAATAGATTTCTGAAAACACCGTCAAGCCATTGGATGCCGAAGATGACACATACACCATCCGTTTTGGTGTTAACTCTTTTAATTGAATGGATGACGTACTGTCGTACTGCACATTGGGAATGTCAAATTTAGATTGATCAATCACTGCCGTAGTCCTTGTATCCAGCGCACATACTTTTCCCAATTCCTCTGAAGGAGAATTTGCCTTCACCACTTCACGCACAAACCATGCGCTACCATTGGCAGCAGGATTTTGAATGATATTGGTTTTGTCCGGACCAAACACAATGTATTTGGTGTTGAGCATGTTGAGCACGCCATAATTGGAAAACTGTAATCCCCCGGTTTGTGCATCGTTGATGAATTCGTTAGTCTCCTTTTCCAGGCATGAATCATACAAGTCCTGATACCTTCGCATTTTTGCTCCATGATAACCACCCAGCGAATGATGATAATAAGAAGTTCGCGCCTCCTGACTGAACGACTCCTGCAGGCTATACACCCGGTAGTTGCCTTTATCTTTTAATATTTCTTCATCGGCAGCAGTGGGCGTAAAATGAGCCGTGCGTTTGCGCTGGTAATTAGCCTCGCTAAAATAACGTTTGTCCACCAGGGCGAGATCCAATGTCACCATGATTATAAGAAAGGCATAAAATCCAAAAGCAGATATACGTTTTCTTACATCAAAATACAGCAGTAGGAAAATACCCAGTATGAAAGAAAAAGAACGGAAGGCGTCAGATTGCAGCAAAGATCTTCTGTCCTCTTGTAAAGCATTGATGAACCACGCAGGCAGTTGTGATTCCTCTTCACGAAGAAATGAAAACATGCCTGCACCCGTCCAAATAAGCAGACAGAGTCCACCCGTGGCAGCAAAAACAATGATCAGTTTTTTCTTTGTTTCTTTATTTATTCCTAATTCAAACAACCTTTCAAGTCCTAACATACCAAGCAGCGGCATGGCAAATAATAAAATAATGATGGCAAAGGTGACAGATCTGAATTTGTTGTAGCCAGGCAAATAGTCGAACATGAAATAGTTGAAGCTGTCGAAGTGTCTTCCCCAGCTGAGCATCATTCCCAATACGCCTACTCCAACCAGCCACCACACGTACTTTTTTTCAGCGAATACAATTCCCAGAACAAAAAGAAAGCAAATGATGGCGCCCCCGTAGTAGGGTGCCGTAAAGGCCTGTGGCCCCCAGTAGGCGCTGGAGTACCGCGCCAACTGATTGGCTGTGTTGTTGTCGCCACTTTGCATCAGTGCTTTATAGGTGGCACTGCTTTCATCCTGGACGAAATAGTTGCTGCTGCTGCCTCCATAAATATTGGGAATCATTACGACCATGGTTTCCAACATTCCACTGCTATGGTAAAAGGCATAGTCGCGATCCAACCCGCTCCCTGTGGTTTTATTTGATACCAATTCAGATTTACCTCGAATTGAATAAGCACTGTACTCCTGTATTGCCCAAAACTGACCAAAAAAGGTACCCACTGCCAGCAGCGCAGCTGGGACAAGCAATCCGAGGTCCTTAAAAAAAGACAGGACCTTTTTCTCTTTAACTGCAATTACCAGTTGCACCAGGCCATACGCAAGCACGATGAGCAACAGATAATACGTTATTTGAAGGTGATTCTCCCGCAAATGCAATGACAATCCCAATGCGGTGACCGCAAAACCTAAGATTCTTTTGTGGGTAAACGCAAGGTGGATTCCCGCCATCACCAATGGCATAAATGCAATTGCCCCGACACGGGCATTGTGACCTGCAGCCACACCAATAATCATATAGGATGACAACCCAAATGCAAGGGCACCTGCCATGGCTAGCATGGGCCTGACCCTGAAGGCAAGCAAGAGAATGTAGTAACTTAAAAAGGCCCAATAAATATTGACCACAGGATGCGGCAGTCCTATCGATGCTATTTTCTTAATGGCAACAATAGCTCCATTGCTCCATTCGAGGTTAACCAAATAGGCAGGCATGCCACCAAACATAGAACCCGCCCAAAGTCCTTCCTCTCCGGTTGCCTGCCTGTAATCACGCAAGGACTTAGAAGAAGCTTCCCATTGTTGAATGTCGTGCTGACTAATCGCCTTGTTGTCAAAGAAAACAGGATTAAAAAAAATGATAGTCACCAATAGGAACGTGACCAGTGCAATGATGTGCGGGAGAACCTGGTCCTTGAAATCAATATTCTTCATGTGTGGATTTTAGCTATGCAAAGTAGCAATGATTTAAGGAATTAGAAATCATTGGTGTTTAGAATCGATGGTGTATTTACAGAAATGATTGTTGCGCAAAGATCTACTCAGGCAGCTGAACTTTAACCTCGGCTCTTCGATTGAGGGAGTGCTCCTCTTCGGTACAATCAGCACCCTCACTGCAGTGATTGAGCAATAGTTCTTCGCCAAATCCCCTGGCTACAATGCGTGAACGGGCAATCCCATGGTTCACAAAGTAATCAACAACGGCTTTGGCCCTGCGTTCAGAAAGTTGTTGATTGTATTGATGTGTGCCATAGGAATCGGCATGCGCCCCGATGTTTAGCGTAGATTGTTTCTTGCGATTTAATGTTTTCAACAACGGGTTAAGCAAACTCACGCCCTCCGGCTTAAGTTCTGATTTGTCAAAATCAAATTGCACTACGGCTTTTTCTTCAAAAATCTCTTCCAGCAAGAAGTCATTTAGTAATTCTCCGCGAAAAATATCCCTTGTATTGAGGTTAAAACTTTTGTCCAGGTGTCCCACTTTGAAGGAGGAGATGTGATATTTTTTGTTTGGCTCAAGCTTAAACGAATATTCTCCCAAGCTATCAACCACCACGGTTTCAGAGGTGCCATCAGTAAGGTTATCTATCTTAACACTTGCGCCCGGCAAAATACTTTGTGTTTCATTACTATATATTTTCCCTTTTGCAAATAAGGAATGCTTCCACAATGGGATCAGCACGCTGTCTCCGCCCATGTACCTGGTAAATGTTGAGTAAGCCAGTGTATCCAACCACGAATATTCTTCCTTGGCCGCAGTTAGTTCATAATCCATATCAAATGCCAGATCAAAGTGGACAATACCGTTATCATTGCTTGTGGCACTCGTCAATTTGTTTCCGGCTGCATCCAACAGGGTCACTTCAGCTCCAGAAATTGTTGTTACCGAATCCAAACGATCCACAACTTTCCCAATAAGAAAAAAGGATTTGACCTTGAACTTATAAATATCATCATAGCCATTCCCTCCCGGTCGATTGGAAGAAAATAATCCCTCCCTTCCCGACTCATCAAGGATCAAAGCGAAATCATCAAAAGATGTGTTAAGCGGAAAACCTAAATTGGATGGCAACCCGAACTGTTTATCTTTTCCCTTGTAGCTGACAAAAATGTCGAGGCCTCCCAAGCCGCCCAGCCCGTTGGAAGAATAATACAACGCGCTATCGTTGGCCACATATGGATAAAGATCATCTCCCAATGTGTTTACCTTGGGTCCAAGGTTAACTGGTTTCGACCATTTGCCATTGATGTTTTGGGATTGATACAAATCCACCCCTCCGATGCCACCCGGCATGTCTGAAGCAAAATACATGACTGTTCCATCCTCTGAAACCCAGGGATGGCCGGTGGAATATTCATCATCATTATACGGAAACTCCGATTCTTTTTTCAATTGACCGTCATTGCCAAGGCTGGCAAAAAATATCTTCAAATTGATCCTTCCTTGTTTATTTACGTAGGGTTTACCATTGCGGGTATTGTTGCGCGTAAAGGCCAACTGCTTTTGATTGTCAAAAAAGACAATTGGTCCATCATGCAGCACTGAGTTGAGATGACTCCCATAGAAAGGAACCACATCCTTTTCAGTCAGAGCGGATGACTTTGGCGCCATAAAAACATTAAGATGGGATTCATCTTCATTGACAGCAGACAAAGATTTCTTTTTTACAAACAGATCCCTGTCCCTGGCTGAGACAAACACGACTTTGTCCTGGTAATAATGAGGGGCAAAATCAGACTGATCGCTGTTGTACAGCTCATTAGAAATCGTATACAATACCGAGTCACGGAAATAATAACTGAGGGAATAGATGAAATCCAATTTTGCACTTGCTCTTGGATCATCCGTCTGTGCTTTGGCATATTCGGCAAACCATCTTTCAGCGTCTCCATATTTGCCTTGAATGCTCAACACCTGAGCATACTGGTACTTATAAATGGGATCACCCTGGGGTAGGTTGGCCAACTCTGCATAGGTAATTTCAGCTTCCGGAATGTTGCCAAGCCGAAAATGACATTCTGCGATTCGCTGGCGCGCCAGGTAATTCTCAGGATTACGCTCCACTGCGTAGCGATAAAGTTCGAGGGCATTGCGATAGGCCAAATGCTGGTACATGCGTTCCGCTTTCTCAAACGAGCTCAGGAAAAGCGTACTGATGTTTGAACTCTGCGCGTGAAGCTGCGTACTGGCAATAACCAAAAGAAAAAAGCTGATCTTCTTCATGCCTAAAAATATCGCGGTGTCACTACCCCTTTTAAATTAAATTGGAATCTATAATTCAATAATATCTCGTGTGAACCAAGCTCTGCTGTTCGCAATAAACCCGTAGTTACCGAATACGCATAACCAAATCTCAACTGATCCGTAACCTGTAATTCCGTCATCATGGTAAATGCATTAGAAAACTTGTAGGACATGCCCACCCATAACACCTCATCAAAAAGTAAATGGGCATTAATGTCCAACTCCACCGGGCGGTCATCCACCACCTTGAACAAAAAATTAGGTTTGATTTTAATCATGGGATTAATCGTAAACACATAGCCTCCGGTCAGGATGATAGGATTCGCCTGCTTCACCGTTTTGAAATTGGTGCTTCTCGTAAAAACATTATTGATCATGTGCGGAATCGAAACCCCGGCATACCAGGAAACAGAACTGTAAAACAGGCCAGCCCCGAAATTGGGTCGGGTTTGGCGGACATCTTCAGCAAACAAAATATCATTTTGGTTATACGTATCCAGCTGAGAATAACGTGCATTGTACATGCCCAACCCAGCCTGAAGACCGAATGAAAAGCTGGCATCTTTTCGCATCGGAATGCGGTAGGCATAGACACCATTGACACCGGTCTGACCGATAACACCTATTTTGTCATGTATCACCATCAATCCGACTGCCATTCTTTGATTGACCAAAGGCGAGTGTGCAGAAAAAGTTTGGGTATTGGGCGCACCATCCAAACCCACATTTTGAAATCTTGTCAAGAGGCTTGCACTCAATGCTCCATGACTTCCTGCATAGGCAGGATTGATTGCCATGCCATTGAACATGTATTGTGCATAGGTGGCTTGTTGCTGGGCCTTAGAGACGGTGCCACACACGATGGATACTAATAATATCGACAGGCTAACGCGCATCATTTTCTTTTCAATACGACAAATCCACTCACAGGAGGGCTGCCATCGCCCAAATCAATATTATAAAAGTAGGTCCCTTCAGGGAGGCCACCGGTAACGATTCCACGGTTCGCGTCACCCTTCCACACTTTGTTTTCATTGTTGTAGCCTGGCATTTCAAAAACCAAATTGTTGAAGCGATCAAATACCCGGACTTTGTTTTCTGTGTAAAAATCAATTCCATCAATCTGCCAGTAGTCATTGTCCCCGTCACCATTAGGGGTTATTCCTTCATAAGGTCGCAATGGAAGATCTCCAACCACAATGATCAAAGTGCCTTGTGCGCATTGTTGCGGAATGCCGTCATCACAAATTTGATAAACCAAAGAATCAATTCCCCTGAATGTGACATCTGACTGATAACTGAAGCTGCCATCTGAACTCAGAATAGCCACTCCATGTGAAGGCATCAACACAGGAGTGCCATCCGCAACAAAACCATCTCCTTCGATATCAAAATCGTTTTCCATCACATTGCCGAAAGAAATGACATTGCGTAAAACATTGATCGAATCCCTTACCGCGGTTGGTGGATCATTTACGGGAAGCACATCAATTTCAATAGTTACTATACCACACAAGCTGGGCGTCCTGTCATCACATACAGACACTTCCCAAATGGCTAGTCCATTAAAATCTTTCGCAGGTATAAATTCAAAGCAAAATTCAATATTCTGATATACGGTAAGTGAACCCCCGCCTTGTAGATTCACCACCGAATTCAATACTACATCATCACCATCCGGATCTACGGCTTCAAAGCAAACTACCAAGGGTGTATCCTCATCCGTGCTGGTTTGTAATAGTCCACCAGGTTCTCCATTGATGAATAAATCAGGAGGGTGATTGACTGGTATAACAGTGATGGTAATCAGTTTTGTGGCGCAGGCAGATGGTAAAGGAATGCCCTCATCACAAATACTTACCTCAACTAACTCTTGCCCACTGAACAAAGGTCCTGGCGTGTAAACAAAAGTTCCGTCTTCATTGATTACTATTTCTCCGTTGGCCGGCTCAACTGCCGGTGAAGTGTCAGCAGACAATAATGTGCCCTCCACATCTGAATCAGACAAATGAAAAACACTTCCATTTAAAGGAACTTCTTCGTCTGTGCTGAAAAATAAATCGGTGAGTACCGGTGGATCATTAACGGGCTCGACTACTATGGTGATAACCGCTGAGGTGGATGGACTTCCCTGATCATCATTCACCAAATAATTAATGGAGGTAGTTCCATTAAAGTTTAAAGTGGGTACAAAAGTAACGTCCCCTGAACCATTGACAGACCAATTGCCTTCTCCATTTACAAAAGTGCTTTGTATGCCCGGGGTGGCTAAATCAAGATCAACAGTAGCGGGGTCCAATGAACCATCAACGTCTGTGTCATTGGAAGTTACATCCAATAGGGTTATCGAAGTATCTTCATTAGTGGTACCTGCATCATCCGAGGCCTCTGGCGCATCATTCACAGCATTTACCACAATGGTAATGGTGCCTGACAGTGATGTAGCGCCTTGATTATCATTAACACGATATAGCTTGATTGCCACTCCATTGAAATTCATTAGTGGCGTGAATAAGATGTCTCCTGAAGAATTTACACTCCAGGTACCAAAAGCATTAGAGGCTGAATTTTGGATGCCTGCTGACAACAAGTCCAAATCCACGGTTGTCACATCCACCGTACCGTCCACATCGATGTCATTGGCTGTAATGTCTAACAAGGTAACGGGTGTGTCCTCATCTGTTACTCCGTTGTCATCAGTAATTATCGGGGCATCGTTAATTGCACCCACTGTGATATTGATATTGGCTGGCAACGAAGTAGCCCCCATATCATCATTTACTGTGTAACTTCGACTTGCCAATCCGTTGAAATTGAAAGCAGGGGTGAAGGTGACATCTCCAGTAACATTAACTGCCCAATCCCCCGACACATCTGTCAATGTATTTTGAATTCCGGCTGTAGCAGGATCAAGGTCAACGGTAGCGGCATCAACAGTGCCATCCACATCAGTATCATTTGTGGTTACATTAGTCAAGGTTACAGGCGAATCTTCCGATGTTGTTCCACTATCATCAGTGGCCACCGGGGCATCATTAACCGAATTAACGGTGAGGGTGATATTCGCCTGAGAGGAAACAGCACCCAAATTATCATTCACCGTATAGCTTCTGATGGCGACTCCATTAAAATTAAGTGCAGGCGTAAAGGTTACATCACCGGAAGCATTCACAGACCAATTGCCTTGTGCATTGATAAAGACATTCTGTATTCCTGACAACGCTGGATTGAGGTCTACTGTGGCTGCGTTGACCGTACCATCTACATCCGTATCGTTGGCGGTAATATTTATAAGCGTAATTGGATTATCCTCATCTGTTACGCCAACATCATCGACTGCAACAGGTGCATCATTGACTGCATTGACGGTAATAGATATCAGACTAATATTTGATGTCGCTCCCAGGTTGTCATTGACCGTATAATCTTTTGTGGCAATTCCATTATAGTTTGATGCGGGAGCAAATGTCAATTCACCAGTGCCATTTACTGACCAGGACCCTTGTGCATCCACAAAGGTATTTTGTATGCCTGCGACAGATGGTTCCAAATCCACAGTAGCGGCATCAACCGTTCCGTCTACATCAGTATCATTGGCCGTAATGTTGGGTAAGGTAACGGGTACATCCTCATTGGTAGACCCATTGTCCGCTACAGCAACGGGCGGATCATTGATTGCATTCACCGTGATGGTCACCGTGGCGACATTGGAAGTTAAACCCACGTTGTCCTGAACGGTATATTGTTTTGTAACGATACCATTTAGATTCAGTGCTGGGGTATAGGTCAGGTTGCCAACCACATCGACACTCCATGTACCTTGCGCGTTGGTGATGGTATTTTGGATACCGGCAACATTCAAATTCAAATCTACTGTTGCTGTGTTAATGCCATCGGCATCCGTATCGTTTGCTGTAATATTAAAAGTTACAGGAGTATCTTCATCCGTTGATCCATTGTCATTGTTAGCCACTGGAGGAGTAGTCATTGGATCAGTGCCGCTGACATCAATGCTGATGTTGGCCAAGCCGGAAGTAGCACCTCCATTGTCGTTCACGGTATAAGTAATCGCTGCTGTTCCTGAGAAACTCAGCACAGGCGTGAAAGTAACATTGCCACTGCCATCAACTGACCAATTTCCTTCTGCCGTTACATGGGCATTTTGGATACCGGGCGTTCCTGTGTCCAGATCTACCGTAGAGGCATCAACAGTACCATCTATATCCGTATCATTAGCGGTAACGTTGACTAAAGTCACTGGCGTGTCAATAAATGTTGTGCCACTGTCATCATTGGCTACTGGAGGATCGTTTACTGCATTCACCGTTACTGTGATGGAAGCTGATGAGGAAGTTGCTCCCTGGTTATCCCGCACCGTATAACTAATAACAGCAACACCATTAAAGTTCAGAAAGGGAGTGTAGGTTACATCTCCACTTGCATTTACACTCCATGTACCCTGTGCATTTGAAAATGTACTTTGAATTCCTCCGATGCTCAGATTCAGGTCAACTGTCGTATTGTCTATTGTGCCATCCAGGTCGGTATCATTACCCGTTACATTAAAAGTTAAGGGTGTGTCCTCATTGGTTACCGCGTTGTCATTCACTGCAGTCGGAGCATCATTAACTGAATTGACAGTGATCGTGATCGTTGCCGGGGGTGATGTGGCACCCAAATTATCGTTAACTGTATAATTGACGATTGCTACACCATTAAAATTCAAGACAGGGGTATAGGTGACATCTCCTGATCCATTGACAGACCAGTTGCCTTCTGCCGTTACAAATGCATTTTGGATGCCGCCAGTTGCGGGATCGAGGTCAACCGTTGCTGCATCAACTGTACCATCGATGTCGGTGTCATTAGTTGTGACATTTGGTAAAGTAACAGGAGTATCTTCATTGGTGATGCCCGAATCATCATTAGCAACAGGAGGATCATTGACAGCATTGACAGTAATAGTTACGGTTGCCGCATTGGATGTAGTTCCCTGGTTATCATTAACCCTGTATTGTTTAGTGGCTATACCGTTAAAATTCGAAAGCGGAGTATAGGTGAGATCACCCGATACGTTTACGCTCCAACTGCCAAAGGCGTTGGTGCTTGAGTTTTGTATTCCTACTGTCAATAAATCCAGATCCACCGTAGCCGGGTTAACTGTGCCATCGACATCCGTATCATTGGCGGTAATCGCCAACAAGGTGACAGGGGTATCTTCATTAGTAACGCCACTGTCATTAACAGCTACTGGCGCATCATTTACAGGTGTAACGTTAATGCTAATACTTGCCGGGGCAGATGTGGCACCCAAGTTGTCATTAACGGTATAATTAATGGTAGCCAGACCATTAAAATTTAATGTTGGTGTGTATGTCACATCTCCTGAGGCGTTGACCCCCCAACTTCCCTGTGCATTGGTGAATGTGTTCTGTATACCAACTGTAAGCGGATCAAGATCTACAGTACTTGCATTTACTGTTCCATCCACATCCGTATCATTAGATGTAATGTTCAATAGTGTCACAGGAGTATCTTCTATGGTGGTGCCGCTGTCGTTGGTGGCCACCGGAGGATCGTTGACAGGATTGACAGTTATGGAAATGTTGGCCGGTGAAGATACAGCCCCCTGATTATCCTGCACCGTGTAACTTCGCACGGCAAGACCATTGAAGTTAAGGGCCGGAGAAAAGGTAACATCTCCTGCTCCATTAACACTCCATGTTCCTTGCACATTGGTAAAAGTATTTTGAATTCCGCCAGTTGCCGGATCAAGGTCAACTGTGGCCGGATTTATGGTGCCATCAACGTCTGTATCATTGGCCGTAATATTTAGCAGGGTAACTGGTGTATCCTCATTGGTAACCCCTGAATCGTTAACAGCTACCGGAGCGTCATTGATATTGACCACGTTGATGAGGCGACTAAAAATATTGCTGTCATCCAGGCCATCATTCACCACCATGGTTACGGTTCGCTGTGCCGTGTTGGGATTTTCACTGCTATTACTATAGTGAACACTCCTCAGCAAGGTCTGATAACTTGTTAATGTTGCGGTTCCTGTAAAATTAATTGTGCCTGTACCCGGATTAAATGTACCGCTGACTCCGGTTATTGGAGTAAACGTTAGCAGGTCCTGCCCCGAGACGTAGTTATTTGAAATCACCACAGTGGCGCTTTCAATTTCGGTATCATCAGAATCAGTGATGGTAAGCGCCCCATTGATCCTTAATGGGGGATCATTTTCATTATAGACCAGAACAGCACTTCCCCCATCCAGCACCGGAGGTTCGTTGAGGGTAACAATGGTAAAGGAAGCCCCGGAACTTAAAGAGCCGGAGGAACACAAGCCTGGAGCCCTGGCTTTTGCAGTCACTGAATCTCCAAGTTGCAGGGATACGCTTAAATTAACTATCCAATCACCGGCCGCATTGGCTGTGTTTGTTTGCTGATCCTTCAATACCCTGGCAACATCATAAACGTCAACAAAAATTTCAGCATTAGGAACTGTAGTACCCGAAGCGCTAAACTCGCCAACTTTAAGTGGAGTATTAATGGTGGGTTTAGGCGTAACTCCCGTAAGGAATCCCTGGCACGTTGGGCATAAATCCTGAATAGCGGTTGGGCATTGATTGTTCACCAGATCCAAAAACGCGCATGTGTTGCAGCCACCATATTCTCCGTCATCGACTCCACCCACGTCTGAAATTTTTCCGGCCATTGCGCAGGTAGCTGAAATATTTGTTACGGCCACAAAACGCATTTCAGTTAAGCCAGATATTCCAAACCTGGCTTGTAAGTCGCTAAACGGAATGAAATAATCGTAGAAATAATCAGGAGTGCCGCAGCTCACAATGTCGGCTACAGCGATTTGAAAATTTGATGCATAGGAGTAGTTGAATTCTGGGGTGGGACAACTTTCTATTCCATCAATATTGTAGATATACACGCCTTTACTGGCATTTTTGATGAGTGTGATGTCTATTTCAAATCCAGGGTTATTAGGTGTCGCATTGGGGTCATCTGGTCCGATCTTTCCATCGGAATCAATAAGTATGGTATAGGCCTCTACGCTGGGATTGCTATCACCAATTCTGAAACGAAAAATCAGATTGCCATTATTATCCAGCACACCATAAACAGAAAATCCCTGATTGTCTACGGTAAGATCAGTAGTGCCACAATTAGGGCCTGCCTGATTATCATTGAGCACATCTCCGTCTCCAACTATAGGTATACCAAACATCGGAATCTCAAACTCATCAACGTAGTAGCCATCGTTAGAGAAGCCAGCAGCAGTCTGTGAGACATACCCGTCCTGATTGGGGTCCATTACGGTATTCCCAACGGCTGCCTTAGTTATAATTCCACGCTGGGCAAAAGAAGCATTAGTTATGCCTACTAATAGCGCGAAAACAGCAAGTACACATATTTTCACGGTAGTAAATAACTCAAAAAGGATGCTTGTAACCTAAGAAAACTGCTCATTTCGGTCGGTTTTAGCCATATCTGAGTTTAAAATACGAGTTGGGCATATCCTTTAAGCTGATATGTGGTCATGGTAGTAAGCATCGAAGATGCAATTTTAACCTGCGGCACCACCCTGTCTTGGTTGATGTCACGAGCCAGCAAAGACTGCCCGCACACAAACATTTTAACACCTGCCTCCTCAAGTGCTTTGTAGAGCTCCAGATTGGGATTGTCTGTGTTGTATTTCTTGCGGTATGCTTCATTATCCATCACAGAAAAAGCAGCACCACCGTGAATACCAAGCACCACATGAAGTTTTTCCCTGGGTACACCCGCCATGGCGTGCAGGTTCAACATTCTTGCCACATTGTTTAAGGCCCAATTGATTTCGTCCGGCCCATTGTTGACGGTAACCACCTCTACCACAATATTATAATCCAAAGAAGGGTCAACCTTTTCTTCTGCAAATGGTAAGTCGTAAATACCTCCAAAGCTTTTGATTATGGGGTTCACTTTTCGCTGACTCAATACTCCAAAAGAAATGAAAAGACAGGCAGCTGATAAAATAAGCTTCATATTAAAAGAATTTTAAGGTTAAATAATGAGACCAGGCAGTCTATCCCCCAATAGTCGACATCGATTCTGAAACACCAACTCCACTTTTTCTTTGTCGCTCTGCCTCGAAGCCATCTTTAGCCCGGTTGGCAAAAGCAGTTTGAAGTTTTTTTCTCAGCGCTTCATCAGATGCTCCTGATCGCATCAGGTTTCGGATATCGAGCACTCCTTCATCGTAAAGACAGGTCTTTAACGTACCCTGAGCGGTAACACGTATTCTGTTGCAGGTACCACAAAATGTTCTGCTAAAAGCTGCAATTACTCCTATATCTCCTTGATGCCCATCTATGTGATAATTGTATGATGTGGAGCTGGGTTCATCTTGCAGTTTTCTCAAATGCGGATACGCAGCGATGATATGCTCAATTATTTTTTTATAGGTCCACTTGAGTTGAGGGTAATGACTACCTGCTCCGTTAAATGGCATTTCTTCTATGAATCTCACTGATACTGGATTGTTCCTGGTGTACTCCACCAGCGAGAGTATGTCATCCACATTTTTTCCCTCCATCACTACAGCGTTGATCTTCACTTTGATCTTGTTTTGAATCAGCAGTTGCAGTGTATTCATCACGTTTTCAAATTCATCCCTTCGAGTTATCGATTTGAATCTTTCCTTGTCAAGCGTATCCAGACTTAAATTCACAGATTTGACTCCACCCTTTACTAAATCGGTAATATAGGGTGCAGTAAGAACGCCATTCGTGGTCAGATGGATATTTGTTATTCCAGGAACTTTTGAAATTCGGTTTACCAGGTAAATGAAGTCCTTACGCACAAACGGCTCTCCACCGGTAAATCTCACTTTTGAGATGCCCATAGTAGCCAAGAGCGAAACCAATCTTACTATTTCTTCAAAGGTCAGCAGGTCCTTTTTGGGCATATATACTATACCTTCTTCAGGCATACAATAAAAGCAGCGCAGATTACAACGGTCTGTTACCGCTATCCGCACATAGTTGATTTGTCTGCCGTGATTATCGAATAACATAGAAAGAAAGTTCAATCATTTGCAACCATTCCCCTGCCCGATCAGGACAATTTCTTTACTTTGAAGGCACTAACCTTAGATATTGAACATAAAAGTAAGAAATTCAGGTCGCATTTAACCGAAGTAGTTGACAATGAAGTATACCGTGAAAGCATTTGGCATAACCAAAGACATTCTTGGGGGGAAAGTGGCAGTAATAGAATTGGATGGCAACACGGTGGCCGACCTTAGGGCGGCACTGGAAAAGAATTATCCAGCTATTAAATCCCTTAACTCATTGATGATTGCGGTAAACAATGCCTATGCAATGGACGAAAATACCCTCGCTGAAGGCGATGAAATAGCCCTGATCCCCCCCGTAAGTGGCGGGTAAAAATCAGGTGTTCAATTGTGAGAAATATCATTTGAAGTCACGGGTACAAGTATTATATTCAATCATCAATTAATCGTTGTTTCACGCAACCCCAAAAGTCATGATTAAAATCACAGAGAAAGCCATCGATGTTCAAAAAGTCATCGAAACGGCC
>CAYNCP010000016.1:0-1158 GCA_964395905.1 uncultured Ohtaekwangia sp.
AGTCTTCTTGCTGATCACCAAAATACCATTGTTGTACGATCTTCTTGCCATTAATGAACTCCAGATTTTTGCCCGTGATGCTTCCATCCCACAGTGAAAACTCAGATCCAGGTTGGGTTGACATTTCGGCCGGCTCGCCTGTCCACAAATGAATGGTGGCGGGGTTAGTAAGTGCCAGAAACACGTCTTCAGGTGGAGCAGGGATGATGAAATATTTTTTATAGTCTTTCAATGATATTTTGTTAAGATGCAACTGTACCCAATAATTGGCCATTATTGATCCATTCTGCACAATTTTAGATCATCTAATTTATTAACTTTGATGTAGAAACTATTGATAAATTGATAGTATGAAAATTTTTAAAATCCTTATTGCGGCCGGGATTGGTTTTTCGATGGGGCTGGCGCCTGCTTCCGGACAAATCCTGAATAAAATCAAGCAAAAAGCATCCAACAAAGCCGAGAAAGCACTTGAAAAAAAGCTTGGACTTGAAGGCGATAAACCAAATAACCCCAATGCGCCTGGAGGCCCGGGCTCGCCCGGCAATAGTGGGAATAATCCTAGCAATAATACAGGAGGCGGCCTGATCACTACACCACCAGATGTCAATCAAAATATTAGCGATGCCCAAAGCGCCTATAAGACCGGAAGTTATGGCGATGCCAGGTATTCTATTCAACAGGCCATGCTGGGTGTAGAAATGGAAATCGGAGACAAGGTGTTGAAATCATTGCCTGAGTCGATAAGCGGACTTAACATGGATCCTTCACAAGACCAGGTGACAAGCACGGGTTACGGCTGGGTAGGTTTAACCATTCAACGAGAGTACAATGACAACAATGATAAAGAGTTCAGGGTGATTGTCGCCAACAATGCCATGTGGATGTCTGCCCTGAACATGTACATGTCGGGCGGGGGCTATTCTCAAACGACTGGCGGGGAGCAAAACTGGAAACAAACCAAACTGAAAGGCAACCGGGCAATCATAGAATACAACGAAGGAAGTGGATATAAGCTTAGTGTGCCCATTGGGCAATCATCGCTCATTGTATTTGAAGGGGTCAATTTTGCCACCGAGCCTGACATGATGAAGGCTGCTGAAACGGTGGATATTGACGGGATCAAAAAAATGCTTGGTGAACAATAAAAAGAACTGA
>CAYNCP010000016.1:1258-59069 GCA_964395905.1 uncultured Ohtaekwangia sp.
AATAAAAAGAACTGATTTATGAAAAATATATTAACCCTGTTCGTATTTAGTCTTTCCATCCCAGTAATGGCTCAGGACTTTGACAAAAATGTGGCCAGTGCAAAAGCTTCTTACGCATCAGGTGATTTGAAAAACACCCGATTTGCCCTGGAGCAGGCACTGCATGAGTTGGATGTGGTGATTGGTAAGGAAATTCTGAAGCAACTGCCCACCAAGCTGGGAGCGCTCAGCTACAATGATAAGGAAGACAACGTGACTGGAAGTTCCGCTGGAATGGGAGGGGGCCTGTTCGTACATCGGGGCTATGGTACAGAACTCAATACCGCTAAAATTGATATCATCAATAATTCGCCCCTGATAACATCCATCAATGCCATACTGGCCATTCCGTTTATTGGTAACTCCGGTGATGGTACGCAAAAGGTGGTGAAGGTGCAGGGGTATAAATCAGTATTAAACAGAAATGAAAACCCCGAGACGGGAAGGACCGGCTATACGCTGCAAATTCCTATGAACAATACCTTGTTCACGCTGGAGATGACGGATACCAATGAGAATGAAATTCAGGGATTGGCCAATGCGATACCCTTAGGTAAGATCGCACAGATGGCGCAGTAAGATTTAGAATACAAAAGATTTCTGAGGGAGTTGTTTAATGACTCCCTTTTTTATTTTGTTGGCCTTTTTGGGTAATTTCCAGATCGGATAAATCAACTCTTAATCGATTCACCATGCGATTTGCCTTATTGCTCTCAACAAGTCTTTGTCTCATTCAGTTAAGCGCTCAGCATCCTCAAAACGTAATCCGCGAAGAGATAGTAATCCCCATGCGCGATGGCATTAAGTTAGGTGCAATTGTATATAGACCTGATCAAGCAGGAAAGTTTCCCGCTATTATTTACCGCACACCCTATGGCATTGACGACTATGATTCTTATGCTCAGTTTCCCTTGAAAGCGGCCAAGCAAGGCTATGCAGTCTTTCTGGTTGATGTTAGAGGCCGATATAGAAGTGAAGGTGAGTTTGTTGCTTACAAAAATGAAAAACAAGATGGATATGATGTGATCGAATGGGTGGGCACTTCCAACTATTGCGATGGGAATGTAGGGACATACGGAGGGTCGTATCCTGGTATAGTACAGTGGCTGGCACTATCACAAAACCCGCCACATCTCAAAGCAGCTGCACCGGAGATGACGCCCATCAGTAGTCATCACTTTTTTTATTATGGTGGTGCGTTCTCCATGCCATGGCTGGATTGGTTCATGCCATTGATTTTTGCAGACAAACGGAAAAAAGCGAATGATACATCTGGCCCATGGGATGATGAAGTGGCTTACGATGAATGGGTAAAAAGCGATCGCAGAAAATGGTACAGTTTCAGACCATTAATGGATCTTCCCATTCTAAAAAAATACGGACCTGAATATTATGAATGGCTAAAACATCCGGATCAAACAGGTTGGTGGGAATTTGTGAACGTAGAAAATGATTTCAAGAACATGAAGGTGCCTGTGTTTCTATTAAGTGGATGGTATGATGCGGGCTACGGGCCTGAGGGCGCCACCCGCGGCTTCCGCAAGATGATGGAAGAAGGAGGAAGTTCAGAGGCTAAGAAAAATACAAAGCTGATTTTAGGTCCATGGAATCATACTTCATTGCACACCCGCAAAACACGTTTTGGTGAAATGGAGTTTTATGAATCGGCAGGCCTGGATTACGATTCTGAACTTCTCGCCTGGTTTGATGAACACTTGAAAGGGATCCCCAATCAAAGCAAGCTCCCACCGGTAAGTGTATTTGTAATGGGGGCCAACAAATGGCGCGCAGAAAGTACATGGCCCATTCAAAATGCCATCTCTACAGATTATTATTTGCATAGCAATGGAAATGCAACTGCCGACAAATCGGATGGCACAATCAACACCAGTATTCCAACCGAAGAGAAGAGCGACAGTTACATCTTTGACCCGACCAATCCCTATTGGGATATTTCGTTCGAGAAATCTTACCCCTATGATCAACGCGATAACGAAAGTCGAAAAGATGTGATCGTGTACACCTCAGCGCCATTGGAAAATGACCTTCAAATAATTGGCGAAGTGGTTGCTGAGCTGTATGTCAGCTCCAGCGCACGCGATACCGATTTTTCAATCACACTCACAGATGTTTATCCAGATGGAAAATCTATCAATCTTTCAGGATTGGATGCAGGCTACCTCCGCATGCGGTATAGGAATGGCTTCAGCCATCAGGAGTTGATGAAGGCAGGAGAAATTTATAAAATCAAGATCGGACAATTGTACACTGCCAATGTGTTTAAGAAGGGCCATCGCATAAGGTTGCAGATCACCAGCAGCAAGGCACCGCATTATGATCCAAATCCAAATACAGGAACAGAAATTGCAACTGAAAAAAATTTACAACCTGCCACCAACACCATTCATCATTCCAAAAAGTATCCATCAAAACTTATTTTACCTGTTATCCCTATGGGCTAGCCTATCGATAGGGGCGCGTTAACACATTTAACCAAACCAAATGTGGTCTTGCCCGTTTGATTGGGGACAACTCAGAAATGAAGAATTTCGGTCTAAAAACAGTATCTTTGTTTTCCTATGGTGCATCAGCGTTCCTTAAATGTGCATAAAGTGGCTTTAGCCATATACCTCTTTGGCTTTGCTTTCGGCATCTGCTTTGCGACAAAGGCTTCTGCAGGAGATTGTGTAGTGGAGTTAACTACAGTAACAGTACAATTATTCGATGGCAATGCTGAAGGGAATGGTCAAGATACAGATGCAAAGAAAAGGTTTGGATCTCAGTTCCCGGGCGAAGAAGACGATGATGATAGTGCAAGGGAATTAGTTTCTGAGCAAGTGTCAAATCATTCGTTTGTTAGCCGCGCTTTGCGCAAGTCGGGGGTCGGCTTTGTTTCCAATCCACAAAATATCCATACTCCGCCACCCCGGTGATAATATTTTCTGAATCGGATTTCATTTCCGAATTCTCTACTTATTTTTCTTCAAAAGGACAGTGTTCAATTACTGTTTAATCAACTATTGTGAATATGAAATTTCTTAATGCTTCTAATATTAAAGGCGATCTATTTGGGGGGATAACAGCAGGTATAGTGGCGCTTCCTTTGGCCATGGCATTTGGTGTTCAATCCGGATTGGGCGCAGAAGCCGGACTGTATGGTGCCATTGCTGTAGGTATTGTGGCTGCTATATTTGGTGGCACGCCCACTCAGATCAGCGGTCCTACCGGACCGATGACGGTAGTCTCTACGGGAATTGCTGCGGCTGCTATGGCCTCTGCAGGAAGTGTGGAAGAAGGACTGGCGATAGTTATGCTTACATTTTTCCTGGCGGGCGTTTTACAAATTGTATTTGGCCTTACCCAGGTTGGGAAAATGGTGCAATTCATTCCTTATCCGGTGGTCTCTGGGTTTATGAGCGGAATTGGATTGATTATCATTATCCTGCAGTTGTTCCCATTGGTGGGGCATTCTTCTCCGGGAAAAATTGTTGACGTATTCACCCACTTTATGACGCCACTTCAAAATATGAACTGGTCGGCATTTTTATTAGGAGCGCTCACGATTGGCATTATCTACCTATTCCCCCGAATTACGAAAGCGGTTCCCAGTACCTTGGTTGCACTATTGGTGGTGTCATTCATCCCTTTTTTCGTTACTATGGATATCCCGAAAATTGGAGATATACCTAAGGGAATCCCCCACCTCAACTTTGGCATTTTTGCCGACCTCAATGTTTCCACGCTGGCACTCATCCTAGCTCCAGCCATCACATTGGCTGCTCTTGGATCCATAGACTCCTTGCTTACATCCGTGGTTGCTGACAACATCACCAGAACAAAGCACAACAGCAACCGTGAATTGGTGGGTCAGGGGCTTGGCAACATGATGGGGGCATTGATGGGTGGCATACCCGGAGCAGGAGCAACAATGAGAACCGTTGTGAATGTGAGGTCAGGAGGGAAAAGCAGATTATCCGGAGTTATTCATGGTGTATTTCTGCTCATTGTATTGCTGGGCTTAGGGAAATATGCACAGGAAATACCTTTGGCCGTGTTGGCCGGAATATTAATTACTGTAGGCATCGGAATCATTGATTATAAAGGATTGGGTGACTTATTGAAAGTGCCAAAAGCTGATGCAGCTGTAAAAATAGTGGTGGTACTCATGACGGTATTCATTGACTTGCTTTGGGCGGTTGGGGTTGGTCTGGTATTGTCTGCCTTGTTTTTTGTAAGGCAGGCAGCTGAACAAGGTGTGGTAGCCAGCACCATGGACCCGGTTGATGATCATCCTGATGAAGAGGATCATCACATTCAAAATTTGAGTAATTCGCATCATGCCGATCAGGTATTTATACAAGAGTTTCATGGTCCACTGTTCTTTGGTTTTTCCTCTAAGTTCCAGGAGCAATTTAGCAAAGCACACAACATGAAAGCGGTGGTATTCAGGTTTAAGCATTTGTCTTTTGCCGATCAATCGGGAATGTATGCCTTGATGGACGTTATTCGTGATCTCAAAAGCAACAACACTTGGGTAATTTTTAGTGGATTGAGGGATAATGTGAAAGATCAATTCAAGAAATTGGGCATCATACCTGATTTGGTCCCCGAGTCGCATTGCTTTAAAGAATTTTCTAAAGCCACCGAATGGCTTAAAGCAAACCTGAAGAAAAAAGAAGGAGGAGAAACCACAAGCAAAAGCAAAATTAAAGAGTCAATTCATAACTAAATAAGTCGACCTAAATGGAATTATATAATAAATTCTTAGAGAACAACCGCAGATGGGTTAACCAAATGCTCGACAGTGATCCAGCTTATTTTAGCAAATTGGCGCAAGGGCAGAAACCGCCATTGTTATGGATTGGTTGTGCTGACAGTCGCGTGCCAGCCAATGAGATCATTGGGGCAGCACCTGGCGAAGTATTTGTACATCGCAACATTGCCAATATGGTGGTGCATACCGACATGAATATGTTGAGCGTGCTCGATTATGCAGTAAATGTATTAAAAGTGCAACATGTCATAGTGTGTGGTCATTATGGATGCGGAGGAGTTCGAGCAGCGATGAGCAATCATCAATTTGGATTGATTGATAATTGGATAAGGCACATTAAGGATGTGTACCGACTTCATCAGGATGAATTGGAAGCGATTTCAGATCCTGTGGCAAAAGAAAATCGGTTTATAGAGCTCAACGTGATTGAGCAGGTATATGATCTAAGCAAAACATCGATCATTCAAAACTCCTGGACAAAAAACAAACTTCCCTATATCCATGGTTGGGTGTATGATATTAACAATGGGATTATTCAGGATCTCAAATGTTCTGTCAACGATAACAACGACTTGGCTAAAGTTTATCAATTTGAAACTGAGGCACTGAAATAAACAACTTTCATAGACATTAAGCCCAGCTTTAATTCATTTTGAGGCTGGGCTTTTTTTGTTCTGGTGTATTATTCCCTGTTAAACCATAGGGGTGCCATCTTGTTGGGTTGTCTTTATCAAGAGCGTTAAAACTGTAAATTGCGCAGATAACCGCCCAAAATCTGTGGAGTTAGTAGAAACAGCCAGTTTTAAAGCGCTCAAGGAGGGAGACGAAACCGCTTTTGAGATGATCTTTAAAACCTACTATGAACCACTCTGCAACTATGCCTTTACTTTTTTGCAGGACCGGGATGAATCCGAAGAAATAGTTCAGGCCACCTTTCTAAAGGTATGGGAAAAGCGGGACTCCATCGACATTGAATCTTCTCTGAAAGCTTATCTATACAGAGCCATTCGCAACAGTTGCATCAATGCAATCAAACACGACAGGATCAAGCGGAAGCACGCAACTGAAATGCTTTTTGTTAGTGACAGCACGCACGAAGGAGTTTCTCAAGCCGTAATTTCTACTGAGCTGGATCAAAAAATTGGGGATGCACTGGAGATGCTTCCCGAACAATGTCGACTGGTATTCAAAATGAGCCGGTTCGAGGAGTTAAAGTATGCTGAAATCGCTGCGCAGCTCAATATATCGGTAAAGACAGTAGAGCATCAGATCGGAAAGGCATTGAAAATAATGAGAGAAGAGCTTAAAGAATATCTGCCAATGCTGATCCTGCTTATGGATGGATTTATTAATTGATCGGATTGAAAAAGGAATTTGACCATATCGATGACTTAATTGGGAAGTACCTCGTGGGCGAGGCCACGGACGGAGAACGTCAGGAGCTAGAAAATTGGATGGCCCAAAGTGAGCACAACAGCTCCTACTTTGATCACTTCCGTTTAATTTTTGAGCGGGCTAAAAAAGTCAGTGGCTCACAACGATTTGATGCAGACAAAGCATGGGTCAAAGTCAAATCGAAAATCAATAAGTCAAAAGGCAAATCAATTGACATCCCACCTTACTGGCAAGTGTTGAGAATAGCCGCCTTGTTGATTGTAACTGTGGGTGTAGTTTATTTCGCGTACCTGCAATTCCAGACACCGGATGAAATCCATTCCATCGTGTCACAAAACAAGATAGTGAACGATACCCTTCCTGATGGCAGCTTGGCAGTACTCAATAGGAATTCTAAGATTCAATATGCGTACAACCCCCGCAACAATAAGAGAAAGGTGTTGCTTGAAGGGGAAGCGTTTTTTGAAGTTGTTCATCAAGGAGACAAGCCATTTATTATCGAAACGGACGGGGTTATCATCGAGGACATCGGAACAGCATTCAACGTCAACGCATTTCCTGAAAACCCTGTCATTGAGGTTTACGTAGAAACGGGGCAAGTGGCATTCTACACATTAAATGATACGGGATTGAACCTCACCGCTGGAGAGACAGGCATATACGATAAAAGCAGTCAGACTTTTGCCAGGATTTTACAAAAAGACACCAACAAACTTGCCTATAAGACGGGTATTTTCAGTTTTCGCAATGCCGACCTGGCCACCATTATCAACGACCTGAACTCAGTTTATGACACCAAGATAAGATTGGGTAATCCTGACCTGAAGAGCTGCCGCCTGAATGTTACTTTCAGGAATGAACGCATCGAAGACCTTGTTGAGATCATCGCTGAAACATTGCAATTAAGATTAACCAAAGAGGGAGATGTTTTTGTCCTGAATGGAACCAGTTGTGGAAACTAGCGACTTATGAGTTTGAAGCTGAGATTCATTACTTTTTTCATTTTTTGCTTTTCAGCCTGTTGGAGTCAACCCATCCCTCCTTTGGAACGAAAAATCACCATTGCATTTCACAATGAACCTGTGGATGCGGCCCTGTCACAAATGGCAACGGAAGGGAAATTTAATTTCTCGTATAGCCCATCCATACTCAACTCCAATCAGTTGGTGAGTAATGCCTATAGCAATAAATCTGTAAGACAAGTGCTAAACGACTTTTTTGGAGAATCAATCAACGCCAAAGTGAAAGGCAATTACATTATTTTGACAAAAGCTGTGCCACCCACAAGAAAGGAGATTGTCAATAACACCACAACCATCAGTGGGTATGTTATTCATGAACAGACGGGGGAAAAAGTACCCGATGTCAGTGTTTATGATAGAAGCTCTTTGACGGGTGTCATTACTGATCAGTTTGGATATTTCAAAATTTCCATTGACAACCCTGATGAAAAGGCGGTCTTGTATTTCAGTAAGCGATTATTTCTTGACACACTCGTTGTTCTCAATTCGAAAGAGACACAATTTATTACAATGCTTTTAAAGCCAGAGCCACCCCCGGCAATAACATCCTTGCCGGTAAGAGATACCCTACGCGTAGTGGCAATACCGGAACTCCCTCCTCCGGAAGAAGTAGTGACCCTAACAAAACCGGACAGAAAATCTTTAAGGGACTTCATGAATGAAAAAATATTTACTAAAAACATTTTCTTGAAGAAGAAAGGGCGTGTTAACGTCAATAATATCAAGGATCCATTGTACCGGGAGTACCAGGTTTCGTTCGTTCCTTTTGTGGGCACCAACCACAAATTGAGTGGTAATGTTATCAATGGTTACTCTCTAAATGTGTTGGGGGGGTTTTCACGGGGCACCAACAAGCTTGAATTTGGTGGTCTTTTTAATATTGATCGTGGAGATGTCCAGTACGTCCAACTGGCTGGTCTGTTGAACACGGTGGGCGGAGAAACAAACGGTGTTCAAGTGGCTGGCTTGGCAAACCTGACCAGAAGGAGAGTTGTTGGTGGGCAATTTGCGGGAGTATTCAATGCCAACCTGGATTCAGTCAACGCAGCCCAGTTGGCAGGCTTGTTCAATGTCAATGGAAGAGCCTCTCAAGGAGTGCAAATGGCAGGATTATTTAACGTTCAACCCAGTTACTATAAAGGATCACAATTTGCCGGATTGTTCAATATAGCAACACATCAGATGCGGGGGACGCAAGCAGCAGGTATTTTAAATTTTGCACACCACATCAACGGAGCCCAGGTCGGATTGATCAACTATGCCGACAGCATCAAAGGGATTCCCTTGGGACTTATGAGTTTTGTGAGCAAGGGCTATCACAAAATTGAATTTTCAGCGGATGAGGTCTTTTATATCAATGCCGCATTTCGAACCGGAGTCAGGCAGTTTTATAATATATTAACGGCAAGCCTGAAGCCTGAGAGTCTGGATGGCTCACTGTCACCTTCTTCTCCTACACCCACTCAGGAAAATGTATGGGCTTTCGGTTATGGAATAGGCACCGCGCCAAGAATCACCAAAGGGATATATCTTAACTTTGATCTTACGGCCAACCATGTGAACAAGGGAAGCTTTACCCATTCAACGAGCCTGCTAAGCAAGCTCTATGTGGGCCTTGATTTTCAGTTGGCAAAAGATTTTTCTATCACTGCGGGAGCAACACTGAATGGATATTTATCCGATCCTGCCTACGCTGAAAACCCGGTCTTGTTTACTGACTTTACACCATCCATTAGGGAAGTGCATACCTTTTCGAATGGAAATGACCTGAAAATGTGGTGGGGTGCCAAGGTGGGCATCAGATTCCTTTAATTTTTTATTATGACTGCATAGGGGTTATCCGGACTCAGGTTGTCTATGGATCATGAAACACAGTAAAATGATCCGTTTTAGCACAGCCACATTAATTAGTATCCTCATAACATTCACCGTTGGGGCACAAAATTTTATCCAAACGGTGCGAGGCCAGGTGATTGATAAAGTAACCCAAAACAGCTTGCCAGGAGCAACAGTGGTTGTTGTTGGTACAAGCCCGCTTGTGGGGTCAACAACTGACGTGGACGGAAACTTTAAACTCAGCAATATTCCTATTGGAAATATTTCGCTTCGGGTATCATTCATCGGTTACAAGGAAATAGTGCTGTCCAACATTGTGGTCAATTCCGGCAAGGAAGTAGTGCTCTCCATTCCGCTGGAGGAAGACATTACACAAATGGATGAGATCGTAATTACTCCGGATGTGGACAAGGATAAACCGCTGAATGAAATGGCAGCGGTGAGTGTCCGTACCTTCTCTGTGGAAGAAACAAGAAAGTTTGCAGCTGCAGTAAATGATCCTGCACGCATGGTGACGTCCTACGCAGGCGTAGTATCCACCGATGACGGCAACAATGCCATTTCCATCAGGGGGAATTCTCCATATGGATTGCTCTGGAGAATGGAGGGCATAGATATACCCAATCCCAACCATTTTTCTAATGTGGGTACCTCTGGCGGAGGCGTTTCCATTTTGAGTTCGCAATTGTTGAATAATTCTGATTTCTTAACCGGGGCTTTTCCTGCGGAATATGGCAACGCGCTGGCAGGTGTTTTTGATTTGAACCTCAGAAGGGGAAATAATGAAAAAAAAGAATTTACAGTGCAAGGAAGTTTTTTGGGCACAGACCTTGCCGTAGAGGGTCCAATTGCGGAAGGATACCGTGGCTCGTACCTGGTTAATTACAGGTATTCAACCTTAAGCATTTTAAGCAACCTGGGTGTGAATATTGGTGATGCAGTTACCAATTTTCAGGACCTTAGTTATCACTTTTATTTGCCTACCGACAAGGTGGGTAATTTCTCCCTGTTTGGTTTCGGTGGGTTGAGTGATCAGAAACAGGATGCGGAAAAGGACTCCACGAAATGGGAAGAAGAATACTACAGGTATAACTCAAAGTATTTTTCAAATTCTGGTGCAGCGGGAATGAAGCATGTATTTAACGCAGGAACCAATACGTTTATCCAGTCTTCGGTGGTGTGGTCAAGCACGAGCAATGGCTATGAAGTACTGAGGCTGGATGATAATTATGATCCACAATTTGAATACAAAAGGAAATATGACAACAGCAAACTTACAACCAGTTCAGTGCTTAATCACAGGTTTAACGCCAAGAACAGCTTGCGATCCGGAGTGTATTTTAACAGATACTTCTACAATCTAAGTTTGCGCGACCGGAATGAGGAAACACAAATTATTGAGACACCATTGGCAGCCAACAGTAAGGCTTCAACCATCCAATTATTCGCCCAGTGGAATTATCGAATCTCTGAGAAATTTACTTTGAACGCAGGCATTCACTATCTACAATTGGTTGACAATCACTCTCAGTCGTTGGAGCCAAGGACATCGCTTAAATACAAATTGGACGAGAAGCAATCGGTAAGTATTGGCTATGGCTTGCACAGCCAGATCCAGCCCATAGGAGTTTATGAAGCTGAGTTTACCGATGCGCAAGGTAATGTGACCAAGCCAAATAAGGGAGTAGGGTTAAATAAATCACATCATGTTGTGTTGGCTTACGATCGGGCAATCAACGAACATATGCGTGTGAAAGCCGAAACGTACTATCAGCATTTATTCAATATTGCTGTTAAGGATGATCCATCCAGTCCAATTTCAACGTTGGTCATTGAAGAAGGCTATATCACAGACCCACTTGTAAACGAAGGCACTGGAAGAAATTATGGCCTGGAACTAACCCTTGAGCAGTTTTTTCATAATAATACCTACTTTCTATTTTCATCTTCAATGTACGATTCAAAGTACAAAGCGTTGGATGGTGTGTTGCGCAACACCAGGTTTAACGGAAATTTTGCTGTGAGCATTACAGCAGGCAGGGAGTTTCTTTGGGCAAAGAACCGGACGTTTGGACTGAATATCCGTACCATTTACGGTGGCGGATTTCGCGACACACCTATCGACTTTCAGCGATCCGTTCAGCTTGGTCAGACAGCGTACATTGAAAGCCTTGCGTTTACGTTGCAACAGCCCAACTATTTCAGGTCTGATTTGCGTTTGAGCTTAAAGCGAAACCGGCCAAAATCCACTTCCACTTTATCGCTTGATATTCAAAATGTAAGTAATCACCAGAACCTGGGAGGTCAGTATTTCGATCCCCAAAGTGGAGAGGTTAAAAAGTGGTATCAACTGCCATTGCTCCCGGTGCTGAGTTACCGATTAGAGTTTTAGAAACTTTTTTTAGTCGCGTTAAAAGGAAGGTCGTCCACCAACAGAGCCTCATGTAAAATGGCATTGACAGTGGGGACCTTAATTTCACTTAAATTGGAGTATTTAATGATGGAAACCTGCGTTCTTCCTTCACTTAGAAGTACGCCTTGCTCGTTGGAAAGCATGTGACCATAACAGAGGCCAAAGGAAACCAGCGCATCTTTTGGTCCATATGGAGCAGACTGTGGCCAGATAAAGCAGATCCTTCTTTTGCGCGAATAATAGGGGACTCCGTATGATAGTTTTTCTGTTATTCTTGGATCAACATCAAGGATGATTTCACGAAGGAGCTTTACGATAACGCGCTCTTTGGAAGGAAGGGAATCAAAAAACTCTTCAATGCCGTTCATTGTTTACTAATTTAAATCTTGTTTGCGATATCTGATAGAATGAAATGAAAAGACTATTTTAGTGATGCTTATGGATTCATTTCTTCAATTTTTTGAGCATATGCCCACCTGGCAGAAACTGGCCTGGGTGGTCATGTGCCTAGTGGCATGTTGGATTCTTGAAGGTAACTATCCCCTGGCGCGACACAATTATTCCAAATGGAAGCACGATGGAGTAAACCTGGTTTTTCTGGGATTTACTTTTGTCATCAATTTGCTGTTTGGAATTGTCACTGTAGGGGTATTTGCATGGATTGGAAACAAGCAAGTCGGATTGTTGAACTATGTCAACTTTCCCATTTGGCTCGAGTTGATTATTGCGATCATGTTTTTGGATTTTGTTGCCCAGTACTTTGTGCATTACTTATTGCACCGGGTAAAGTGGATGTGGAAGTTTCACATGATCCATCACAGCGACACCAAAGTGGACGCAACAACAGGCACTCGTCATCACCCTGGTGATTATTTCTTGCGCGAAGTTTTTGCGCTCATTGCCATCATCGTGATTGGCGCCCCCATCGCATTTTATTTGTTTTATCGTTTTTGCACCATTTTTTTTACTTACACTACCCATGCCAACATCAATATGCCAAGTTGGATCGATAAAAGTTTAAGCCTGGTTTTCATCACACCCAACATGCACAAGTTTCATCATCACTTTGAGCGACCCTGGACGGACACGAATTTTGGCAACATCTTTTCCTTTTGGGATCGGATTTTCGGCACGCTCGTGTATGACGATCCAAAAAAAATCAAATATGGCCTGGATGTACTGGATGGGGGAAAGGACGAAAATATCGGCTATCAGCTACAAATTCCGTTGGACAAAAGCATTAAGACAGATTACTAGATGTCTCTTGGCCAACATTCCTGAGGATTAAATTACATCTTTGGAACAATACTTAAGTGCGATCAGTTAGTTGTTGTAAACCAAATAAGTAGGAAAAATGAAAGCAGTTTGGAACGGCCAGGTAATAGCAGAAAGCGATGACACAGTGGTAATCGAAGGGAACCACTATTTCCCATTGGAAGCACTCAATAAAGATTTTTTTGCGGACTCATCCACAAATACAGTTTGCCCCTGGAAAGGGACAGCCAGCTATTTCACATTAAACGTGAGTGGGAAAGTAAACGCTGATGCGGCCTGGTACTATCCTGAACCCAAAGAGGCGGCCAGTGTAATTAAAGATCGGGTGGCCTTTTGGAAAGGGGTAGAAGTATTGAAATAGACTCAAACCCAATTCGTGAAAACATGCTTCTAGCACTGGATACTGGTAATAGTGACATCACCATCGGACTATGGGATGGCAAGTCGTGGAAGCACATTTGGAGGATTGCATCCAAACCAGACCAACCAGAGCTTTTTTATGGAATAAAAATCAAGGATCATTTTTTTGAGGCGAATGTTTCGGTTGAGCAAATAGATACCATCGTGCTGAGCAGCGTTGTGCCGGACCTTACCCATAAGCTGACGAGTGTCATTGAGATCGTATTTGACAAAAAGCCGATGGTGTTGGGTCCTGAGTTATATAAGAAGCTGGCAATCGAAGTGTTGAATCCCTATGAGATTGGGTCGGACCTGGTTTCCAATGTTGTTGCCGCTTTTGATTATTACAATAAGAGTTGCATCGTGGTAGATTTTGGTACGGCACTCACGTTTACAACAATTTCAGATGCAGGCAAAATATTAGGTGTTTCCATCGTGCCCGGATTGAAAACAGCCATCAAATCGCTTACGCAGAATACAGCTAAACTATTTGATGTGCCATTGGAAATGCCTCCGTCTGCCCTGGGCACAAGCACCATTACTGCTATCCAGTCGGGCATTCTATTTGGATATCGTGGCCTGGTGGAGTCAATGGTCGCTGAATTGAGAAAGGAGATCAAACAGAAGGCGCCCATTATTGCAACTGGAGGATTATCTTCAATCATTACACCGCTTCATGATTATTTTGATCGCATTGATCCTCACTTGACATTGAATGGTCTTCGCATTGTGGGAGAAACAATTGAAAACTGATGGAGATCGCTATACGGTTGGACAGCGTCTCGCACCGATTTGGGAATCATCATTTGTTTGAAAATTTACATCTCAATATTGAGGCGAAAAAGATAACGGTTATCCTTGGCAAAAGCGGTTCTGGAAAATCTACCCTGCTGCAGGTGATTAATGGATTGATTAGGCCGTATCAGGGACGAGTGTTTCTATTTGACAAGCCCCTGGATTATGAGCGGATACATGAGATTAGATTGGGTATTGGGTATGCTGTTCAGCAAGTGGGTTTGTTTCCTCATCTTAAAGTAATTGATAATATCATTTTGCCCGGAAGATTGGCAGGGTGGGATAAGGCGAGAAAAGAAAGAAGAGCTCGCGAACTCATGAATCTAGTGAGCCTTGCAGCAAGTCATGGCAATAAGTATCCGCATCAGCTCTCGGGTGGAGAGCAACAGCGTGTGGGTCTTTGCCGTGCCATCTTACTTGATCCCCCAATCATGTTATTGGACGAACCATTTTCATCATTGGATCCTGATACCAAAAAGGATATTCATGAGGAGGTGTTGAAGCTGCAGCGAGAGGAGCCACGATGCATTGTGATGGTAACGCATGATCCTGCTGAAGCGGCTAAGCTTGGAGATGTGCAACTCAAATTCGAAAATGGGAAATTAATGCCGCTGCAAGTATGAAGACTGTATTTATCGGTTTGGCAGTTACAATTGCGACTTGTTCAGGATGGAGCCAAACCTACCGTGTTGGGGCCAAACATTTTAATGAGAATTATATCCTCGCGGAAATACTTTCTCAACTCATTGAAAATGAAGGATTCAAGGTGGAGCGAAAGTATAACCTGGGGGGTACTGCGGTTTGCTTTGAAGCACTGCGTGGCAGGGCGATTGACATTTATCCAGAGTATACAGGATCCCTGGCTGAAGAGATCTTGGGGAGCGCAGAAAAATTGGACCACGAACAACTCAACGCAAAGTTGCGACAAACACTAAATATGGAAATATCTCCATCGTTTGGTTTCAACAATACGTATGCATTGGCTACGACCACCCGCTTTGCGCAAACGCAAAAACTAAACTCAATATCGGATCTGAAGTCTGCGCCTGAGACCTCGGCTGCGTTTAGCTATGAATTTCTCAAGAGAAAAGATGGTTGGGAAAATTTGAAGAAAGCCTACCAATTGGATTTAAACCCTGTAGGCATTGAACACGGGCTGGCTTACCAGGCGATGGCAAATGGGAAAATAAAAATAACGGATGTCTATTCCACTGACGGGGAAATCAAAAAGTACGACCTGTTGCTGTTAAATGATGATCTCAATTTCTTTCCCAATTATAACGCGGTGGCCGTATATCATATGGAATTGGACAACTCTATCAAACTGATCGCGGCCAAACTGAACGGTACGATTTCAGAAGATGAGATGCAGGCTATGAATGCCGAAGTTTTGTATAACAACAAGAATTTTGGTGAGGTAGCCAGGTCTTTCCTTATTAACGGCAAATTGATCAACACAAGCAACGCACCGGCAGCTTCACCCATGTGGAAAGAAATTCTTGGGAAAACCTGGACTCATTTGGGCATATCTGCAGTTGCATTGTCCTTGGCCATTTTGCTGGCTGTTCCACTCGGCATCCTGCTTTACGTATATAGTGGCATTAGCAAGCCAATATTATATGTAGTTGGGTTGTTACAAACGATTCCTTCCATTGCCTTATTGGCGTTGATGATACCGTTATTGGGAATTGGACTGGTTCCTGCCATTACAGCACTTTTTTTATATGCGCTGCTTCCTATTTTGCGAAATACAACTACGGGACTGACCTCCGTGGATCCTGTCTTGCGCAAAGTGGCAACAGGAATGGGAATGACTACCATACAAAGATTGCGATTGATTGAACTACCGTTGGCTATGCCAGCTATTTTAGCTGGTATTCGTACCGCAGCTGTAATAACGATTGGCACTGCTACGCTGGCAGCCTTTATCGGGGCTGGTGGTTTGGGTGAATTTATTGTCACGGGATTGGCACTCAACAACACGCAATTAATTCTGCAAGGCGCAATACCTGCAGCGGTGCTTGCTATATTAGTAGAGTTTATTTTTGAACTGGTAGAGAAAAATCTGATCCCCAGGCATCTCAGGACCTAGCTTAGGCAATTTACTTTCTGTACACCTTTGTTCTCAGGTTTCCTCCAAGGTGAAGTTGCACTCCCAATGCAGCCTGCAGCGGTACGTGATCGAAAAAGGCATCGTTGGGCATGGCGGCATTTAGTCCAACCTGAAAGTTGCCAAAAAGATTGCCGGCCATTTTGAATCGTGCAGTCACAGCTGGCTCAAAAAATATATGACCTTTTTCATCTGGTTTTTCTATAATGACACCAGATTGGAATTCAGTGTAGGTGACATAGCTAACGCGGGGAGTAAAAAATAAATTGAAGTTAGCGTTGTTGGTCCCAAAGGATGGCTGCAGGAAAAGTTTATTATATCTTCCGGTCACAATCACCTCTTGCTGTCCCAGGTTCAAAAATCCGTACTGGCCGGTGGTAGTTCCTTCGCCCAGGCCAAAGCCAGCATATAGTTCAAATCGTTTGCCTCGGGATGCCTTGTAGTAACCAAGTCCGCCTTCTATGTAGTTGCCTTTGCGCTTGAATGTTTGATTAGGATCCTGTGGGTCATTTCGGGTCTCGCTGATGACTGAATAATTTCCCATGAGGCCGAAATTGTCTGAAATAGAAACACCTCCCTGTAAGTCTACACCTGTGCCAAGCATCAACCCACCCTTAAACTCACCTTGTCCGTTGAACATAAGCACATTCCTCGTATTGGGCACATACATGGGAGCGCATGACGAGAGTAATGCAATCAAGGACAGGATTAGACTAAAGCGCATCAGACAAAATTAAGGACTGAATATACTATTTCAGGCGATTGTATTTCTTTAAAACTTCAATTAATCGATCGTGGGGTATTGAAAATACTTTATTTCCATCTCTGCCTTCCATGGTTTCTGCCGCTATCATGGCATTTACGATTGATTCTTCCGTAGCCTGGGCCACCGCTTCAAAGAACGGATTGATCATTTCATTGGGAAACATTTTGACATTGGCCAGCTTGTCCATGGCGCTTATTTCAGGATTGGCCGTAGAAAATGCAATGAAGATATCCCCCGATGAGTTGCCTCCCCGTCCTCCCATAACACCAATGCCCAGGGCTACCCGTTTCACTATGCGATTTAGTTGATGAGGTAGAAATGGGGCATCAGTGGCAGCAACTACAATGATTGATCCTTCATCTTCGTCAGGTTTGCCAGCCGTTGGTCTCAGGTCAGTGATTTCTTTTCCTACAGGAACCCCGGCAATCATTAACTGTTCCCGGGATCCGTAATTGGCCTGAACCAACACACCGACTGTATAAGTACCAATAGTTGTTTTTACTATGCGAGAAGACGTGCCTATTCCTCCCTTGAAACTATGCACAATCATTCCGGTGCCTCCGCCCACGTTGCCTTCGGCTACTGATCCGCTCTGCGCGCTCGTCATCGCCTCAAAAACATCTCCCTGCTTTACATGAAATCCATTTATGTCGTTGAGGAAACCATCCCATGTCTCAGCTACCACAGGCAAGCTGTAGTCTCCTGAGTAGCCGCCATCACCCGTGTTTTTATTCACATACCATTGGATGACAGCATCTCGTACGGTGCCTACGCTATGGGTATTGGTAATCAAAATGGGTGAGCCCAAACACCCGGACTCGTTGATCCAGGTCGTGCCTGTCATTTCCCCGTTTCCGTTAAGGGTAAACCAGGAGGCAAATACACGTTCCATGGAAGATTTTCCCAAAGGAAAAATGACAGTGACGCCCGTGCGGGCTGGCCCCTTGCCTACCTCAAGTTTTCCGTTTCCTTTGATAATTGTTTTGTGACCTACCTCAATGCCGGGCACATCTGTGATGGCATTGAATTTTCCAGGGGTTCCTTCAAATGGAATTTTTAAATCCCTGGCCCGAGATTTTTGCTTTTGGCCGAAGGTGGCAATGGAGGTGAGTGCCAACAGTAGCAGTGGCAAGTAATTTATCTTCATAAAAACCAATTAGCTGTTTCGGGTGACCTTAGTTGCGTAAATTACCTAGAAATGTACTAGAAAAAAATGAAGACTGACTTTATCAGTTTAAAATCGTTGAAGGATTACATTTCAAATAAAGAGACATGAAAATTAATACAGCAAGCGTAAATCTGTTGATTAAATCGCGCAGATCAGTTTTTCCAAAAGACTACCTGGCCGGTGAGCGGGTTGATGACCGCATTATTAACCAAATGCTTGAGAACGCAAACTGGGCCCCTACCCATAAGCTCACTGAGCCCTGGAGGTTTGTAGTTTTTAGCGGAGAAGGCCTGATCAAACTCGCTGATTTTCAGGCTAGTTGTTACAAACAAGTAACTGAGCGTGATGGAAGCTACAAAGAAGAGCGCTACCAAAATTTGAGAACCAAGCCCATGCAATCCTCTCACATCATCGCCATTGGCATGAAAAGAGATGCCGAAAAAAGAGTGCCCGAAATAGAGGAAATGGGTGCGGTTTTCTGTGCAGTACAAAATATGTACCTCACCGCTACGGCTTATGGCATCGGATGCTATCTTAGCACCGGAGGGATTACTTATTTTGAAGAGGCAAAGGAATTTTTTGGCTGGGGAAATGAAGATAAGTTAATTGGTTTTATGAACATTGGCGTTATTAAATCAGCGCCCCTATCCGGAAGAAGAAAACCCCTTGAAGAAAAAGTTAGGTGGATTAAATAATTTTTTAAAATGAATCACGTACCCACTCAAGACGATTTATTGCAGGCACATGAAAGAATCAAATCGTACGTCCATCAGACCTCTGTGATGACATCTGCCAGCATCGATGCCCTTGCTGGATGCAAAATATTTTTCAAGTGCGAAAATTTTCAAAAAATTGGTGCCTTTAAGGCACGTGGAGCGATGAACGCGGTATTGAGTCTTACTCACGAAGAAAGGCAGAAAGGCGTGGCTACTCATTCGTCAGGGAATCACGCTCAGGCCCTGGCACGCGCTGCAAAGATTATGGGGGTCAAAGCCCACATTGTGATGCCAAAAACAGCTCCCGAGATCAAGAAGAAAGGAGTAAGGGCCTTTGGTGGAATCATTACCGAATGCGAGCCAACACTGCAAGCCAGGGAAACCGCGCTTGCCAAAGTAATTGCCGAAACGGGAGCAACAGAAATTCATCCCTTCAACAATTACGAGGTGATAGCCGGCCAGGCTACTGCTGCCATTGAACTGTTCGACACGGCAGATGAATTGGATGTATTATTGGCCCCGGTCGGAGGTGGCGGATTGCTCAGCGGAACTTTACTGGCTGCAAAATATTTCTCTCCAAAAACCAAGGTCATTGCCGGAGAACCAGCTGGGGCAGATGATACTTATCGTTCAATGCGCAGCGGGAAGATTGAAGCCAGTCAGGCTGATACGATCGCTGATGGCCTGCTTACATCGCTGGGCGATAAAACCTTCCCCATTATCAGGGACATGGTGAGTGAGGTAATCACGGTAAGCGATGAGGAAATTATTATAGCTATGCGCTTGATATGGGAGCGGGTGAAAATTATAGTAGAGCCATCTTGTGCTGTTCCCTTTGCTGCCGTGTTGAAAGAAAAGGAAAAGTTTACCGGTAAGCGTGTGGGAATAATTCTATCAGGAGGTAATGTGGACATGGAAAGAGCGTTCAAGCTCTTCAATGCTGTAAAGAAATAGAAAATTGGTTTTCAGTTTCCTTTCTTAAACTGATCAAATTTAGAGTCAGTTCTTCTAGGAAATAAATTGTCTGAAGTGTTGATGTCTGCTGTCTCGCGATTAGGATCAATGACTATACCTACGACTTCTTTTTCTTTGACAAATACTTTGGTCACTTGATTTTCGTTCAGTCGCCAGATTTCGGCTGGGATTTTTTCAAACTCCGTTGAACCGTCTTTGAAGGTCCACTCAATGATAATGGGACTGATCAACCCGCCTGTGTTCTTAAATGTGAGTTCATAAAGATTTTTGCCGCGTATCTTGGATCGCACTTCACCCTCATTAATTCTGCTTCGAAAGTCCCGGTAGGTACTTTCATCTGTATTTTCAACGGTCAATGGCTGCGGTCCGGCACTGAAATCTGCAGCTTTCCCTGAATCTGAATTGGCCGTGAGATCACCCTGTTGTACCATTACGGTTTTCCTTTCCGGGTCTCCCTGCTCTTCTTTCATTTTAAACCACTTCACCTGATCCAGCGTAAGGTCCACATTATCGGTCGTGTAAAACCAGCCTCTCCAAAACCAATCCAGGTCGGTAGCAGAAGCATCCTCCATTGTCCTGAAAAAATCAGCAGGTGCCGGATGTTTGAATGCCCATCTTTCTGAGTATTCCTTAAAAGCTCTATCAAATATTTCCGGACCCAGAATGGTTTCTCGCAACAGCACCAAAGCTGCGGAAGGTTTGGTATAGCCATTGGGGCCAAAGCTTGATGCCTGATTGTCGGACTGGGCCATAATGGGTCGCATTACGTTTTTGTCGCCTTTCATGAATGGAACTATTCCCTTTGGAGAGCCGCTCGAGATATCGAATCCTTCGTACCGGGTCCTCACGGTTTCTCTCTCCAGGAAAGTATTCAATCCTTCATCCATCCAAGTCCACTGCCTTTCATCTGAGTTGATGATCATGGGGAAAAAGTTGTGACCCACTTCGTGCACAATCACACCGACCATGCTTTCCAGTGTCCGTTGAGAGTAATTTCCCTTTTCATCGGGGCGACCATAATTAAAGCAAATCATCGGATACTCCATTCCCTGATCGGCTGTATGTACTGAGTAGGCGGTAGGGTATGGATAATTGATGCTTCTGGCAGAGTAGACTTCCAATGTGTTCTTAATGGCCTTGGTAGATTCTCGCTCCCATAGTGGGTTGCCCTCTTTGGGGTACAGCGATTGAGCTAAAGGATTTTTGTCTCCTACTTTTACCGCCATGGCATCCCAGATAAATTTTCGGGAAGCTGCGAACGCTACATCGCGCACCTTGTCGGCATGAAAGATCCAGGTGCTTGTTTTTTTGGATCGCGATTTCTCATTCTTCCTGGCCTCAGATTCGGTGACAATAAATACAGGCTTGTCAAAAGTTTTTTGAGCTCTTGTAAAGCGCTCCAACTGTTCTTTGCTCAATACATCCTGTGGGTTTTGAAGCCAACCTGTGGCCCCCACGATAAAATCAGAAGGCACGGTAATTTTTACCTTGTAATTGCCAAAGGTCAAGGCGTACTCACCGGATCCTAAAAATTGCTTGTTTTGCCATCCCTCGTAGTCGTCAAATACGCACATGCGAGGAAACCATTGGGCGCATGTGTACAGGCGGTTGTCATCCTTGGGAAAATATTCATACCCACCGCGCTCATCAAATTTCATCCGGTCATACTCGCGATAGCTCCACGTTACAGAAAATTGATATTTCTCACCTGGTGCTATTGGCGACATTAGATCAATCCGCATCATGGTAAAGTTGATGGTATAAGGAAGATCTTTTCCTGTGGATAAATCTTTCACTGCGTGAATTTGATATCCACCCTCGTACTCATAACCATATCCGCCCAGTGCTTCGGCCAGGAACTTGGATGGTACCGAATCCCGGAGTATGTTGTTGCTTGTTTTATCGGTCATATTGCCTGGCGACAATTTATTTTGATCCAGTTGCATCCACAGATAGCGCAATGTCTCTGGAGAGTTATTGTAATAGGTGATGGTTTCTTTTCCTGAAATGATTTGCGTTTCATCATTCAGGTTTACCTCGATATCGTAATCGGCTTGTTGCTGCCAGTATTCAGGACCTGGTGCACCAGAACTGCTGCGGTAGCTGTTGGGTGTTGGCAGCATGGATCCCAGTTGCTCAAATTTTCCAGACCAGTTTTGTTGAGCAAAAGCAGAACCTGAAATAAGTAAGACCAAGTAAAAAATTGAACGCATAGAATTGTATTTCACGTAAACAATGAAGTCATTTCGTATTACGAAATGACTTCAAAAATTATCGACAAAAGTACTATTAATTTCCCTTTTTCTTTAACTCTTCAAATTTGGCTCCCTTATTAATTTTTGGAAACACGTTATCTTCGGTATTTACATCTGCAGTTTCCTTCAATGGATCGATCACAACACTTGCCACCTCCTTTGATTTTACGAACACCTTGGTGACTTTGTCTTCATTGAGGCGCCATATTTCAGCCGGAATCCGCTCAATCTCTTTCGTACCATCCTTGAAGGTCCATTCTATGATTACAGGCATAATCAGGCCCCCTTTATTGCTCAAGGTCACTTCATATAGATTCTTATTCTGAAGCTTGTTCATGATCGCTTTGTCATCAATGCGATTTTGATATTCACCATAAAATGAGGCATCTGCGGGGATCACACTGAATGGCTGAGGTCCATCATTAAAATTGTCGGGATTTTTACCTCCATCACTGCCTGCGGTGGCCAGATCTCCTTTCTTTACATGCTTACCTCTGTTTTCCAATATCGTTTCTTCCTTTTTCACCTGATACCATTTTACGGCATCAACAGATATATCTGTGTTGTCGGTGGAATAAAACCAACCTCTCCAAAACCAGTCCAGATCCACGGCTGATGCGTCTTCCATGGTGCGGAAAAAGTCGGCAGGTTTGGGATGCTTAAAGGCCCATCGCTGTGAATATTCTTTAAAAGATTTATCAAATAATTCCGGACCCATAACGGTTTCTCTTAAAATATTTAATGCAGTTGCAGTTTTGGCATATTGTTCAGCCCCGTATTGAATGATATTTTCTGCGCTGGTCATCAAAGGCCTTTGTGTTTCCCGGTCTCCCTTCATGTATCCGACAATCATTTCAGCGGGGCCTCTGCGCTGAGGCATGTCCGGATAGTGCTCAACCTGTGTCAGGTATTGAACGAAGGTGTTAAATCCCTCATCCATCCAACCCCATTGACGTTCGTCCGAATTGATAATCATAGGAAAAAAATTATGTCCCACTTCATGTATGATCACTCCGATCATGGCCCACTTGGTACGATCAGGAATAGTGCCATCAGGTTGCGGTCTGCCTCCGTTAAAGCAAATCATGGGATACTCCATGCCAATGTTGGCCATGTGCACAGAAATGGCCACCGGATAAGGATAATCAATGGAGTATTTGGAATAGGTAACGATTGTGTTTTTTACCGCCCTGGTCGACTCCCGTTCCCATAAAGGATTTCCTTCTTTGGGATAATAAGACATGGCCATGGAAGTTTTATCACTAATTTTTACGGCCTGGGCATCCCAGATAAATTTCCTTGAACTGGTGAATGCAAAGTCGCGCACGTCATTGGCCACATACTTCCAGGTCTTCTTTTCCTTTGATCTGGATTTTTCCCGGAATATTGCTTCTTCCTGGGTGGCGATAATGACAGGCTTATCAAATGATTTTTTGGCCAACTCAAATCGCTCTATTTCTTTTTTGGAAAGAACATCCTGCGGGTTTTGCAACTCGCCAGTAGCGCCAACCATATGATCTGCAGGCACCGTGATGTTTACTTTATAATTTCCAAATGAAAGTGTGAACTCACCCTGTCCAAGAAATTGTTTGTTTTGCCATCCTTCATAGTCGTCATAGACACACATGCGAGGAAACCAATGCGTAATGCCATAAATGTAATTGTCATCAGCAGGAAAGTATTCCATTCCGCCTCTTCTGCCCGCTTCTCTTTCGTTGAGCCGGTCGCTCACCGGGTAAGACCATGCCACCTGAAAAGAAAATTTCTCACCTGTTTTAAGAGGCTTGGGCAAGTCAACACGCATCATGGTGCCGTTAATAAAATTGGGTAGATCCTTTCCTGACACATCTTTGACCGCACTGATGGTATAACCGCCTTTGTAATCACCATATAAGTCCAGGTCGCGCTGCAACTGATCTGTGGAAACGGTGATGTCCAGACTATTTGTTTTGATTTTGTCGGTATCATTTCCCTGAGCAAGGATGTTTTGATCCAATTGCAGCCACAGGTACTTCAATTGGTCGGGTGAGTTATTGGTGTACGTGATCGTTTCCTTGCCGGTAATAAGATGAGTCTCGTCATTCAGTTCTACATCAATTACGTAGTCGGCTTGTTGCTGCCAGTATTTGTAGCCTGGTGCCCCGGAAGCAGAGCGGTATGCATTTGGAGTAGGAAGTTCCTGACCTAACTGTTCGAATTTTCCTTTCCACGAATCCTGTGCATGCACTGTAGTTGCAAACAAAATCAAAGCCAATCCAAGCGTGTACTTCATAATGACTGAGGTTAAAATATTTTTTTATAAATAATTAATTTTATCTGTTTCTCATCTGATCAAACTTGTTTGGCTGATCACTTTTTGGAAAAGCATTGTTTTTGGTATCTATGTCGGCCATTTCTCCTAAAGGATCAACTACAACGGTGGCCACTTCTTTATCTTTAACAAAAACTTTGGTGATTTTTTGTTCGTTGATTCTCCAGATTTCTGCCGGCAAACGCTCGGTTTCTGTGGAGCCATCTTTGAAGGTCCATTCCAAAATTACGGGCATCACCAATCCACCTTTATTACTCAAAGTGACTTCATAAATGTTTTTGCCTCGCATCTTTTCCATGATGGCCTTATCGTCAATTCGATTGGTGAACTCACCGTAAAGCCTGGCGTCAGTTTCAATCAAACTAAATGGCTCCGGCTCATTGTCAAAGGGTGAAGTATTTGTATTGCTGCCATTACCTTTCGCAAGATCTCCCGTTTTCACTTTTTTCGATTTGTTTTCCGGGTTTTGATCGGTCTCCCGCAATTTGAACCAGCGCACGTTATCAATGGATTGATCTACGTGATCGGTGGTGTAAAACCATCCTCTCCAAAACCAATCCAGGTCAAAGGCGGATGCGTCCTCCATGGTCCTGAAAAAATCTGATGGTTTTGGATGCTTAAAGGCCCAACGCTGTGCGTACTCTTTAAAGGCATGATCGAAAAGTTCAGGTCCCATTACCGATTCCCTCAAGATGTTGAGTGCAGTAGCGGCTTTGCCATATTGCTCACTTCCAATTTGAACAACGTTCTCACCGCTGGTCATGAGCGGTCGCATGGAGCTTTTGTCTCCTTTCATGTACGGGACAATGAGCGAGGCTGGTCCGCGGCTGGCGGGCTTTTCGGGATAATGTTCCATTTGGGTTAAGTGTTGGACAAATGAGTTCACCCCTTCATCCATCCATGTGGATTCACGCTCATCGTTGTTGATGATCATGGGAAAGAAGTTATGACCCACTTCATGAACTATCACCCCTATCATTCGCCACTTGGTGCTCTCCGAGTAGCTTCCATCTTTGTTAGGCCGTCCAAAATTGAAACAGATCATGGGATACTCCATTCCAATGCTGGCGGCATGAACGGATATGGCCACAGGGTACGGATAGTCTATGGTAAACTTGGAATAAGAAATAAGGGTATTCTTAACTGCCTTGGTAGACTCCCTTTCCCACAGCGGGTTACCTTCCTTTGGGTAAAATGACATGGCAAGCGGAGTTTTGTTTCCGATTTTTACGGCTTGTGCGTCCCAAATGAATTTTCGAGAAGTGGCAAAGGCAAAATCGCGCACATTTTCAGCGTGAAACTCCCAGGTTTTCTTCTCTTTTGACCTTGTTTTTTCCCTTTGTCTGGCTTCTTGCTCGGTGGCAATAATCACAGGAGCATCAAATGAAGTTTTTGCTTTCTCAAAACGACTTTGCTGCTCAGGAGTAAGCACTTCTTTGGCATTTTGAAGCACGCCCGTTGCTGCCATGATATGATCTGCCGGAGTGGTAATGCGCACTTTGTAGTTGCCAAATACAGTGGCGAACTCAGATCTGCCCAGGAATTGCTTGTTTTGCCAGCCAGTGAGGTCGTCATAGACGCACATGCGCGGAAACCACTGCGCAATGGTATACACGTAATTTTTATCCTCCGGAAAATACTCCAGGCCGCTTCTGCCGCCCAATGCCATTCGGTCATTGATGTTGTAGGACCAATCGATCATAAACGAAAATGACTCGCCTCTTTTGAGTGGCTCGAGCAAGTCAATTCGCATCATGGTAGCATTGATGAAGTAGTTGAGGGAATTACCGTCTGTTCCTTTCACTGATTTAATTTTGTAACCTCCATCAAAGTCGTGTAATCCGAGATCACTTGCTATTTCTTTAGTCGAGGTGCTGTCTTTGATCGAGGTGGGTTTGGTCTTGTCGGTGTTGCTGTCTTTATCAAACAGATTTTGATCCAGTTGCAGCCACAAGTAGGTCATTACATCCGGTGAGTTGTTGTGATACGTAACCGTCTCAGATCCGGTAATGCTTTGATTTTCATCGTTGAGCTCTGCAGTGATCACGTAGTCGGCTTGTTGTTGCCAATATTGGGGGCCAGGTGATCCTGAGCCGGTGCGGTATTCATTGGGGGTGGGTAATATTTGTCCGAGTTGTTCAAACTTGCCCTGCCATTGAGTTGTTTGTGCATGGCTTACCAGGCTCAGGCTTACGAGAAAAATAAAAACGTATTTAGTCATGAGAGTTTGTTAAATATTCTTTTGTCTACCAGTAAATTGTCTCTTTAATTAGGATGAGGGCAATGCCTGCAATTCCTGAGGATATTACCAACTTCCAGTCCCTCCTGGATACGTTGATCAGGTCTACCAATATGAAACTGGCACCCATAAATATGCCAACAATTATTAGCTGTCCCAATTCAAGCCCTAAATTGAAGGCCAACAACTGCATGGCAATGGATTGATCTTTCCCCAATAGGGCCTTCAGGTAATTTGAAAAGCCCATGCCATGGATCAATCCGAAAGCAAGTGCGAACAAATAATTGGTGCGTATGGGACCAGAAGACAAGTGATCTTCTTTTCTGAACAGATTGCCAAAAGCTGTAACAAATATGGTCGCGGGAATCAGAAACTCTATCAGTTTTGAGTTCACGGAAATGATGTCAAGGGTGGCAAGTGCCAGTGTAATCGAGTGGCCTATGGTGAAGGCAGTGATAAGGATAAGGATCTTCTTCCAATCACGCATAATGTATACGGCACACAATGCTATCACGAAAAGGATATGATCATAGCCATTCAGGTAGTCAAGTATGTGGTCCTTACCCAATGTGAAGTAAAGCTGGAATTCACTCATGCCTGTTTTTTGCGGAGACAATTATAGGTGATATATCTCAAATTGGGTAGGCCAATTACATCAAAGGACCCCCCGGAATTGTGCACATTTGCATTGCCTTAGCTATGGCCTTATTTTTGATCAACATTGAATTATGCTCTCATTTTTACTTGGTTTAGGACTTCTCCTTCATCCATTACATATTTCCGTTACGGAGATTGAGTACAATGGCAAGGTCAAATCGTTGCAAATCATCTCACGCATTTTTGTGGATGACCTGGAAACAGCCATCCGGGCAGAAAAAAATCTCCCAAATCTGGATATCCTTAATCCTAAAAACAGCTTAAAAACAGAAAGCCTGCTTGCGGACTACCTAAAGGCACATTTGAAAATCAGGTTGGATGGAAACGAAAGACCTTTGAATTTTCTGGGGTACGAAGAAGAGGGATTTGCTTTCGTATGCTACATAGAGATTGAAAACGTAGTCAGCTTCAAGGAAATGGAAGTAGAAAACACCATCATTACAGATACTTATGATGACCAATCTAACCTGGTGCACGTCAAGTACCAAGGCCCTGTAAAAAGCGCCAGGCTCATGAGAGACAAGCCTAGCGAAAAATTTAACTTTGACAGATAACAGTTATTTAACCTTACACACGATACAACTATGCGTCAAAAAATAGTAGCAGGCAACTGGAAAATGAACACTACCCTCGAAGAAGCGCAAAAGCTCACTGCTGAATTAATGGGCATGGTAGCCGATGAAGTGAAAGGGGATGTGAAGGTAATATTATGTCCTCCTTACTTGTTTCTTCACCCCATTAAGTCACAGTTGGGCAACAACGCCCGCATATTGCTGGGGGCTCAAAACAGCAGCGAACACGCCTCTGGGGCGTTTACGGGAGAAGTTTCAGCTGGCATGTTAAAATCGTTGGGAATTCCTTATGTGATATTGGGCCATAGCGAGCGAAGGCAATATTTTAATGAGAGCGGAAAAGTGCTGGCGCAAAAAGTAGATGGTGCCCTGGCCAACAACCTCACTCCGATATTTTGTTGTGGGGAGCCTTTGGAGGTAAGAGAAACGGGGAATCATGAGGCCCTGGTGAAAACTCAAATCGAAGAAGGCTTGTTTCACTTAAATGGGGAGGCCATGAAGAAAATCGTGATAGCCTACGAGCCGGTGTGGGCGATCGGAACAGGTAAGACAGCCTCCACTGAACAGGCCCAGGAGATGCACCGCGTGATCAGAAAGCACCTGGCAGCAAAGTTTGGGGAGGAAGTAGCGTCAAAGGTTCCCATACTATATGGAGGCAGCGTAAAACCGGACAATGCCAAAGAGCTGTTTGCCTGTGCAGATGTGGATGGAGGACTGGTGGGGGGCGCGTCATTAAAGTCACGCGATTTTGTGGAGATTATAAAATCAGCTTGACAATTGATTCCATGTACCATACGCGATTAACGGTTAATTGCGATCCGCAATTCTCTGAAATTCTGATCGCGGAAATATCACAAGCCGGGTTTGATACTTTTCTCGAAAATGAAAACGGATTTGAGGCTTATGCCGAGGTGGATCGCTTTGATCAATTTCTTGTAGATGAAATCAAAAAGAAATACAAGCAGGTAAAGCCACTTGAATTTAGCTGGGATAAAATTGAAAAGAAGAATTGGAATGAAGCGTGGGAACAAAGTTATGAACCCATTGTGGTTGATGACAGGTGCGTTATTAAGGCCGAGTTCCATAAAATAGAGAGGGAATACCCTTACACGATTACCATTACCCCCAAGATGTCATTTGGTACCGGACATCATCAAACCACCCACCTGATGATTCAAACTCAGCTGGATTTGGATCATGAGAATAAAATAGTAATGGATGCCGGTTGCGGCACAGCCATACTGTCCATCATGGCTTCGAAGCGTGGCGCCAGACATGTAGATGCATTTGATATAGACGAGTGGAGTGTAATTAATGGAAAGGAAAATATAACCGTCAACAATTGTCACAATATTGCCATCCGTCAGGGGGAAATCAGTAACCTTACCTTCGACAACAACTACGATCTTGTATTGGCCAACATCAACAAGAATATTTTACTGAACGAATTGCCCCAATATGTTTCTTATTTAAATCCAGAGGGCCAAATTCTTTTGAGCGGTTTTTACGAAAAAGACATTCCCGATCTGGTGGTCAGGGCGCATCAGTACAAACTAAAACATGTGAGCAGCGAAATTCGCGACAATTGGGCGTGTCTTTTGCTGCAGCTGAACAGATAGAGAGCATCCACCCTTTGATTAATCTTTCTCTCGCCATACCACCGCTTAAGCATTAAGCGTTTTTAGCTTATTTGGGCATTATTTACGAATTTCACTGTTTAGGCCATTGTGAAAAAAATCTTCTTATATACGTGTTTTTCATTGGCAGGCTGCTTAAGCCTGTTGGCTCAAAAACCGGTTTTACAGCCTGTCAGGCTTAGTTTTCAGGATAGTGTTCGCATTGTGCTTGAAAATACCCGAAGCTTGGATGCCGAAGCAGCTGGAGGAGGCTTTGCGTCAGTTTGGGGCGACCTGGGACTTGATTTACAGGAGGTAATTAAAAAGCAAGCTAAACTGATGAAGCAAAAGGGCTACAAAGTGCGTCCGCATTTTGTTGATTATTATGGTGCCATTGCCAATGCCATTCATCGGGAGAAAGCCGACCGGGTCACCGTCAATGGATTTCTGACAATGGCCGGACAGGTGATCGAAAATGAAAGCCTCACCAAGGGTGGAATTTTCTTAAAAAATGTGAGGCAATTTTTTGAATACCACGCCCTGCATATAGATCGATCGTTCAAGCTAAATGCATTCGATGATGAATATCATTTTGATTATGTGAAGACGGAAGTCATGCCTTCACTGTTGGATAACTTTGACAGTGCACCTGCCGATAATTTTGATAATGATAACGTTGACAGCGTCTGGAATGACAACGACAATCAAAACCAATTTGATCAATGGGACAATCAGGATACACAAGACGATTTTAGCTGGGATGATGTGCCGGTAGATACGGTGATGCCCCCTGCGATGCCCATCTGGATGCAGCCTGCTCCACAGCCCATTCTTACCGGGCCACTGATCATTTTTGATAAGCTCACGCTTAATTTCTCCACCCGCTACGATTCCGCTTTTCTGACCAATACCAAGGGAACGCTGTCACTGACAGATGACATATTTGTTGGAGAAGGAGGCAGGTTTGATTGGTCGCCAGCGGGCCTGAGTCCTGATTCTGTTTTTTTTGATCTTGCGGAATACAATTTCAATGTAACTAAACCTGAGTTAAAAGCGGAGCAGGGTAAACTTACCTACACGGGTAAATTCTTCGGGAGAGTGGATGGTATTTTTGAATATAAAAGCATCAGCCATAAAACACCGGAGACTTCTTCCTATCCCAGGTTCATGTCGTTCAACAGCAATATAGAAGTGTTGGGGCTGGGTGATGAGAGGATGAAATATACCGGTGGCTTTTCATTAAATGGAAGGAAGATTTACAGTTCTTCGGTGAGTGGAGAGCCTGCACGAATTGAAGTACTGGGAGAAGTGGATAAAAAATTTGAAGCCCGGTCAAGACTTTTTGAATTCCAGGATTCTGTGATTTCATCAAGGCGGGCCATGGTGAAAATATTTCAGCAAAATGATTCTATTTACCATCCGGCAACTCAATTCTACTACAACCACAAAAAGCAGGAACTGGTACTTCAAAAGGAAAATGGATACCTGAAAAATGCACCCTACTCAGCCTCTTATTTCAATTTTGATTTTGGTGCAGACAAAATCAGATGGGATCTTAAGTCGGACAGCCTGAATATATACAGTTATGGCGGGCGCAGTCAGTCGCCCATGATTTTGGAGTCTATTGACTATTATGATCCGGAAGATTTCAGATTGCTGGCAGGTCATGGCTTTCAATTTCATCCGTTGGCGTTGGTGGCCAGCTACTCGATTAGAAATGGTGTTCGTGAATTTTATGTTGATGATTTGGCCATGGCCACGCAACAAAAACCCGAGGGCATGCGGATGGCCATGACCTTTTTGGCACAAAAAGGAATGATCAACTACAATGCATCCACGGGATTAGTGACGGTGAAGGACAAAGCAATACACTATTATAACGCCAGAAAGGGCGATGCGGATTACGATAATTTGAAAATACATTCCATTGTTGACGGCCCGGCCAATGCGGTGGTTGATTTTGCTGAAGGAAGAATGAACATCAGGGGTGTGGAGGAATTTAAAGTGAGTGATTCGCTCAACGTGGTGATCAAGCCGGATAGCAGCGTGATTACCTTATTGCAGAATCGAGACATCAAATTCAACGGCAAGATCACGGCAGGAAACTTTGAAATCAACGGTAAGGATTTCATGTTGAAGTACGACAGTTTCTTCATTAACCTGAATCACATTGACTCCATACGTTTTTATGTAACGGAAACCAATGCGCGAGGACAAACCATCCGAAGAAGGGTGAACAATGCCATGGTAGGCGCAGACTCAACGGCAGCAGCAGCTGCAGGAATGGGCAATCCTTCGAAAACATCAGGTACTCTTTTTATCAGCAGGCCCGACAATAAATCGGGCAGAGAGAAAGTTCCCAACTATCCCCGCCTGGATGCCACAGCGGGTGGAGTAATTTATTTCAATAGAAAAGAGGTGTTGAATGGGGCCTACGATCGCTCCGTGTTTTTTGTGGTACCACCGTTTAAGCTTGACAGTTTGAATGATGCCGATCCCGGCTCCATCAATTTTGATGGTACGTTCGTGTCATCAGGTATGTTTCCCAATTTCAAAGAAAAGTTGCACACCATGGCTGACAAATCCCTGGGTTTTACGCACAGTATTCCATCGGCAGGATATCAGCTCTTTCAGGGGGATGGAAAAATTGTGGGCGGCATGAGCCTTGACAACGCTGGAATTAGAGCAACGGGAAGGATAGATTACCTGGCAGCAAGCGTAGAGTCCAAAGATTTCGTTTTCTACCCTGACTCCGTTGTGGGGAAGGGGACCGTTGGCGAACTGCTGGAAAAGCAATTCGGTCCCGTATGGTTTCCGCAAGTTACCCTCACCGAGTTTAAATTGAAGTGGTTGCCCAAGCAGGACCGGTTTGGGCTCGCCAATCTCCGAGATCCTTTTAACCTGTATGCCACCACGGCCCAGTTGGACGGTGAGTTGGTCGTGTCGAAGGGTGGAGTGAGTGGCAGTGGCCGGTTGATCACGCGCGGATCAGAAGCGATTTCCGATCAACTTTCTTTCTCAGCCAAAGATTTTGGAGCAAGACATGCCGATTTTCAGGTGAAAACAACTAACCCGGATAAACCCGCCCTCGCAGGTAATGACGTGCGATTGAAATTTAATCTGGAGCAAAACTATGCAGATATCAGCCCTGAAATTGCAGGGGAAGCAGCTCTCGATTTTCCTTATGCACAATTCAAAACCTCTATACCCGATGCCAGGTGGGATTTGAACACGCAGAAAATAACCATGTCCAAAAAACCGGATGTGCCTTTGGAGAACTCTTATTTCTATACAACTCGCGAAGACCTTGATTCACTTAATTTTTTGGCAGAAAAAGCAGTGTATGACATCAGCTCTCAGCAATTGAAAGTAAGCGGCATCCCGTTCATTGTGGTGGCTGATGCCAAGATCACCCCGGAGAACAATGAAATTCTGATTTTGGAGAATGCTAAAATAGGAAGACTGGAAAACACAACGATAGTGATGGATACGCTCAACGGCTATCATCGGCTAACCAATGGGGTAGTGGACGTGATCAGTCGGAAGAAATTTTCAGGATATGCAACGTATCAATATGTAAACGCGGTAAACGATACGTTTGCCATCAAAATGACGGACTTTCATCTTGAGCCCATAACCGAATTGACCAAAGGAAAAAAACACGATGCTGACTTAGTAGCCACCGAACAAACCGTTGCCAATGGCGCTGTGATTGAAGAAGATAATATCGTATTGGCTCCCCGCATTTTTTATAAGGGCGATATGGTGATGTATGCAACACGCCCGGCATTGCAATTGAAAGGAGCTGTGAAACTGGACCTGAAGAAAATCAAGGGATACAATACGTGGATTCTATATGATCAAAGTGGGGATGAGAAAGAAGTGTTTCTGGATTTTAATAATGCCATCACAGAAGAGGGCAGAAAGGTAGAGGCGGGTCTTCATTTTGCTGACGACAATAGCTTATACATCACCTTTGTATTTGACAAAAAGAATCCTGATGACGATGATTTTTTCCTGCCCAGCGGGTCCTTGTTTTTTGACAAAGAAAGTCAGGAGTTCAGAATTGAGGACCGCGCCAAAGCAAGAGGAGACAAGCTTACGGGTAAGGTGTTTGCTTACAATGAAGACAAGCAGGAAGTCCGGTTTGAGGGAAAAGTTAATTTCTTTACAGGAGGCAGTAAAGATTTTCAGATAACCGCCAGTGCTTTGGGATCGGGGAACCTTGAAACCAATGACATTCGGATGAATACCTTTTTGATGCTCGATATGAATGTGCCATCACAGGCCTTGCAAGCCATGTCGCTGGATTTGCAAGAAGCCATAAAATATGTGGGTGCGGAAGAAGGATTGGGAGACCAAACGGAATTGCTTTACAAAATCGCGGACATTGTGGGAGAACGAGCCATCAAGGATTATGAGCAAAAGTCGTTGCAGGCCTACACCCCGCTGACCACCATCCCTGAATTGGGCAGACCACTGGTATTTTCCAATTTTAGCCTCAAACGTTCTCAGGAACACAAGGCATTTTACAGTGAAGGAAACCTGGGTGTGAGCAATTCTTTAAGGAACGACATCAACGCCTCTTTTGAAGGGTTTATGGAACTGAGAAAAAATGAAGACGGCAGCAGCGTGTTTCATGTGTTCTTCAAAGCTTCCCCTGATTCCTGGTATTACTTTGGCATGGAAGACAACCGCCTGATGGTGCATTCATCCAATCCCGCCTTTAACGACATCATCTCCAAGAAAACCAATGCCGCCAAAGCCAAAATTGGTGAACTGGTATTCATTCCTGGAAGCGATGAAGAGACTTTATCTTTTATCAACAAATTCAGACTCAAATACTACGGGCTGGAAGCACCCTACAGTTTGGGCAGCGGAAGGGGCGCCAAGAAGAAAGAAAAAGATGTGGAGGACGATGGGTTTTAGATAACAGGCCACCATTCATCACAACTGCATTTTTCCGGATAACGAGAGTTTCTACCTTCGAGTCTCTCAAATCCATATCCATGAAAAAGTTTGTCCTGAGTGCTTTTCTGGTTGTGCTGTTTCATCTGCACGCAATCAGTCAGAATTCCTACTTCTTTCCATCCGGAACTACTTTTGATACCAACATTCCCACGCCTGAACAGTTTCTGGGCTACCCTGTTGGAGATTGGCACACGCGTCACGATCGAATAGTATCCTATTTTGAAGAGTTGGCTAAAGTTTCTCCTAAGGCCCACTTTCAGATTATTGGATACACCAATGAAAGGCGTCCCCAAGTTGTACTTACCATCACCAGCCCGGAAAATTATGCCAGGATCGACCAGATACAAAAGGAGCACCTGAGCCTCACTGATCCATCGCAGTCGGTGGCGATTGGCAACATGCCCGTGATTGTAACCTTGGGATATAACGTGCATGGCAACGAGCCTTCCAGTAGCGAAGCCGCCATGCTCACTGCGTATTATTTGATTGCCAGGCAAGGGGATGAGGCAAACAAAACATTAAGTGAAAGTGTAATTCATATCGACCCGAATTACAACCCGGATGGTCGTGACCGGCACAGTACCTGGGCCAATATGCACAAAGGATTTCCGCCCGTTGCAGATCCTATGGATCGAGAGCACAATGAGGGCTGGCCCCGCGGCAGGTTCAATCACTACTGGTTTGATCTTAATCGGGATTGGTTGCCGCTGGCGCACGTAGAAAGTCAAAACAGAATTGAATTTTATCACAAGTGGTATCCCAATGTATGCACCGACTACCATGAGATGGGAACCAATGGGACCAACTTTTTTGAACCTACCAAGCCTTACGGCTCTGAAAATCCTGTGGTACCTCGCGAAAACTACGACAAGCTAAACCCGCTCTTTGAAAGATATTTTGTTGAGGCTCTTGATGAAATCGGCAGCTTGTACTGGGCCAAGGAAGTGTTTGACAATTCCTATCCAGGTTATGGATCCACTTACCCTGACATCCACGGTGGTTTAGGCCTTGTGTTCGAACAGGCAAGCTCCCGTGGTCATGTGCAGCAAAGTGATACCCGCATTGTCACCTTTCCATTTACCATTCGCAATCATGTGAGAACGAGCCTCGCCACCGTGCGCGCGTCTGTTGAAAACAGGGAACTATTGTTGAAGCATCAACAGGATTATTTTAAGTCTGCGCTGGATGAGGGCAAGAGGTCAGCGATAAAGGCTTACGTTTTTGGTGATGGCAATGATAAAGGAAGGACCAATGCCTTTGTTGACCTGTTGTTAAAACATCGTATCGAAACGTATGCATTGGCTGATGACCTGACTGTTGGTGGCAATCGGTATGAAAAAGGAAAAGCATTTGTTGTGCCAACGGACCAGCGCCAATACCGCATGGTGCGCTCCATGTTTGAGAAAGTGACCAAATTTTATGACAGTGTATTTTACGATGCATCCGCATGGACGATGTCGCTCGGGTATGGTTTGCCTCATGAAGCACTGACCGCATCCACCAAATATTCAAGAGGGGCGAAGATGACATTTGAAGCTATTGCGCCCAAACCTGCTCCCGTGCCAAAATCGAACTATGCTTACCTGTTTGAATGGAATGAATACTATGCACCCAAAGCGCTCTACCACCTACTGAAAAATAAAGTATATGCCAAAGCGGCTTTCAAACCTTTTGCTGCTGTAGTCAATGGGGTGAAGAAAAATTTTGGGTATGGCACAATCGTTGTTTCCGTGACAGATCAGGACATTTCATCAGATGAGTTATTTGGTCATGTGAAGGAGGCGTCCAGCATCAGCGGCCTTGATATTTATACCGTAGACACCGGCAAGAATCCGGAAGGAATCTATTTAGGAAGTGGCAACATGAGGACCGTACAGGTTCCAAAAGTGATGATGTTAATTGGAGACGGGGCCTCACCAACGGAGGCCGGAGCCATTTGGCACATGCTGGATACCAAAGTGGGCATGCCCATTACCAAAGTGGATACTGATCAATTTAGCCGGATCGCCTTGAGCGACTACAACACAATGATTATTATTTCCGGGAATTACAGTTTTGGTGAAAAAGGAATAGAAAGGATTAAGTCCTGGATGCAAAGTGGTGGTACACTTATCCTGCAGCGTACGGCTGTGAGTTGGGCCATTAGAAATAAGCTGGTAGACGAGCAACTCGTAAAAGAAAAGGAGAACAACGGTGAGGAGAAAAGAATGGATTATGTAACAGCACAAGATTACTTGGGGGCGAAGGAAATTGGAGGGTCTATCTACCTGGCCGACCTTGATATTACCCATCCCCTTGGCTTCGGTTACTCAAGAAGGGCGCTTCCTGTTTATCGCAATCACGAAGTTTTCATTGAACCAGGGAAGAGCGCCTTTAGCAATGTGATCAAGTATTCCGGTAATCCACTTCTCAGCGGGTACATCAATGCAGAAAATCTGAATAAAATAAAGAACTCCGTTTCATTGCAGGTGAGTGGCGTTGGACGAGGCCGGGCTATACTTTTTGTGGATGACACCACCTTCAGAGGGTATTGGTATGGAACCAACAAATTGTTTTTTAATGCTTTGTTTTTTGGGTCACATATCAGCGTACCTGGCGGTGGCGGATCGCTCGAAAATTGATTAAATACTATTGCAGCGATAAGCTCCCTAAAAGTTTTTTTCTTTTTTTGTCCGATCGAAATGCATGCCAAAACATCAGGGGTGTATAGAAAAAGTAGGTAAAGCCGGCATAGGCACCTACATAGATACTGCTTCTGAATAAAATAGTGATCAGTACCGAAAGCAATGGTATGGATGCCATTAGCAAATTGGCTTTGAGGCTTGCGTTTGTATCGAACCGTTCGATTTCGTCAAGTTCCAGTTCACCTGCCATTTTGCGTGCATACTGGTACATCCAGGCAAGGGTAAGAAAAATACAAGCTGCGCCAAGTCCGTATATAATCATCAGGTCATCCACCTGATGACCGCTAATCATCTCCTGAAGGTCGTTGATAAACTGCTCGTTACCCGAAAAGAAATACATGATGGGCAGCGACAACATTTTGGTGAGGAATTTTAATGGATATACATAGAATAGTACAATGAAAAGAAATACGGTATTGAGAAAAATAATTTTGGGATTGCGTAGGCCATACCTCATAAAGAACACAACATGCTCGTGCCAAATAAGAATGATGAGGGCTATACAAAATGCGAAAGGCAACAACTCATAAGTGAACTGAATGATGTCTTCAAATTTTTTTGGGGCTGAAGTACTGATGAGTAACAATGCGATAGCTAAAGCAAAAACGGAATCACTTAATGCTTCCAGCCTTCCGGATTCTTCACCCCGATAGCGGAACTCCGGATTCATTCCGATATAATGCTTTTTCATGCCTTGTCGAATCATAGCGTTGCGATTATTCCCTGAACCTACTCCTACTTTGTGAAGTTTCAAAAAAAAAGATTGCTAAGTTTCTCGCAGAGATTGCAAAATTAAATACAACGCAGTGCCCGCTTAGGGAAGGCGTTTCAGTTTGTCGAACTTTGCGGAATTTCTTTGCGGCCTTTGTGTGAAAAGCCTTTAGTAGGACTTCTGATTTTTATAATTCAGACAAGGCCGCGCATGTCTTTTTCATTGTTGGCAACCGGTTTAAATGGAGACACATCCTGATGCAATTTTATTGCTTTACGTGAAAGGTATACACCGAGCACCAATGACACCAGGGCGCCCAATGCAATTCCGGGTATGAATGACATAAAGAGAAAGTAATCGTAAGCTCCATGAAACAATGTAGCAATGCCCAGCGCATGCAGTGCGTAGTAGGATTTCTTGTGCTCAAACTTTTCCTTGCCCAGGTAGTACCCCATCAGAATGGCAAAAGTGGCATGTGCCGGCACCGCAGTAAACATGCGCAAAATGGCTACACCCATTCCTCCTTCGGCCACATAGAATATGTTTTCAAAAGTGGCAAACCCCATGCCTACCATGACGGCATAAACAATTCCATCAAAAGGTTCATTGAAGTTCTTATTGCGATACAGAAATCCTCGTATAAAAATAAATTTGCTGAACTCCTCTACCAACGCCACCATGAGAAAAGCATGTACGGCTTGTTCCGAAATACTGGTCTCGTCAATTGTCACAAATTGATTGATAGCTCCGCTGATGGCAAGCGTGACGAATGTACTGAGTATACCATAAAAGAAACTTTTTACCAGCAGGCCAATGGGTTCTTTCTCGTGCTTGTCTTTCAGGTAAATGTATACACCAATGGCAAGCCCAGGGGCCAAAGCAATGGCGAGTAGTGCGAGGAAGGTCATTCGATGGGAAGTTTGTGCGTTCGGTTACTCAATCACATCCTCCACCTGGTCCATTTTTGATTCAGAATAAGGACCTGATGTAGCAAAGATAATTTTTCCCTCTTTGTCCAACACAAAAAAGTAAGGAATATCCTTCTTCTCAAAATCAAGCTCATCTTTGTAAGTCTTTATTTCTCCCTTATAGAATAGAATGTACGGGAGCAGCTGAGGGTCCACTTTTTTCAGGGCTTTTCTTTTGGCTGTTCCTGTAGCTGCAGCGTTAATGCCGGTAAACATGGGCACGAAGTAAACGTTGACATCGTAGCCAAATCCTGCCATCAAACCGGTAGTCTTTTGAATGAATTTATAAAAGACAGGCTCAAACCAACCATTTAATTCATCTTCTGATTTCTTGGAGTAGGCCAATCCCAGCAAGGTGTATTTTCCTTTGGTGTCATTGGGGAGGGAGACTACTTTATCTTCAACAGTTTCGGCTTCCATCACTGGAAACACTTTTCCAATCACTTGTGCCGAACAAACCGCTGAGAACGCCAACAAGACAACGATTAGTGAAATAAAGCGCATATTTATATTTTTATTACAAGTTACTGATAATTAAAATTTCAAAGATTAATCAGGCAACATTAGTGCCATTGTCTTTATCTATATTTGATATTATAGTTTTGAAAATGACAATCAAATTTGTTCTGCTTTTCCTGGTTTTCTTTGGTGTGGGTGTTGCGCATGCCCAAACCATGTCCGCTGATGAGGTATTGACCAAGTCATTGAAATATCATGATCCGAATGGCGAATGGAAGTTGTTCAATCGTCAGCTGAGTTTCGTATCAGAACGGCCCAATGATCCAGACAGAAAATCCATGGCAACCATTAACAACAGCACCGGTTTGTTTGAACTCGATGAGGAAAATAATCACATGGCTATTTTATTGGATTCGTGCATTTCAATACCGGCAGGTAAGACTTGCGATCAGGTAAAACGCACCAGAAATTACTATGTATACCTGTGGGGCTTGCCCATGAAGCTGCAAGATGAGGGTACAGCGTTGGATCCTGTTGTTAAAGAGGAAAATTTTGAAGGTAAGAACTGTTACGTATTGCGTGTTCCATATGCAGAAGACGTGTGGTTCTTTTTTATTGACAAAAACACATATGCGATGAAAGCGTATATGTTTTTAAAGGATGAGCCATCGCGAAAAGGTGAATTGATTTACCTGGATGAGGAAGTAAAAATCGGCAGCATGCGCATTCCTAAGAAAAGAAAGTGGGTGACCATGCCTGATCAAAAAGTACTGGGTACAGACATTTTAATCGCTGCAAAATAATGGAATCCAAATCACTTCAGGATAGTTTGGTAGGAAGGGTACTTTTGATCTCCGTTTTGGTGGCGCTATCCATTTTTTTTATCATTTATTTCAAGGATTTGTTGAAGCCATTTGTGATGGCAGTAATGGTCTGGTACCTGATCAAAGCCATTTACGATTATATTGGTAAAATAAGGATCATGGGTAAGCAACTGCCACGCTGGTTAAAGGGTACGCTTTCCATGATATTTATTTTTGGGGCAGTTCAGATTACGATCAATTTGATTGTTTCCAGTCTTAGTGATATTGTAGCCAATTTCTCAACGTATAAAACCACCCTTGATATTTTTCTGTCCGATTTGGGTGAATCGCTGGGTGTCGGAAACATTACGGGGGAAATGCAAACTCAAATCAATAAGCTCGATCTTCAGGGATTTCTTACCAGCACACTTTCATCGTTGTCGGCCACAGTGGGGACCATTGTAATTGTAATTATATATATCGTGTTTCTTTTACTGGAAGAGGTGGCGTTCTCCAAAAAAATTGACGCCATATTCTCAGACCCTAAAAAAAGGAAGCGGATACAGCAGGTGCTCAACGAGATATTTTTATCCACCAATAAATACATCACGCTAAAGACAGGCATTAGCCTGCTCACAGGCGGGTTGAGTTATGTTGTATTGTTATTGTTTGGGATCGACTACGCCTTCTTGTGGGCTTTCCTGATTTTCATTTTCAATTATATTCCCTATATCGGATCGTTGATAGCCACCCTTTTACCAGCCATTTTCGCGGTCATCCAATTTGGCACCATCTGGTCCTTTGTCTGGGTGTTTGTCAGCGTAGAGGCGATTCAGCTGGTGGTGGGCAATTATATAGAACCGAAAGTCATGGGAAAATCGCTCAACTTAAGCCCCCTGGTGGTGGTGGTGGCGTTATCTTTTTGGGGTTACGTTTGGGACCTGTTGGGGATGTTCCTGTCCGTACCTATAACCTCCATTATGCTCATCATGTTGGCACAGTTTCCTGCCACGCGCAGCTTTGCCATTCTCCTTACCGAGAACGGTAATATCGAGAATGTGCTTATCAAAAAAGATGAGGATTAATCCTCAACATCGATAATCGAATGCGTGCCTCGCCTCACCATCAGACTTTTTGCTTTGGTCTCAGTACTTCCTTCTTTTCTTAAAGTTTCGACATAATACCACTCACATATTGCAGCAGTAGGAGTTAAGGTCAAAAGAAGGTAGCCATGATCCCTGTTATTAGTATACTTCATGTGTGGATTTGCTTCCATCAAAATGATTTCTGATTGTCTGACCTTTTCATCGGGATTTCTTTCATTGCTGTTGGCTGCGGAAATACTGGGTGTGCCAAATTCAACGGCAAATGCTCCCCTGGATGTAGCCGGATCGTAGGTGGTGGCCACATCAGTGGCCACCTCTATGGCCCAAGATGCATGGGTATCACCAGTTAGAAATACAACGTCTCTGATTCTGCTGTCCACAATAAAATTTTTGATCTGATTTTTTTCCGCAGGATAACCATCCCAGGCGTCCAGGTTCCTTGGCATGTGAGGAAGTACCCGGCTTAAATCCAAATCTGAAAATATAACCTGATTGCCAATCAGCTTCCAGGTGGCCCTGGAGGAAGACAGTTCCTGTTCAAACCACTGGAGTTGCTCTGGACCCAACATGCTGCGTTTTTCATCGTGGTACGCAGGATCTCCTAAGCTATCAACCGGTTTGGTTCTACCCTGAAGGCGCTCGTCCAGCATGATTAAGTCAGCCAGCGGACCAAAAGCAACGGATCGGTATAAGTTCCGATTTTCGCGTATGGGCAACCATTCGTAGTACGCTTGCCTGGCTGCCATCTTTCGGTCTTCATAATCTCCCTCCTCCGGCTGGTGATTTTGTGCGCCTCTTGTGTATGAATTATTGGCTACTTCATGATCATCCCAAATGGTAATGAACGGGTGTTGTTGATGAACTCTTCTTGATCCCACATCGGTTCGGTATTGAGAGTAACGGGTTCGGTAATCTTGCAAGGTCACAATCTCATGGGCAGGGAGATTGTACCTGCCTATTGTGGTATCGCCATATCCTCCTACACCATGTTCGTAAATATAATCGCCAAGGTGAATGACTGCATTCAAATCGGGTTGGTCTGCAATTTTTGCGTATGCATTGAAGTATCCCCATTCATAGTTGCTGCAACTTACCACTGCAAATTGTAGTTTATCTTGTGTGTTGATGGGGGCAGTTCGCGTTCTGCCGGTGATCGACTTTTTATCAAATGCAATAAAACGATAATAGTACGTGTGATCAGGTTGTAGGCCGTCTACATCAATTTTTATGGTGTAATCATGTTGAGCGCTTGCGCTCATGGTGTCGGTCTTATAAATCGATTTGAAATTGATGTCTTCGGCAACCTCCCACCTCACCATCACAGCGGTGTTCATTCTCTCAGGTGTCACCCGGGTCCAAATAATTACCCTATCCGGCAACGGATCTCCCGATGCAACCCCGTGATAAAAAGGTTTTAAAGACGGATCGTACAATGAAGTTACCGGATCTATGTAGACATCCGGAATTGTTTCGGTTTTGCGTGTGCACGAAAGAATGACAACACCACCAATGAGAAGAAATAGCAGTTTCTTCATAATGGGTATAATTATTGAGTTAATTTAGATTGAACGTAAATCAGTATTCTAATGAATGGAAAATTAAGGAACAAACCTCGTAAATTGCACTGATCTTTTGAGGGGATTGTGTAATCGTAATTTTAACTTATAATGAAAGCGTACTTTCTGAAGTTGTATCAATATAATCAATGGGCCAATAAGCGTGTTTTTGAAACGCTTAAAAGGCAGCAGGTGAATGATGAGAAAATACTTACCATCATGAGTCATGTGGTATCTGCGCTGTTCATTTGGCTGAGCCGAATTGAGGGAAAATCACCGGCTGCGTATCCCTTGTGGAAGCAGTATTCGCTTGACGAATTGATAAAAATGAATTCAGAAATTACAAATCACTGGTTAAAATTTGTAGGTGAGACCGAAGATTTTAACCGGATTTTGGTTTACAATAATTATGTGGGAGATCCGTACAAAAATAATGTGGAGCAAATCATGATTCACCTGGTAAATCATTCGACCTATCACAGGGGGCAGGTAGCCATGTTGCTGAGGCAAAAAGGATTAGAACCCATTAATACAGACTTTATTACTTATGATCGTGTGATCACAGGTCAATGGAAGGATTGAACCATGCGTTATAGTAATTGTTAGTTAATCACCTTAAAAACAATACCATGAAAAAAGTTTACTTACTAATTTCATTTCTGACGATTTCCGTTTGGGGATTTGGACAGGATGACATTACGCTTTGTCACACCTCAGCGGTTGACAAGTTTGCCTTAATGGCCTCGAACAAGGAATTCAACCGGGAACATCAGATGCCTAAAATGTATGTTCATGTAAGCGAATCAGGAGGCGAAATGATCAAAATCAAATCTGCTGATGGCAAGGATGCCAACGCATACGTGTTAATGGCAGAAAAGAAAACCAGCAATTGGGTTTTTGTTTTTCAGGAGTGGTGGGGGCTTAATGACAACATTAAGAAATGGTCAGAAGACCTGTACAAGGAGTTGGGCAATGTGAATGTGATCGCGGTGGACATGTACGATGGTAAGCTGGCAACAGATCGTGAAAATGCCGGAAAATACATGCAGGAGTTTAAGAAGGAAAGGGGTGATGCCATCATCAAAGCGGCCATTGCTTATGCCGGAAAAGACGCAAAAATTGGCACTGTAGGTTGGTGTTTTGGCGGTGGGCTTTCTTTGCAGGCGGCCCTTATTGGCGGAAAGCAAACTGTAGGTTGTGTGATGTTTTACGGCATGCCTGAAAATGATGTGGAGAGGTTGAAGAAATTGAATTCTGATGTGTTGAACATATGGCCAACCAAAGATCAGTGGATCAACCAGGAAGTGATGGACAAATTTAAAGCCAATATGGAAGCTGCTGGCAAAAAGTTAACGGTTCACGCTTACGATGCAGATCACGCTTTTGCGAATCCGAGCAATCCGGTATATGATGAAGAAGCTTATAAGGATTCACGGGCGAAGACCCTAGCGTATTTCAAATCAAAATTCAATTAAGTACAAAAAGGTCTCTGCTTGGAGACCTTTTAATTTTAATATTGCGCAAGCAAGTAACGGATCACATCGGTAGTAGTTACTATGCCTTCCAGTTTATCCGGATCATTTTCATTCACAACAGGCAGGGCGTGAAACTCTGATTTTGCAAAAGTTTCAGCGACCTCTTTAATCGAATCTGTGACCTTCACCACTTTGGGTTTGTGTGTCATTACCTGGCTCAAGTTTAGCATTTCAAAGATAGCCTCGTCAGCCTCATGCTGATCTTCAAACAAACCACTAAATGCCAATCTATTGATATCCGTTTTGCTAACAATACCCACCAGTCTTTTGCCTTTAACCACAGGCACATGTCGGATTTTTTGGTGATTAATTAGTCCTTTTACTTCTCTCAAGTCTACATCAACATCTACACTAAAGACATTGGCGGTCATAATTTTGCTTACCGGTTCATTCTTTTTCATTGCCTGATTCTATTTGCTCGTTGATCCAAGGTATCAACGCTTTGTGAGATCAGGTATGACAAAAGTCAACTTGAAAAGGAAGATTAATCAGGTACGCTGTGTTATTCCCAAACCACCTTTCCTGGCTGCTTATACCATTTGGGGTAGTTGGGCAAGTGAATTTTCTCAATGAAATTTCGCTTCAATTTCATGGATGGGGTAAGCATTTCATTTTCAATAGACCAATCTGAATTCATAATGACCGCCTTTTCCACTTGTTCATGAGATTCAAGATGCTGATTGACCTTGTCAATAGTTTTGCTTAAGCTTTCAATTAATACTTCTTTGGTTTTGGCTTTTCCATTAATGGATAAAACGGTAAGAGCGATAGGTTGGGGAACACCCATGCCGACCACACATACCTGCTCGATATCTGTGTTTTGACTTAGGGCCAGTTCAATGGGGGTTGGTGAAATGTATTTTCCTTTGTCTGTCTTGAATTGATCTTTCACCCTTCCTACTATTTTCAAAAACCCTTCGCTGTCTATTTCTCCGGTATCTCCTGTTTTGAGATAACCTTCTTCATCAAACATAGATGCTGTTTGCTCCGGATCCTTGTAGTATCCAAGCATCAGGTAGTCGTGCTTTACGCGAATTTCATCCCCTTCAGCAATCTTTACTTTTAATCCTGAAATGGGTTTGCCTACCGTTCCGAATTTATTTACACCTTTTCTGTTGAAATGAGCGTAAACACAATCTTCGGTCATTCCGTAGACCTGGTATATGGTAATTCCTAACTTTTCATACCACTCCAGAATGCTTACACTAAGCGGGGCCGCTCCAGAGAAGCAAAGTTTTGCATTGGCCAGCCCTAGTTTCTTTTTAATAATATTTTTAATAACAGAACTGATGATGGGAATAGAAAAATACAGATCCAATTTTTGCTGTGGCATCTTCTCCAAAATCTTTTCCTGAAACTTGGCCCATATCCTTGGCACGGCAAAGAAATGTCCGGGCTGGGTATCGGCCAGATTTTTAGGGAACGATTCCAAAGATTCCGGAAAACTAAATTCATCCCCCATATAAAGCCCCATGAATTCGATTCCTAAACGTTCCGCTATGTGACTGAGCGGCAAATAAGAAAACAGGCGTGTGCGTTGTGGAAACCCAATTTCCTTATGAGCCATCTTGATGGTCGCATCGAAGGAACCCATGGCGTGCATTACCCCTTTGGATTGTCCCGTTGTGCCTGAGGTGTAGATGATGGTAAGCAGGTCTTCCGGTTTCAGTTCAGCGGGCTGTTGGATAGGCTCCTGATTGGCAACTATTTCCTCCCAGGTAACTCCATCCGAAATGCCGTATGTTGAAATGCTGATCTTGGTTACGCCATCAGGGATACCTCCCTTTTGTCCGTTGTAATCATCCAACTTGCCAATGAAAATGACTTTCGATTCGCTGTGCTCCAAAGTATACCTGACGCCCTCTTCAGAAAGTGTCGCGTACAATGGAATGGATACGTGGTTAGCCATCATGATGGCCAGGTCGGCCATGATCCATTCTGAGCAGTTTTTTGATAAGATGGCGATATGACTTTTTGGGGGTAGCCCCAGGGACTCCAAATAGCCCGCAACTCTCCTGATTTCATTCCCTGCCTCAGTCCAGGTTCGGGTTTTCCAGTTGTTGCCAAACGGTTGCCTGAACAGGGTGTTATTGGGAATGGTTTTTTCCCAATGAAGAAAGTATTCTAACGGACCAGTCATACGGAAGTAGTTTTTAATTGCAATGACCTAATTTAAACTGAAGACAATTGATAAAAATACAATTTTTATATTAATGTTTCCTGGCGTTGACTAAGTTGCCGTCCATGTTAAAAAACACTAAGAAACTCTTCTTGCTGGATGCCTACGCGTTGATTTACAGGGCGCACTTCGCCTTTACAAAAAATCCCCGCATCAATTCCAAAGGAAGGAACACCTCAGTTCCATTTGGATTTACCAACACACTTCTGGAAGTGCTTACCAAGCAAAAGCCCACACACATCGCAGTTTGTTTTGATACAGCTGCACCTACTTTTCGTGATGAAATTTTTAAGGATTACAAGGCCACCCGGCAGGAAACACCCGAAGACATTCGGTACGGCATTCCCATTGTGAAAGAAATAATAGCAGGTTTTAATATTCCCATTCTTGAAATGGATGGCTATGAGGCCGATGATATTATTGGCACATTGGCTACGCACGCTGCCAGGGAGGGATTTGAAGTATACATGATGACCCCGGATAAAGATTTTGGGCAACTGGTAAAGGAAAATGTATTTCTGTACAAACCTGCTTACATGGGCAATGCGGTAGATGTGATGGGCCCTGCTGAAGTGTGTGAGAAATGGGACATCGATAAGGTAACTCAGGTGATTGATATGCTGGGGTTGCAGGGGGATACGTCAGACAACATCCCCGGCATCCCTGGTATTGGACCAAAAACTGCCTCTGTTTTACTAAAGAAATATGGAGATGTCGAGAATATTGTCAAGCACGCCCATGAGCTGAAGGGAAAACAAAAGGAACGTGTGGAGGAATTTGGAGATCAGGCTATTCTTTCTAAAAAACTGGCCACCATCATCACCGATGTTCCGATCAAATTCGATGAAGAAAAACTAAAGTACAAGCCGCTCAACGAAGAGGTGCTGCGTCCCATATTTGAAGAACTTGAGTTCAGGGCCATTATGACCCGTGCTTTTGCCACTTCAGGTGGCGCCATCCCGCCACCTGCAGAAAAATCTTCAAAACCTTCGCAGCTTTCCATGTTTGGAGGATCAACTACGGTGGACAAAGTAACAGACGTGGGTAAGGGCAACAGTCAGGAGGCCCAAACCGAAGAACAGCTTTCCGTACTTATTTCAAAATTAGCAGAGCAACCGGAGTTTTCAATGGAGGTGGTTGTTGGCAACCAACTTCATGTTGATTTTGAATGGAAAGGCATTGCATTAGCCATTCCTGGAGAAACACACTTTGTAGCGATCACTTCAAACGAGGAGGCCATTAGGATTTTAAAGCAGTTAGATTTAGTAATAGGAAATCCTGGAATTGCCAAGTGCGGCCACAACATCAAACTTGCCATGTTGGTATTTAAGAAATACGGATTTGAAATTCGAGGCACCCTGTTTGACACCATGCTTGCGCATTATTTGATAGAGGCAGAATCCTCTCATGAACTGGATATTCTTGCCAATCAATATTTGGACTATCAAATGATAAGCAGTGAGCATGAGAAAGACAATGCCTGTGAGAAAGCTGAAGTTATTCTTCCTCTTAAAAAGAGATTAAAAAAAGAGCTTGAAGCAAAAGGCCATTCAAAATTATTGAGTGACATTGAAATGCCTTTGGTGGCTGTATTGGCCAGTATGGAAGCCGAGGGCGTGAACGTGGATGTAGAGGCTTTGGCGTGGATGTCGCAAGCGCTTCAGAAAGACAGTGAAAAAGTGCAAAAGGAAATTTACACCCTGGCGGGTACCGAGTTCAACATTGCATCACCCAAGCAAGTAGGAGAAGTGCTTTTTGATCAACTGAAATTGATTGATAAGCCCAAAAAAACGCGCACCGGACAGTATGCTACCGGGGAAGATGTGCTGCTAAAATTGGCAGGCGATCACGAGATTGTACGGAAGATGCTTGACTTTAGGGAGTACGAAAAATTGAGATCCACTTATGTAGACGCGCTGCCCAGAATGATCAGTACCGTGGATGGAAGAATTCATACAGACTACCGGCAGGCAGTGGCGGCTACAGGAAGATTATCGTCCATGAACCCTAATTTGCAGAACATCCCCATACGTACTGAAAAAGGCAGACAGGTAAGGAGCGCTTTCGTTCCACGAGATAAAGATTACCTGTTTATGTCTGCTGACTACTCACAAATTGAGTTGCGCATTGCTGCCTCTTTTGCGAAAGATGAAACCATGATTGAGGCGTTCAGGGAAGGACGTGACATTCATGCCACCACTGCAGCAAAGGTCTTTGACGTACCGTTAAAGAAAGTGACACCCGATATGAGGAGGAAAGCCAAGGAAGTGAACTTTGGCATTTTGTATGGAAGTACGGCATTCGGCCTGGCACAAAACTTAAATGTTTCACGAACGGAAGCGATTGGAATAATCGAAGCATATTTTAAGGAATTCCACGCCATTAAAAGATATATGGATGACGCCATCAACATGGCACGAGAGAAGGAATACGTGGAAACCATTTTGGGGAGACGGAGGTACTTGCGAGATATCAACTCGCGCAATGTCTCCACCCGTGGATTTGCGGAGCGCAATGCGATCAATGCGCCCATTCAGGGAAGTGCAGCGGACATTATCAAAATAGCGATGGTGCACATTCAAAGTTGGCTTGAACGAAAGAAGCTCAAAACCAAAATGATTTTGCAGGTGCATGACGAATTGATTTTTGACCTGCACAAAGATGAGGAAGCCATTGTTAAGCCAAAGGTAATGGAGCTGATGAAGACAGCCGTGATAATAGATGTGCCGATGGAAGTAGAGGTGGGCATCGGAAAAAATTGGCTGGAGGCGCATTAAAGTATGTAAGGTGGATTTACTTTTCGGGAAAATGACTTCATGGATGAGCAGATTTGTTTTTGTGGTTTTTACGTCAACATTTCCATATTCATCGTTTTCACAAAAGAACATTCAGCATACCAACCAGCAATGGATTCAGTATTACCAACAGTTGGATCTTAATAATCAGTTTACCTTAATGACTGACGGTGGCTTTAGATGGAGTGATGGTGAGCGCTTGCAATATATAGCCAGAATGGGATTGGGCTATACCCTGTCTGATAGAATCAGAGTAGCTGCGGGCGTTGCCTCTACAGGTAGCTATGACCCATTAGGTTTGAGGACATTTGAGATGAGGCCTTACCAGGAAATACTTTTATCAGGGGGGAATGGTAAAATTCCCGTTCAACATCGTGTAAGGGTGGAAGAGCGCTATTTTAAAGACGTTGAAAACGGTGACCTGGTGAACGGTTATGTCTTTAACTTCAGGTTTCGCTATCAAATTTCAGCATCGATTCCGTTGGCGAAGTTGTCTAAAACAAATACTGATCAAAAACTGCTGCTCAATGTAAGTGATGAGATATTTATTAATGCCGGAAAAGAAATTGTTTATAATTTTCTGGATAAAAACAGGCTTGTTATTGGACCGGTTTTTCAACTAAATGAAAAAGTAAACGTAGGGCTGCTCTATAATTTTCAATTTACTCCATTGAATGCACCCGCTTTATATTCCCATGACAATGTATGGTGGCTTACCGTACACCACAACATGAAGATTACCAGCAGGCAATAATGAAACTGATGAGCAAAGATCCCATACTATTTAACAGGCGCGAATTATCTGGTGCATTTGGCGACATTGGTACCGATTTACCGCTCATTATTGCCATGATATTGGCAGCCAACCTATACGTAGCAGGCGCGCTCATCATGTTTGGCCTCATGCAGATCTTTACCGGTTGGATTTACAGGATCCCCATGCCGGCTCAGCCATTGAAAGCCATGGCTACACTTGTGATTGCTCAACAAATTGGCGGAAATATATTGCTGGGTGCGGGACTGGCGATTGGTATCATCATGTTGATTTTATCTGTCACCGGCTTGCTTACCAAATTAGCAGAATGGATTCCAAAAGTGGTCGTACGTGGTTTGCAACTTGGCCTTGGCATTAGCCTCTGCTCTTTAGCCTTCAAAAATTATATTTCATCAGACTCGAACTATGGCTATTTACTGGCAGCCGTCTCATTTATTATCATCTTGTTATTTATTGATAATAAGAAATATCCGGCTTCCTTATTGGTCATCGGATTGGGGATTGTATACGCATTTGTTTTTAAAATCGAAGCAAGTGCCATTCCCTACTCATTTGGTTTTAATGTGCCTGAAATTGGAATTCCTTCCTTGGAAGACATCTCGAAGGGCTTTTTGCTCTTGGCGCTACCTCAAATCCCCCTTTCACTTGGCAACTCAATCATTGCCACAAAACAGGTAGCTAAAGATTTGTTTCCTGAAAAACCTGAACTTAGCATCAAGCGCATAGGAGTCACTTATTCCATCATGAATTTGATCAATCCCTTTTTTGGTGGAATCCCAACCTGCCATGGGTCCGGTGGAATGGTGGGACACTACGCATTTGGAGGCAGAACGGGTGGCTCGGTCATTATTTATGGAATACTTTATTTGGTACTCGGATTATTTCTGGCGAATGGATTTCACAACGTAGTTCAGGCTTTTCCGCTTCCGGTATTGGGTGTCATTCTTATGGTAGAGGGCATTTCATTAAGTTCGCTTATTAAGGATGTAGCATCGGACCGGAAAGGGTTTATTATTGCGCTGATGGTGGGCGTGATCGCATTCGGTCTACCCTATGGATTTGTCATTTCAATGATAGTAGGTACAGCGATATTTTACCTTCCAATCTCTTTGAGCTCGCTTTCGAATCTTGGAACCAGAAAATAATTGAAACCAATCAGTATTGTTTTATTTTCCGGACTACTTTAGGGCCGTACCACAGCCAAAATCCACTGATGGCCAATGTCAGTAATCCCCACCCTATCGCGTTGGTGTAAATCAGTTTAAACGTGTCAGTAATGATGGAGCCGTCATGGACATGCTCGATCCAGTCGGAGTGGCGTTGCATTACGGATAATGACTTGCCGGTAGCCCCATCCACCTGAACTTCCCAATAACCCTCTTTGAACAGCACTTTGATAATGCCTTTGGATGGCCTGACATCCAATTTGTCAACGGCTATGTTTCTTCCTACTACGGAGTCAATCGCATGGGAGGCAGAGTTAACTATCATGTCAATACTTACCCAGTCTGTGAGATGAGAATGGGTTCCTTTTTGTTCGGGGGGTTGTAATAGGTCTACATTCTTTTTCCAGCCCAACAAAATGCCTGTAAAGGCACTTAGCAATATGAATAAACCCAGGCCGGTACCAAAAAATCGATGCCAGGTCCTGAATTTCCTTAAGCTGTCTACCAGTTTTCTATAGTGCATGTGAATTGGTTTAAAAACAAAGCATGCCGGAGTCAGGCATGCTTAAGATTGATTTAGAATTTAACTCTTAGCGTTCCAAAAATATTTCTTCCGGGAGCATTGATTCCTGATGCAAAGACTCGGTATTGTAAGTCAAAAATATTGTCAATCCCGGCTTGAACAGTAAACGTACGATTTATTTTATAGGACCCTCGCAAGTTGAAAGTGTACCATGAAGGCATGCCTCGTGTGGTTGCATAATTTAAATTGTCTTCACCACTATTGCTGTAGTTATCGAGCGTTTTCCATCCATTGAAATTTGAAAACAACGCTGCATTGATCTTTTCTGAATTGTAGCGGATGCCTATCCTTCCAAAGAAAGGTGGGATATGATCCAGCGGTGTCTCTGGTGCTCCTTCGTTGATCACTCTGCCCTTGGTATAATTGAATGAGGCACTGGCAGACACCTGATCTGTGAATGATGCTTGTAATCCAATGTTGTAACCTACTATGTAGGCCTTGCCTTTATTTTGGTTGGCCAGCACTTGACTTGGGGTGCCGTCATAATCGATAACAGACTGACCATTGAAGGTAGAGGGAAGTGTAACAATGGCGTCAAAGAACTGCGTTGCGAAAAATGCAGTTTCTATTCTTGCTTTGGAGCCCAGGAATTTGGTAATGGCAAGATCTGCATTAACCGTTTTTTCGGGTTCCAGGTTCGGATTGGGGACAATGACATTTCCCGGGCTTGAGTCAAATACTTTACCAAGGTCGTCAATGTTTGGTGCCCTGAATCCCGAACTGGCCATTATGGAAAACTTCCATGAAGAGGGGGCATAGATGAGTCCAATGTTGGCACTGCTTAGCAGATTGTTTTGTGTGACCTCATTAAATGGAAACGGGAAAAAGGATTTGTCATTGAAAGTAGCATTGAGCCAACTACCGCCAATTCTAATGCCATCCGTTAATGTAAACTCTGGATTGATTTTGTAAGTATGTGTGAAGTAGGCAGCGATCATATTCATCGAATTATCTCCATCAGGATATCGGGTATCCAAATTACTTTTTGCTCCTGTTACGATGTCCGTTGCGTGGGCAGTTGACGTCAAGGAATTGAACTGACCATCGATGCCATATCTCATGTCACTTCGGTTAATTGACTTCTTAAGGTCCAGCGTGATGCCAAATACATTTACATTTTCAATGCGACTTCTCAATGTGTTGTTGTTAAATCGCCTGTCATTCCGGCTTTCCTCAATGTCTTGAAAGCTCACGATAAGGCTCAATGCATCCGCTGCCGGACCCAGGTCTTTAACTTTGAGGTTGTAGCTTGACAACCATCTTTTTTGGGGTCCGTAATACCATTCAGCATGGCGAAGTCCTGAGCCCTGCACATCGGTGAGGCGATCATATCGAAATATGTCTGATGAGGTTGAATATTGAAAATTGAGCAGGTGCGTTACCCGGTCACTTGATTCGATGAGAAATTTCTGCATGAAATCGTATTGCTGGTATCCGCTTTGTTTCTGAACAAATGGATTGTTGTTGACAACCAAAATGTCACTTTGATTGTCCGCTGCTCTGTTCACATAATAGTTTCGCAACCAAAGTTGCTCACCCAATTGTGGATTGGTTCGTTCGCCCATTTTCAAATCACCAAAATCAGCGTACGTAAAAGATGTGAGTGCGCCAAACTTTGAACCGGCAATGTTAAAATCAATATGCCCGACCTTTTCATTGTTCACCGATCCGAAGCGGGTCATCAAATTGCCGCCAAATTTTGAGTCGGCATCTCTTGCCAATTTTGGATTTCGCGTGTAAAGGTGAATCACTCCCCCTAACGCATCACTTCCATATACCGTTGATGATGGTCCAAATAATATTTCCACACGTTCCATGGAATTATTATCGGTAGTAATCAGGTTTTGTAAGTGTCCCGATCTGTAAATCAGGTTATTCATTCTTACACCATCGACCATTAGCAATACCCGGCTGGCTTCAAAGCCACGCAACTGAGGACTACCGCCCCCTTGCTGGCTTTTTTGCATCGCCACCCAGCCGCTGTTACTCAGTAAGTCTGCTGTGGTTGGCGCATTGAGTTGGGTGATCTTTTCCAGGGTTAAGACCTCAACTTGCTGGGTTATGTATCGTCTTGGCTCCTCAATTTTATTGGCTGAAATCACCATCTCATCGAGGAATAAAGTGATTTTAATAGAATCAATTTTAGTTTCTTGTGCATGTATGCTGTAGCCCAAACAGCACAATGCAATAAGCATGAAGTTTTTCATTGTGCTTTAGAATAAATTAGAAATTGTAAAACTGTCTTACAGACAGGATTGGGTAGGGCTTACGATTTGGGAGGAGGTGATAGAACAGGATAATGAGGTGATAACAAATGAACTTGAAAATTGACAACCATTTTAATTGCATCCGGAGGTTGTGGTATTTCTAAGGTGTTTACCGGGATGAAGTGGAGACTCAGGAAGTTCATGAGCACGGATGGAGCTGGCTTGGAGTCATGTGTAGCCTTGCTCACCATTTCTTTTATAAATCCGATCAGGCTGTCTTCAGCCTTGTCGTGCTTAGCATACAATATGATTTTACCCTTTTCAATTTTAGGCGTGCTGTGGTCATACATCCTGCCATTAATCCTTACTTCATGATCATTGACTTTGATTTTTTCATATTCGTGAACGGTCAGCTCAAAAATTTCAAATTGATCATGGGGTAATGATCCAATCATTTCCCGCATCTCATGGCGTATCTGGGCTTGCCGTACGACAAAGTAGGCATAGAACCCAACAAAGTGCGCCAGGAATATGGACAGGATGGTAAGGGAAATGATTTTCTTCACACCATTTCGAAATTACATAAAAGATGTGCAGCGAGAGAAAAAATTATAAGAGTGGGCATTTACCCCGATTTTACGCTGTTAATTATCCTCGAAGATAGCACAGCGTAAAATCAGGATAAAGCATTACTTCTTGATTCCTGGCACGCCTACGGGCCTGGCCAGTTCGTTGCCGAATGACGGAGCCTTGCGGACGTCAGGGTACACTTCGTCAAGCGTATTGCCATCATAAAGTCTTCCATTCTTCATCACCTGAAACACTGTATTGGTGTTGCGAAGGTTTTCTATTGGATTCTTATCCAGGATAACCAGGTCTGCCAGCTTGCCAGCTTCCACGCTTCCCAGGTCTCCGTCCAGGCCAAGTGCCGTGGCACCCAGAATGGTACCAACTTTCAGTGCGTTGAGATTGCTCATGCCTCCGGATGCCATACTCCAAAGTTCCCAATGGTATCCCAGCCCCTGTAGCTGACCATGAGAACCGACACCAGCGAGGCCACCAGCCTTTACTAAATCATTTACGAATACAGCGTGATCTGGGAATACGTGCTCTTCGTCCATAAACCATCCTGGTCTTCTTCTTGATTTTTGATCCAATTCACTTTTGGATGTAAAGTGATTCAGTTTTGGATCGCTATTCACTTTTTCAGTCGAATAGTAATAGTTTTCGGCCCATGGCCCTCCGTAAGCTACCAGCAGGGTAGGGGTGTAAGCCATTTTGGATTGAGCAATGGTTGCAGCTATGTCGTTATATAGTGGATAGATTGGCAATGAGTGCTCATGGCCTGGGTAGCCATCAATCAGGTTCGTTAGGTTCAACTTAAAATCAAGTCCGCCCTCTGTAGTAGGCATTAGCTTTTGTTCTTTTGCCGCCATGATGATCCACTGACGATGTTGGCGATTACCGGTGAGGTACATCTTGATGGTTTTCGTATTGTAGTATTCTGAGTATTGCTTGAGAATATCCTTGGCCTGCTCATAACTTTTTAAATTGTAAGCCCAAAAGCCAACCCCCGGACCTGTACTGTAAATACGTGGCCCGATCATTTGTCCAGTCTCCACCATGTCACCATAAGTAATTACATCTGAAGCTGAAGTTTGAGGATCGCGCGTGGTGGTTACACCATAGGCAAGGTTAGCAGCATACATCCAGATTTGTGATTTGTGTATGCCCCAGCTGGGCCACATGTGTGCGTGAGTATCTACAAATCCGGGGACGATGGTTTTACCACTGAGGTCAAGCCTTTTGGTAGCCCCGTCAACGGCTATAGATCCAGCAGCGCCTACTTGTTTAATGCGAGCGTTCTCAATGAGCACGTCCCCTTTTTCAATTACCTCTTCGCCTTTCATGGTGATGATGCGCGCATTTTGCAACAACACTTTGCCTTCAGGGATGTCCTTCTGCACTTTAACTTTGATTCTCCGTTCTGCGGGCTTGTACCCTTCGTCTTCTTCCTTGGCATCATCATCGTTATTTTCATCTTTTAACTCCTCTGCTTTTTGCTTTTCTTTTTCAGCTTTCTTTTTCTTCAACTCAAGGTCCTTTGCTTTGGCAGAGTCTAAGTCATAAGTAAACAGGGCATTGCCTAACGTAAAGTAGACGATTCTTCCATCGACACTCCAACTTGGAAATTCCCCACCCAGGGTAGTGAGCTTTCGAGCAGGAAACTGCGCCTTGTCAGTTTCAGCTACCGATATTTTGGGTGTCTCTCCCCCGGTAACAGGTACATCTACCACATAAATCTCATTGTTAATTTGAGCCAAAGCCTTGCCGCCAACAGGCGACAATTTTATGACAGCTGCATTGGATGGTTCTTTTTTTGGCTCTTGTGCTGACTCTTTGAGCATGCAACTATTTTCACCCAACAAAGATCCGTAGGTGGTAATACCGGTCACCTTCACATGTTCTCTTTGGTCGGTGCCATCCCAGCGAATTGAAACAAGCCCATCTTCAGAGTCATATAAGTAAATGCGATCGATTGATTTTACAAAGTGAGGGGTGGTGCGCCCCTGCGAATTGGCAATCAAATTTACAGCTCCACCATCTGCAGAAATCCACATGATTTTTTCCTGACCATTTCTGTAAAAAGGATCTGAATTATCTTTTAATACTTGTGCCGATCCACGCATAAAAACGATCCTATTTCCCGCTGGCGCCCAGGTGGGCTCTGTATATAGACCGGCTTCAGACGTAAGGCGAATGGGACGCACGGCTTTGGATTTGTAATTGACTTTATAGATATGACCTTCTGCATTGTTTTCCCAGGTAACCCAGGCAAGCTGTGAACCGTCAGGACTCCAGGCGGGCATGGCTTCGGTAAAGTTAAGTGTGGTTACTCTCTTTGGCGTTCCACTTGGCAGGTCCATGGTATAAAGCCTGTTAAGTGCAGTGAATGCAATTTGTTTACCATCGGGAGAAACGGCAGCATCCCGAATTTGTGTCACAATCATTTCTTTTTCATCTGAAATTGGGTATTTGAATTCAACTGAAGGGCCTAATAAGAATTCAGTTTCTATTTCAAAAGGAATGTTGACGGACTCTCCTCCGGTAACCGGGATGCGATAGAATTTTCCTCCGTAAGAGGCAACCAATTCTTTACTGTCAGGAGTAAATGACATGGCGGGCAACACACCAAGCGGTGCGATGGACTCCTGTTCATCGTGCTGAACAGGGTAGGCCAGCCATTTTTCTTCTCCTGATTTAAGGTCTCTTAGCACTAATCCGGTTTGATCGTTATAACGCGTACCATAAACCAGCCATTTGCCATCAGGTGATAAAGTGGGGCTAAATGCCGATCCGTACCGATCTGTCTTAGTTTCAAATTCTCCATTGTCTCTGTCATAAACAGCCAACTGATATTGCGGAAACTGGGCATTGTACTGCCACGCATTGTTCCTTCTTGCAAACCATATGAAGCGATTGTCGGGGCCGAAGGCGGGTTCAACCGTTTTTAAGTTGTCAGGCTTCTCGATGAGTTGAGCGCCACTACCCCCGTCTTTGTGGAATAGCCAGAGTTTAAGATTCCTGGTGCCACGGGAACCTACAATATAATCTCCATCTGGTGTCCACTCTGCGGATTGATAGTGATCGGTATTTCCTTTGCTTACCTGGAGCGAGTCCGATTTATCCAGGGCAAACCACCAGATATTTTCTCCTCCACTTCGATCTGAGATGAACAGTATTTTTTTTCCGTCAGGGCTAAACTTGGGATGGGAATCAAAGGCCATTCCTGATGTAAATGGAGTAGCCTTACCTCCACCAATGGGCATGGTGTAGATATCGCCAAGAAAATCAAAGGCAATGGTTTTCCCGTCAGGACTTACATCCAGCGACATCCAGGTGCCCTCGGTGGTTTTGATTGGGATTTTACGACCAACCTCAAGGGGTAAATCTTTCTTTTTTTTCTCTTTTTTGGTGC
>CAYNCP010000017.1:0-57549 GCA_964395905.1 uncultured Ohtaekwangia sp.
CTCGCGACCCCGACCTTGGCAAGGTCGTGCTCTACCAACTGAGCTACTCCCGCTTCTAACTTAAACCGGTTACTATTTCAAGATTAAACGTAAAAACCCTTAAATAACAACCAATTCCCACAAGGGACTGCAAATTTAACGACCTGCACCTAATTTGCAATAACATTCAAAAACGATTGTATTTTTAATACCATCACAAAAGGTCAGCATGAGATTAACTGCATTATTTTTCATCCTGGTAATGACTCAATTATCAGTCCAGGCACAAGAAGTTGATTTATTGAGACTTGCCTACGACAGACCCAGCGTCCAATCATCACAACAGGGAATGGCAGTTTCTCCTGACGGGAAGTTTATCGCATTTGTTTATGAGGATAAGACTATAAAAATATTTGACGCATCAATTGGCAGGTTTGTCTCGCGGTTTACGACTTCTTTCGATGATTTGTTTGATGTTCAGTTTGCCTCCAATCATGAGGTGGTCCTGGTTGAGTCGGAAAAGGTGCGCATGATCGACCTGAAGTCCCAATCCGAAGTCGCATCATTTCCATTGGTGAAAAAAGCAACCAAGACTGCTTATTCAGGTGAACATGGTGTGCTTGCCGTTGGTCAAATGGAGGGCTACGTGCAGGTGATCGACTTGCAAAAAAAGGCAGAAGCTGCGAGTGTTCAATATAAGAAACATCATGTGAGTGCACTGGCCATCCATCCCAATGGGAAATCCTTCATTGTGGGGGTGATGTCCTTCTTGAAAAACATGAATCCATTAAAACAATACGACATTTCAACAGGCAAGGAAATGGCAGAATCTCCGGATGGAATCTTTACCATGGTAGCATACAACGAAACGGGAGACAAACTCATAGTGGCCGGCTTAAACTACCTGGCTACAAAGGCACTTGTTCTTGTTTGGGATGCAGTCTCTTTCAAAGAATTAAAAAGGCTGGAGTCTGAATTTTTTATTGCTACCATTACGCCTTATGGCGGCATGTATGCCAATGAAAAGCTGCTTGCCTTAACGGCTTCCAGATCATTTAATGTATATGATGAAAATACAGGAAGTTCAATCTATACCACCAAGTCAGATAAATGGAAATTTGCAGGCTATCCAACCCTGGGAATAGGCACTTACCATGTTTACCCACTTGATAATAAAAGCGAAAAATTCTTTCTCAATGCTTCCGGTAACAACATCAATCAAATCTATGATACGAAGTCAAACTCAATCATAGCCTACCTCTTTTCTGACAGCAACGATGATTATGCTATTGTGTCTAAAGACGGCCGGGTGGAGGGTACAGCTGACGCGTTGGGAAAAGTGTTTTGGACTACGCGGTTGACCTTACAAAGGACTACCCTGGAGAGTACCATGGAAAAAGGATTTACCCCCCGATTGTTCAATACCATGCTGGACGAAGAGTCATTGTCGCTGACCAGCTTTGATGTGGACGAAGTGATTTCAAAAGTGCCTGTCCTGGAACTTGCAAGTATCAACGGAAACCCCTACACTTCTGAATCAACACTTTCATTGCCGCAAAAAAACGTTAATCTGATTTTGAATGTTAAAGAAAATCCTTCCGAAATAAAAGAAGTACGCCTATTTCAAAATGGCAAATTAATGAACCTGGTTGAAGGAACCGGGGGCAATACTTATGCTTTTGAAGTGGCACTCTCATCTGCCTTTGGAAAAACAAATTATTTTTATGCAACAGCTTCAAGTAAAGTGGGTATTGATTCGGAGAAGTTAAAGTTTACCATCGATTATAAAGGTGCTTCCGATGAAAAGCCCACGTTGTACCTGGTTACAATCGGGATTAATAAATACAAGAATGGCAAATACAATTTGAACTACGCAGAAGCAGATGCTGATGGCGTTGCGCAAAGTTTGAAACAGGCTGCAACCGGGATATTTAAAGCTATCGTAACTTATAATATTCGAAATGAAAAAGCGGTAAAGGGCAACATTTTGGCTGCCCTGGATGAGGTGAGAAAAAAATCATTGGAGCAGGATATGCTGGTGGTTTACTATGCGGGCCATGGCGTGATGTCTGGCGAGAGCGCCAGCGATAGCGAGTTTTTTGTGGTCCCATCTGACGTGACCCAACTTTATGGGCGGGACGATATGCTAAAAGAAAAGGCAATCTCGGCTTCTTCTTTGAAGGCGTACGCTCAGTCGATCAATGCACAAAAACAGATTTTTATTCTCGATGCATGCCAGTCGGCAGGAGTACTGGAAACAGTAACCCAGCGGGGAGCTGCGGAAGAAAAAGCCATTGCTCACCTGGCCAGAAGCACCGGCACCTTTTGGATCACCTCCACCGGGTCTGACCAATACGCGTCCGAATTTGAGAGATTGGGTCACGGAATTTTCACCTATTCACTGTTAGAAGGAATCAATGGAAAGGCTGACGCCAACATGGATAAAAAGCTGACCATACGTGAATTAAGTACCTACATCGAAAACAAAGTGCCCGAGTTGTCGGAACAGCTAAAAGGATCGGCACAGTACCCCTCGGCCTATTCGTTTGGGAACGATTTTCCAATCGTGGTTTTTAACTGATAAGAATCCATTGGTTAAACCTTTTACTACTTAATATTGTAGTGTTATAATTACCACTTCGTTTCTGAAACCTTAAATGGCTCGCACATCCGCTCAAAAAAAACTTCCTGCACTTGCTGATCTGGATTCCATAGAGATTATCGGGGCCCGTGAACATAACCTTAAAAACATAAGCCTCGTTTTTCCGCGCAATAAGCTCATTGTGATTACGGGCATTAGCGGAAGCGGAAAGTCATCCCTGGCATTTGATACGATTTATGCTGAGGGACAAAGGCGATACATGGAAAGCTTTTCTGCCTATGCCAGAAGCTTTATTGGAAATCTGGAACGACCAGATGTAGACAAAATAAACGGCTTAAGCCCTGTTATCTCCATTGAGCAGAAGACAACCTCCCGAAACCCAAGATCCACTGTAGGAACGGTAACCGAAATATATGATTTCATGCGCCTGCTTTTTGCACGAGCCGGAGAAGCTTTTTCTTATTTGTCGGGCCACAAGATGATTCAACAATCAGAAGATCAGATCCTCGATGCAATTCTTGACTCTTTTGACAAACAAAAACTCAGTTTGCTGGCACCTGTAGTCAAAGGACGCAAAGGACACTACCGTGAGCTGTTTGTTCAGATTAGAAAAAGTGGTTATTCCAAGGTGCGCATCGATGGCGAGATTCAGGAGATCAAACCAAAGATGCAGGTTGACCGTTTCAAAATACATGACATTGAAATAGTAATTGATCGTGTGGTGGTTGATAAAAAAGACCGCCATAGAATTGCTCAATCAGTCAATACGGCACTGAAGGAGGGAAAAGGCGTTCTCCTTACCATTGCTGAAAATGGGGACATCAGTCATTTTTCAAAGTATTTAATGGATCCAAAAACAGGATTGTCATATGACGAACCCGCTCCCAACAACTTTTCTTTCAACTCGCCTTATGGCGCTTGCCCCGTTTGTAATGGACTGGGACAAATTGAGGAGATTACAGAAGATTCTATAATACCAGATAAAAAATTAAGCGTAAGTCGTGGGGGCATACTACCCCTTGGTGAATACCGTGATATCTGGATTTTTAAGAAAGTGGAGGCATTGCTTAAGCGCAATAAATTGACGCTCTCAACCCCCATCAAAGACATTCCAAAAGAAGTGTTGAAAGTGCTATTGTATGGTGATGATGTGCCAGTAGCTGTGGCCTCAGTTAAATATCCGGGAACGGAATGGAACACCAAATTTGAAGGGATCATTAATTTTTTGCAAAAACAAAAGGATGAAGGATCTGAAGCCATCAGAAAATGGGTAGATGATTTTACAGAAGTAAAAATCTGTCCGGAGTGCGAGGGGGCAAGGCTGAAGAAAGAATCACTTCACTTTTTGATTGACAACACCAACATAGCTCAATTGGCTATGCTTGATATCAATGCTTTGAAAAAATGGTTTGATGGATTGGAAAGCAGACTGAATGAGAAGCAGAAATTAATTGCAAAGGAGGTTCTGAAGGAGATCAGAAAGCGAATTGGCTTTCTGTTGGATGTTGGGCTGGATTACCTGAGCCTCAATCGACCATTACGGACATTGAGTGGGGGCGAAGCACAGCGCATTCGATTGGCTACGCAAATTGGCACCCAACTGGTAGGTGTGCTGTATATCCTTGACGAACCAAGCATCGGACTGCATGCGCGTGATAATGTGAAGCTGATCAAAGCACTGAAAGACCTGCGTGACTTGGGTAATTCTGTCATTGTGGTGGAACATGACAAAGAAATGATGATGGAATGCGACCACATTATTGACATTGGCCCCGGAGCAGGAAGGCATGGCGGCCACATTGTGGCGCAGGGCGATCCAAAAACGTTTTTGAAGTTGAATAGTACAACAGCGCAGTACTTGAAAGGGAAACTGAAAATTGACTACGGCACCGAGCGGAGAAAGACAGGTGGCAAGAAATTGTCTCTCTTTGGAGCAACGGGGAATAATTTAAAGAACGTTGATCTCAAAATTCCCATTGGCGCCCTCACATGTGTAACTGGCGTCTCCGGTAGCGGTAAATCAACACTAATACATGATACGCTTTTCCCCATTTTAAATACGCACTTCTATCGCTCCAGGGCAGTTCCTCTTCCTTACAAGAAAGTAGAAGGGCTGGAGTACATCGATAAAGTGATTGAAGTAGACCAGTCTCCAATCGGACGCACGCCAAGATCCAATCCGGCAACCTATACGGGCGTGTTTACTGACATCAGAGATTTGTTCGCACAGTTGCCGGAAGCCAAAATCAGAGGCTACAAACCGGGGCGGTTTTCATTTAATGTAAAAGGCGGCCGTTGCGAGACCTGCGAAGGAGCCGGATTGCGATTAATTGAGATGGAATTCCTTCCCGATATTCACGTGCTCTGCGAAACTTGTAAAGGAAGACGCTACAACCGAGAGACATTAGAAGTGCGTTTCAAAGGCAAGTCCATTTCAGATGTGCTTGACATGACGGTGGAAGAGGCTGTCAGTTTTTTCGAAAACCAACCACGCATTCTGAGGAAAATTCAGACGCTCAGTGAAGTGGGCCTGGGTTACATTTCATTGGGGCAACATGCTACCACCTTGTCTGGTGGAGAAGCACAACGTGTGAAACTGGCAACGGAACTTTCCAAAAGAGATACAGGTAAAACCTTCTACATACTGGATGAACCCACCACTGGTTTGCATTTTCAGGATATCAGTCATTTGTTGGATGTGCTTCAGAAGCTTGTTGACAAGGGCAACACGGTGTTAATTATTGAGCACAATATGGATGTAGTGAAATCAGCTGATCACATCATTGATCTGGGTCCTGAAGGCGGAGAACTAGGTGGGAAAATTATTGCATTGGGCACGCCCGAGGAAGTGGCTAATAACCCGGCAGGCTACACTGGTAAATACCTGAAAGCGGAACTGAATTAGTGGCTTCAATGACTGAAGCATCACGATTTTTCATTTCGTATCTTTGGTAATCATGTTAGGGAAAGGGCTAAATAAGCAAAAACTATATTGGAGCTTGCAAATTGGGGGCTGGTCGCTTTATGCCATAGTGCAAATAGCAGCCAGTTTAATTGCAGCAGACGGACTGGGTGTGAGCATGCAACGAATTATTTTTTTGGCATATGAAGCCATTTTCTGTCTGGTCGTTTCGCACATCTATAGGCATTACATCAATAAATGGAGGTGGTTGAGTTTGGGAATGGCAAGGCTTATTCCAAAAGCTATATTGAGCGTCTTTGTACTGGGGCTGATCATGTACTTTTTGCGCATTCCCATTTCACTTCCATTGCGCTTGTTTAGCATGGAGGTGGCTTTTGACATTCAAAACATTTTGGGGCTTTCACTTTACTATGCCATCATATTCTTCCTGTGGTCGGCATTATATTTTATTTACAATTACTTTGAACGCTACAATAAGTCGCTCAAGTTGGAAGCCCATGCCCGTGCCATTGAATTGAACAACCTAAAGTCTCAGCTGAATCCTCATTTTATCTTTAATGCCTTAAACAGCATTCGTGCACTGGTAGATGAAAACCCAGCCAAATCAAAATTGGCCATCAACCAACTTTCAAGCATCCTCCGCAATTCATTGGTGGCAGACAAACGCGGGCTCACCCGGTTTAAGGATGAGCTAAAAGTAGTTAAAGACTATCTGGGGCTTGAGCACATTCGGTTTGAAGAACGACTCCGTACGGAGTTCATTATCGATCCCCACTCCAAGGATTTCTTAGTGCCGCCATTGATGATCCAAACGCTGGTTGAGAATGGAATTAAACATGGAATTTCCCGGTTGACCGAAGGAGGACTCATTCAAATTAAGACTCACATCGTAAACGACAGGCTTAATATTCAAATCAGGAACAGCGGACAGTACATGAACGGAGTAAAACGAACGACAGGTGGTACGGGATTAGAAAACACCAAGCAGCGGCTAAAACTAATTTATGGAGATGCAGCGTCATTTAGAATTTTAACAGAAAACGATAGTTTTGTACTCACAGAAATTACAATTCCACACATTAATTAGATATGAGAGCATTGATTGTTGATGACGAAAGATTGGCGCGCAAGGAACTAATCAAATTATTGGAAGATCACCCATCCATTGAAGTGGTGGGAGAGGCCATGAATGCCGATGAGGCAGAACAAATGGTGAATGAATTAAATCCGGATCTGCTTTTCCTGGATATTCAGATGCCAGGCAGAACAGGATTTCAATTGCTGGAGTCACTGGATTCTGCACCGCTGGTGGTTTTTACAACCGCCTACGATGAATTTGCCATGAAAGCGTTTGAAGTAAATGCCCTCGACTATTTGTTGAAACCCATCCATCCGGAAAGATTAACAGAGGCTGTTCAAAAAATAAATGAAAAAGAAAAGAGCCGTGGTGGCAGATCAAAAGACAAAAAGCTTGGATTGGATGACCAGGTGTTTGTGAAGGATGGAGACCGGTGTTGGTTTGTAAGCCTCACCAATATTCGATTGTTTGAGTCAGATGGAAATTATATAAAAGTGTACTTTGATGGCAACCGCCCAATGATTCATAAATCACTGAATGCGCTTGACGAGAAATTGGATGAGCGCGCATTTTTTAGGGCCAGCCGCAAGCATATTATTAACCTGAGTTGGGTGGACAGCATAGAGCCCTGGTTCAATGGCGGTCTTATGGTAAAACTAAAAGGAGGTGACAAGGTGGAAGTGAGCAGGCGCCAGGCTGCCAAGTTCAAGGACATGATGTCTCTTTAAGCCATTATTACTTCAACACCAGTTCTACCAACTCTTTTTCTACGTTCCAGTCTTTGGCCAGTTTAAGCATGGCGGTAGCTTCCATTTCAGTAACGTAACCCTTCACATTGTTCGACTCCCACACCATATTAATGAGGGAAACCCGCTCTTTTTTTGGATAGTCACCAATGATATCATTCAAATAGGTTCTGGCCCTTTCAAAAGCCGTAACAAAATCTTGTGCAATAAAATCAAGCGCCCACTTCAATTCCTCCTCTGCATCCAAGCCGACAGCTGTTTTTTCAAGGTCCTTCTTCTCTTCCTCGTCAAGCCCATGATAACTGTAAATTACAGTTTTGAGTAGCATGTAAACCTGTTTTTCCTTAACTGTCATATGGAATTTGAGCCCCGAAAATTACTGTTTTTTTGATGGATTTTATCATGCATTATGTGGGATATTCCCTCCTAAACCATCAAATCCATTGCAATTTGATCAGCCAGCAGTTTCCCTTTGAATGTCAGCGTGATGACATTGTTGTTGATTTGCGCCAAATGGTTTTTAGTAAGTTTTTCAATGTATTGGCAATGCACATCAAGCAAGTCAAAATCAAAATCTTTCCTGAGCTTGTCCATGTTGCATCCAAAACTGGTGCGAAGTGTGGTGAATACATATTCATTGATTCTGTTTTCTCTGGTTAACATTTCGAGTTCAAATGGGACCTCATCACTTTTAATTGCACTGAGGTACTGCGCATTATTTTTGATATTAAATTGTCGCGACTGTCTGTTATAAGAATGCGCGCCAGGGCCAATGCCCAGGTATTCGTCCTGTTTCCAGTAACTGCTGTTGTGCCTGGAGAAAAATCCGGGTTGGCCAAAATTGGATATTTCATAATGCTCATACCCCGCATCAACCAGCCTTGTCGAAAGGATTTCAAATTGAGTGGCATTAAAATCATCGGTGGCAGGCGCTAATTTTTCTTTGGCCACCCAATTGCCAAAAACCGTTTTGGGTTCAATCGTAAGAGAGTAAGCCGAGAAGTGCTCCGGATCAAAAGACAAGGCCTTATCAATGTTACTGCCGAGCAATGCATCATCCTGACCTGGAATGGCATAAATCAAGTCAACGCTGATATTTTCGAATCCTGCCACACGACAATTTTCCAGGGCCTTGTGGGCCATCTGACCATCATGAGCTCGATTCAGGAACTTTAAAATGGAGTCGTCAAATGATTGGATGCCAATACTAAGGCGATTGATGCCTGCTTGCATCAAATGTTTTGTTTTTGTGGGAGTTAAATCATCCGGATTGGCTTCTAATGTAATTTCGCAATCTGGCTTTGGGGTAAAATTTTCGGAAATGCAATTTAAAATCGCATCCATTTGTCTTGGCGTGAGTAAGGATGGTGTACCGCCACCAAAATAAATGCTGTCAAGGTTTGATTCGCTCAGATAGTTTTTTTGAAGTCTTATTTCCTGGCAGATTGCTCCAACCATTTCATCCTGTCTGGATAAGTTGGTGCTGAAATGGAAGTCGCAGTAATGGCAGGCCTGCTTGCAAAAGGGGATGTGAATGTACAGTCCAGGCATGATGCCGACACATTTGATCAATTCAAAGGTAGAAAGAACATTCGGCTTTAATTAACTCATGATAAATGATAATCTTTGCGCTTTACTTTTTGAAAATTGAGATTACTATCGATTGTGTTTATGATGGCTTCACTGGCAGCTAACGGTCAGTCAGGAGATTCCATTGTGGTAATTGATTTAAGAAAAGATTGGAAACACTATGACGAAAAGAAGCTGGTGCCCTATTCCAGCCAGCGTCAAATTGACAAAAAAGTCATCTACCTGGAGGTAGACCCAGGGAGATATCCGGCAAAAAGCAGGTTGGTGATCAAATCTGCCCAACCCATTTCAGTTTACCTCAATTACAAGCTGTTGAATCACCATTCAACTCGGGCTGAATGGGATATCGACAGCTTGTATAGTAAGGTGCCAGTGCCGTGGTTGTTTGGCTTGCACCAACCAGGCGGTGCTTCGTGGTTGAAGACAGAAGTAATCACTACCGGTAACACTCAACTTGCCGCTGAGTTGACTATGCGAGAAAAAAACTATTATCTGGATTTTTCTATCATTGCATCCCTTACTTTGCTCATTTTCTTCATTGTCTTATTGAGAACAAATCCGCGTCTCACCTTCGATTATTTTAATTTTATTAAGCTGTTTGCCATTCAGGAAAGAGAAGACGCTCTGTTAAACAGTCGGATATCATCAAGCGTGAATATGCTCTATTATGCTTTTAGCAGCTTCTCCATAGGGTTTGCGCTGCTTCACATTTTCCATTATGGCTCCGATCACATTATACTTGGCGAATCTTTTGTCATTCATTCTGTGGGCAATGCGTTTTGGCAATGGCTGAAGTTGTCCTTTTTTGTGTTTACGGCATTGGTAATTCGACTGGTCATCCTTTCGGTTGTTGGAAGTTTATTTGACTTTAGAGAGGCGATAAGCTTTCAATTTTACAACTCGGTCAGACTTGGATTTCTGGTTTCAATTATAATATTTCTTTCGTCCCTTTTCTTTTTTGTGCTGAAAGAACAAAGCCCCGGACCCTACAGTTCTGTGCTGCATGGCATCTTATTGCTGCTTGTTTTTTGGGTATTGCTAATTGGCCTGAAATTATTGAGGCGATCGTCTTTCAGATTTTTTCATTTATTTTCCTACCTTTGCGCATCGGAATTAATTCCGATTGTTGTCCTTGTTAAAGTCTTAAATTCTTAAGCAGAACCCGATTAGTGTTGTTATGACTGAAACTATGAATGACAGGATGAATAAAGTAAAAAGCATCCTGGTATCTCAAGAAGCCCCCGCGGATCTCAACTCTCCCTACATCAAGCTCTCGGAAAAGTATGGTTTGAAAATCGATTTCAGGCCATTTATTCAAGTGGAGCCAGTTGACATCAAGGAGTTTCGCAAGCAGAAGGTTGACATCCTTGAACACTCTGCCATTATTTTTACAAGCAGACATGCGGTAGATCATTTTTTCCAGATATGTGCCGAGCTTAAGATTGAGATGCCTGCCGACATGAAGTATTTCTGCATCAATGAGCAGACCTCCAATTATTTGCAGAAATATATCGTCATCAGGAAGCGGAAAATTTTTGCAGGCTCTAGGGATACAAGTGACTTATTGGAGATCATTAAAAAACATAAGAACGAATACTTTTTATTCCCCTGCTCGGATATTCGCAAGAGCGACATTCCGGACTTTTTGAAGGACAATGAATTCAAGTATTCTGAAGCCGTCATCTACCATACAGTGGCTTCAAACTTGAGTGACCTCACTAACGTATATTATGATATATTGGCTTTCTTTAGCCCCTCAGGGATCAACTCACTCCTACTCAATTTCCCCGATTTCAAGCAAAATAATACACGCATTGCAGCGTTTGGACCTACTACAGCGCAGGCTGTACGCGATGCTGGACTAATCCTTGACATTGAAGCGCCTTTACCCAATGCGCCTTCTATGACAGGCGCTTTGGAGCTCTACATCATGAAGGCGAATGGAGTAAAGTAACTCATTAAGGGTTAAGTTTTTACTTATACTTAGATTTTATTACACTTTAATTAGGTGGTCGTTGATTGTGTGGCCATAATTGCAGTATATTTATCTCTGTTTTAAGGATACTTGTGAGGAAAAAATTAATCGTTGTTGGATTCATTTTGGCGGGAGCGGCCTGGCAGGTTGTCGCTCAGCAGGATCCGCAATTCACTCAGTACATGTTTAATACCCTGTATTATAATCCGGGGTATGCCGGTGTTGAAGGGGTGACTAAATTAACAGCCATTCATCGCAGTCAGTGGCTCGGTTATCAGCCAAGTTTTGGAGGAGGCACTGCCCCCACCACACAAATTGTGAGCATGACTTCGCCTATCTATAAATTGAATAGCGGTTTTGGCGCATACATTGTCAATGACAAGTTGGGACCGCAAAATAACCTGGAAGCACAAGCCTCTTACGCTTACCATTTGGGGATAAAGGAAAGTAAGTTAAGCATAGGCGTGCGGGTTGGAATTTATTCGCAGACCATCAACTTTGATCAATACCGGGCGACCGATCCAAATGATCCCTTGCTGAATGCCACTGGGAAACAATCGCAGGTTCGCCCTGATATCGCAGTGGGTGCCTTCCTGAGGAAGGAAAAATATTTCGCAGGAGTTAGTTTCAACCATTTGGTCAAGTCGGAGTTTGACTTTGGCTTGAATCAACGCAACGCCCTGGCAAGCCACGTATACATTACTGGTGGCTATTTTTATGACGTTAATTTTGATCTGAGATTTCAATTTACCGGCCTTGTTAAGTCGGATTTCACCAAAACTACTTTCGATGTAGGTGGATTGGCATACTTTAAGGATACTATGTGGGGCGGTTTGTCGTTTCGACAATCAGAAGCAGCCATCTTGATTCTTGGATATAGTCTGTTGAAAGATAAATCTTTAAAGTTGGGCTATGGGTTGGACTATGTAATTAAGGATCAGGCGGCTAAGCAACCCACTTCTCATGAATTTATGCTTACATACGAATTACCGGTTAATCCGGGTAGCGGCAAAAAGGTGGTTCGTACACCTAGATACAGGCACTAATCATAGATTTATTTTGCTTTTTTTGGGATTTTATAGAATTTGGGAGCTACATTTTTTAATAATAAGGCCTAAAAAGATAACTTTCGGGTCTGTTAAGGTTGGCTTTAACCTGTAAATTTAGATTGATTTAAATCATAGCATATGAACAAGATGGTTTCTGCAAGGGGTTTGAGCTACGTGGCTTTAATGGTATTGGGGGCAGTAGTAGGGGGTTGTGGACTGTTAGGAATCGGTGGCAACAAAGGTGGGGATAATGGTGAATTGGTGGGTGTACCCAACAGACAAGGATGGGTGATGACAATCCCTTACGGAATGGTGCCTATTCCTGCTGGTACTTTCCACATGGGACAAGCTGATGAAGACCCTGCTTCCACACAGATCAATTTCAATAAACAGGTAACGATTGGTCCATTTTTTATGGACGACACCGAAATCACAAATAATGAGTACCGTCAATTCACCAACTTCTTCTTAGTGGATAACGGAACCATAGAAGGATTTCCTACTGTAAGTGAAGCTGAGTTTCGTCAAAATTATTACCCTGACACCACCTCATGGGTAAGAGACTTTGCTCATCATATGGGAGATCCCATTCAAGACTATTATTACTGGCATCCAGGTTATGACGACTACCCTGTCGTAGGTATTAATTGGGATGCAGCGGTGTTCTTCGGAAAGTGGAGAACGGCCTACCTCAATGATTATAGAAAAACAATAGGCGAGTTCCCTATGCCGGAGTTCAGGCTTCCGTCTGAAGCAGAGTGGGAATATGCCGCACGCGGAGGGCGTGATATGGCCAAGTACCCTTGGGGAAATCCTTATATCAGAAATTCAAAAGGATGTATGTTGGCCAACTTCAAGCCTGGTCGCGGAAACTTCTACGATGATGGTTTTGCTTACACATCACCCGTGCAGTCGTATTTTCCTAACGACTACGGTGTGTTTGATACTTCCGGAAATGTGTCAGAGTGGTGTTTAGATGACTTCAACCCGGCTTCCGTGCCAACCGTTTGGGATTTGAACCCTCAATTTATTGACCCACGCACTGACCCTGAGAGTTCGAAATACAATGCAAATGTAGCCCCTAAAAAAGTGGTACGTGGTGGCTCGTGGAAAGATGTTGCCTACTACCTCGAAACAGGTACAAGGACCTATGAATTCAGAGATTCATCGCGGGCTTATATCGGATTTAGATGTGCGGTTACTCACCTGGGTAGGTCATCTGGAACAGAATTTTAATAATTGAAAACTCTCGTTATATTTAGAAACTAATTGGCGAAAACTTAAATCTATACTACAATGAGCAAGAAAAAAGGCGGATTCATGGAACTACTCTACAAGACCATTATGCCGAAGGTATATGGTATTGGAGCCGCAGTCGTAATCGTTGGTGCTTTGTTTAAAATTCTTCACTTAACAGGTGCCGATGAAATGCTTATGCTAGGTCTTTCGACAGAGGCCATAATCTTCTTTTTGAGCGCATTCGAACCGCCACATGCTGAACCGGATTGGGCTAAAGTTTATCCTGAGCTTTCAGAGGAATTTGAGGGCCCGGTTTCAACTTCTGCTTCACGCATTAGTAATAAACCTGCCGCTGGTGATTCGCCATTGTTGAAAATAGATGAGATGCTGAAAACAGCCAAGGTGGACCAAAACCTACTTGATAATTTAGGCAAAGGATTATCCAACCTGGCAACTTCGGCTTCCCAAATGAATAGCCTATCAAATGCTGCGGTTGCTACTAACGAGTATGCCAAAAACGTGCAATCGGCATCTACCGCCCTGAGTGAGATGAACAAGTCTTACGGAACGGCAATGAAAGCTGTATCTGCCATGGCGGATGCATCAAAAGACACTAGCGAATACCATAGCCAGGTGCAAAAAGTAACTAAAAATCTGGCTGCCCTCAATTCTGTTTATGAAATGGAATTGAAAGATGCGGATTCTCATGTGAAGAACATGAATAAATTCTACGAGAGCCTGGCAGGCGCCATGCAGGGGATGACTAAGGTAGGCGAAAATACCTCCAGATTTACCGGAGAGCTTTCCAAGTTGACAGACAATCTTACTTCGCTGAATAAAGTATATGGAAGTATGCTTTCTGCGATGAAAGGATCTGGCAACTAATTTGACTTATCTAAAGAATTATTTCACCAAAAAACATATAGATCATGGCAGGCGGTAAGGAAACCCCAAGACAGAAGATGATAGGTATGATGTACCTGGTGCTCACAGCATTGCTAGCACTACAGGTAAGTAGTGCTGTGTTGGAGAAATTTGCCATCATCAACGTAACATTGGAAGAACTCGTTGCGGAGGAAAACAAGAAAAATGGAGCCGTTCTTGGAGCCATTAAGGAAGCAGGTCAGGGTAAAACAAACCCTAAAGTTTTGACTGCCGTGGCCAATGCCGATAAGGTACGGGCAGCCACAGCTGATGTGATGACCAAAATTGCTGAAGTGAAGAAAAAAATGATTGATCTTTCGACTACATCAGGTGCGATTGATGAAGCATTGATTAATAATCACGGGTCTCAGGTGGCTACCATGATGATTGATCCCCGAAGCACTACTGGTAAAGATTTTGAAAAGTCCCTCAATGACTATGTGGCTACTTTGCAGCAACTCACAGGGGAGCAGTATCATAAAATTGCCAAGGCACCTTCTGATATAGACTTCTTTAAAAATGATCCGGATCACAACAAAAAGGACTTTTTAACTTTCACATTTGAAAATACACCTCCTATTGCTGCGATCGCTTCATTGAATCAATTTCAAACTGAAGTGCTGGCAACTGAAGCCCTGGCATTGCAGAAATTAGCCATAGATGCTGAGGCAGGTGTGGTTAAGTTTGATAAGATCGTACCCATGGTGAAGCCTAAATCTTCTATAGTGGCTGCTGGTGACAAGTATGAGGCAGATATGTTCATTACAGCTTCAGCAGAAGGACTTACTCCTGAAATGTTTAGAAACGGTCAAAAACTGGATGTTCAATTGGATCCTACCTATGGTGTAATGATGGGTAAGGTGTCGTTCCCGGCCTCTGCCAGTAATTATGACGCTCAAGGGCTTTCTAAACAAACATTTGAAGCGGAAATCAGAATCGGAGATAGCGAAGATCAAATTTATAAACAGACCATAGAATATTTTGTGGCTAAGCCCGTTATCCGGGTAACAACAGGTAACGCGCCAACGCTTTATATGAACTGTGGCAACAATGTAAATATTGAGGTGCCTGCATTAGGTACTAATTACAATCCCACATTTTCTGCAAGAGGTGGATCGGTAATTAAGGGCAGTAAAGCAGGTCAGGTAACATTAGTGCCAAAAGAAAGGAAAATGGCCGTGACCGTTATTAATGGGGGAGCCACATTAGGTACTGAGAACTTTGACGTGAAGCCCATACCTGCTCCGCGATATATCGCTTATGACAATAACAGAAGACCAATAGATCTTAAGAATGGTGTACGAGGCGCTGCATTGACCGGCTTGAGAATTGCCGCAGAAGCCGATGAAAATTTCAAAACAGAGGTTCCTGGAGATGCCAATTACAGAATCAGAACCATGGAAGTAATCTTGGCAAGGGGTACGCAACGCGTGGCTACGCTTAATGCTAACTCCGAGATTCTGGACATGAACGCCTGGAGATCGCAGTTCAGACCTGGTGATCGTATCATTATTGACATCAAGACAGTGACCAGAAGAACCTTCCAGGGACAGGATGAAAATGTTCCGATTCGCTCTGAGGTAATTCAGATTTCTATTATTTAATATGATCAAAATGCAATTGAAAAGACTTTCGTTGGGGTTGGCTTTGATTTTTGGAATAACATCTTGGGCTTCTGCCCAGGAAGTTGAGGGGCAGATTAATCCGAATTCGCTTATTCCAATTCCCCGCTATGAGCAACTTTTTAAAGTTCGCCTGTGGAGGGTTATTGATTTAAGGGAGAAACAAAACAAAGGTTTTTTTGCACGAGGCAATGAAATAACCAAGCTTATTTTGGATGGTGTAAAATCAGGAGAGCTGGCGGATATCTATTACAAAGATTCGGTGAACCGCAAGATGCCCAAAGATGAGTTTATAAGCGCACTCGTTTCGCAGCAGGGACAAACTTTTCCTGACTGGAATCCATCTCAGGATTGGTATGCAGGTGATAGGGTTACCTACAATGGCAAAAACTACGAGGCCATCGTTGATTCAAGAGGTGTAAATCCTGAAGGATCAATGGACTGGCAGGCGACCTCGGCTGGTCAGCCTATTACGTTCTTACCTAATGAAATTTACCGATTGACCATGCAGGAAGATGTCATCTTTGACAAGCGCAGGTCAAGATTGTATTATGATATTCAGGCCATTGAAATGGCAGCTTTTGATATCAATACAGGTACCTTTAAGCCGCTCGGGTGGTTTAAATACAAAGATTTGGAGAAGCTCTTCAGGAATCATCCTGATGAGGCCATTTGGTTCAACAGGTACAATACCGCTGAGAACAAGAATTATGCTGATGCCTTTTTGCTGAGATTGTTTCATGGCACCATAGAGAAGGTCGAAAACCCTGACAATGAAAGTATCTACGATACTTACGCTGCCAATGGCAGACCTTACCGCGAGTCGGTATGGGCCAGAGAGTGGGAAGAAATGAAATTAATGGAGCGGGAGCACAACCTCTGGGAGTATTAATTCATCAGAAAAAATATTGGGAGCTTATGGCTCCCTTTTTTTTTGCCCTTCAATGAGCCTGGCTTTCTTCTCACCAATTAACGCAGACAGCTCTTCAAAAGATGCCGCTTTTATTTTTTTCCAGGATTTGAAGTGACTCAACAGTTTTTCTGAGGTTTTCTTACCGATTCCATGAATTGACTCTGCTTCAGTAGTGAGTGAACCCTTCGATCTTTTTTGCCGGTGAAAGGTTATGGCAAAGCGATGCGCCTCATCCCTGATTTTCTGGATCAACAGAAGAGCTGGCGATTTTTTATTGATGTAAAGCGGGATGGAATCTTCAGGGTAATATATCTCTTCCAGTCTTTTGGCAATACCAATGATGGGTATCTTGCCATATAGTTCTAATTCTCTTAAGGCATCAGCGGCTGCGCTCAGTTGCCCTTTGCCCCCATCAACGATGATCAGGTTGGGTAGTTCCTTTTCTTCTGCCAACACCCTGAAATACCGCCTGGAAACGATTTCCTTCATGGAAGCAAAATCATCCGGTCCGATCACGGTTTTGATATTGAAGTGCCGATAGCCGGATTTATTGGGTTTGCCATTTACAAAGCGAACCATGGATGCGACAGGAAAAGCGCCTTGAAAATTAGAGTTATCAAAACATTCAATAACATTGGGGTAGTCTTGAAGTCGCAGTTCTTCCTGTAAGATGTTCAACACCTTATTGCGCTTAGCCTTGCTCTCTTCTTTCTGAATTTCTTTTTTCTTACGTTGATGCAATGCGTTTTTAAGTGAAAGAGCCACCAACTTTCGTTTATCTCCAATTTGAGGTACTACATTTTCAATTTCGAGTGACTTGATCTCAATAGGAATATTGCTGTATACTGTTTGATTTTGACTGTTGTGTTTTGTCCTGATTTCATGAGCCACATAACTCAAAATATCTTCATCAGTTTCCTCTATTCTCTTTTTTACCTCAATGTTTTCAGAGAAAATAATTGATCCCTCTTTTACCTTCATGTAATTGATGAAAGAGCGTTGTGATGAGCTCGATATCGTCATCACATCAATGTCAGTAAGTTTTCGATTAACTACCTGCGATTTGATTTGAAACTTCTCTAACAGCGCCAGTTTGTTTTTGTAAAAGTCGGCTTTTTCAAATTCCATGGCTGAAGCAGACAGTTTCATTTGTTCGGTGAAATAGTCTATCACTACGCTGATGTTTCCTTTTAAGATGCTTCGTGCCTGATCAATATCCGCGTTGTAAGATTTTTCATCTTGTAAATTTTCGCAGGGACCTTTGCAGTTTCCAATATGGTACTCTAGGCAAACTTTAAATTTACCTGCATTTATGCTTTCTTCTGAAAGTAAGAATGAGCAAGTACGGATGGTGTACAATTGCCTCAAAAGATCGAGTACACTTTTCATGGAAACCACACTCGTGTACGGACCAAAGTACTCACCCTTACTATTCAGGTAATTGCGAGTAGATATAACTCTGGGAAACCGTTCTTTTAAAATGCACAGATATGGAAATGTCTTGTCATCCTTTAGCAGGATATTGTACTTAGGTTGATTTTCCTTGATGAAATTGTTTTCCAGAAGGAGCGCATCAAACTCTGAGTTGGTAATGGTATATTCAATATTTCTGATTTCTGAAACAAGTTTTTCGGTTTTACGATTGTTCTGAGCTTGTTTTGAAAAGTAACTACTTACCCTTTTCTTTAAACTTTTAGCTTTGCCCACATATACGAGTGTGTTGTTCCCATCGAAGAATTTGTATATACCGGGTGCATCGGGGAGGGATGCAACTTGTGTTTTAAGTGCATCTTTGGTCATTTCCTGGAAGTTAATCGTTGATATCCCAAGGCTGAACTTCAACTTCTACTGAATCGGGATGCTGACTTACTTTCAAACAATCAAGGGAAATGTCGAGGCCGGAACTGGGCCTCTTAAACTGACCTTTAGTGATGCCTGTTTCAGGATCGGCATAAGCCTTCATCATGAACTTGTCCCAAATGGGTCTGGCCGTCTTACCACCCTGACCAAAAACCCAGGAAGGAAAATGGATACTTCGCTCATCACCGCCCACCCATACGCCTGTTACCAGGTCGTGAGTCAAACCCATATACCAGCCATCTGAGGCATTATTGGTTGTACCGGTTTTACCTCCGATTTCATTGTCTATCTTAAGTTCTGGGCTTAGTCCTACAGAAGTTCCCCCGCGTTCTTCAACACCACCCATTAACATATAGATCATTTTATAGGCAGTTTGCTCATTGATGGCCTGTCTTGTTTTGGGCACAAAATTCTCAATGACATTGCCATGTTTATCCTCAATGCGTGTGATAAAAAAGGGTTCTGTAAAAATGCCACCGTTAGCAAACGTGCTGTAGGCTCCCACCAATTCAAACAGTGACACATCGCTGGTGCCCAGGCATAATGACGGAACAGGATCCAGCTTGCTATTGATCCCAACACGATGAGCAAACTCAACAACGTTTTCTGCACCCAGTGCCTGCATCATCTGCGCGGTAATGGAATTGACAGACTGTGCCATGGCTTGTCGTATGGTCATCGTTTCTCCGGTACCTCGCTGGCCATTTGCGTTGGGCGGGGACCACACACCACCCGGAACTTTAAAAGAAGGAGAAACATCCTGCATGGGATGGCATGGTGAATAACCGGATTCCATGGCCAAGCCGTAGACAAATGGCTTGAATGTGGATCCTGGCTGCCGGGTGCCTTGTTTTACGTGGTCGTATTTGAAGTACGTGTGATCTACCCCTCCAACCCAGGCTTTGATATGTCCGGTGGACGGATCCATGGCCATCATGCCTGCTTGCAAATACCTCATATAATGGTTCAAGGAGTCCATGAAACTGAAAAGAGTATCCCGATCACCCTTCGTGGTATACACAGTCATCGGCCGTTTGAGGTTCAGCTGTATTTTTAGAGAATCAGAGTTGGCTCCATATTTTTCTTCCAGGATCTTGTATACTTGAGTTCGCTTAATTCTCGAATTGAGAAATCCCGGAATCTCCCTTCCGTTATCATCTACCCAGGGGTTTTTGCCCTGCTTTTTCCACTCTTCGCTGAACTGATCTTGCAATGGTCGCATGTGTTCGATCATTGCCTCTTCGGCATATCGTTGAAGCTTGCTGTCGATGGTAGTATAAATTCTTAACCCGCTGTTCCATAAATCTATACCCCTCTCATTGCAAAACTTCATGAGATAATTGCTCATTACAGTTCGAAAATAAGTAGCAAGCCCCTCATTTTGATTTTGCACGCTATAACTTAATTCAATGGGTAAGGCTTTTATTGAATCATATTCATCGCGGGTTTTAATTTTGTACCCATGCTTATAAACTTTATATAGCACTTCGTTTCTCTTTCTCAATGAGTTTTCAGGATTGCGCTGTGGGTTAAACAGGGTAGCAGCTTGCAGCATCCCCACTAGCACGGCAGATTCTTGTAAATTGAGGCTGTCGGGTTGTTTATTAAAGTAGGTTTCGGCAGCTACTTTGATGCCAAATGAATTGCTGCTGAAGGTAACCGTGTTAAGATACATGGCAATGATCTCATCTTTGGTAAAGTTCTTCTCCAGATTAACGGAGATGATCCACTCCTTGGTTTTTTGAATTACGCGCCTGGGAAGGCCGCCCAACTTGCTGAGTGTGCCATCCAGACTGTGATCCGGATTCATGGTGTATAAATTTTTTGCAAGCTGCTGTGTAATGGTGCTACCTCCACCCTGATGGTTGAAGGTGAGTATGCCAAAGAGCACTCTGATGTAAGCTGGAAAATCCAGCCCTGAATGTTGATAAAATCGATGGTCTTCTGAGATGATTAATGTGTTGATCAAATCTTCCGACAGCTCGTCATAAAGCACCTGGCTGCGGTTATAACGGAAATATCGACCCAGAGATACCCCATCAGCAGATATGATTTCGGAAGACAAATCATTCTCGGGATTTTCTACTTCCTTGATGCTTGGCATTTCACCATAAAGTCCGAATAGGTTAATACTCACAGAAAAGACATAAATGGGTAATCCCACCAAGACGGTTATCAATAAAATCCAGGTCCATTTTGCGATGATGGAGAACCACTTGCTTTTCAGGCCGAGCAGTTTATTGATTTTTGTTTTTATAATTTCTGTCAAAGAAGGTGAGGTACTCATCCAAAGCTTTGGTTCTGTATAGAATGTCCGAGTTATTTTTTGTTATTACAAAAATATTGAATTTCTGGGTCGAAAGTGTCCTGTCAGTTAAAGTTTGATGGTTGAACTTATCGAGAAATTCGACCGCTGACGCTTGATCCGGAAACTCGGTTACCATGGTAAGTACAAAGATTTCATTCAATATCAACGTGCTGGTTTTTAGCTTGCCGGCCCGATAGTTTTGTTGAATGAACTTGTCTAAGGTGGCGGATAATAAATCAGAAAGCCGTGATTGTTGTTGGTGAGATACCACAAAATAGTGTGGCGAGTTCAATTCGTTTTCATACCGGATTCCTTTTGCCTTATCAAGATTCGATTGAAGGGATATGGATGAACTCAGGAGCTTTTCGGCATAGGGCTTTAGCGGGTCATCAGGGTGCTTCAACAAAAACGCCTCCAGTTCCGCCTGATATTTGGTGATACTTTCAGTTTTGCCGGTAATGAGGATCATGAGCAGTTCCAATTGAGGGGTAAAACTCGTTTCGCCTAAAGCCAAGGCTTCATTTATTTTTTCCTGCGAATCTTTGGAATGCCCATTTTCAAAATCTTCATACGCTTTTTGGTAGATTGCTTTTTGTTTTTCTGCAGCGGCACTCGTTTCCTGTAGATAGTTTGGGTTTAGCAGCAGCTTTGTGAAATTCGAGTTGGGGTGATTTTGTACCAATTGCCGATAGTAGCCTTGTGCCTTTTCACTTTCTTGCTCATTGCTGATCAAATAAAGTTTGTACAATACTTCCGGAACGAAATCCGATTGAGGAAACCGGCTCAAAACAGTTGCGTAAGCACTTGTAGCATTGCTTTTTTCTCCCAATTGGAGGTAATAAAGGTCTCCCAGGTAAAAATAAGCTTCCTCTACCTTTGCCAATGCTGCTGTCTTGCTTTCTGCAGTCAGGGGTAATTGCGAAAAGACCTTATCTACTTCATCGCTTGAACTGGTCGTTTTCGTGACCTCATCATCACGATCAATTTCATTGAGCTGGGTTACTTGCGGTTCCGCCTCCTGTTGAATGACCGATGATTTGTTGGATCTCCTCCAATTGTCTTCAAGGCTTATGTTCCCCCAAATTCGTTGAAATTCTGACTGCCCTGCACCTACAGCAGACAAATTACCAAAATACCAGTCGGCAGTGGTGTTGGCGTCTTCAAGAAAGAACGGATTGCTTTGATTTGAATTTCCATTGCCCTGCGATCTCTTTTTCTTTTTCTTATTTGATTCCTCCAATTTTTTTCTGCTGGCTACAGCTGAATCCAATTGCAACCTTAATGTTAATGAATCCATAGAGGCCATGGTAAGCAAGCTGTCTTGCCAGGTAATGGTTTCAGTGTATTTGGCAAATTCGCCCAGTACTTCTTGTCTCTTTTTGATGTTGTCATAGTTTTCAAAATCTTTGGGCAAGGCACCAATGGCACTGTCGTAATAGTTTTTTGCCAAACTGTACTTTTTCAGAGAGTCAAAGTGAATTTGTCCGAGGCGGAGATAAGCGCTGCCTTTAATTCTTTGATTGTTGCCAGCGTGGCATGCCAGCAAATAATTTTGGATCGCCTCTTTAAGGTTACCCTGCTTGCGTTCAAACTCTGCCAATTCGTAATAGATCTTGTCGCGGAACTCCTGATTTTTGGCATCTGTAAGCATTTTGTCGAACTGGTGTCGAACAGTTTTTACATCTCGCTTATCATCAAGACGTGCAACCTGGGCCATATTCAGCCTGGCGTAAAAGTCGATTTCGTAGGCGGGGTTAGTGGCGATGCATTTCCTGTAATAATTATAGGCTTCAGATCCAAAACCAAGCTTTTGATACACCTGGCCAATGATAAAATAGATTCTTCCTTTCTGATCACCCTTAGTGAGCAGTGAATCGGCTAGTGTAAGGTTCCGCACCATATTGTCATAATCATTGAGTACCTGGTAGTAGTAGGCTTTCTCCATGTAGAGCTTCTTCGCATTGGCTTTGCTCAAAGGTTCCTTTTCCAAAAACCTGAAGGCTTCCTCTGCCTTTGCATACTCTTCATTCTCTGTGAAGGCCCTTATTAAATGGACCAATGCTTCATGACGTGTGTTGATGTTGTTACTTTTTGTATTTACATACTTGAAGGTTTGAATGGCATTGACAAAATCACAATCGTATAATCTGGCCATTCCTACCATTACATAGTTGTCATCTACCCATTTGCTTTTGGGATGTCGCTGAATGGAGAGGGAAGCCATTTTGATAGCCTCCTCTGTATCTTCTTTGTACGTCTTGGCAAGGGTGGTATCCAATTTTGGATAAAGCCTTAAAATCTGATTGTGATCATCATCCAGGCTTTTTTGAATGACTTGCTCGACTTCACGAATTTTCTCCTGGGCGTAGAAATAGCCATTGTAATGGGCGGTTAGATTATGGTACACATTGCTGGTGACGGTGGTTTGCTCAGAGGAGCAGCTCAACAACAGGCCCATGGCCACAACCAATAGAGAAAATGAGCGCAACAGGTTATAAAAGGTTTAATTACAGCTTACAAACGTAAAAAACAGATAATCAATATTATAATTAACGATTATATCTATTTTTGTGCAAAATTCATCGCTTTTTGAAGCCTAAAAAGACCCTTTCTGAGCGACTCACTACCAAGTATCAGCTGGTCATCCGCAATGAGGAAAATCTGGCCGAACGCTCAAATTTTGCCTTTACCTATGCGAAGTTGCTGGTGGTGTCCATATCCTTTTTTATTGTAGTTTTCTCTTTAAGCATGCTGCTGTCCAAGACGGTACTCGCAAAGTGGTTTGACCCCAAGCATGCGCAAATGGAGGCCAATAAAAAATTGTATGAGCTGGCCATTAAGGTGGATTCACTTGCTATTGAAGTCGATAATAAAGACCGGTTCATTATGAACTTTCAGCGTATACTCAGTGGTGATACAACAAGTGGCTTTGTTGATCCGGTGGAAGCATTGGGTAATGAAAACAGAATGTTGCCTTCAGCAACAGATATGGAACTGGCTTCATCAGACTCTCAATTCAGAAAAGAGTTTGAGCAGTCAGAGTTATCCTTGATATCACTCACGAGTAACAAGTATCGCGAGTTGCAGGAGATGTTTTTCTTTTCACCCATTACGGGATTCATCTCAGATCACTACGACCTTAAAAAGAGTCATTTTGGTATTGATATTGTGGCCAAAACCAACGAACCCGTGAAGGCCGTTGCAGACGGCATGGTAATAATGGCCTCCTGGACTCAGGATTCCGGCTATGTGATCGCCATTCAGCACAGGAGCAACCTGATATCGGTATACAAACACAATGCTGAACTGTTGAAAAAAGTTGGTAATTTTGTAAACGCAGGGGACATTATCTCTATAGTTGGCAATAGTGGAGAAATGACCGATGGACCGCACCTGCACTTTGAATTGTGGTACAACGGAAACTCTCTAAACCCGGAAGAGTTTGTAACCTTTTAATCCGAGAAATAAATGTTTACTTCTAAAGAACAAAAAAAAGTGGCAGAGGAAATTAGTAATTCGACAAATACAATTGGCAAGGGCACTGTACTGGAAGGTAACATAGAAACCTATGGCAACATCCGTATAGAAGGCAAGGTCATTGGCAACATTAAGTCAAAGTCCAAAATAGCTTTGGGCAACAGCAGTCATGTAGATGGAAACATCATTGCACAAAATGCTGACCTTGAAGGAGAAGTGAAAGGCAGAATTGAAATCTCCGAAATGCTGATACTGAAAGCGACTGCGGTTGTGCATGGAGACATTATCACCGGCAAATTGGTGGTGGAGCCCGGAGCGGTGTTCAATGGTACTTGCAAAATGGGAGCTTCTGTGAGAGACATCAAAATGGGCGAAAATGGTCAAGGATCCAGAACCCTCAGACAGGAAGGCGCCAAAACCATTTAACAGCTTTTTAAAGTACAGCGGACTGGCATTTCAACTGGTGGCCACCATTGGTGTAGCAGGATGGCTCGGCTATAGGCTAGATATTTACCTTGCCTTCAATTTCCCCATATTCCTTGTCACCTTTACGCTCGCCTCTTTTGCAGGCGTAATGATTCATCTTTACCGATCCATCAATCAATCATAAATCTTGCGGCTCGTATTTTCATTGATATTATTGTCTGTTGTCATATTGGTGGGATGCTTGCAGGTTTTTGCGGTGCTGCCTTCCTATGCCTACGAAACCATCATTCTGTTATTTCTGGGGACTGCCGGCATTTACTTTTTTTTGGTAGACATCAAGAACAACCGCCCTGAGTATTTTGTCCAATTGTATATCACCACCCTGTTTGTGAAAATGCTGGCCTACGGAGGATATGTGCTTTACATGGTATGGGATGACAAAAATCAAGCCGCTAACAATGCAGTAATTTTTATGGTTACCTACTTCATTTTTACTGCGGTAGAAATCTACTTTTTATACCGGAAAGTCACCTCCTAAGCACCTCGTTTTCAAGGGGGTAAAAAAAAATCAAAATATTTTTTTCTGGAGTGATAATTAATACCTTTGCGGTCTAAATTTTAACCCTGCAAAAGAGTCAAAATGGTCGCTCTTACCCCTAAAAACCACCTTTTTCGTTACTTTCTGATTCTTGCATTTTGCATTGGGTTTGGGGTGCCATCTCAAGCTGCTGATGAAGCTGAAGGGGGAGAAGATTTTGATGTGAGTGCAGTCATCATGCACCACGTTTTGGATGATCACATTTGGCATTTTTGGGATGGTCATTACGGCACCATCTATTTACCAGTAATCGTGTATTCCGAGCAAAGGGGACTTGAAGTTTTCTCTTCCTCTAATTTTTATGATGCGCACCATAACATCGTCCCTTACAATGGATACAAACTGGAACACAGTCACATCTATCTGGAGGAATCTGGAGATGCAGTTTTAGATTTTTCAATTACCAAAAATGTGGCAATGCTGTTCCTGACTGCCATACTTTTGCTGCTTATCATGCGTGCTGTGGCCAACGGATACAAGCGCAATAAAGGCAAGGCGCCAAGTGGGATCCAATCTTTTATGGAGCCCATTATTTTGTTTGTTACCGATGAGGTCATTAAACCCAATGCCGGTCCGAAGTATCAGCGCTATACACCCTACCTGTTGACACTATTCTTTTTTATTCTGTTGGGAAACATTCTCGGATTGTTGCCTGGCGCGGCTAACATGACCGGCAATATTGCGGTGACCATGGTTTTAGCGGTATTTACATTCATCATCACCAATGTGAGCGGTAATAAAAACTATTGGTCACATATTTTCTGGACCCCCGGAGTACCTTTACCGCTTCGGATTATCATTTTACCGGTTGAGATTATTGGAATATTTACGAAGCCATTTGCATTGATGATACGTTTGTTTGCGGCCATGACGGCCGGGCATATTGTGGTGCTGAGCTTGTTGAGCATGGCTTTTATTTTCAAGAGCTATATTGTTGGTGCAGGCGCATCCATATTTGTGACGTTGATTAGTTTGATAGAATTGCTGGTAGCAGGAATTCAAGCCTACGTGTTTACACTGTTCTCATCCCTGTATATAGGAATGGCAACAGAAGAGCATGAGCATCATTAAGAGATATAAATGCGGAGTGATTCGCATTGAAAAAAATCCGGGAAAGGCCCGGTGTTGTTTAACCTAAATAATTACTTGTATGTTGTTTGCCTTATTATTAGACATTAGCTACGCGATCATGGGGGCTGGTATTGGTGCTGGTCTTGCTGCAATAGGCGCAGGAATCGGTGTAGGCCGTATTGGTGGCTCGGCTATGGAAGCAATGGCTCGTCAACCTGAGTCTGCAAATAAATTGCAGGGTTCAATGTTGATTATCGCAGCCCTTGTAGAGGTAATCGCGCTTTTCGCAATCGTTATTTGTTTCTTGATTTCGAACAAAGCGTAAGATGATTTTTAGAAACTTGCCCCTGGCGATGGGCCTGGGCAGGTTTCTCTAAAATAAACAGCTCACAGAATTATTAATAGATAGTGTAAATATGGAATTACTAACCCCTGGAGTAGGACTAATTTTCTGGCAAGTAGTTGTCTTCATTATCCTGGTTGTATTGCTCAGGATGATGGCCTGGAAGCCCATCTTAAATTCTTTAAAGGAGCGGGAAGAATCAATTCAGGGTGCCCTGGATCAGGCAGAAAAAGCAAAGCAGGAGATGGCAGCACTTCAGGCAGGCAACGAAATCCTCTTGAAAGAAGCCAGGGAAGAGCGGGACAAGATATTGCGTGACGCAAGGGATGCAGCCAATCGTTTGCACGACCAGGCACAAACGGATGCCAAGAAGAATGCCGACAAAATAATTGAAGATGCCAAGTCGGTAATTCAAACAGAGAAAAATGCGGCCCTCAGGGATGTGAAAGAGCAGGTTGCCATGTTTTCACTTGAAGTAGCAGAAAAGCTGATCAAAAAGAATCTTTCTGATGATAAATCTCAGAAGGAGTTGGCTGATCGCTTTGCCAAAGACTTAAAGCTAAACTAGGATGTCGGATTACAGAGCTGCATCGCGATATGTAAGATCACTTTTGGGGCTGGCGCAAGATCAGGGTGTCTTGGATGAAGTGCATAGAGATATGCAGCTGATCGACAAGACATGTGATGAAAGCCACGACCTGGTGGTGATGCTTAGAAACCCGATTATCAGACACGATAGGAAGAAGGCCATACTTGTAAAAATATTTGAAGGCAGGGTGCATGCCCTCACCATGGCCATCATTGAAATCGTAACACGAAAAAACCGTGAGGGATTGCTTCCGGCCATCGCCAACGAATTCCACAACGCTTACAACGACTTTAAGGGAATTCAAAAGGCTTCAATTACCTCTACTGTTGAGTTAGACAAAGATTTGCGCGCAGAGATTGAGGAGATGGTAAAGAAACTTAGCAACAAGAAAACAATTGAGCTGAACGAGAAGGTAGATAAGGATTTAATTGGCGGTTTTATTTTGAATGTAGGAGACAAACAAATTGATGCCTCAATAAGCAGCAAGCTGAAAGCTTTGAAACTGCTTTTCAAACAGAATCCATACGTAAAAGATTTTTAGGACTTGAATATAGTTAAGCAATAAGGAAATTGATTCAATAAAGACATGGCAGAAATTAGACCCGAAGAAGTATCAGCAATTTTACGTGAGCAATTATCTGGAGCCCGCACCGCTGCTGAATTAGAAGAAATAGGAACCGTACTTGCCGTAGGTGATGGCGTTGCCCGCATTTATGGCCTTACCAAAGCACAGGCAGGTGAATTGCTTGAGTTTGAAAATGGACTTAGGGCAATGGCGCTAAACCTTGAAGAAGACAACGTGGGTGCGGTGTTGCTGGGAGACTCCAAAGGCATTAAAGAAGGAGATACCGTGAAGCGGACCGGCTTAATTGCTTCTATAAAAGTTGGGGAAGGTGTATTGGGTCGAGTAGTCAATACATTGGCCGAGCCCATAGACGGCAAGGGTCCATTGACTGGCGAGTTGTACGAAATGCCCATGGAACGCAAAGCGCCTGGCGTTATTTTCCGTCAGCCGGTAAACGAGCCGCTTCAAACGGGTATCAAAGCGATTGACTCCATGATTCCGATTGGAAGGGGGCAACGCGAGCTAATCATCGGAGACCGTCAAACGGGAAAGACGGCTGTGGCGATTGACACCATCATTAATCAAAAGGAATTTTACGAAAAGGGTGAGCCTGTATTTTGTATCTACGTGGCCATTGGCCAGAAAGCTTCCACAGTTGCAGGTATTGTAAATACACTGGCGAAAGCAGGGGCAATGGATTATACAGTTATTGTTTCTGCTTCAGCTTCTGATCCCGCACCTATGCAATTCTTTGCGCCATTTACGGGGGCAGCTATTGGTGAATATTTTAGAGATACGGGCCGTCCTGCGCTTGTTATTTATGACGATTTGTCAAAGCAGGCCGTTGCCTATCGTGAGGTGTCTTTGTTGTTGAGAAGACCTCCTGGACGCGAGGCTTATCCTGGTGATGTGTTCTACTTGCACTCCCGCTTGCTGGAGCGTGCAGCGAAAATCATCAATAGTGATTCCATTGCGGCACAAATGAATGACTTGCCACCGTCATTAAAAGATAAGGTAAAAGGAGGTGGATCTCTAACCGCATTGCCTGTAATTGAAACGCAGGCCAATGATGTGTCTGCTTACATACCTACCAATGTGATTTCAATTACGGATGGTCAGATATTCTTAGAAACCAATTTGTTCAATGCCGGTATTCGTCCCGCCATCAATGTGGGTATTTCGGTTTCACGCGTTGGGGGTTCGGCACAAATCAAGTCGATGAAAAAGGTAGCCGGTACATTGAAATTGGACCAGGCCCAATTTAGAGAGCTTGAAGCCTTCTCAAAATTCGGATCCGATCTGGATGCTTCAACCAAATTGACTATTGAAAGAGGTCGCAGAAATACGGAGGTGTTGAAGCAACCGCAATATGCACCGGTGCCGGTTGAAGAGCAGGTGGCCATGATATTGGCATCAACCAAAGGTTATATTGACAAAGTACCAGTTGAGAAAGTGAAGGAATTTGAGAAAGAGTTTGTTGGTCTTTTGCGTGCTCAGAATAAATCAGTGCTTGATAATTTCAGAGCCGGTAAATTTGAAGATGCCGATGTAGAGGCTGTTAAAAAGGCAGCCCTTGAGTTGGCCGGTAAATACTAAAAGCGTAGATGGCTAGTTTAAAAGAAGTTAAAGGCAGAATTTCTTCGATAATCTCAACCCAGCAGATTACCAAAGCCATGAAAATGGTGGCGGCTGCCAAACTGAGAAAGTCGCAGGACAGGATCATTCAGATGAGACCCTTTTCTCAAAAATTTGCTGAGGTGCTCCGCAGTGTATCGGGTTCAAATAATGATGGACAGAGTTGGTACAATGCAGTGAGGGAGGAAAAGAAGGTTTTGATTGTCGTGGTGAGTGCTGATCGTGGATTGTGCGGTTCTTTTAATACCAGTATTTTCAAAGCGGTATTAAAGCAGATCAAAGACAACTATGCCCAACAACACAGCATGGGCAACGTCACTATATTTCCCATTGGCAAGAAAGCTTTAGAATACTTCAAGAAGCGCAACTATAAAGTTGATGAAGGCTACTGGAGCTTATTTCAAGACATTTCTTTTGACAATACTTCGCGTGCTGCGGAATACATCATGGAGGCGTTTAAAAACGCCAAGTATGACAAAGTGGAAGTGATATATAATGAATTCAAGAATGTGGCCACCCAGATTTTGCGGGTAGAGCCTTACCTTCCCATTGTTGCGGCAGCGTCAGAAAAGAAAGTCGCTGACGTGGATTACATTTTTCAGCCCAACAGAGAAGAAATTGTAACAGGGTTGATACCAAAGTCATTAAAGGTCCAGCTTTTCAAAGCCATACTGGATTCCAATGCAGCTGAAAATGGAGCCCGGATGACGGCTATGGATAAGGCAACAGAAAATGCCGGTGAATTGTTGAAGGAATTAAAATTGATGTATAACAGAACCCGTCAGGCCGCAATTACGAAGGAAATTTTGGAGATCGTTGGTGGAGCGGAAGCACTAAAAGCGTCATAATCGCAGCATATTTTTCTAACTTGAAAGCTCTCTTTTAGAGGGCTTTTTTTATGCAATACGCGATTCATTTTTATAGATTGATAAATATACTGAGCCTTGACGTAGCTTTTGGAGCCGCCATTTCATCCTACTTTTTCTCAAGGATTTTCAATGTATCAACAGACATACCTGCGCTGCTTTGCCTGGGACTCACAGTTTGGCTGATCTACACGGTAGATCATTTAATTGATGCGAAATTGATAAAGGGCGTGGCATCCTCATGGCGTCATCAGTATCATCAGCGAAATTTCAAAGTCATACTATATTTCTTGATTGCTGCCATTTTCCTAATCATTGCTTTGCTGTTCTTTATTCAGCCAGAGGTATTTTATTGGGGACTGTATTTATCCGCACTGGTGATCATTTATTTAATGCTTCAAAGAAAGCTGGGACCATTAAAGGAGGTATTGGGGGCTTTGCTTTATACTGGCGGTGTGATTATCCCTGTGGTTGCCATTTCTGATCAGATGGTGAACACCCTTGTTTCTCTTCCTACCATGCTCTTCTTTAACACAGCCTTGATCAACTTGATCCTGTTTTCATGGTTTGATTTGGATCATGATGCGATGGACAAACAGCCTTCCATAGCAACCATTTTGGGAGGGGCCACAACGCGAAAGTTGTTAGGCCTATTGTTCATGGCTCAATTTTGCTTGATTTTATACACATATTTCAATGGACACTACAATAGTAACCTGCTGGTGTTTGCACTGATGTTTGTTATTTTATTTTCCGTGTTCATAAAATCAAGATGGTTTGGGTCAGCTGATAAGTATCGCATTGCAGGAGACGCAGTTTTTTTTATTCCATTGTTGCATGCCATTTTATGAATAGGGGCTTAAACCGTTTCAATTGGATTGCCCCTTACTATGACAGTCTGGCCAAACTTATTTTTGGGAAATCAATTTTCAAGGCGCAAACATGCCATTTAAAATCGATTCCCGCTCATGCCCGTGTATTGGTTCTCGGAGGAGGATCCGGAAAGTGGTTAAATGAGCTGTTGCAAACCAATCATACTTGTAAAATATGGTATGTGGAGGCTTCTTCCGCTATGCTTGAGCGGGCAAAAGCCAACATTGCAAATGCAAGTCAAGTATCATTTATTCATGGAACAGAACGGAACCTGCCTGAACTCCAGTTTGACGTAGTCATTACCCATTTCTTTTTGGACCTGTTTAATAATCTGCAGCTTGATAGTCTGATCCATTTAGTTGAAGGCAATTCAACTGTTTCTTTATTGTGGATAGTTTCTGATTTTGAAAAATCCAGATGGTGGCATAAGATGCTGCTGAAATTGATGTTTCTGTTTTTTAATATCAGTGGTACGATGGAAAATAGAAAATTACCTGATTGGAACGCCATTTTAAAATCTCATCAATTTACAATCTCTGAAACAAAAGCTTTGTGCGGGGATTTCATACAATGTCGACTGTATACCAAAGTAGATGTTGGCTCACGGCCTATTAGGTTTTCATAATTTTAATTATCTTGAGTTGCCCGTCTACCTTTATTCATATCCATTACACATGAGACTAAGTCTAATGATACTCCTGGTAAGTTTGGCACTTTCGTGTAATCGAGAGACCGTATCTGGAGAAACGTACATTAATGCTCCTGTTCTTCCGGCAAAGGAATTGAACGCGGCATTCCTGGTTGTAGATGGAGTTTATAACTCTGAATTGATTGCACCCATGGATGTTTTACACCATGCAAGATTCCATACTGATCCGGCAATTAAAGTTTTTCTCGTAGCTGAGACTAAAAAACCCGTCACGTCCTTTGAAGGCCTGAGAATTATTCCTGACTATGCTTTTAGGGTGGACTCTATCCCGCCCATTGATATTTTAATTGTGCCCAGTGCTGAACACAGTATGGATTCTGATTTAGAAAACGAAGCCTTGACGGCCTTTGTAAGAAAAACCGGAAGAGAAGCCGCTTACATCATGTCATTGTGTGATGGGGCTTTTGTATTGGCCAATGCCGGACTTCTGGATACTTATGAGTGTACGACATTTCCTGCAGACATCGAAAGGTTCAAACAAGCATTTCCTCAGTTGAAAGTTCATGAACGTGTAAGTTTTGTACACGATCGGAAGGCCATTACATCAGCTGGTGGAGCAAAGTCTTACGATCCGGCACTTTATCTTGTAGAACACCTTTATGGCAAGGAGGTAGCAGAGGGAATTGCAAGGGGATTAGTTATCGATTGGCAATTGAATAAAATTGATCACATTCTTGTCAATCGGTGAATAAATCCGGATAGCAACCATTTTCTGTATGTCAATGGTGGCTTGATGTGGAGTTAAAAACTGTATATTGCTTTTTGCTCATGTTTAAATGGACCGAGAATGTGTGTTGGTTATGACAATTAAGGAAGTAACATCAAGACAGGATATTAAGGAGTTCATAAATTTGCCTGTGCGGCTATATAAAAATAGCCGACATTGGATTAGGCCATTGGATGCTGACATCGAATCTGTATTCGATAAGGAGAAGAACAAAGCCTTCCGTCACGGTGAGTGCTGCCGATGGATCATGCTAAATGACAAAGGAGAAACTGTAGGAAGAGTAGCTGCTTTTGTCAATCAAAAAACGGTGAAAAAGGGCAATGACCAGCCTACAGGCGGGATGGGCTTTTTTGAATGCATTGAAGACAAGGATGCGGCATTCCAATTATTTGATCAATGCAGAAATTGGCTGAGCTCAAAAGGAATGGAGGCCATGGATGGACCTATCAATTTTGGCAATCGTGACAGGTGGTGGGGGTTGTTGGTGGATGGATTTGACCGGGATCCAAACTATCAATGCAACTATAATTTCCCCTACTATCAAAAGTATTTTGAAGAGTACGGCTTCAAGGTCTATTTCAAGCAACTTACTTTTGCGCGAAATGTAATGGACCCACTTTCAGAAAAGCTGGAAGCCAAGGCCATTCGTCTGTCAAAAGATTCGGATTACACGTTTCGCCATATTCATAAATCTGAAATTGGAAAACTGGCAGAATATATTCGAGTAGTCTACAACAGAGCGTGGGCAACCAGGGCGGAAACTCCGGAGCTAACCATTCAACAAGCCAAACTCATAGTAAAGCAGATGAAGCCGATCATGGACCACCGTTTGTTATATTTTGGGTTTTACAAAGGAGAGCCCGTTTCTTTCTATCTTTCACTCCCGGAAATCAATCAGATTTTCAAGTATGTAAATGGGAAATTGGATTGGCTGGGCAAACTAAAATTTCTATGGCACAAATTGCTGAAAACAAACCGGAAGGCATTTGGAATCCTGTTTGGCATTGTGCCTGAACATCAGGGAAAAGGATTGGATGGCGCCATGGTACTCAACGCCAGAGAAGTATTGCAAGTGAAGTATAGGCGTTATGACGAGTATGAAATGAATTGGATAGGAGATTTCAACCCAAAAATGATCATCGTAGTAGAGCAGGTAGGGGCAGAGATCTGCAAAATTCATTATACCTATCGAAAATTATTTGATGAGAGTAGACCCTTCAAACGTCATCCCATTTTAAATTAGGACTGCATGGAGCCAATAGAGGAAGAAACCAAATCTGGTTTTTTGTTTAGGAATCTTGCAAAGGGATTGCTTTGGTTTGCTGTAATAATTGTAGCCTTTGTTTTCCTGGAAACCTATATCCAGGATAATTTCAAGGCTCAAATAGAGAAGATGTACGATAGTGTCTTTGCGTTCTATGGAATATTTACACTATCTGAAATCGTTTTTGGGATTATTCCTCCTGAACTTTTCATGTATGTGTACAAGCTGAATAATATACCCCTTAGTAACTACATTGTTGATTTATCAGCGTTAACTATCATCTCCTATGGAGCGGGAATTGTTGGCTATTACATTGGCAGAACATTTGCTAAAACTAAGGGTTTCAGAAAATTCCGAGCAACCTATCTAAGAACATACCAACACCAGCTACGCAAGTACGGTGGCTATATCATTTTCGTTGGAGCTGTCACGCCTGTACCCTTTTCAGCCATGTGCATGTTGGCCGGCTCCGTGAATTTCCCACTGAAGTCCTTTTTGTTAATATCCATTACCCGTGTAATCCGCTTTGCTTTCTATGGTTGGGTAGTCTGGTTTTCCTGATATCAGGGAAACAATCATTGTACCCGCAAAGAGACCAAAGGATCAAAACTAAGTAGTCTTCTTAGCAGGGCAAGAATCAATCCCCACCATGGCATATATGGGACAAAAACTCACAAAGCTGGTGAGGACAAACACAGCAGCCAATATAACCAAACCTATTCCAAGCCATCCGGTTAATACGCCAGTATAGTAAAGAGATACAAATAAAATAGCGAGGAGGATACGAATCACTCGATCTACATTTCCCATGTTCTTTTTCATAGTTGCAATATTTTTTAGTTGAATACCATATTATAAATAAATCCAAGCCCTAGGGCTATGCCAACGCATAGCAAACAGGCCAACAAAACCTTAACAAGTTTCCTGCTCATTAAAATATGTGTTGCAACAAGGTATTTCTGTTTCAGAAGTAAAACCGTGACTTTTGTCACTTTCCAGTAAAAAAAATTGAAATATTTACGGCTTTAAAATGAACTTTTCATGAGCAGACTTTTCAACCAGGGGCTTACTAAAGAAAACCGGGAAATGTTTGTCGTTGGCCCATAAGGCAAAGAGGTTGCTGTAAAATTTGCTATCCGGATTTCCAATCTGACCAGGGGTGTTGGTAAACATGGATTTATCCCAGTCCTTGGTGTCTACCACTATCCTAAATGATGCGCCATGGGTTTGATTGTCGCCATTGCCCGTTACTCCAACGGTGTATCCGTATCCGCTTCTTGGGTGGGGTCCTACTTCCAATTTTTTTCGAGTAGTGGCATCGACTGCGTTACTTAATGGATGCTTTATCAGTACGTGATGATAAGCAGCCTGGCCATATTGCCATTTTCGCATGTCTGACCCAAGTTTTTTGGACAAGTCTGTAACAGCGTCACGCAGGGCCTTAATTATAAACTCGTCCCTCGCATTTACTGAGTTTGCTCCAAACTCAGGACGAGCTGTTAAAATCCAATCAATAACATTGCTGATTGGCAAACTGTTAACCACCTCGCTGCTATTTTCGGGAACAAATAAGGGGTGTATATTTTCTTCTAATCGCTCTTCCCAAGCCTTATAAATAGCCGCTTCAATAGAATTTTGATCCATTACAAAGTTCCATTTTAATAACATGCCTCTGGCTGTTTCTGTAATTTTATCAGGGCCTTTTAGATTGCTCAATAACGGAACTAATGTTCGGGCTGGGATCGAAAGATAATCGGTTTGTAGCCTCATCATATCTCCAATTGAAAATTTTCGATTTTCAGCAAGCACCTCGTTCAGTCTATCCGCACGATAGCTGTCTGACCAGCTCCAGCCTACTGCATTTCTGTGTTCATACTTATCGGGCACAAGATTTTCATTTGCGGTAGCCCAAAATCCTTTCTCAGGATTGTAAATATGGGGCAAAGATTTGATGGGCAGATATCCTGACCATTCATACCGTCCGTCTCCCGGGACTGGGACCATGCCGCTAAAATTATTTCTCATGGGCGCAATACCCACAACCTGCCATCCAATATTTCCGTCCCTGTCGGCCCAAATCATATTTTCGCCAGGCAGGTGACTGAAGGAACATGCATTTCTAAATTCTTCCCAGGTTGTTGCCTGATCCATTCTAAGACTGGCTAAGTAGGGAGATCCGCCAACTTCCATCCAGGCAGCGCGTACAGCGTATGCCACATTGTTTTTTTCATCAATTAACGTGACTGGGCCGTGCCGGGTGTAGCGATGTTCAACGTGTGCATCTGGTGCCCCTTTCACTTTGATTACATCTTTTTCAATACGCATCTCTTCCCATCCGCCATTGTATTTATATTGATTTTTGTTGTCAGGATTTAGTTCGTACACGTATAGATCTTCGCAGTCTAATTCAAATACAGTTAAGCCCCAGGCACCGTGGTCATTATGCCCAATTGAAATTCCCGGTATAGTAGGTTCGCCACCACCGACCACATTCCAGCCTGGCGCATTGAGATGCACCATATAGCGAAGTGAGGGTGCTGATATGGCGCGATGCGGATCGTTGGCCAAAAGTGGGAAACCACTTTGAGAGAATTGACCACTCACGATCCAGTTATTGCTTCCAATAATTTGTTTCTCTTTTGCAAGTACTTCTTGCAGCGCTTGTTCATCAAGCTTCACTAAATTTCGATACTCGTCAGCGTTATTATTGGCAGCCAAAGTAAGGTCTTCAGGAGCAAAAACGACTCTTCTTCTGAATGCATTATAAACGCCAATAACATCATCGAAGAGTAGTTCCTTATCAATTTTTGCATCCAGGTCAAGTATTGGATCACCTGGGCCATAACTCATTAATTCTTTTACTTTTTCTGCGCCTATCTTTGCGACCATTCTCCCTACACTCACTTCTTCAGTCAAGTTTCCGACCAGTCCTTGATGTCTGGAAATAACAATATCAGGAGTCCATTTTTGAGGCTTTGTGTTAAGCAATTCAAATTCAAGGGGAAGCAAACTTGGATTTTTCTCAGTTTCGGCAATGTACGCGTTGATGCCATCGGTATATGCCGTGATTATCGCCTCACCATTTTCATGATAGTGATTAAACTCCTGTTTTAAATCTCCTCTAAAACGAAACAATCGCGCACCAATATCGCGGTTAAGTTCTCTGGGGCCTAGCAGTTCAGCCACGGTTCCGGTTGCCTGTCTTCTCCAAATTTCAAATTGAAACAGTCTGTCTTTGGCAGCGCAATAGCCTTGTGCTAAAAAAAGGTCATGCTCGTTTTTGGCATAAATATGATTTACACCATAGTTATCTCTAATTACTTCAACTGGTTCGGCTAATCCATCTACCGTTAGGGTGGTTTGGCTAAAGCAAAGTAATGGGTGAGTCAATAAGATGATAAAGACGACTTTCTTCATGGATAATCAGGTTAAGTACAAAAACTAACCATATTGATTTCAAAGAAAAAAGGAAATGTGATGATTGGCAGCGTTCAACTCATTATCACTGATCAACTGATTCATCAAGGAAGTCCAGGTTGGTGAGTTTTTTTGCTTTCCAGGCTGTAATGCCAACCGTGACCAACGTCATGATGCCTCCAAACACTACAGATGCAACAGCACCCATTAGTTTTGCCGTAACGCCTGATTCGAATGCGCCTATTTCATTGGAAGAGCCTACAAAAATACTGTTGACGGCTGAAACCCTGCCTTTCATATGTTCTGGTGTTCTGGTGTGGATAAGTGTACTTCTTATAATCATGCTGACGCTGTCGAACATACCGCTAAACATTAACATGGCCAGGGAAAGGATGAAACTGGTAGAAAGTCCAAAACCAATCATGCTGGCACCGAAGCCAGCCACACAAACCAGCATCACTTTACCTGTATTACGGGTGATGGGATTATGGGTGATGTATAGGGCCATTAATACAGCACCAATGGCAGGTGCAGCCCGCAGCATCCCCAATCCTTGGGGGCCCACCATTAGAATTTCGGCTGCGAAAATGGGAAGCAATGCCACCGCGCCTCCAAACAAAACAGCAAACATGTCCAGGCTGATGGCCGCCAGAATGATCTGAGTTTTCATCACGAATTTCAGCCCTGTCTTGATTTTTTGTCTCACGCCTTGCTCTTCGGATGTTGGCGGAACAGGACGGGAAGGGATGGATAAGTAGAACAAAAGGGCACTGGCAACAAGAAGCATGTCCATGAAATAAGCTGCCGATATGCCAAATAAAGCGTAGATAAAACCGGCAAGCATGGGGCCTACAATTGATGCAATGAGCCAGAATGTTGTATTTAAAGAAATGGCATTGGCATATAGGCTTCGGGGAATCAATTGAGGCATAAATGAGAAGTTGGCGGGAGAAAGAAACCCCCTGGCCAACCCGCTTAGAAATATGATGATATAAATTGGAAAGGAACCATAGCCTAAAATAAATTCACCTGCTTCGAGTGTGAAGAATAAGAGGGCAAAAGAGCAGAAAAGTAAAACAAAAATAGTGGATAAAATTATTTTCTTCCGGGCAACAATGTCAGCTACATGCCCTGCATAAAGAGATACGGTAATGGCAGGCACAGCTTCTGTTAATCCGATCAATCCAAGCGCCAACGGGTCACGTGTGATTTCGTATAATTGCCATCCCACAATTGTTGCCTGAATTTGGATGGCGAGCGTGGCACATTGCCGCGCCATTATAAATAGCCGAAAGTCACGAACCTTGAATGCAGCATAAGGGCCAATTTTGGATATCATGCTAGCGGGTCAATCAATTTTTGAATGGCATTTACAGCCGTCTGTCTTCTTTTTTCCCTTTGGCCCTTAATGATGACTACCGGGGCATTAGCAATAGAAAGTTCGGATTGATAGATTTCCCAAAGTGCCTTCCTCTTTTCCGGGTGCTCTCTTTGTGGATCAAACTGCCAGGGAAGGTCTATATAGGTGAGCAAAAACAGGTCATAAGTTCTGGATTGAATCAATTGCAGGATTTCCTGATTACATCTCCCATACTTAAAGTTGCTCCAAATCTTAATCACCAAAAGATTGGTATCACAAATCATGACCTTTCGCGCTTTGGGCAAGTGCTTATTTTCCTCATCAATTTGACCCCTTGCAATGCTGATCAGATCATGCTCGTGGTAAGGGCGATTGAGTTTATCAAGGTAGCTCCTGGCGAATTCAGGAACCCAGCAAGTGTTGAAATAGCCGGCCAAATATTCAGACAATTCTGATTTTCCAGTACACTCCGGCCCAATAATGACTACCTTTTTCACATTACCGGAATCCGTCATAAATGCACATTCAAAGCCGATTTTGTCATTTGGCCTATGGCTTGTTGTCTGGTCTCGATTTTTGCTCAATTAGGCTATTTGGCCTCCAATTTTCAACAAATCCCTTCATATATTTACTTTTCCATCAAAGTTGAACCGGTGAAGCGAAGAAAAGTATTAAAGCAATTGGGTTATGGACTGACTGGCGGAGTGCTGTTGCCGCAGTTGTTTGTGTCTTGTGGCAAGGATGATCCTGGTCCTGAGGTGCCGTTTGACGGAAATGTGGTGATTATCGGAGCAGGAGCAGCAGGCCTTTATGCGGCCGATATACTTCAATCGAAAGGAATTCAGGTTTCCATTTTGGAAGCGGGCAATCAAATCGGAGGACGCGTGAGATCGGTGCGGAATCAACCTGAAATTGCCAATGTATCAGCAGCTGATTTCCCCGTTGAACTGGGAGCCGAAGTAGTTTATGGGTCGGATTCAATTTGGGGTACGGCACTCAAAAATTTTAATGTGAAAACGGTAAATGTAGATGAGATTTCTACCGACCGGTTTATCATGGATAATATTGCGAAATCTAAGGAAGATTGGATAGTTGATGGCGACTTTGATAACGCGAATAGCTTTATTGAGAATCTGGCTAATTATTCCGGAGGGGGATCTACCGTTGCGCAAGCAACAGCCGGTTTATCGAGCCGGGTTCAAAAACTTGTCAATTCACAAATTGGAAACCGGTATGGATCATCCAATGAAACCCTCGGTATAGGGGGTGTTGCTGAGGCCCTTCGAACACGCAAACATGACGGCAAACAAATTGTGGTGAAAACCAATCCCATGCAGGATTTTCTGATTTTCAGATTTGATTCCGTGAGACAACTGGTAAAGCTAAATACACAAGTTACTTCGATTGATACAACCGGTGAAAAAATTTTGATTACCGATGCCAATGGTGAGCAAGTTGAAGCCAACAAGGTAATTGTAACGGTGCCCTTGTCTATATTAAAAAAGAATTTGATATCCTTTACACCTGGTCTGCCTGGAGCGATGACTTCAGCTATGGCCAAGTTGGGGATGGATCATTCCATTCGGGTACTCATTGATTTTAAGAAAAATTTCTGGGGTGACTCCGTAGCTCATCTATGGGGTGGCACATCTTTTCCAAATTGCTATAGCGCGGGATTAGGTCGGAGTGAATTCAATCAAACACTGTCAATTACCATTAATGGCCCCAAGGCTGTAGAATTATCTGATCTTGGATCAGATATGATCCATGTTATCCTTGAGGAACTAGACATTATTTATGCTGGACAAGCCACTCAGTTTGTTCGCAGGGCCTTTGACACCAATGAGATTTTATCCATTATCAAAGACTGGGGCAAAGATGAATTTATCCAGGGGGGTATTTCATTCCCGCTGGCATCTGCTACGCTGGCAGATCGTGAAAGCCTTGGAATGGTAATTCAGGACAAATTATTTTTTGCCGGAGAGGCTACCGATGTTACGGGTGATGCAGGAACCATCAATGGTGCTTTGGCGTCTGCCGAACGGGTGGCCCAACAAGTTGTGGAATCGATCATTGGGCCGGATTAGTTAAAATTTAAGTTTCTTACACCTGCTGACCAAAACAAACTCGCTTTCATCTTCTGATATTCGGATGTCATCTTCAGGTACTTGGATTGCGATTGAATTAGCTTCTCCTGCTGAATATTTATTTTAAAAAGGTCGCTTTCACCGTTTTCAAGATTCAAAAGCTCAGCAGTTAAAATTCTGTCGTAAAGGTCAACCATTTCGCGAAGTTGTACGGAAATGACGTTGGTATTGATCATTTGATTGAAGGTGATGTTGATTTCGTTGATGATCTCTCGTTCGGTTTGCGATTGTACAAACTGGGTTTCTTTTATTTTTAGTTTAGTCAAAGCAAGCTTTGACCTTTCCTTACGCAGAAAGACTGGAATTGAAAAATCAAGACCAAACTTGTAGTCATTTTGAACATTAAATTGTATCGGATCCGGGGAGGAGAGTACAGCATAGTTTAAGTCTAATCTTGGTTTCAAGAATTCCCTGGCCAGCTGATTATCAACTTCCAATTGATTGATCTTGGTTCTTAGTTTGATTAAATCCGGGTGATTGGCTTTGGCCAATTCTGCTAGTTCCTCCACGGTTTGAATATCAAGTATTGTATAATCCTCGGCATTCAACACGGGCGCCACGCGCAACGAAAGCAGTAGCGGAGTCCCGGCTTCGTCCCATAAATAATTGGATAATTGCGTACCAGTATTTTGAAATTGCATGAGGGATTCCTGTCTATCAATCAGGCGTGACTGCAAGGTTATCTTTGCTTGTATGGTGTCTACCGGTGCGGCCTCTCCAAAACTTTGATCCAACTTCACCCTTCTAAAAATCTCATCGGCTATGTCAGTGGCTTGTACAAGCAACCTATAGTTGTAGTAAGCATGGTACCAATGCCAATAATCTTTTGCTGCCTCGAGTAAAATCTTATTGATCAATTTTACTTGTTCAGCTTCCGCCATGGTCTGAAATAGCTGGGCTTGCTTCACTGCAGTTCTTCTTTCGTCAGTGAATAATCCTCGTCCCAGAGGTACGGCAATACCAGCATAGTACTGTCTTTCTCCCGGAATCGTCTCAGATGCATCCAAAAAGGATCCTGTATTTTTCCCCATCCCAACTTTTGGGTTTATGGGAAACCAGGTTGGAAATGAGACGTAACCATCCAGCCGGTCATAATAAGTTTTATCCTGAAACTCCTTCCGATCAAGGGATAGGTTGAGCTTTGGATCAAATCCACCTCGTGCCAATCTTACTTCTTGTTGCGCCATCACACTCAATAGTCCAGCCTGTTGCACAACAGGGTGGTTTTTCAAAATGATGCTGTAAAACTCATCCAGATTGAAAGTCTCGACAGAATCGGGAAGTGAAAAAACGGCTTCCATGCTTTTTTGTGCCATGGCAGGTTGTATGATGAACGGGACACTGATGTATATCAGCAATGCATTCATCGTTTTCCAAATCAAAAAGGAGTGTCTACTTTTCATCCTCACTTTCTTCGGTTGCGCCTGCTTTTTCCATTTTAGATTTTTCCATTTGGTCATCCGGCTGTTGGTAAATAGTAGCCGGAAACCCGTTGAGTTGACGCCAAATTTCAAACCAGACCGGTACATCATTTAACATTACCCAGCCCTTAGTCCCTGATCCCATCCTCAATTGTTGTGGCCACTCTTCATCTTCCTTATCAGGAATAACCAGGATTCTGAATTCACCAGGCATTGAATTCACATAATCGATGACCTCCACCTGTCCGCCAAAAGTTCCAACCGATACGTTGGGCCATCCTGAGAACTGCAGGGCCGGCCATCCGTCAAATTGAATGCGTACCTTTCTCCCTTTGGAAATTAAAGGTACATCCATGGCTTTAATATACATGGCTACGGCCAGATCAGAAGCGTCTGGCATAATCGTGCACACTGCTTCGCCTTCTTTGATGGTTTCTCCAATACCAGCTTTTAATGCTTTCACCACAATGCCCGATTGCGGTGCAATTACCTGGTATTGCTGATTACGAATTTCCATGTTGGCATATTCATTCCGAAGTTTAGCCAGCGCACCTTGTGTATCATAAAACTCGGCCAGGGTATTATTCAATTCGGATTCTGCCTTGCTTATTTTGTCGGCATATTCTGCGCCAACGCGACTCACTTCAATGGTAGCATTGTTGAAGTCTGCTTTGCTTTGCTGGAATTTGTACTCTATATCCTGAAACTTGGTAAGGGGAATGTTACCCACCTCAAATAAATTTTTGTTGCGCTGAAATTGATTTTCAGCATTTTGGAATTTCACCTTCTCCGCGTCCAGCTTGGCCTGCGCCTGTTCCAGTTTTATATTTTGTTGCGATTTCAACGCAGCAATCTGGCTTCGTAAAGATTGCGCTTTTTGATTTTTGGAATTGTAGCTGCTTTGCTTTGCCTCAATTTGCTGAGCCAAACGGGATAATAGTTGCGGATCAAAGTATTTTTCCTTGATTTCAGATAACGTAAGTATGGTATCCCCTTTATTTACATATTGACCTTCTGCGATATGCCAGTTTTGTATCCTTCCGGGTATGGCAGTCTCAACAGTTTGTGGCCTATGGCTCGGGTCCAATGCGGTGACCACACCGCGACCTCTGATGTTTTGCTGCCATGGCAAGAAAAGGACAATGAAGAATACGACCCCCAAGAACAAGAACCAACGGGCAAGCACTTTTCCGGCTCGCGGAGTTTGCAGGGCCCTTAATGAATAGAGCCTGTCTTGTGGCAGTTTGTCGGCTATTTTATCTTCAGAAATTTTAAGCATTTTATCAGTCAATAAATTCAGCCAACATATTCTGTTCCTCTAATTCTTTGAAGGTACCATCACCAATTACCTTGCCTTTTTCCATCACAATTACTTTATCGCAAGCCTCCATAATCAAAGGGTCGTTTGACACAGCTATTAAGCTCCAGTTATTTTGAGGATCAGACAGCATTTTAATAAGCTTGATTTTATCTTTTCTGGATAAACTGGAGAAGTAATCATTCAAGACGATAAGGCTGGGTTTCTTGGCAATGCACCTTGCCAATATCAATTTGAGTACAATGGAGCGTGGCAAGCCTTTGCCGCCACTGACCAGATTGGTATTGAGCCCGTCTGGCAACGTATTGACCCAGTCGTATACTCCTGTTTTCTCCAGTGCATCAATGGCATCTTGCACCGTTAGGAAGGCTTTGCCCACCGTGATGTTTTCCAGAATGGATCCGTCAAAAATATCCTCCATGGAGATGTTCTTGGCCAAATGATCGCGCAGGTTGGTCAAGTCAAGGTCGCGAATAGAATATTTGTTAATAGTAATGGATCCTTCAAAATTATTATGGAGGCCTGAAATCAGATGTGTGAGCGATGTTTTTCCGCTTCCTCCCGGGCCTGCGATACAAACCCGCTGACCTGATAACACCTCCAGATTTACGCCATCCAGAATATAATCACGCCCATCCGGATACTTGTATTTCAGGTTTTTCACTTCTACCGAAAGTGGAAGTTGAACCACAGATTTTCTAATATCCACGCCTCCACTTTTTTCAAGCGGCAAGTCCGTTACGTGGGCAATCTTATCTACGGCTGTAAGCATATCATAAACCACATCCATGTAGGTAATTACCTTCTCAACAGAATTTAGAATCAGAATGATAATCACTTCTGACGCTACAAACTGGCCAAGTGTTATTTCCCTTTGAATGACCAACATGGCACCAAGGATTAACAAGGCAGCAGTTATCCCTGTCTTAAATAAGACGATGTAGGAATATTGGGAGATAAGCACCCGGAAATGACTTTTGCGGAATTTTAGATAATTGTTGAGATTATAATCTGTTTTTCTGATGGGCAGATTCGAATTTCCGGTCACTTTAAATGAATTGAGTGCACGGCCAAGTTCCTGCAACCAATAGACCACCTTATATTTGTACTTGGATTCTTCGATGGATGTTCTTAGCCCTTTTGGCCCTGTGAAATAAAAAATAGAAACCAAGGTAAATAGGAGTACAATTCCAAAGAAAACAAAGAAAGGGTGGTACAGTGATATAAGGAGTAGCCCAAACACGATCTGTATGCTCGCAGAGGAAAGATCAATCAGCAATTTCGGCAAGCCTTTCTGCAAAGTGATTACATCAAAAAACCGATTGACAAGCTCTGGGGCAAATTTGCCGCTTAATGCCTCATTTCTTACTCGTGGCAGTCTAAAAGCAAACTCGTAAGCTGCTTTGGTAAAAATTCGTCTTTGAAGATATTCTACCATGGTAAGCTGAAATATTTGGAGTATTCCGGTAACCAATACACCAAGGATGATCAGACCTATCAATAAGTAAATGGAACTAAAGAAAACGCCACCGGAGATGAGCTCGGTAGTGGTTTGGATTCCAAGAGGAATAATAAGACTGATCAGTCCGACTAAGATGGCATAGAAAAAGACATATACAATATCTTTCTTCTCTGCACGCAAAAGCTTAAGGAGTCGTTTTACAGGTGAGATGGATGAGGAGTCGAGGCCTTCATTGTCACCTTTCTCACTTACCAAATGATCATATTCTGCGATGGCCATAAAAGTAACTTCGTTCTGCTCATTAACCAGACCATCCAGATCTTCAATGTCAAAGCTACTTTCCTGGGTACTGTCTTCAGCAAAAATGTACCGGCTTAATTTCTTTTCTTTTTTAAAGACAATTTCGGGCACCAGTTTTTCCTGATTTCTGATAAGGAGAATCGGAAACTCCAGTTCAGAAACAAACTGCTTGTATTGTTCAATGGTAAGTGAGTACTCCAGCATGAGTATTCGCACGCTGTTACCGGTCTCAACAAGATCTCGCTTAAATTCATCCAATTCTTTAGGTGTATATTCTCGATTGGATAACTCACGCCCTCTCAGTTCTGCCATGCCTATGTCATGATGGTAGAGCAAACCAGATTCCTGAAGAATTCGCAGAATTTGATCTGTATTAAGCATACCGGTTGTTTATTTTGAGGGCCCCGAAAATTAGCTTCTCAATGAATTTATAGATTTCATCATAAATTTTGTCGTTGGCCTTGACACTGCTGAGCGAAGGCAGGTGTTTGGAGAAGAACAATTGCTGTTTTGAAGCCAATACAATAGTGCTGGCAAGGCTATTGGCATACGGATAGGAAGGTTCAACCTCCAGGATCAAGGCTGCTATTTTTTTACACAGGGATTTAAATCCTCCAAATAATCCTTCCTGATTATCTTTATCCACGTCTTTTGTCAAAAAAGTCTTATCAAGTTCAGCAATAACAATCCTATGCAAAGCCACTTCATCCACAAAGGCAAACGAGGAGTCAAAATCTTTTTTATCGGTAATGACTTTAATAACGGCCTTTAATTTTTCAATTGGCAACTTCAGGTTGCTGGTCGATATGTCGATTTTGTACTCAATCCAACTCCAGTACCATGAAACCAGGTAGAGCAAAAGCCGGTGTTTGTTCTCAAAATAGCGATAGACCGAAGCTTCAGTAGAATCAATTTCTGAAGCCAGTTTTTTGAATGTAAATAACTCAAATCCTAAACGGTCAATCAGTTCCACACTTTTGCTTATGATTTTCTGACCTAGCTCGGTATGCTGAGGATCCTTTAGAAAAAGGTGGTCATTTAATTTGAAAGCAAGAATAGCCATATGTTATAAATAGCTTGCAAAAATAATAGTAATACTATCAGTTTTGCAAGATGCCCACACTTTTTTTAGGGATATTTTAATGCTATAGAAATCGCCATTATTTTACTTAAATGATGGTTTTAGAAAGTATTTATTCCACCTGGTATGAACATTTTCCCGCTAAAAAAGTTATGAAAGTAATACATCTTATCATAGAAGTAATACTTTCATCATAAATCGCCTGGCGAGAAATTACTGAGCAAATGGCAAAGCTTTTGAATCCACGCGGCTTTACTATTGAAGCCGTATTGATGAAGACATTCAACTCCCTACAGGGCTGGCAAGAGCAGTTGAAGAAAAGTTGGAAGCCGAGCAGGATGCCCAACGAATGGCATTTTTGCTTGATCGTGAGCGCCAGGAGGCACAGGTATTAGAGATGCTCAAAAAATAATCTCTGAAGGGCTTAACGATAAGATCATCGAATGCCAGAGCATAGAAGCATTTAGAGAGCTTTCAAAATCACCCAACTCTAAAATAATCATGACAAATGGAAATGCGCCTTTACTGATTGATCCTCAGAATTGAAATGAATAGTACAGTGTGGGTACGTCCTCCCTCACTGTACTAATCTAATTGCTCAAAATGAAATAAACAGCCTGGGATTTCCCACGATTAGGGTTGGATTGGCCAAAATAGTACGGAAGCTAAATGTACTGATTAACAATTTGCTTCAACTGGTGGGCAGGCACTACACCCGACTGGCGCCAAACTATTTTTCCTTTTTGAAAAAGAATAAGCGTTGGAACACCCTGAATTTGATAGGCCATCGAGGCGCTCTGGTTTTTATCCACATCCACTTTTATAACTTTTATCAAGTCTCCCATTTCGTTTGAAAATTGCTCAAGAATAGGTGCCATCATTTTACAGGGTCCGCACCAGGCTGCTGTAAAATCTACCAATACGGGCTTCTCTCCTTGAATGAGGTCCTTAAAATTTTTCTTTTCTTTCATTTCCATGCCTTTCAAATGCAAAAATGAAAATCAAAATTCAAAAATAAAGTGACTTCTGTCACAATTTATGCTATCCCCTGAAGAGTTCCTGAAACAGGATCCAGCATCCCATTAACATCGTAAACCATCCGAATGATTTTCGGAGGTGCAAGCTTTTAATTTTTGTAGTCAACCAATTGCCCACAAAAATACCGGCAACGGCCAGCGCGGTAATAAGAAAAAGAAAATCCCATTGTATTTCCAGGTTTATTACATCGCCCACAAAACCAAATAGCGAGTTGAAGCCAATGATAAACAATGAGGTACCAGCGGCTACTTTCATGGGCAGCCCGGTCAGAAAAACAAGTGCAGGAATGATGAGAAAGCCTCCTCCTGCTCCCACAAGTCCGGTGAGAAGCCCGATTAAAACACCCTGAGCAACTATCAGGTATAGCTTAATGCCTTTTTCTTCGGAGGAAATTTCCTTTTTGCTGCCAATCATGGAGAAGGATGTCACAATCATTAGCACGGCAAACAATCCCAGCAGAAACATTCTTTTTGTAAGCACGAATGAATGCAAGGAAACGAGAATTTCGGGTATTGCAGGTACAATCCACCTGCGGGTGGCGAAAATGGCAAGGAGTGATGGCGCTCCAAAAATGAGGCCAGTTCGAAAATTAATAAGGCCCTTGCGGTGCTTCGGTGCGATGCCCACCAGACTTGTAGCGCCTACGATAAACAATGAATAGGCGGTAGCCGTAACCGCATCGAGGTGAAAGAGGTAAACCAGAATAGGAATGGTGAGAATGGATCCGCCCCCACCCAGGAGACCTAACGTGATTCCAATAAAAACAGATGCTATGTAACCCAGTATTTCCAACGATGAATTTTATTGAGAAGGTACTTTGAGCAAACTAATAAAAGCATTCAAGCGGGCAATTGGGCCCACAATTACTTTGCTAGCGATTGGGAAGAGGACATTAAAGGCGCTCAAAATCAACAATAAAAGCGTCCGGGAATTTATTCTTCACTTCTGACAAAAAACCGGTCGCTTTCGATCGCTTTGAGAATTGCCCCAGAATGATACTGTAGTATTTAATGCCGTTGATCACCTTCACCTGTATGGTCACATCCCTTTTGTAAGAGTTTTTAAGATTTTCCGATAGGCGCATTAAGTTTACCAGTTCCTGGTAAGTCCCGATTTGAACGCCAAAACCTTTAGGTTTCAGCCGGGTGGTGGTGAGGCCATAAAATTCCTTTTCGTCCACGGAAACCTTATCGATGGACACTGGTTGTGTTTTGCCTTTTCCGTCACCGGCATCCATTACTTCCATTTTCACTTCAGCCAGGCCCAGGTTAATAAATCCGAGTATTTCTGCCGCTGATTTAGACAGATCGATGATCCGTCCATCAACGTAAGGTCCGCGGTCATTGATAATTACCTCCACTTCTTTGTTGTTGGAGAGATTGGTGACCTTCACCTTCGTGCCAAACGGCAAGGTTTTATGCGCAGCAGTTAGCTTGTTGTGCTTGTATTTCTCTCCGCTGGCAGTGGTTCTGCCTTCAAATTTATCTGCATAAAATGAGGCCTTTCCTGTTTGTGTTTGTGCTTTTATGGCGGCTGCCAGGGTAAAAGTCAGAAGAACAAGTAATAAGGCTTTTTTCATGCGATGCTAAATATTTCCAATGAAATGAAATCGTTAAATCGTTGAGACAAAGTTAACCAGATAAATCAGACACCGGAAATTGGGATATCTTCAAATTAGGCTAACTTTGCGCGGCAAATAATGATTCGTAAATATTATTTGCCATGACCCACCTGAATTCATCCAAATTCCTGTTCGAAGCGCTCACCTATGATGATGTGCTTTTAGTACCAGCCTATTCTGAAGTACTGCCAAGGGAAACGGACATTTCCGCTCAGCTTACCAGTAAGATCAAGCTCAATATACCCATCATTTCCGCAGCCATGGACACGGTAACGGAAGTAGATCTTGCAATTGCGATGGCGCTAGAGGGAGGATTGGGTTTTATTCACAAAAATATGACCATCGAAGCCCAGGCGGCCCAGGTGCGAAAAGTAAAAAGATCGCAAAGCGGGATGATTCTTGACCCCATTACACTGCAGGTGAATTCCACTTTGAGGGATGCTGAAAATATCATGAGGGAATTCAAAATAGGAGGAATTCCAATCGTAGATGGCAATGGAAAATTGCTGGGAATTATCACCAATCGCGACCTGAGATTTCAGAAGGAAATGTCAAAGCCTGTGGAGCAATTGATGACCAAAGAAAACCTGATTACGGCCCAGGAAGGCATCACCCTCGAAAAGGCGGAAGTCATTCTGCAGAAGTACAAGATAGAGAAACTGCCCATTGTCAATAAAAAAGGCAAGCTCACAGGGCTCATCACCTTTAAAGACATTCAAAAGAAAAAAAATAAACCCAACGCCTGTCAGGATAGTTTTGGCAGGCTGCGCGTGGGCGCTGCTGTTGGCGTAACGCCCGACATCATTGATCGGATTTCAGCACTTAAAGTGTCCGGGGTGGACGTCATTAGTATCGATACGGCACATGGTCATCACAAATTTGTGATTGACAATGCCAAAAAAGTAAAGAAGAAATTTCCTGAGATTGAATTGGTAGTAGGCAATGTGGCTACTGGAGATGGGGCAAAGATGCTTGCCCAGGTTGGTGCAGACAGCGTAAAGGTGGGCGTGGGGCCAGGAAGTATTTGTACCACCAGAATAGTAGCTGGCGTAGGGTTGCCTCAGTTGTCGGCTGTCTATGAAGCCGCCAAAGCCCTGAAGGGGTCGAATGTGAAAGTGATAGCAGATGGCGGCATCCGGTTTTCGGGCGACATTGCAAAGGCCATTGCAGCCGGAGCCGATAGCGTAATGATAGGGTCTTTGCTTGCCGGAACTGTGGAGGCACCTGGGGAGATGATTCTCTACGAAGGAAGAAAATTCAAATCTTACAGGGGGATGGGATCCGTAGAGGCCATGGGCAAAGGCTCCAAGGACAGGTATTTTCAGGATGTGGAAGACGATATTAAGAAACTGGTCCCGGAAGGGATTTCAGGCCGAGTGCCTTACAAGGGCAATGTCTCTGAAGTTCTCTTCCAGCTGGTAGGGGGCCTTCGTGCTGGCATGGGCTATTGTGGAGCCAAAAATATTCAAAGGCTGAAAAGCGCAAAGTTTGTAAAGATTACGGCTGCAGGAGTCAATGAAAGCCATCCCCACGATGTATCAATTACCCAGGAGGCTCCAAACTATAGCCGCAACTAGTCCCAAAAGGGGTAGTTCACGGCTTCATGCCGGGTTTTGAGAGTTGAATGAGCAATTTTGAAAATCGTCAGATTTCATGGGCTTATCTCCTTTTCCTATTATTGTAAAGCCAATTTTCCGATTGGCTCTTTTTTTATAAATCAGCTCCATTTTGCCAGCAAAAGCGCTAATACGGATCACATTTTTAGGCTCTATGATAGCCTGGCTGGTACTGGTTTTTTCAGATGTCACCATCCTTTTTAGTGACATTCGAGGACTTCATCCGGATGTGCCGGTATGGTTACCCCGGTTCATGTTTGACCTGTATGTTCTCTGCCTTTTTTACTACTATAAATTCAAAATTGAGCGCGAAGAGAGCCTAAACTTTACAGATCTTCTCTGGCAGGTTTTTGCCACCGGGTTGGTGGCTACCGTTATTTCACTTTCACTTCGTCTCATCATTTTCCTCCTGGGCGATACGGCCCTGGCTACCAACACCATTTTTACAGATGTCATTTATCATATCAACCTTGCCCTTTTTGTAAGTTTTTTAATAGCAGCATTCACTTCATGGAAGCGACTCATCCTTTACCAAAAGTCAAAATGGCTCATCAGATTGTGGAAAGTATTTGAGTTCACCCTGTTGTTTGCGCTGTTGTATGATAGTTTGAATATCAGCGCCAACGGAACCATAGGAACGATCATCGCAGTGGTTTTGGGAGTACTTGGGTTGGTCCTTTGCGCCAACATGAAGTGGGTGGCCTACCTTAACTTCAAGCAAAAGTGGACCAGTTTGTTGCTGCTTGTGTTGGCCTTTTTTTATTTGGGTTATTTCTTTTACACGGTCTCCCGGCTTTCAGATTTTATAAGCATACAGTCTACTTCATTTCTTGATTTCAGGTCGCACACATTCAGCCTTTCTATTTTTGGATTTGTCATTGTTTACAGCCTTTTCTCCTTCCTGGTTATTTTATTCAACTTGCCTACCTCTTCCGTATTTGAGCAAAAGCTTGAGGAGGTGGTCAATTTTCAACGAATCAGCCAATCTATTCAAACGGAACAAAGTGAAGAAAGCGTCTACAACATTTTGTTAGAAAGTTCGGTAAGTTCAGTATTTGCCGATGCGGCATGGTTGGAAATAAAAAGTGCTACTGAGGAAAATAAACTCTTTACATATGGAATTACGGAACCGGAAGCGAGATCAATTCAGGAGCATATTGTAGCCAAAAACATCAAAGGGTTATTGGACCAGGGGGTTGACAAGACCAAAAACCTCTCCACTCACCTGGGATCGCTGAAAGGGGCCAGGTTTCGATCCATGCTTTCTTTTCCAATAAATGTAAAGGGCAATGTGATTGGCACACTGGCCATGCTCAAGGAATTGCCGGATGGGTTTAATAAGGAGATGACACGCGTGGTTTCAACCTTTGCCAATCAGGCTGGCATCTCCATAGAAAACTTTCGGTTGCTGGAAGAGGCTTTTCAAAACGAGCGGTATAAGGAGGAACTCAAGATTGCCAAGATGGTGCAAAAGAGTCTTTTGCCTGAAAAGCTCGAGCATGATTCCGATTATGAGGTAGCAGCCTTTTCACAATCAGCCGATGAGGTGGGAGGCGATTATTATGATACCATACGGATAAATGACGATAAGGTGGCCATGATCATTGCAGACGTTTCTGGTAAAGGGACCACGGCAGCTTTTCACATGTCGCAGATGAAAGGAATATTTCATAGTCTGGCACAACAGGAATTGGATCCAAAAGAATTCATGATTCGTGCCAACCAGGCCCTGGTTTTTTGCCTTGAGCGGGGTTCGTTTATTTCGGCCATTTACTTTGTAATAGATAAAGTAAACAAAAAGATTATCTACAGCAGAGCCGGGCATTGTCCGATTTTGTTTTATAAAGCCAAATCAGACCATGCTGAATACATTCAGGACAAAGGAGCTGCCCTGGGTATGGTAAAGAACAGCAGTTTTTGCAAGATGATTGAGGTATATGAAATGAATTATCACGCTGGCGATATAATGGTGCTGTATACTGATGGAATAACTGAAGCCAATGACAGAAAGGGAGATGAGTTTGGCTATGAAAACCTCCAACGAACCATATTAGAGGTAAAAGATAAGGGGGCCAGGGAAATACAGGAACATTTAATTTCGAGATTATACGAGTATTCAGGGACAACGGACATCAACGATGATTTCACTACCATGATTGTGAAATTTCAATAGAACAAAACCTATAAACATTAAAATTCGTTAATAAAGATGGTTCAAATAAAAAGACTACAAGAAGGAGGAATCGACACTTTAGCGGTAATTGGCGAAATTGATGCCAGTTCTTCGATTGAATTGGATCTTGCCATAGCCAAGAGTGTCGGGGAGGGGTACAAGAAAGTTCTGGTGGATTGTAGTTCCCTTGAGTACATATCTTCAGCCGGTCTCGGTGTCTTCATGTCTTATATCGAAGAATTTAAAGACAAGGGAATTTGCATGGTGATGTTTGGTTTGAATGAAAAAGTGGCCAACAATTTCAGCATTTTGGGATTGGCGGATTTGATTCACATTAGGCCTTCGAAGGATGAGGCAAAACAATTGGTAAATGAACTATCGGTATAGCATAGGGTGCAGTTTAAGTAACCTGAAAGGGATTAGGGAGTTCATACGAACTTCTCTGAAACCTCATGACATTCCTGAACTGGAATTAAGTGCTATTGTACTTGCCATTGATGAAATGTGTTCCAACCTGATGATTCATGCGCATCATTGCAACCCAGATCACAAGATCGAGTTGTGTATTCTGGAGCCAGTTAAGGGAGAGCTTGTATTTGAGATAATAGACGATGGTAACGTTTTTGATATCAATGATTTTAATGAACCCAAAATGGACAATCTGATCCACGAAAAGAGAAAAGGAGGGTTGGGAATTCGATTGGTGAAATCGATTATGGACAAAGTGGAATATTTGTCAAGGGACGGTAAGAATGTGTGTAGGCTTTCTAAAAGTATTTAAACATGTTGAGAGATCAAGTAATGAAAAGAATTCAGCGTTTAGGTATATTTTTTGTTGGTATTATAATATCTGGTTGGCTTTTGGAAAGCTGCTCTTCAGCAGACTCCAAGTCCATTTATATGGGAGAACTGGAAAGCCTCAATTTGCTGACACTGGACAGCACGCGCTTTCAGCTTACGGAAAGTCAATTGAAAGAATCGCTTCTGCTGGTTGTTTTTAACCCTACTTGTGATCATTGCCAGGCTGAGGCGAGAGAGATCAAATCGAAAATTGAAAAACTCAAAGACGTAACCATCCTTATGATTGCCTCCGTTCAGTTGAAAGAGATTTATAATTTTTCAGTTGACTATGAAATGAGCGACCTGGAAAATGTAAAATTTGTGTACACCAGTCCCTTGTATGGTTATCAATTCTTTGGAGGTATTCAACTTCCACACTTAAGACTTTATGATCGGGAATTTAAGCTGATTAAAAGTTTTTCCGGGGCTACATCCGTAGAAGATATTATTTCGCAAATAAAAAGATAGGAAATCTTACTAATGAGCTATAGAGGTTTATTGATAATATGTATTATCTGGAGTTCCTTTGCAGTACTCGGACAAAAAAAGTCAGCAGGAGACCTTGCGCTATTTGAGGTTGATTCCAAACCGGTAACGGTTGATGAGTTTGTGTACCTGTACAACAAAAACAATCAGGGAAGAGCAGACGAATATACCAGGGAAAAAATTGATGAGTATGTTGAGTTGCTGATCAATTTTAAGTTAAAGGTAAGAGAAGCGGAAGTAAGAGGTATAGATGCCACTCCGGAATTTATTCGGGAATTGAATGGCTACAAGGAGGAACTTAAGAAGCCTTTTGTGGCAGAAGTGGACGAGCTAAATAGGCTCACAGAACAAGCTTATGACCGTTTGAAGGAGGAAGTTAAGGCATCACATATCCTATTTAATGTAGAACCTGACGCGGCACCAAAAGATACCCTGGCTGCATTCAATAAAGCCATTGAAATCAGGTCCAGGTTATTGATGGGTGAGGACTTTGAAAAAATAGCAAGGGAATATTCTGATGACCCCTCGGTAAAAATGAATGGAGGAGATCTGGGTTATTTCTCGGTGCTGCAGATGGTTTATCCGTTTGAGGAGGCTGCCTATCATCTCGGTATTGGCGAAGTTTCCATGCCGGTGCGCACGCAATTTGGTTATCATCTGATTAAGGTATTTGACCGCAGACCTTCCAGCGGAGAGGTGGAAGTTTCTCATGTCTTAATTCGCGGGGCTGACGACAAAGCCAGGAAGACGATTGATGAAGTTTATGAAGCACTTCTAAATAAAGGAAAATGGGATTCTCTGTGCGCCAAATACTCCCAGGATCCGGGCACCAAAGACAAGGGAGGAAGACTAAGGCCCTTTGGATTGGGGGCCTTGGCTTCAGCACCCAGGTTTGAAGAGGTAGCGTTTTCCTTAAAAGAGCCCGGGCAAATTTCTAAACCAGTGCTTACTTCTTTTGGATGGCATATCATCAGGCTTGAAAGAAAGATTTCGGTTCCGCCATTTGAAGAGCTGAAAGCTTCGCTTGAAAAAAGAGTAGCTCGTGACGACCGGATGGCAATTTCAAAATCCAAGGCCGCAGAGAAACGGAAAAAGAAATTTAACTATCAAGAAGCGACTGATTTAAAAAAGCACCTGGAATTGTTGGCGGATAGCAGTATCACACAGGGCAAGTGGAGAATCGAAAATAAAAGCGATGGTGACAATGTGGTTTTATTTTCCATTGAGAAGACCGCATATACAGTAAGGAATTTTGCCGACTACTTAATGGATAACCAATCGCAGATTAAAGTGAGCCCCGATGTTTATCTCCAAATGCTTTATGATCAATTTGTGGAAGAGAAACTGGCATCCATTGAAGACACTCGATTGCAACTGGCTAATCCGGAGTATCGAAAAATGGTGAATGAGTACAGGGAAGGAATATTGCTTTTTAATATTATGGAAAAGGAAGTTTGGAATAAGGCCTCGGCAGATTCACTTGGACAAAGAATGTATTATGATTCGCACCCCGAAAAGTACCATGCTGACCTTAGGATAGCGGCCAGGATATTTACAACCGAAAACGAAAAGATCCAAAATGAGGTGATGGCCAAAATAACGCACGGGGACTCACTTAGCAGCAACGACATTAAAAGTTTTAAGTCTGTGGTAAATTTCAGAACCTACGAAAAGGGTGACAGCAAAGTGATCGATTTAATCAGCTGGTCGGCTGGATGGCATCAATTGGAAACAGAAGGAATGTATTATCTTGTAGAGGTAAGTCAATTGGTTCCTCCTGGAAGAAAAAAGTTTGAAGAGGTAAGGGCCACTGTAATATCCGATTATCAGGACTTTCTGGAAAAAGGATGGATACAGGAATTAAAAAATAGGTATAGGGTTAAAGTAAATGCCAAAGGAAAGCGCAAAGCAACTGAGCAATTGTTATCCAAAGAAAAGTCTTAACACACTAAAACATATTTACTTGAACGGAATCGAGCCAAATAAAGGACTTCAAAGACTACTCTATGTCGCAGTTGTTGTTGGATTATTGAGTGGATGTGAGCTCATTAGAATGAAAAAGGATACTTCAGGCGAAGATCAGGATAGACGAGCGGTAGCAAGAGTGAATGACACTTACCTGTACCTGGATGAACTGGAAGGAATAGTAACGTCCAACACCCCTAAAGAGGATAGTGTGGCAAGGTTGGAGGCGTACATCAATAGCTGGATCAGAAAACAATTGCTTATCAGTGAGGCATTGAAACGCATTGACATCAATGAAGCCGAGGTGGAACGAAAGATTCTTGATTATCGATATAGCCTGATTGGATATCAATTTCAAAAGCTATACATCCAGCAGAATATGAGTGACGAAGTGAGTGATGCTGAGGTGGAAGCGTATTACCAGTCCCATCTCGATAACTTCATCTTGAAGCAAAACATTATTAGAGGGGCATTCATTAAGGTGCCACAAGGGGCTCCAAGAACCAATCGAATCAAGGACCTGGTGTTATCCAACAAGGAGAAGGACAAGAGCGATTTAAAATCATATTGCCTGAGTTTTTCCTCGGCCTATCATTTATCAGATTCCAGTTGGATAGAGTTTGACAAGTTGGTGGTGAACTCACCGCTGGCGGAAATTCCGAACAAAATTCAATTCCTAAAGAGTTACCCGTACTATGAGACCAGTGATGCCGGATTTTTGTATTTCTTAAAAATCGATGCGTATAAGATATCAGACAATGTATCACCACTCGAATTCGTTAAAGAGGACATAAAAAATATTATTATTAACAAAAGAAAAGTGGAACTTGCGCGCAAATTGGAAGAAGAAGTGTATGAAAAGGCCGCTGAAAGCAAAGATTTTGAAATATTTAATAAGTAATCTCATCATCATTGGGATTGTATTTTTGTCACCCGTATTGTGGGGTCAGGATAATCCGGGGTTTCTGGTCGATAAAATCATCGTAAAAGTTGACAATTATATTGTCCTGAAATCAGAATTGGAGGGAACTTACCAGAGCTACCTGGCAGACGGCAATCCCGCTTCACAGGAAGCCAAATGCAGCTTGCTCAACCGACTCATTGTAAATAAACTCATGGTGGCCAAGGCGGAGATTGACTCAGTTGTTGTTACCGATGAGAGCGTAGATCAAAACACCACCCGCAGGATGCAATTGATTTTGCAAAACTCCGGCAACTCTCCCGAAGAGTTGGAACGCGCCTATGGCAAAACCATGGATGAGATTAAACTTGACCTTCGTGACCAGGTGCGCGAACAAATGCTGGGCAATGAGATGACCAACAAAATTACAGCTGACATCACGGTAACGCCCG
>CAYNCP010000018.1:0-14428 GCA_964395905.1 uncultured Ohtaekwangia sp.
CAAATCTTTCTTTTTTTTCTCTTTTTTGGTGCTGTCCGTTTTTGTTTTGGCTTCATCCTGTGCCAGTATGAAATGGGGCAGCAAAAACAGCATGAACAATAGAGTCGACTTCTTATTCATAAAATAGAAATTAGCAAAGCGAATATAGGCGTTCAATCTCAAAGTACACATCTATTTTATTTCGAGGTGTACAGTACGGGAGTGCGGTTGGTGGGTCCTTTATCAAGGGAAATGGATGATGTCAATGTCACAGTATGAGGATTTGACCAATTCCATCAGATCGCAAGGACTGAGATTTAATCTGCCGGATTGTTTACCAGCAATTTCTTGTCAAGCCACCGCAGCCCCATGATGAGCGCAATGCCAAATAGCAGTAATCTTCCACACGAATGGATAAATCCAAAGGTTCCAAAATCGAATTTGAAAGTAGTCAAACTAATGGCAATGATCGCTGCAATAATAAAAAGCAAGTAGGCCAATGCCTAGCCATATAAAATCTTTTCGCAATGATCTTTCTTCTTTCAGCTGTTGTATTTTTATAATCACGCGATTGGTAAATTCAGGTGAAAGCGAAACATCTGGCTTTCTGTTAATACCATTAAAAACAATTTGATATGCGCGATGGTCCTTGTCCCGGACATCACGATTGCCGTTTTTAGTTTGATCACCATAGGGTCGCAAACATTTAGAGCATCATACGTAAACCCTGTGGATAGTTTAAAGAGCGAGTAAATCCACCGGAAAAATCGCTTAGTAGATTATTTTAGTTGCGTAATTGTTTGTAGGTTCAAGGTATACTTGTTTCCTTACTTTATTCGATTGAACGCACCTGTAAATCATACTGCTAACGCATTGCTGGACTCCTTTAATCTGAGACAAAAAAAGCTTGCTGCTAATCTACTCTTGCTGCAACTTGCGATAACCATTGGTTATTTCACTTTTATATTTTTCTTCTCCTCTCCATTCACCAAGTATTTCCTGCCTTCTTTGGTGATTTCAACTATAATAGCCTTCTCCCTATGGAAAACAAAGAAATTTAGGTCAGCCATAATTTTTGACCTCGTTGCCTTGAATATCCTATTGTTCTTTATCGCTGAGCGAATGCCTATCGATAGCGGTGTGGATTTGTATTATGTGGCAGTTGGTTCTGCGACTCTGGCACTATTTGGTTATGAATACTGGAAGGCGGGAATAGGTTTTTCCATCCTTTCACTTATTTTGTTTCTTACAAGCCGTCTTTTCGAATTTCATTCAATTCCGGTGAGAGACTTTACTGAACTCCAACAAGAAATGTTTTTTCTTGTCAACTCAATTTTGGTCAGCGGTATCAGTATTTACTGCATCATTACCGTGATGAAAACGCATCACGATGACCAACAAAAACTACAGCAGGTAAAAGATACCATAGAAGCTCAAAATATGGAGTTGACAAAAACAAATGAAGAACTGGACAGGTTTGTATATAGCGCTTCACATGATTTAAAATCTCCGCTAAGCAGCATCAAGGGCCTTGTAAACGTTTTTGAATTGGACGAAAAAGGAACCAAGGAAATGTATCTTCCAAAAATTAAGGCTCGGATTGAGACAATGGATAATTTTATCGAAGAAATCACCAATTATTCGCGCAACACAAGAATTCAGATAAGCCTCGAACTACTTTTGCTAAAGCCACTTGTTCAGGAGATAATCACCTCACTACAGTATGCGGAAAATGCCAGCCGAATAAAGTTTGAAGTCGATGTGACAGACGACCTGGTGCTGCGAACTGATGCCTATCGTTTGCGGATCATACTAAACAATCTTATTTCCAATGCCATTAAGTACGCTGATTTCTCCAAAGAAAATCCTTCGATTACCATAAGCGCGGAAAAGGAAGGGAACAACGCCATTATCAAAGTCATTGATAATGGTATAGGAATAAAGGAGGAATATCACAATAAGATTTTCAATATGTTCTTTAGGGCAACAGAAAGGTCAACAGGATCAGGCCTTGGACTTTACATTGTGAAGGAATCTGTAAAGAAACTGAAGGGAAGGATGGAGCTCGAGTCAGCACCTGGCCGGGGATCAGCCTTTACACTGGTGCTGCCACAATGAAACCTGCTATTTGAAATGTTTCAGCATGATTACTTCTTCAGGTTTTAAAAACCTCCATTCGCCTCGAGGTAAATCTTTCTTGTCGAGTCCGGCAAAAATAACGCGATCAAGCTTCACCACCTGGTAATCAAGCGCTTCAAAAATTCTTCTTACGATACGATTCCAGCCGATATGCAATTCAATTCCTATCTCTTTCTTATTGTCGCTCACGTAGGCCACGTCATCCACAATGGCCTTGCCCTCTTCCAGATGAACTCCATCTTGAATCTTCTGGAAGTCCGCTTTGGTAAGGGGCTTGTCCAGCTCTACCTTGTATATTTTCTTGGTATTGTAGGAGGGGTGAGTAAGTTTAGCTGCAAGATCGCCATCGTTAGTCAACAAGAGCAATCCGGTTGTATTTCTATCCAGCCGACCAACCGGATAAAGTCTTTCTTTACACGCACTGGCCACCAGATTCATTACTGTCTTTCGATCTTGCGGGTCAGCTGTAGTGGTGATAAAACCTTTGGGTTTGTTTAGCAAAACATAAACGGGATTTTCTGCTTTTAAAACCTTATCCTCATAGCGAACGACATCTCCGGGTTTTACTTTAAAACCCATCTCGGTGATGGTAACACCATTTACGCTGATGAGCCCTTTTTTAATCATCTCGTCAGCTTCGCGTCTTGATCCCATGCCGCTGTTGGCAATATGTTTGTTAAGACGAGTGAGTCCTTCTTTATTTTCAATAGGTTGTGAAGGATAATCAGGCTGTGATTTGGCAGAAGAAGGCTTTCCTTTTTTTGTAAATCCCAGGGACTCACTGGATCGACTGGTTTTTTCGCCTTCATCCTTTCTTCTGGCGTCTCTGCTGAAAGGTTTGTCGGAAGGGTTTTTGTTAAATGGCCGCTTTGAAAATTTGCCTGATCTCTCAGGTCTGGCAGGCCCATCGTCATTCCTCCTCCTCACGTGCTTTCCAGCAGTACTGCCGGACAAGCCTGAAGGACGTCCTGATTTTCCTTCAAAATTTTCTTTCTTTCTGAAATCCTTTCTTTCAAATTTATCACCTTCAATCCTTTTGGGTGATGATGCAGGGCTGGATTTTCGCAACCGCTTGTTCTCACCTGATGAAACCGTACCAGAATCAGAGCGCTTTCTCACGAAGTCACCACTGCCAAATCTGTCCGGTTTGGTTTTCGAAAACCTGGAGGTGTGACCAAAACTGCGCTTCGGTTTTTCGTCCTGATCTTCGTTTCTTGCCCTTCTTCCTCTTTTAATAAAAGCTTTCTCAGAGCCTGTCCTTTTGCCAAAGGATGTTTTTTTGCTGGATCGTTTATGTGCCATGGTATAATAAATTAGGCACGATTGCCCTGATGATGATTATTGATTTTCGGGAGATTCCCCAATGGTGTTCACTTCTTGCGTAAAATCTTTAGGAGTAGGCAACTCATTCAGGTCATTGATACCAAAGTACTCCATGAACTTGGGACTGGTTCCGTAAAGGATGGGCCTCCCAATGGTGTCGGCCTTGCCTCTGATTTCTACCAGCCCTTTGTCAAGAAGCTTTTGTACGGCATAATCGCAGTTCACTCCACGGATATTTTCAATTTCGGTTTTAGAGATGGGCTGCTTGTAGGCAATGATCGAAAGTGTTTCCAGTGCTGAAGTTGACAATCTCTTTTTGGATTGCTGCTTGAGCATGATGCCGATGCTTGCCTGATAGGCAGGTTTTGTCAAAAATTGATAGCCACCGCCACCTTTGTTCAACTGAAAGGCGTACTCATCTGACTTGTACTTTTCATCTAATTCTAGGATGGCAGATTGGATATCCTCTTCCGGAACATCCGCATTGAACATCTCGGTAAGACATGCTTTTATATCTGAAAGCTTGGCTGGTCCTGGCGAGCAGAAGATAAGGGCTTCGATATGATTTTGTAAAAAATTCAAATTAGTCAGTTTGCATCATTTTAGCCTCAATGGATTGCGTGGTGTGCGGAACCGCGATCAATCTTTCTTTTGGTATCAATTTGCCTGTTACGGAGCAAATTCCGTACGTGCCATTCTTGATTCGTATCAGGGCATTCTCCAGATTTGAAATATACTTAAGCTGACGGGCAGCCAATTGGCTAAGGTTCTCTTTCTCGGCAGTCTCAGCTCCATCCTCCAATACCTTGGTGTTGCCACCTGAGGTGCTGTCCGTTCCTTCATCGTTGTTGCGATTAAGGGTTTCCTTCAAAATCCTAAACTCGCTTCGCGCTTTTTCCAGTTTCCCATTGATGAGTGCTTCAAACTCCTTAAGCTCAGCATCTGAGTACCTTGTTTTATCAGAGGGGGCAGCGGGCTTGGCTGGTTTGTGGGCTATTGGTCTTTGGGTCAATGCAGGGAATATGTTTAACTGAGGAGGTGTTTTGGGTAGTGGTGAAATAGGGTTGTCTTTCTTTCTGCCAACCTGAGGCACAGTAGGTGTAGCGGCCCTTCTCATCGGCTTCACTTGTTCCTTGGCAGCCTTAGGTGTAATCTTTTTAGCAACCTTTTTTTTAGGTGCAACTTTTTTCGCCACCACTTTCTTGACAGTTTTTTTGGCTTTGGCTTTCGGCTTAGCCGCTTTTTTCTTCGTTGAACCCTGACTTTTGGTTTTTACGGCCTTTTTTGCCTTCACTGCTTTTTTCGCTTTTTTGGGCGCCTTTTTAGCAGCTTTTGCCTTTTTAGTTGATTTAGCCATGTTTTCTGCTTATTTAAAACGTTTTCGGAAAAGATGCGCAAAAATAACCGCTAGGGCGCTAAACAAAAAATGAATTGGAATTAATTCCCACCGGGAGAAAAAGCCATGAATTCTACTTTTTCAGGTTGGGCAGACAATTGTCATCTATCTCAAGGCGATAATTACCCTTTCGCGAAAGGACTTCAGCGCCCCTTGCGCATTAAAAACCTCAAACCAAACCACATAATATCCCGCCCTGGCGCTGGATCCATCATCATGATCACCATCCCATCGAAAGGATCCATCAAAACCCAATACGGCATTATTGGCAATGGTCTTAATGAGTCGACCCTGCTGATCATAAATTTTGATGTTGGCAACGAACCCGGTTTGGTCAAAGTTGAAATTGATTTGCGCAAAATTTAAACCCGGTGCCTGCGGGGAGAAGATAAGGGGCTCTACACGCACCTCTCCAATTGAAAGGTGGTTGTCAGGTCGGAAATTTGAGTTGATGTAGCCCGGTGTGGCAAAGCCCACTGTGGAACTGGCAGATGCCCAGTTGTTTGCATCGTTTGTATCGTCAAATAATGAAATGCGCTCTAAGGAAACACCCTCTTCCTCTTTTACAAAGGCAGAATGAAATTTCTGGTTGTAATGAAGATGATCAATCATCGTGCTGCTTCCGGACAGGATAGCCACAGATCCTTCATCATCCGGTAATGCAGGAAGTGATGCCTGAATGAACTTTTCCTCCCTACTAAGCGGATAGTGATCTTTAAGCACGTACGGATCGGTGGTGATGACAAGGTATTCGCCCGGTGCAAAAGTCAGCGCTTTAGTCGATATATTTTTTGGGGTGCTCACAACTCCTTCATGGAAGTTGGCAATACTCCAATTCTTCAGGTCGATGAATTTTTCAGAATGGTTATACAACTCTAAAAAATCAACTCCGTTGGGTCTGGGATTAAAAAGGATTTCATTGATAAGTATATCTCCCTCATCGGCCGGTTCCGGCACAGCAAACGATATTTTGCCGTCTTCATCATTAATGACGTTGCCGCTACAATCGCGAATATTACTTAAGGTCATTTGGTAAAGTTGCCTTGTACTTAATGGATTATTGAAGCTAACGATGAGGACGCGCAACGCTTTCGTTTCAAAATGAATATCGAAAGATCCGGGGTCAGGAACGATAGAAGTTTCAACTGACAAGGGATTCTCGAGTTTTTCATTGAATGTGATTCTTATTTTATCGATGGCCAAAACATCCAGAGCGCTTATTTGAGGACTTGTGAGGTCAGGTTTATTGGCAAAGACAGAGTTTAAGAAGCCGGGCGTGCCCCCTTTGTCATTTTCTGACGATGTCCAATTGTCTTCTTCACCACAGGAATGGTTAGGATCAATGATTTCCAATGCCCAGCCTCCTTCTTGTTTATCTGCACTTCGATACCAGGTCAAATTGTAGTTCAGGGAGTCGATCGTTTCTCCCTGAGGTGTTTTGAGCGTTAGTGTGTCCGAGGAGTTGTTCAATGTTGGAAAATTGGAAACACCCATCACGTTTGTCGTCATGCCAAATTTCGGAACATTTGTACTCGCTGTGATTATCCAATATTGGTCCGGCAAAATAATGAAGGATGGAAGCAAGGCTACTGAGTTGCCATCGCTGAAGGCCCAGCCGTTCAAATCAAATGGATGTGCGCTTCGGTTTAAAACTTCAATGTATTCGGCATCGGGCAAACCCACTTGTGGAATTGGATCGGCCAAAATTTCAGTGATAATCAAATCTTTTTCATTTGCGGGATTTGAAACAAAGTAAAGAAATGAGAATGAACTGCTGGTTATTGTGTTTCCGGCCATATCCCTTATGCCAGAGACTTGTATGGAATGGGTAACACCATTTTCAAATGGCGAAGCGAAAATGAGTTCGATTGATCTGAGGTCAGCCAGCAAATTGGCAAATGACGGCATTCCTACGTTGTTGTCAACCAGATAATGATTGACCTCGGCAGCCGTAGCCGGATCAATTTCCTCATTGAAATGAAGCACCAGTTGATTTGAAGTAATTACATCTATCTGATCCAGCACCGGTGGACTTGTGTCTGTAAAAGGATCACCGGTCACGATGAAGTCATCAAAATAGAATTTGTCCGATCGGGTAGCGGTGTAGTTGCATAAGACTCCAAAGTAGGAAGAAGCATCAAAGGTGTTGTCAAATGTTGTTCCTTGTGAAACAAAAGATCCGCTGTTGCCTACATCAGAAAACAGTGCCCAGTTTCCCATATTATCTCTCGTCACTTTGATTTTGACTTCCACTAATGATAAGTTAACGGTTCCATCAGTGCCATCAATTATTTTGTTCATGGTGGTTCCGGTTTGCCGGAATAAACTGACCTCATCTGGAGTGTCACCGATAAGCACAAAGTACCCATTTAACGGGGCGGAGAGCTCAGCCTGATCAGACACCAGATAAATGCGGGCATAGTTACTGGCGGAAGGATTAAACTCAAACTTTACAAAAAACTGCCATTGCGCATTGTTGATGGATAAACTTGGCGTGGATAAAAAGGCGAGGCCGGCTTCTGCTGGCGCCTGTAGCTTCAGCTGGGTGTCATTAACAATGAATTTGGCAGCATCTCCCGACCAATTCGGGTCATTGATGAAATCATGATCAGTAAAGGAATCTGTAAATTGACCTTTTCCATCGAATGCATAAACCACCAAAATACAACATATAAGCTTTTTTAGAGGTAAGCTTAAAAATGGTATTTTTGCCCTCTGAATTAAATGATGTACCAGATGAAATTGGCAGTGGTTGGAGCCACCGGGCTGGTGGGGCAGGAAGTGCTTAAGGTGTTGCAAGAAAGAAATATTGAATTTTCGGAATTGCATCTTGTTGCTTCCTCAAAGTCTGTGGGGCAAACCCTATTGGTTAAAGATAAGGAGTATCCTATAAAAAGCATAGAGGAGATTTGTGAGCTAAGACCAGATATTGCCATTTTTTCTGCCGGAGGCGGAACTTCCCTAGAATGGGCGCCTCGTTTTGCGGCAAAAGGGTGTATAGTCATTGATAACTCCTCGGCATGGCGCATGCATCCCGACAAGAAATTGATTGTCCCGGAAGTAAACGGCAATGTGCTCGAAGCGGAAGACAAGATTATTGCGAACCCCAATTGTTCTACCATCCAGATGGTGTTGGCGTTGGCTCCGCTTCATGCCAAATATAAAATAAAGCGGATAGTAGTTTCCACCTACCAATCGGTAACAGGTACCGGTAAAGACGCAGTGCAACAGATGATGGATGAGCGCAATGGGATTGAAGGTGTAAAGGTATATCCGCATCCAATTGACATGAACATTTTGCCTCACATCGATTCATTTTTGGATAATGGCTATACCAAAGAGGAAATGAAAATGGTGAATGAAACCAAGAAAATATTGGGGGACCAGTCAATTGCTGTAACGGCAACTACGGTGAGGGTGCCGGCCATTGGGGGGCATTCAGAGGCCGTGAATGTAGAGTTCCGCTCCGATTTTGTTCTGGACGAAGTGAGGCAACTATTGAGCATCACACCCGGGGTAATTGTTGAAGATGAAGTGAGCAACAATGTTTACCCCATGCCCATCAATGCACGTGGTAAAGATGAAGTTTTTGTGGGAAGGCTGCGCAGGGATGAATCACAGGCCAATACATTGAATATGTGGATCGTGGCGGATAACTTGCGCAAGGGAGCAGCTACCAATGCGGTTCAGATTGCCGAGTTCATGATGGAAAATCACCTGGCCGTTTAAATGATTGTAAGGAATATTAACACAACAGAATATGAGCAAAGGATTAATAACAACTTTAATAATTGTAGGTGCACTGGTCGTTATTATTGGTGGATTTTTCATGTGGGGTGCCGGCACCTTTGATAAAGCTGTAGCACAGCAGGAAAAAGTGAATGCGCAATGGGCAGATGTGCAGGCGACCTATCAGCGAAGAATGGATCTCATTCCCAATCTGGTAAACACCGTGAAGGGATACGCTGATTTCGAACAAGAAACATTAACCGGAGTGATAGAGGCTCGGGCCAAAGCCACCTCAGTAAATATAGATCCTTCCAATGTCACACCTGATCAATTCGCGCAATTCCAGCAAGCACAGAATGGATTGAGCTCGGCATTATCAAGGCTGATGGTTGTGGTGGAGCGCTATCCCGATCTGAAAGCAAATCAGAATTTTCTTGATCTTCAGTCACAGTTGGAAGGCACGGAGAACAGAATCAATGTGGCGCGTCAGCGATACAATGAAGCGGTCCAAGAGTACAATACCTACGTACGCGGATTTTTTAGACGAATGGCACTGAGCATTTTCGGTGGTGGCGAGGACTTTAGTGTGCGAAAAGGGTTCGAGGCTCAACAAGGAGCAGACACCGCACCGGTGGTCACATTCTAAACAGCGACTGTACAGCTGGTTTGTCTTTTTATTTGGTTAATGATTGACCGTTAATCATTTAAACTGTTTGTAAAATACCCTTCATTTGGTATTTTTTCATTTTTTTAGTTTGAAAAAATGAAGGGAATCGAGCAGAAGACGGTCTTCGTATGCGAAGACCATAGAATAATAGTAGACGGGCTACAATTGCTTTTTGAAAATAGTGATTATCAGCTAATCGGGCATACACAGGATGGACGTAAGCTGTTGGACGAACTCAAGCGACTTAAGCCAAGAATTCTTATCCTCGATTTGAACCTGTCTGGTATAGACGGGCTTGAATTATTATCGCAAATCCGAAAGACCAAAATTGAATTGCACGTGGTTATACTCACCATGTACCAGAACGAGATTTTGGTGAACCAGGCAAAAAATCTGGGGGCTCAGGCTTTCTTGCTGAAGAACGCCAGCAATTCGGAGTTACTTAATGCGCTTGGTCAACTTGACGATAATACATTTTATGTGAGCAAGGCCATTACCAAAGATCAGCAAAAGAAGAAGGAATATCTTGATGGCTTTGTGCGCAAAATGAAACTTACAAAGCGGGAAATCGAGCTCATCAAACATTTTGTTAGCGGAAGATCGGCATCAGAAATTGCCGAAAGTCTCAATCTAAGTGTCTTTACGGTGGAGACACATAAAAAAAACATTTTCAAGAAACTGAAAATAAGGAACACAGTGGAGTTGGTAAATTTTTCGCATGAAAATAATTTACTGTAGCTTCTTCATTTTACTTTCATCGTATGGCTATTCACAAGTTCCTGTTCCCATATTGCAGGATGCAGGCCATCAAACCAATCGTAATTTGTTTCCACATCTGCTGATATGGGAATCAAAAGGTGAGGTTTCAGTTGAGGAAGCATATACAAAGGTTTTGTCTGAAGGAATCATCAGACACAGTTCGAATTTTGGTTATTCAAGTAACGACTACTGGATTTTTTTCTCCGTAGTAAATGTAAGTGATGATCTTGCACATCGTCTGATCGAAATTCAAAATCCTCAAATTGATTCCATCACAATTTATACTGTAGGTCCTGATGCCATTCCAAAAATATGGACACGTACGGGTGATGCTTTTGCATTTTATGAGCGCTTGATCAATCACAGAAGTTTTTTATTTCCACTAACGCTACAACCAAATGAGGAGGCCAACTTCTTAATAAAAATAAACAAGCGATACAGCTCGCTTGTCCTTCCCATGCAATGGTGGCACACACATGCTTATTTTGAGTCGGACTACAAAAAGATGCTGGGCTATGGATTGTATTTTGGATTCCTGGCGCTGTGTTTTATATATGCTTCTTTCACTTTCTATTTCTTAAGGAAGCGAATTTACTTTTGGTATGCAGTTTGGGTTCTCATTACAGCTCTTTTTGTGGCCACTTCCATTGGCCTTTCTTTTCAATTGCTTTATCCGTCCCTGCCCATTAACAGCCATTTTAGGGTAATCATCCTGATTCTCAGCATCTTTACTTTTGTCAGGTTTGCACAGGAGTTTCTCCACAGTAGAAAGTACACACCCCGGCTTCACAAAACGCTTTCAATCATTGCCTCATTGAATTTGGGGCTGATACCGCTGGGATTGATAACTCAAGCTGTTTGGCCGGATGCATTGGTTGTATTTCTGGCGTCCATTTATGGGCTCACCATCACTTGCATGGTTATCATTTTTGTGATTTCATTTATCAGTTATCCAAAACAGAGGAGTACGGTACTTTTTTATTACCTGGCTTTTGGAGCCATCATTATAAGTGGGTTATCAATTATATACGAAGAGTTTGGGTTCAGTTCGAACAGCGAAATTGGTGTAAATCCTTACATGATGGGATCGGCTCTTGAATTGTTGATATTCTCAATTGCACTAACATATCAAATAAAGCAGTTGTATGAAGAAAGAAATTTGCTTTCCGTTCGAATTGTCAATCAGAAAAAAGAAATGCTGAGTGCCTACATCAATGGGGTTGAGCGAGAGCGAGAACGCATCTCACTCGAGCTTCATGATGATATAGGCAGTAGATTGAGCAATTTAAAGCGCTTTATTCAAGAGTCGACTCAAGATGGTGTTCAGTTGGATGAGCAGATCGATAGTATCTGTAGTGACGTTCGTAACTTGTCTCATCAATTGGCACCCCCATCGCTTCAGCACAACAGCCTCATTAGGCTAATAGAAGAATTAGCTGACAAAACCTCGCGCGTCAATGGCATGACTGTGCATGTGCAGGAGTTTGACTTTCCGGAAAAGTTGCCTGATAATGTTCAGACTTCATTGTTCAGGGTAATACAGGAAGCTATAGAAAACAGTGCAAAACATTCTGGTGCCACGGAAGTGGATATTCAATTTTTTGGTCACGACAATGACCTGGTTGTTACATATGAAGATAATGGTATAGGTTTTGAACTGGATTTGCAGCCGGAGGGTATTGGATTGAAAAATATCCGTGCACGAATAGAAAGTATTGGCGGCAATTTTGAAATTCAATCGAGTCCTGCATTTGGTACTATACTGATAATTCAAATTCCCTGGCAGGAGAATTCCTTGGCAAGCCCATCCAGCCTGAGCTAAAATATACCAAGATTTGGGTATTTCGATTTTGTAAGCACAACAGTTCTTTTGATGTGGTGAACTCTGTGAACACAGATTTCAAGTTGCCATCGCCTTAAACCTTAAGTTATGAGCAGAATTATCGCATGGAGTTTCTTACTGTTTGCATTTGGTGAAAGCTTTAGCCAGAAAATGGCAATTCAAAAATTGGAAATAGCCAACGATCAAATGATCATCCATTATGAAATCGATGACTCTAATCCCAATAACGAGTATTTAGTTACCGTATTTACCTCCAAGGATAATTACGCAGCGCCCCTGGTAAAAGTATCGGGAGATGTCGGCCAGGAAGTGAGGCCTGGAAGAAGAAGGGCGCTATGGAATATTCGCGAAGAGTTTGGCGACTACGAAGGGCCACTCTCCATTGAACTTCGCGCCAATGTGTTCATCCCCTTTGTCAGGTTAAAAACGTTTACATCCGCCAAAGGCTACAAAAGAGGAAAGGCGTATAAACTGGACTGGCGCCCGGGCAACACCAACCCGGTGCACATAGAATTGTTCAAAGAGAATGCGCGGATGACAGGTGAATTGAATTATCCGAACAATGGCTCTTACGCAGTCAATTTTTCATCAGACCTGAAGCCAGGATCGGGATACAAACTCAAAATTACGGACAGCAAGCACCCCCAGGATTTTATCTATACGATGGATTTTAAAGTGAAGCGCAGATTTCCGCTGCTGCTGAAAGTTATTCCTGTTTTTGCGGGGGGTTACTTGCTTTCTACCATTCTGGTTGGTGGTGGGGCTGATGACAGTTTACCTGATCCTCCCAAGGCTCCCACTAATTAGATTCATTTTGTAAGAACGCTTAATAAGAAAAGAAATGAAGTTTATTATCACTTTTATCTGTCTGATCTCTTGTCAACTAGTCATAGCGCAGGATGCTTTCACTAACCTTAATGGCATTCCAGGCGGAAGAATCAAGTCCATTCAATTTGATGCCAATGGTAAAGCCTATATAGTAAATACTTTTGAAAACAAGATCTATGCGTCTACAGATACCATGTGGACTCAGTTTGGTCCAGCCAGCGCACAAATTTACGACCTTTTGATTGATGGTTCTGATTTTTACTATTCGGACTATTCTTCTTTATACAAGTCAACAAATAACGGAACTAGCTGGGCGAAAGTAAGTGGCAACAATTCATTTAGAAACACAGAGCGCATATTTAAACTTCCGGCAGGGAATACATTTGTTATTTATGGCGGCTGTGAAGGTGTTTACGTATCTTCCGATGGAGGTGTGAACTGGGTTAATATTACTGGAAATTCAAGTTGCAACTCAAGCTCCTATCAAACTGCATTCGCTTCAAATGGTGATGTATACTATGTGGATGAAAATATTGGAATCCTTAAGCACGCCTTTCCTTTAGATGGTGTATGGAGTGCCGCCAAGGTGACGACTGTTTTCGCCAAACAAACCGCTGGATTTGATCATGAACTTTCTGTCTTTGTAAACAGACAAGCTTCGAATAAAGTATTCATTACCCATACCAACAGTGCCGGGACTCAACAATTGATCAAGACTTCAGCGACAGGGGATGCAGGTTCATTTTCGGCATTGACAGGGCCTTCCACTTCTATTACTTCACCGGTTTGGTCCGTTTCATCCAGCAATAAGGTTTATCTCTTTGCCAGTGGAGGTTTTTGGGAACTTACTAATGAGGTAACTCCAACCTGGACAACCAAAACCATTCCTAATAGCGCATACAGCGACTACAACGTGTTGTCGTTTGCATGGAAAAGTGCCACTGAAGTTTATGCGGGAATTGATGGAAGCGGGGTATTTAGATCAACCGATGGGGGCTCTACCTGGCTCAACTTCAACGGCTCAGGAACCACAGGCTTGATTTCTCCATGGGGAGCAGATATTGAATTAACGGGTAGTACATTAGTTGTAAAGGAGGGCAACGGCAATAAGGGAGTGTGGACCTCGACTAATCAGGGATCATCTTTTGCCTGGCGTCCACAATCTTTCATTCTGTATGGAGGCAGGCCAGGACAACTGATGGCTAAGCTTCAGGATAATTCTTTGATGATGGCCAGCCACTTGGGTACCAGGCGTACAACAGATGGCATAACCTGGACACAACAAAATAGTCTGAGTTACATCATTTACCTGCCCGTAGGCAGCAATGAAATAATTGGCATAAGTAGTGGCGGCTCTGGCGCACCGATTGGCAGGTCAACGAATCTTGGAGTTACCTGGACAAATCAAACTGTAACAGGTTTACCTGCCAATTGGTATCCCATGTATGTAGCAGCCGCGTCTGGCAATTATTTTATTGCTATGAACAACGATACCAACGGGCAAACGGAGTATTGGAAATTGAGTACATCTGGAAGTCCTTGGGTTGCCACAAAGTTGACCGTTCCCTTGACTACCAACAGTTATTCCACAGTAGGATTTTTTGAGTTGAACAATAAACTATATGCTGGGGATGGACAGAAGATTGTATACAGTGCAGATCAAGGAGCCACCTGGACCGTGATTCAATATCCACATGAATGGGTAATGCCAATAAGACAAAATTCCGGTGGAATTGGATTGGGCACTAGGGGATCTTTGGTGATT
>CAYNCP010000018.1:14438-50954 GCA_964395905.1 uncultured Ohtaekwangia sp.
TGATTACTCAGGATGATGGCATCAACTGGCGCAGTGTGTCGTTACCCAATACCCAGGCAGTAGTGCAAGACATAACCCGGGATCTGACGAACAATTTCTATGCGGTATGCCAGGGAGGGCCGGTTGTGAAATTTACAGGAAATCTAATACTCCCGGTGTCAGAATTACCTCCCCCTCTCAACTTTACCTGGCAGCCTTTGGGTGGGCCTTATGGAGGCCAAGTGAAAAGACTAGTCAAGAACAGCAGCAATCAAATCTTTGCCGTTGCTGTGGAGGCGTTATTGAAGAATAACATTACAACCACCAGCTGGGATAGAATTACAGTGCCAAATCATTTTTACGAATTTAATGATGCTATCATAGACAACTCCGACAAGATATACGTCCTAGATAGCTATCAGATGTTGCATTCATCTAATGGGGGTGGTAGCTGGACTTTGGCAACTGGAAATTTGACTGATGCCCGCAAAATAATCAAAGCATCCAATGGCAACCTGGTTGTTTCCACAGGTAGCGGATTACTTTTATCAACCAATGATGGTAGTTCTTTTAGTAATCCTGTTACTGCTTCTACTGGTAGTTTCAATGCCATCGGAAAGATATCAACAGGAACCTTAATGGCGGCAAAAGTTGAAGGAAGTACGGCCAGTTTATTAAAATCAACTGACCATGGAGTTACATGGACGAACGTAACAGGAATTGATCTTGCTGGCAGCAAACAGGTATTATCCATTTCCGCGTTAGAAACCGGAGCAGTTGCCGTGGTAACAACAGACAACATATATAAATCTACAGATGGAGGAGCCACCTGGTCGTCCATTAAAGGCAATCTCACAGCTACTTACAATGTCAATGATGAATACTGGAAATATCTGGCAAAAGTATACATGGGCGCTAGCAATGAATATTACTTTTCCAACCAGTTATCTTTATATGTTTCAACCGACAATGGTGCTTCATGGACCAAGAAATTGGATACGCCTTCTTCATTCCATGACATCATTTTTGCTAGCGGTAAGATGTATGCAGCTACAGCTATTGAAGGCGTACTCGAGTCTATTGACGGAGGGGCAACATTTAGTAAGTATTTAAATAATAAAAATCTGCATGGCTTTTACTACAATGGATTGGAAATAAAGAACTCAAAACTGTTTGCGGTAAGCTCGTATAATAGACTATTTTCTTCCACTGATAATGGCATTACTTTTTCATTAGAAAATCCAGACAATGCGTATACAGATTTTTTAACAAAGCTTGATGATGGAAGCATTGTAGCTTATGCCGGGGGGTTCGCAAGAAGTACTGACGGAACAACCTGGACAAATCTCCAATCAGATCCTGGTCATTTTATAAATGTAGTTGATTCAGATGGGGAATACTATGGATACAGAGATTTGAATGGATCCCGGCAATTTGTAAAGTCTACTGATCTAATAACTTGGCAGGTACAAACCATTACGAATGTTCCTTCAACAATAAATATTGAAACCATTGCTGTCCATAATTCAAATATCCATTTTACTGGATACAATTGGGAAAGTGGTCGAGGCGAGCTTTATCGTGTTGCATTTGGAGACGCTATTCGTGTGGATGAGGTTCTAAATGCTGTTAGCGTTGAAAGCTACAATTCAAAACTTTTTGCCTACAGTAGTATCGGTAATATCTATGAAAGCTCAGATGGCATCTCATGGACCCGAAGATCTGCTCCGGCAGAGGGGGGCAAACTAATTATAACCGGTAATGTTTACTTTTTCATCAGCAATGAAAGAACCGGTGACCTTTGGCTTTCAAGAGATGAAGGTAAATCATGGCAAAACGTTGGAGGACCAGCTTACAAAGCTGATCTATTTACAAGAGTCAGGGTTGACCAGGCAACGGGTATTGCTTATGCATTGGCACAAAATAACCCCGTGCTCAAAAGCTCAACGATTATTCCCGACTTAAAAGCACCTGCGGTTTCCTCAAAGTCACCAGAACATACTTCAAGCACCGTGTCACCAGTCAATTTTAGCATTAGCTTGACGTTCAATGAGCGAGTGGTTGGGGTTGTGGGTAAGAAGATCAGATTGATAGATACGAGCATTCCGGGCACACCAATACAAATTTGGGATGCGCCAGCAGGCGTTTTAACCAATGAAAACAGGACAGTCACTTTCACATTAACAGCGACCATTGGTTATTTAAAGAATTACTTCATTATTGTTGACCAAGGCGCATTCACTGACATTTTTGGAAATGCTTATGCGGGAATAACAGCTAATGATTCGTGGACTTTTGGTACTCCTGAGGCACCAGATTCCCAGCCTCCTACAATTACATTAAGCACCAGCGACCTCAGCATTATCAAGGGAGACAGCAAACAATTGGAAGTCACCGTAACAGATGATAAAAATGTTCCGGCTTCTACAACTTTTATCCACTATCGCAAAATAGGAGCAAATAAATCCGCTGAATTCACCAAACAACTAATGGATGAGGCGACTACATCGGTAGGCCTGAGTAAAAACTTTAAAATCACAGTTTTACCTGCCTGGTATGACGATATGGGGCTCGAGTATTATTTTGAAACAACCGATGGCGTTGGCAATACAGTTTTGAAGCGTGCCAATGGAGATACGAATTACTATTCTTATGTTAAGTTTGGCAACGAATCCGGTACGGCTAAGGTATCGGGAATTGGATTTGGAAGAGCGGAGAGCAATTATCGGATCATTTCCGTTCCTCATTCAATGGCCAATGCACAAATTGCCACTCAATTTGATGAACTGGGCCCCGCTGACAAATCAAGCTGGAGAATGCTCGCTTACAATAGTGCAGATGCATACGATGAATATCCCAATCAATTAACTTCTCTGACCCGAGGTGTCGGTTATTGGATCATATCCAGGGACGTGAGGGATGTCCTGCTGCAGGATGCTGAAGCCCCCCAAAATAGTAGAGACGAACTCTTTACCATCAACTTGAGACAAGGTTGGAATCTGATCGGAAATCCTTATACCATCGCTATTGATTGGACAGAAACCAAGGCTGGAAATGCAGCAGTGGGTGATCTCAATAAATTTGTAAACGGAATTTATTCAAAGGTAAATACAATGGGACCATTCGAAGGGGGGTTTGTATTTGCCAGTCAGGCCGTCAGCGATTTGAAAGTTCAGTTTCCTGGTGGTGGCTCGGGCGGCAGAATTCAACAAATAAGCGCAGATCTGGCCGCTGAAAAATGGGAGTTGCCCATCATGATTTATCAGGGAGATCGAGGTAACGAAGTGGCGGGCATTGGCATGAATAGTTTAGCTTCCGAAGAGATTGACCGCTTTGATGAATTTAATCCTCCTTCATTATTGACAGCCGTTGAACTTAACTTTAAAACAAGGAATGGCAAGACAATTGCGAAAAGCGTGATTGAAAATCGCAAAGAATACACCTGGGAATTTACGGCTCGATCTGAGTCGGAAGGAAGTGCCAAACTCCAATGGGATAATTCATTCTTTGGTGACAATGCCAAGGAGCTGTATCTGCTGGATTTGTCAAACCAGGCAAAAGTGAACATGCGCCTTCAAAGTACTTACTCTTTTACAGGGAAAGCGCGTGACTTCAAAATATATTTTGGAGAGTCCCTTGAAGCCAAAATCAAACCAAGTCTGACCCTGTTGGGCGATCCGTATCCCAACCCTTCTGTAAGCAAGGTGGCAATACCGTTCACTATTCAGGAAGAAATTGAAAAAACGGCAGTGCAAATTGAAATTTATAATGCCATGGGTCAGCTCGTGAAATCACTTATGCAAAGTGAATTTGAATCCGGATTTCATGCAGTTGAATGGAACCATGATCAAATCAGTAAAGGAATTTTTTATTGTAGGATGATTACCAGCAACCAATTGGGTGTGATCACCAACCAGACCAAAAGAATAATAATTCAATAACTATCCCATGAGACAGATCCTAGCGCTTTTATTTTCACTTGCCACCGCGTCAGTAGTGGCACAAAGCTCATCGGTCAGATCGAGTGAGTTCTATATTGATATGAAGAACAACAAAAACCTGACAGCTGATATTCCCATAATCTCATGGTCCAAACCAATCCCCGATGTTACCTTTTCACAGGATGGCAGGATCTCGATCAGCCTGATCGTTGACTCGGGAAATCCCTTGAAAACAGTGACCATACAAATATTGGATACGCGATCTGCTGAAAGCAAAGGGATGCAAAAGTTAACCCCTAATTCAGATCAGTTCAATCACTTTGCTGTTGACAAAAACATGACTCTATTGAATGGTGAAAGCACCATTAAGGTAGTGGCAGAAAACAACATGGGGATTAAAACTACTTCCGTGAGGAAATTTGTGGTAGGCTCCGAAGCCATAGCCAATACCACACAGCTGGAAAGAACTGACTATGCCTTACTTTTCGCAACGGACAATTACGAGCATTGGAGTGATTTGGTAAATCCCGTTTACGACTCCAGGACCATCGGGGAGACACTTCGTAGAGATTATGGATTCAAAGTAGAAATTGTGGAGAATCCTACCCAAAATGAAATACTCAAGAAACTTCGCGAATACGCTGAGAAAAAATACAAACCAATGGACCAGTTGTTCATATTCTTTGCCGGTCACGGTAATTATGATCAGGCCTTCGGTGAAGGTTTTGTTGTTACCACCGAATCATTACTCAACGATGAAGGCAAAACGTCCTACCTTTCACACAACAGGCTTCGATCTATTGTCAACAATATTCCCAATGAGCACATCTTCCTTACCATGGATGTATGCTTTGGAGGTACGTTTGACGAGGCACTGGCATCAGCCAGAGGTATGGATGATGAAGTGTATCGTGAGCAGGCCAAGTCCGAATTTATTACACGAAAACTACTGAGCAAGACAAGACAGTACCTGACCTCCGGAGGCAAGACCTACGTATCGGATGGAATTGCGGGCCAGCATTCACCATTTGCCAAAAACTTTATTGAAGCACTGAACTCACAAGGAGGGAGTGATGGTATCCTCACCATCCCCGAATTATTCACCTACGTTGAAAAACTAAAGATAGTACCTCGCCTGGGTGTATTCGGAGACAATGCGCCCGGAAGTGATTTTCTATTTATCGTGCGATGAAATACAAACTGTAATAAAAAGCCCTTGATTGCTCAAGGGCTTTTTTTTGTTAGGCTGTGTACTAATTATTTCTTCACTTCGCGGTTTTCATAGCTTTCAATCACATCACCCACTTTAATATCAGCGAAGTTTTTGATACTGATACCGCAATCAAATCCCGACTTTACCTCAGCTACATCATCTTTAAATCGCTTTAAGGCGGTCATCTCTCCGGAGTAGATTACAATACCATCGCGGATCAACCGGATGGGGTTGTTGCGTTTGATGTATCCATCGGTAACCATACATCCGGCCACGGTACCTACTTTGGATATCTTGAAAACTTCTCTCACCTCCACATTACCCACGATTACCTCTTCCATCTCTTTCTCGAGCATACCTTCCATCGCAGCCTTCACATCATTGATGGCGTCATATATGATGGAATACAGGCGAATCTCAATTTCTTCGTAGTCGGCTACTTTGCGGGCAGACCCGGATGGCCTTACCTGGAATCCTACGATAACGGCATCAGAAGCAGAAGCCAACAGCACGTCAGATTCTGAAATTTGACCAACACCTTTGTGGATAATACTGATCTGAATCTTTGGCGTTGAAAGTTTCAAGAGTGAGTCTGACAAGGCCTCAACGGATCCATCAAAGTCGCCCTTTACAATGATTCTAAGTTCCTTAAACGATCCAATCGCAAGGCGCCTTCCGATCTCATCAAGTGTAATGTGTTTCTTGGTGCGAATGCTTTGCTCCCTTTGAATTTGTCCGCGTTTGGCAGCGATTTCTCTTGCTTCGCGATCCGACTCCATCACGTTGAACTTTTCACCCGCTTGAGGCGCTCCGTCCAGGCCAAGCACCAGCACGGGAGTGGATGGACCTACTTTCTTCACCTTTTGACCGGTGGCATCAAACATCGCTTTTACGCGACCGAAATTTGATCCTGCTAAAATAATGTCACCAATTTCAAGTGTTCCAGCCTGAACCATCACCGTGGTCACATAACCACGTCCTTTGTCCAAAGCTGCTTCAACCACAGATCCTGTTCCTGGTTTATTAGGATTGGCTTTAAGATCAAGCAATTCAGACTCCAATAAAACCTTTTCTAACAAATCATCTATTCCCTGTCCGGTCTTGGCCGAAATTTCCTGGCATTGATATTTGCCTCCCCAATCTTCTACCAAAATGTTGATTTTGGAAAGAGATTCTTTCACTTTTTCAGGGTTAGCTCCAGGCTTATCTATTTTGTTGATGGCTATAACAATAGGAACACCAGCCACCTGGGCATGGTTTATTGCCTCTTTAGTTTGAGGCATTACATCGTCATCAGCGGCTACTACGATGATGGCCACATCGGTGATTTTGGCACCGCGTGCACGCATAGCTGTAAAAGCTTCGTGACCTGGCGTATCCAAAAAGGCTATCTTTTGACCACTCTTGGTGGTCACATTGTAGGCACCAATGTGCTGCGTAATTCCCCCCGCTTCCTGATCGGTAACTTTAGTATTTCTGATATAGTCAAGCAAAGAGGTTTTACCATGGTCCACGTGGCCCATGATAGTAACAATTGGCGCACGCGGTTCCAGGTCGGCCTCATTGTCTTCTACTTCAACAACGTCCTCCTCTTCATCTGCTGAAGAAAATTGCACATCGAAACCAAATTCATCCGTAATCACGGTGATGGCTTCTGCATCCAATCGCTGATTGATGGACACGAACATGCCCAGATTGAGACAAGTGGAGATTACGTCATTGACTGAAACATTCATCAACGAGGCCAGGTCATTGGCAGAAATGAATTCCGTAACTTTCAATGTCTTGGAATCTTCCTGTTCTTGCAACAGTCTTTCATCTTCTGCTTCTGAAACGGCCTGGCGCTTTTCTTTTCTGTATTTGGCACCACCTGCTTTCTTCTGACCTCCACTTAATTTTGCCAAAGTGGCACGTACTTGTTCTTGAATTTCTTTCTCAGTGGGTTCAGCTTTTTGTGGACGCTGTGTAAATGATTTTTTGCCCCCCTTGGCTCCCGAGCGATCATCTTTGGTCTGAATGATTCTTTTCCGGGGCCTCCTTTTTCGGGCTTCATCCCTTTTGTCTGACGAGGCAACGGGTTGTTCTTTCTTCTTTTCAGGTAGTTCAATTCTGTCAACTACTTTTAGACCTTGAAGCTTGTCTGCTCTGCCTTTGATTACATCTATCTCTTTTTTCTCAACCTTTTCCTCAGCAGGTTTCTCCTTTTCCTTTTCTTTCTCCTTAGGTTCCTCTGCTTTTGTCTCCTCTTTTGGTTTCTTTTTGTCAAGATCAATTTTGCCGAGGACTTTTATTCCCTCCAGTTTTGTCTTTTCAGTTTCAATCTTCTCAGGCTTCGTCTCCTCTTTTACTTTGATCTCTGTAGATCCCAGGTTCTTAATCAATATCTGCTCATCCTCCTCAGTTTTCTTGCGATGCGCTTCAGTTTCTGTTTCAATGGTTACGTTTTCTACGTGCTTTACGCCTATGGTAAGGCCTGATGCTTCTCTCTTTTCAGAAGCAGAGGTGGCAAACTCCTTTGAAAGCATGGCAAACTGCTCTCCGGTCAATTTGGCGTTGGGATTATTCTCCACCTCAAATCCCTTTTCAGCAAGAAAATCCAAGATGGTATTGTGCCCCACATTAAGTTTTCTTGACGCCTGTCCCAACCGTATCATTTTATTTTCTGCCATGCTCAAATATCGGTATTTTTTGCTTTTTTACTTGTTTTCGGATGTTATTCGAATTCCTTCTTCAATGCGTTAAGCACCATCTCTACTGTTTCTTCTTCCAGGTCGGTCCTTCTCACCAACTCTTCTACATTAAGCGCCAATACGCTTTTAGCCGTATCGAGTCCAATGCGTTTCAATTCTTCAATAACCCATGCCTCAATTTCATCTGAGAACTCTTGCAAATCCACATCTTCATCTTGAAGTTCCGCATCCTCTCTAAATACATCGATCTCCATATCAACTAACCTGCTCGCTAGTTTTATATTAAGTCCACCTTTGCCGATGGCCAATGAGACCTGATCGGGTTTGAGATAAACAGATACCCTGCCATTCTCTTTATCAATCTTTATGCTGCCAATTTTAGCCGGGCTGAGGGCACGGGTGATGTACAACTCAAGATTTTCGGTGTAATTAATCACGTCAATGTTTTCATTTTGCAATTCTCTTACAATGGCGTGAATTCTTGACCCTTTCATTCCAACACATGCGCCAACCGGATCAATGCGATCGTCATAAGATTCAACGGCTACTTTAGCGCGTTCACCTGGTTCACGAATTACCTTTTTGATAGTGATCAACCCGTCATATACCTCGGGAACTTCCTGCTCAAACAAGCGCTCCAGGAACACCGGAGAGGTTCTGGACAGGATGATTTTTGGGTTACCATTGATCATCTCCACTTTGTGTACGATGGCCCTGATGGTTTCACCTTTTCTGTAGCGGTCTTTGGGTATTTGTTCAGATCGCGGCAAGGAAATTTCATTGCCTTCTGCATCGATAAGCAATACCTCACGACTCAATACCTGATACACCTCTCCGGAAATGATTTCACCCACGATCTCTTTGTACTTTTCAAAAAGTATGTCTTTTTCAAGATCTTTCACTTTTTGCATCAAAGTCTGCCGTGCGGTGCTCACAGCCCTTCTTCCAAAATCTTCAAGGTGTATCTCTTCGGCTACTTCCTCGCCCACTTCAAAATCAGGCTCTATTTTTCTGGCTTCAGTCAAACTGATTTTGTCATGGTCCCAGATATCTTCTGAATCGTCATCAACGATTTCGCGAAAGCGCCAGATTTCAAGGTCGCCCTTGTCTGAATTCACGATAATGTCAAAATTATCATCGTGCTCGAATTTCTTCCGAATCATATTACGGAATACATCTTCCAGAATCCGAATCATGGTCGGTCTGTCTATGTTTTTTTGTTTTGCAAAGTCTGCAAACGATTCTACTAAAGTTGAAGCATCCATTTTATGAACTTATTTAAACGAAATTTGTACAAACGCTTTATCTATCATTTCAAATGGGATATCCATTTTCTTTATTTCTTTCTTTTTGCCCTTAGCCGGTTTTTCCTCGAACTCAAGTTCGATTGAATCGGACTTGGTGCCAATCAGTTTTCCCTTTACTACAGATTTGTCTTTTAATGTGACCTTAAATCCCCTTCCAACGTTTTTCTTGTACTGCCTTTTCAACCGAAGTGGGGAGTCAATACCGGGTGTGGTCACTTCCAAAGTATAATTTTCCGAAATCAAGTTTGTCTCGTCCAATCTACCTGAAAGTGAGCGACTTAAGAAGGCGCAATCCTCAATGGTTACCCCGTTGTCACCGTCAATAATCACCACTAATTTTTTTTGGACCCGGGTGCCGGAGATGATCACATCCACCAAAAAATGATCTGGTCTCGCCAGTAGCGAAGTAGCCATTTCCTCGATTTTTGCACTCAAATCCATAACTATTTATAAACAAAGAGGGGACTTTTTAGTCCCCTCTTGATGTTTCCACATAAGTTGACGCAAAGGTAATTCATTTTTGATTTATTGCAAAACATTACTTTTGATGATCACGCGCAAACCATTCATGACAAGAAGTTTAACCGTTAATCCGGCAGTATGTTTTATTTTTCTGATGCTCCTGCTTTTCCAGGGCTGCTCCGACCAAAAGCCAGTAAATACTGGTTTACCAGAGAAAATGGTAAATGTGCCACATTTTAATAGCGACTCGGCATACCATTTCATAAACAGGCAAGTGCAATTTGGGCCCAGGGTGCCCAATTCAACATCACACCGGAATGCTGGAGAATACTTGGTTAATAAATTGAAAAGCTACGGAGCAAAAGTCCAGGTGCAGGAATTTACCGCTGTTTCGTTCGAGGGGAAGCAGCTTCTGCTCAGGAATATTATTGCCAGTTATTATCCTGAGAAGCAAAAAAGAATTCTTTTGGCAGCACATTGGGACACCCGACCTGTTGCAGATAAGGATGAAGTCAACCCGCAGGGCACTATGGATGGGGCCAATGATGGAGCCAGTGGGGTGGGTGTTCTGCTGGAGATTGCACGGATACTCGGAGGGGATTCTTCCTTGCATGTAGGCATTGATCTGATACTTTTTGATGGAGAGGATTGGGGTGAGCCTGAGAATAAGCAAACGGAAAAAACGCCACCTCAGGATTGGGAAAGCTGGTGGTGTCTGGGATCACAATATTGGTCCAGAAATAAACATATCCCAAACTATTCTGCTTACTACGGCATACTCCTGGACATGGTGGGTGCTAAAAATTCTCAATTCTTCAGAGAAGGAGTCAGTCAACACTATGCTCCACGAATCGTGGACAAAATTTGGAATGCTGCATACCGACTTGGCTACTCAGATTACTTTGTCAAACAGGATGCACATGCCATTACAGACGATCACATTTTTGTAAACGAGATGGCGAAAATTCCTATGGTCGATATTGTCCACTACCAGCCTGGAATTGGATACTTCGGTGATTACCACCACTCACAGAAAGACAATATGGATTTGATTGATAAAGCCACACTTGACGCGGTGGGTAGCACTATTCTCAACGTAATTTATTACGAAGAATAGTTGGCGACCATTTGCAAATAAGTACCATACCCGCTCTTTTCAAGCGGTTTTGCCAAATCGAGAAGCTGATTTTTTGAAATGTATTTCATGCGATAAGCCACCTCCTCAATGCACCCCACTTTCAGGTTTTGCCGCTGCTCAATCACTTGCACAAATGTGGCAGCCTGCATCAGCGAGTCAAAAGTACCTGTGTCAAGCCAGGCGGTGCCGCGGCCCATTTGCGCTACTTTAAGTTTGCCCTTTTTTAAATAAAGGTTGTTGATGTCGGTAATTTCTAACTCTCCGCGTTTGCTAGGCTTTAAAGCTTTCGCCTTTTCCACCACTTCATTGTCATAAAAATAGAGCCCAGGTACTGCGAAATTGGATTTCGGATTGGTTGGCTTTTCCTCAATGGAGATCGCCTGGTTTTGACTGTCAAACTCTACGACTCCATATCTTTCCGGATCCTGCACATGATAGGCAAATACAACTCCACCATCAGGATCTTTGTTGGCTTGCAATAGCGGTACAAGTCCCGTACCGTAAAAAATATTGTCGCCCAGAATCAGTGCCACCGAATCGTTGCCTATAAATTTTTCTCCGATGATGAATGCCTGGGCCAGGCCTTCCGGCCTGGGTTGCGCTGCATATGAAAATCGACATCCCAATTTAGAGCCATCACCAAGGAGCTGCTCAAACAATGGCAAGTCATGGGGAGTGGAGATGATCAGAATCTCTTTAATACCGGACATCATAAGCACAGACAAAGGATAATAGATCATCGGCTTGTCATACAGTGGCATGAGTTGCTTGCTGATGACCAACGTCAGAGGGTGCAATCGGGTACCGGAGCCACCGGCTAAAATAATTCCTTTCATCAATTATCTGTTTGCATACATTTCCTGATAGTACTTCAGGTATTCACCTGAGGTCACATGAGTTAACCACTCCTTGTTGCTCAAGTACCATTCGATTGTTTTCTCCAGACCTTGTTCAAAAGTGAGGGAAGGTGTCCACCCCAGTTCTTTTTGAAGTTTCGTGGAGTCAATGGCGTAACGCAAATCGTGTCCTGGCCGGTCTCTAACAAATGTCATCAGCTGCGCAGATGTCCCTTCAGGTCTTCCTAATTTTTGGTCCACGAGCTTGCATAACAATCGCACCAGGTCAATGTTTTTCCACTCATTATTGCCTCCAATATTATACACTTCACCGATTTGCCCTTTGTGAAAGATGACGTCAATCGCTCGGGCGTGATCTTCAACGTACAGCCAGTCGCGAATATTTTCACCTTTACCATAAATGGGTAAAGGTTTATTTTCAATGATATTGTGAATCATCAGAGGAATCAGTTTCTCCGGAAAGTGATTCGGACCATAGTTGTTGGAACATCGGCTGATCACAACGGGAAGTTTATAGCTGTTGTGAAAAGCCTGAACAAAGTGATCACTCCCTGCCTTTGAAGAGGAGTAAGGAGATTGCGGATCAATCGGGGTTTGCTCGGTAAACAATCCCCCATTTTCGATGGAGCCGTAGACCTCATCAGTAGAAATGTGATAGAACTTCTTGGATTGATCTCCACTCCAGGTTTTTAAAGCGGCCTGAAGCAGGTTAACCGTTCCAATGATATTGGTCATTACAAACTCATTTGGATTTTCGAGAGATCGATCCACATGCGACTCTGCCGCCAAGTGTATCACGCCATCAAATTGCTCTTTCTTGAAAAATTCCTGCATCGAAGCGCCATCCACAATATCCCCCTTTATAAAATGGTAATTGGGCTTTCCCTCAACATCCCTTAAGTTCTCCAGGTTACCGGCATAGGTAAGTTTATCCAAATTGTGGATTTGATAATCAGGGTACTTATTTACAAACAGGCGCACCACGTGCGATCCAATAAAACCGGCCCCACCGGTGATTAGTATTTTTTTTGATGAACTCACTTTATGTATTGTTCAAAATTTTTGTGGTCACGATCGAACAGCACGTCTTTGGGTAAAGACTTGAAATAGTCGTAAGTAATTTTTAGTCCTTCAGCCCGTGAAATTTTAGGTTCCCATTTCAAGATTGATCTCGCCTTGGTGATGTCCGGTTGCCGCTGCTTAGGGTCATTAAGTGGTAATTCTTTGCGAATGATTTTCTGCTTTGTTTCAGTAAGTTTGATGACTTCCTCGGCAAATTGAAGGATGGTGATTTCATCAGGGTTGCCGATGTTCATGGGCAAATGATAATCCGAAAGGAGCAGCCTGTAAATTCCTTCCACCAAATCATCAACGTAACAAAATGACCTGGTTTGTGATCCATCGCCAAACACGGTTAAGTCCTCACCGCGCAACGCCTGTCCAATAAAGGCAGGTAATACACGACCGTCATTCAATCGCATCCGGGGTCCGTAGGTGTTGAAGATTCTGATAATGCGGGTATCCAAACCATGGTAAGTGTGATAGGCCATGGTCATGGCTTCCTGAAATCGTTTGGCCTCATCATAGACGCCTCGTGGACCTACCGGGTCAACGTTGCCATAGTATTCTTCAGTTTGGGGATGAACCAGTGGGTCTCCGTAGACTTCCGATGTTGAAGCTACCAGGATACGTGCTTTTTTTGCCCTTGCCAAACCAAGCAAATTGTGTGTACCTAGCGATCCTACCTTTAATGTTTGAATCGGAATTTTCAGATAATCAATAGGACTTGCCGGGGAGGCAAAATGAAGAATGTAATCCAGCTTACCCGGAACGTGTACAAATTTGGAAACATCACAATGATAGAATTCAAAATCAGGATGCTTGAAAAGATGTTCAATGTTTTTTAAGTCACCCGTGATTAGGTTATCCATGGCGATTACGTAGTAATCTTCTTTGATAAACCGGTCGCATAGATGAGATCCTAAAAATCCGGCTCCTCCCGTAATTAAAATTCTTTTCTTCATATCGTTTGTCGACCAATGCTTACATAGGTAAAACCAAGTGTTTTCATGGTATTAAGGTCATATAAATTACGACCATCAAATATCACCTTATTTTTCATGAGGGTACCCAATTGTACAAAGTCCAGTGAGCGGAATTCTGGCCATTCTGTGGCAATAAAAAGCGCATCCGCATCCATAGCCGCTTCTTCTGGCGTGCTATGGTAGTTTAACTTAGATCCGTAAATCCTTTTTACGTTTTCCATGGCTTCCGGATCGTGAACATTGACAATTGCGCCTTCTTTTAATAAATCATCAATGTTGAACAAAGCAGGCGCTTCCCTGATGTCGTCAGTGTGCGGTTTAAAAGCCAGTCCCCAGATAGCAATTTTTTTCCCTTTGATCGCCCCCTTGAAATAGTCCTTGAGCGGACGCATCAAGCGTGTCTTTTGCGATTCGTTAACAGCCATTACTGCGTTGAGGATTTTAAAATCATAATCTACCTGAGCTGATGATTGAGCCAATGCCTGAACGTCTTTTGGGAAACAACTGCCACCATATCCGATGCCCGGAAAAAGGAAACGCTTGCCTATTCGACTGTCTGACCCAATGCCTTTTCTTACGGAGTCCACATCCGCCCCCAACTTTTCGCACAAATTCGCAATCTCATTCATGAAACTGATCTTGGTTGCCAAGAAGGAGTTGGCTGCGTATTTGGTCAGTTCAGCTGAGCGCTCATCCATAAAAATTATTGGGTTGCCCTGTCGAACAAAGGGGGCATACAATTCCTCCATTAACTGTTGAGCTTTCTTAGAAGTGGTACCTACTACTACCCGCTCTGGTTTCATGAAATCATCAACGGCCACGCCTTCCCGTAAAAATTCAGGATTAGAAACCACATCGAACTCTACTTTGGCTTTCGCAGCTATCGCCTTTCTTACTTTTTCAGAGGTTCCTACCGGTACAGTGCTTTTGTCAACCAGTACCGTGTATGCGCTTAGCAATGGGCCCACATCATTGGCCACTTTGAGTATGTATTGTAAATCGGCAGAGCCGTCTTCTTCGGGCGGTGTCGGAAGGGCCAAAAAAATAATCCTGGCATCTTTTATTCCATCGGCCAGATTATCGGTAAATGAGAGTCTTTTCTGTTTGATGTTTCTTTCAAATAGCGGTATTAGCCCAGGTTCGTAAATGGTCACTTTACCGTTTCTGAGTTTTTCAACTTTTTCAACATCGATATCGACACAGGTAACATTATTACCAGTTTCCGCCAGGCATGTACCAGTAACCAATCCTACATACCCGGTTCCAACGACTGCAATCTTCATAACTTCAAGTGTAATTGGCGGCAAAAATAGTTTATTAACGCAGCCAGTAGACCTGAATTTGATAAAATAACATGGCAAACTAACATTCGTTTGGCAAATCCGTTTATTACAAATAATTTTGTGGTCCTTTAACGAAAAAAAAATTGAAATGGCAGTAGCAACTGAGTCCTACCCTGGTCTAAGCTTCGATGAAACGGAGAACCAAAAGATGATCGCACAAATGATCCGTGATTTTGGAGAATTGGAGATCAAACCAAAAATGATGGAGTGGGATGAGAACCAGGAGTTTCCCATTCCGCTGTTTAAGAAAATGGGAGAGCTCGGACTCATGGGAGTTCTAGTTCCTGAAATATATGGAGGGTCAGGATTCGGATACGCTGAATACGTAACTGCGATATCTGAGATCGCTAGAATTGATGGTTCTATTGGATTGTCTGTTGCGGCTCATAATTCTCTTTGCACGGGCCACATTCTGCAACATGCAAGTGAGGAGCAAAAGCATAAATATTTACCCAAGTTAGCTTCTGGTCAATGGATAGGTGCCTGGGGCCTTACTGAACCCAACACTGGTTCTGATGCTGGCAATATGAGGACTGTGGCCGTTCAGGATGGTGATCATTTTGTCATCAATGGAGCAAAGAATTTTATAACCCATGGGAAGTCCGGTGACGTTGCCGTTGTAATTGTACGGACTGGTGAGGTGGGTGATTCTCACGGAATGACCGCTTTTATTGTTGAAAAAGGTACGCCAGGATTTAGCGCGGGTAAAAAGGAAAATAAGCTGGGCATGCGGGCTTCCGAGACAGCCGAATTGATTTTTACGGATTGCCGCGTACATAAAGACCAGGTAATAGGAGAAATTGGCGATGGCTTTGTTCAGTCACTAAAGGTCCTGGACGGTGGCAGAATATCAATAGCTGCTCTAAGCCTGGGCATAGCGCAGGGTGCCTTTGACGCTGCGTTGCGCTACTCCAAGGAGCGTCATCAGTTCAATAAGCCTATTTCTGCTTTCCAGGGTATCTCTTTCAAACTTGCAGACATGGCAACCAAAGTGGAGGCGGCCAAATTGCTCACTTTTAGAGCGGCTGATTTGAAGAACAGGGGGATAAACGTCAATCTGGAATCAGCAATGGCAAAACTGTATGCATCAGAAATTGCTGTGGAGGTAGCCAATGATGGAGTACAGATATTTGGGGGTTATGGCTATACCAAGGACTTTCCGGCAGAGAAGTACTACCGCGATGCAAAATTATGCACCATTGGTGAGGGGACTTCAGAAATTCAAAAATTGGTGATTTCAAGAGCAGTTTTGAAGTAATATTTGCAAAATTCGTGTGAATGGCCATATATTTGCAGCCCGATTTGAAATATAGATTATGCTGATTATCAACGTAAAGGAGAACGAATCAATTGACAAGGCGCTGAAACGCTTTAAGAAGAAGTTTGAAAAAACAGGAGTTTTGAAAGAATTGCGTTCAAGAACAGCTTTTGAGAAACCTTCTGTTACACGGAGACATGAAATCATCCGTGCTGCATACAAGCAGAAGATGTTTGCCAAAGAAAATTACTAACCAGCGGTTAAACCAACATAACATATCCCCTTCGGTGCTTTACCGGAGGGGATATTTTTTTTACATTGCTTCATACGCAGGGCAGGAAAGCAATGGTGGACTCATTTTTTAAATATCTTAAATACGAGAAGCGGTACAGTCCAAAAACCATTATTGCCTATCAATCTGATATCAGTCAATTCAGCAAATTTCTCGAAGAATCCTATCAGGAATTGAATCCCGAGCATGCCAGTCATGGACTGATTCGTTCCTGGATCGTAGCCCTGGTTGAAAATAAGATTGATGCTCGGTCCATTAACCGGAAAATAGCATGCCTGAGAAGCTTCTATAAATTTTGCCTTAAGCAGGAGGCGATAGAAAAGGATCCGATGGTGAAGATCAAAGTCTTGAAAACAAAAAAGAAGCTTCCTCATTTTGTGCATGAGGAGGATATGACCAGGCTGCTGGATCATGTAGAATTTGACAATGACTTTGAAGGCTGCAGGAACAGACTAATTATAGAGTTGTTTTATGGAACTGGAATTCGATTATCTGAATTAATAGGATTAAAGGAGTCTCAACTTAATATCAGTGAGCGGACCATAAAAGTAATTGGGAAAAGAAATAAAGAACGTGTTATACCGTTTTCAAAGAGTATTGTGAATGTGATTGAGGCATACCTGACCGCTCGCAACCGCGAAATAGAACAAAAAAAACATGGTTATTTATTCGTTGGTAATTCTGGAGATCCGTTATACCCAATGATGGTGTATCGGTTAGTTAGAAAATATCTTGATAAGTTTACTTCGGTGGAAAAAAGAAGTCCGCACGTGCTTAGGCATTCATTTGCTACCCATTTGTTAAACAAAGGGGCTGAAATTAATGCCGTCAAAGACTTGCTAGGTCATACCAGTCTGGCTGCCACGCAGGTATACACTCATAATTCAATGGAGAAATTGAAGAAAGTTTTTGATCAGGCACACCCAAAAGCATAATAAGTGTTATCTTATAGATGAAACCAAGAACCGCGTAGATGACATAGTATAATGACAACTTCCCCGTTAAGGGGTCATACAAATTCTCAGATGTTTAACCTTTAAATTTTTTTTATTTATGAAGTTGCAAGTTCACTCTATTCACTTCGATGCCGACCAGAAGTTGATTGATTTTATTCAAAAGAAAGTGGATAAGTTGGAGACGTTCTATGATCGGATGATAGACGGAGAGGTATTTCTCAGGTTGAATAATGGCGGAGTGGAAAATAAGACAGTGGAGATTCGAATTAAGGTCCCGGGAAGCCAGCTGTTTGCCAAAGAAGATGCCCCATCGTTTGAGGCGGCAACAGATTTGGCCACTGAGGCACTTAGGAAACAACTCAAAAAATTCAAGAACAAACTCACCAATGTGAGAGTATAAAAAAAGAGGCCCGATGGGCCTCTTTATTTTATGGGGTAGTTAAACCTTGAACTCTTTTTTTAGTTTATCTACAAAATCCAATTTCTCCCAGGGGAACAATTCGACTTTTACTTTTATCTGGTTCTTTTTCCCTTTGTTAAATACTTTTTCCACCGTTTGCGGCTCCCTGCCCATGTGTCCATAGGCGGCTGTCTCACTGTATATTGGTGTTCGCAGTTTAAATCTTTCTTCAATGAAATATGGACGCATGTCAAAGATTTTAGAAATGCGCTTTGCAATCTCACCATCCGACAATTTCACTTTGGAAGTACCATACGTATTCACGTATAGCCCTACAGGCTTGGCCACACCAATGGCATAAGCTACCTGCACAAGCACCTCGTTGCAAATGCCGGCCGCTACCATATTTTTCGCAATATGACGCGTTGCATAAGCAGCAGAACGATCCACTTTGGAAGGATCTTTGCCTGAAAATGCGCCACCGCCATGAGCGCCTTTACCCCCGTAGGTATCTACAATGATCTTTCTTCCTGTTAAACCGGTATCTCCATGCGGACCACCGATTACAAATTTGCCAGTGGGATTGATGTGGTAGTGGATCTTATCAGTGAATAATTGTTGAATTCTTTTTGGTAATTTTTTCTTAATCCTTGGAATCAACACATGGATAATATCCTCCCTGATTTTCTTAAGCATCACGTTGTCACTTCCAAAGTCATCGTGTTGTGTTGAGATCACGATGGTGTCAATTCGCTTTGGCTTGTTGTCATCATCATATTCTATGGTCACTTGCGACTTAGCATCTGGCCTGAGGTAGGTCATAACTTTACCTTCTTTGCGGATATTTGCCAGCTCTTTGAGTAGCAAATGAGCCAGTTCCAAAGGCAGCGGCATGTATCTGTCTGTTTCGTTGGTCGCATATCCAAACATCATTCCTTGATCACCTGCACCCTGATCTTCCTTCTTTCTGCGCTCCACGCCCTGGTTGATGTCAGGGGACTGTTCGTGAATGGCAGAAAGTATGCCACAGGAATTGGCTTCGAACATGTATTCGCTCTTGGTGTATCCAATCTTGCGGATCACTTCCCGTGCGATGTCCTGGACATCGAGGTAGGCTTCTGATTTAACTTCACCAGCAAGCACTACCTGCCCAGTGGTTACTAAAGTTTCACACGCAACCTTTGAATTGGCATCATAAGCCAGAAAATAGTCGATAAGGGCATCGGAAATTTGATCTGAAACTTTGTCTGGGTGACCCTCAGAAACAGATTCAGAGGTAAATAAATAGGGCATATAAAAAGCTTGGAATTTGAGGTCGCAAATTTAGCCGTAATGACTTGAAAACAAAACTTAGTCTGACAGAAATAGAAATAGTGCCGGTTCTCGTGGCAGTGTTGGTTTAGATGCCTTCCACAAGCTTACCGTTTGGGTTTTAATGGATTCAGTAGCCCCAGTAATATTGACCGCAACGCACAATAGGGTTGCGTCATGTAGCGCGTCTAAAAAATGGCTGAGCAGTGCATTGTTGCGATACGGGGTTTCAATGAATATCTGTGTTTGGTTTCTGTTTTTTGATTCAATTTCAAACTTCTTAATTGCCTGGTTAGCTTCCCTTGCTTCAACGGGCAGATAGCCATTGAAAGAAAAACGCTGACCATTAAGTCCGGAAGCCATGAGGGCAAGCAAAATACTGGAAGGACCAACCAGCGGTTCAACTTTAATTCCTTTTTCGTGAGCATATCGAACCGCCAGGGCACCGGGGTCGGCCACACCCGGGCAGCCCGATTCTGACAATATGGCCACAGGTTTTCCTTCCAACAGGGGGCTCATCAATTGCGGAAGTTCAGCCGCGGTAGTGTTTTTGTCTAGCGTATTAAAATACAACTGTTCGATGCTATCGAAAATGGAAAGACTGCTGAGAAATCGTCTTGACGTTCGTATGTCCTCAACTAAGAAAAATCTAATTGGTTTTAATGTTTCTCTTACATATTCAGTGATAACTTTGTCTGCAGTATCCTCTGCAATGACAGTAGGTATCAAATACAACTTTCCTTTTTGCTTCATGATAAGTATCTTGTACGTGCCATGCCAATGGGGAAAATACTAATCTTTCTTGGAGTAATAATAGTAATTATTGGTGTTTTGGTTCAGGCCAAAGGACAAATTCCTTTTCTCGGTAAGCTTCCCGGAGACATCATTTATGAAAAAGGAAATACAAAGATTTATATTCCTATAACTACTTCTATTCTGATTAGTTTAATCCTTTCCATTTTAATTTTTCTGATCAACAAATTGCGTGGATGAGTTCAGGAAGTCAAATACACTATTGGTAAATTCATTAGGCTTTTCGGCCTGAACCCAATGACCTGTTTCCAAAAATTGCTTTTTTGAGTTTGGAAAGTATTTCTCAATCACGACTTCATCCCCCTTTTCAAAATAATTGGATTTCGTTCCAAAGACAAAAAAAGTGGGCCCCCTGAATATTCCTGACGATGGCAGGGTGGCACCCATGGCATCAATGGTTTTCTCCAACACGGGGATATTAATGCGCCATTCAAATTGCTGATTATCGTCCCTGGCCAGGTTCTTTAATAAGAACTGCCTGACAGCAGGATCAGGTTCATATTCAGATAATATAAGATCGGCCTGGCCACGCGATTCAAGTTGATCCACCGGGATGGCATTCAAGCCTTTTAAAATGGAGTCGTGATGAACGGGATAGGCCTTGGGAACAATATCAACAATGACTAGCCGGGATAACTTTGCGGGATACTTAATGGCGAAGTTCATCGCCACTTTCCCACCCATGGAGTGACCCATAATTATGGGTTGGTTGATTTGATGCTCAGTTATGAAATGATAAAGATCTTCGGTAAGTACATCATAGTCATGCTGGTTGTCATGAGGAGACAGGCCATGATTTCGCTGGTCCACTGCATACACCCTGAAATTTTCAGCAAAAACTTTTGAAAGACTGTACCAATTGTCGGATGAACCGAAGAGTCCGTGAAGTATAATTAATGGATGACCTTGACCTAATTCTCTAAAAAACAATTTCATAACTGCGTCAGGTTATGGAAAATCAAATTTCGAACCCCGAAGATACGAATGACAATAGCATTCATGATATATTTGCTTGATAGTTGGAAAAAAATTTATTGTTCGTTTAATCTAAAGCATATAATGGAATTAACTAAAGGCACCTATCAGATTCAAGGGCTTACCATTCTTGACATTTGCAAAGAGTTTGGTACACCATTATATGTTTACGATGCGCAGAAAATCAGAGAGCAAATTCAAAGCCTAAAGAACGCATTTTCAGACAATGAGGTGAAAATTAAATATGCAGCTAAAGCACTCACCAATATTTCAATATTAAAATTCATTCGGGAGCAGGGGTGCGGTATTGATGTCGTTTCAATCAACGAGGCCAAGTTGTCGCTGAGAGCGGGTTATAAGGCTGATGATATCATGTTTACTCCTAGTTGCGTTGACTTCGATGAAATAGTCGAGGGTGTTGACATGGGTGTCTACATTAATTTGGACAGCCTTTCAGTATTGGAAAAGTTTGGCAAGAAATACGGAAGTGAATACCCGTGCTGCATCCGGCTTAACCCGCATATTCTGGCGGGGGGTAATTACAAAATTTCAACAGGGCATGGTAGTTCAAAATTCGGAATTTCTGTTTTTCAAATGCCGCAAATCCTGGAGACTGTAAACAAGTATAAAATCAATATTAACGGGTTGCACATTCATACGGGTTCAGAGATCTCGGAAACTGAGGTGTACCTTAAAATGTCGGAGATATTGTTTGGTGTGGCTAGAGATTTTCCTTCTCTGAAATTTATTGATTTTGGCAGCGGGTTTAAAGTTGCTTATAAGGACAGTGACAATGTCACTAACATTTATGATCTGGGACTGAAGTTGGGAAAAGCTTTTCGTGAATTTTATGAAAGCTACGGCCAAAAGCTGGAATTATGGGTAGAGCCTGGAAAATATTTGGTAAGTGAGGCAGGTTATATGTTTGTGAAAACTAATGTGGTAAAGTCAACACCATCGGTGACTTTTGCCGGTGTTAACTCCGGGCTCAATCATTTGATCCGGCCCATGATGTATGATGCCTACCATGAAATTGTCAATGTGTCCAATCCTTCGGGAGATCAAAAGCTTTACACGGTAGTCGGAAATATTTGCGAGACCGATACATTAGGTGCTGACCGCAAATTAAATGAAGTGCGGGAAGGAGATATCCTCGCTATAAAAAATGTAGGCGCCTATGGCTATTCCATGGCATCTACCTATAATTCCAGATTTAGGCCGGCAGAAGTAATGATCAAGGACGGGAAACCCTTCCTCATCAGACAACGTGACACCTTCGAAGACTTGATAAGGGGACAAGTTGAGGTTGATGGGTGACCTTGCAGAATGACAAAAGCCGATACTTTCGATCTGATTGTGATAGGTGGCGGAGCGGCAGGATTCTTTGGCGCGATTAACGCAGCAACAATAAACCCTGGTTTGAGAATTCTGATCCTGGAGAAGTCAAATCGGCTATTAACCAAAGTTCGTATTTCTGGAGGAGGTCGTTGCAATGTCACACATCATTGCTTTGAGCCCACCCCGCTCTCCAAACACTACCCCAGAGGTCAAAAACAATTAAAAAAAATGTTTCGCCAATTTCAAGCAACCCATGTGGTTGACTGGTTTGAGTCACGGGGCATTAAATTAAAGACTGAAAGAGATGGACGGATGTTTCCGGCTAGTGACAGCGCAGAGACCATCATTGAGTGTTTTCTTTTGGAGACGGAACAATTGAAAATTCGAATTGAAAAACAATCGGAAGTTATTGAAGTGAAAGGTCAGGATAATGAGAATTATTTGGTGAAGACCCTGAATCAAAAAGAATACTGGGCTAAACAATTGCTGGTTACGACAGGGGGCTCATCAAAAATATCATCGTATGAATGGCTGGCTAAACTGGGGCATCAAATTATTACCCCTATTCCGTCATTATTTACTTTCAATGATCGAGACAAAAGATTTAAAGACTTAATGGGTGTTTCAGTAATTGACGGGCAGGTTCAAATTGCTGGAACTTCATTTAAGGAGCGCGGACCAATTCTCATCACCCATTGGGGTTTGAGCGGTCCTGCCGTTATTAAACTTTCCGCCTGGGCGGCTGAGTATTTGCATGATCACCACTACAGTTTTACGGCTTTGGTTAACTGGGTTGGAATGGCATCAGAAGAAGAGACAAGGGCTTTCTTTACAAATCATATTCGCTCACATCCCAAAAAAACAATTGTTAAGGATTCGCAATTTGAAATTCCAGGCAGGCTATGGGTTAGGCTATGTGAATTGGCAGAAATCACAGAAACCAAAATTTGGTCGGAGCTTTCAAAACGATCATTGAACAAGCTCATGGAGAATTTGATTCGATGTCCTTTTCAGATAAAAGGGAAGACTACCTTCAAAGAGGAATTTGTAACGTGCGGAGGCGTGAGTCTTGAAGACATCAACCTGGATACCATGGAAAGCAAAAGGAAGTCGGGAATTTATTTCGCAGGGGAAGTGCTGAATATCGATGGAGAGACAGGGGGCTTTAATTTTCAGTCAGCCTGGACGACTGCTTTTCTAGCAGCGAAGGCAATTTCAAGCAATAAAAAAACCCCAGAAACTGAGGTTTAATGTGGTGACGGAGGGAATGCTGACGCTTCGGTCAGCATTTTCCTTGAGATTTAAAATGGTGGTGACGGAGGGAATTGAACCCCCGACACAAGGATTTTCAGTCCTTTGCTCTACCAACTGAGCTACGTCACCGAGAAATTTCCATCTGAGATTTTCAGGCGGGGCACAAAACTATACAAAATTAGGGTTGCCGCAAAAATTGATCTAATTTTTCTGGTTTACATTTCTGTGACCTATTTTCGTTTATGGCCAGTGTTCAACAAGTCTTGTTTTTAGTCACTTTATTGGTTGCCATTTTCCTGATCAGGAAAAGAGTGCTCCGAATCAAGTCAAACATTCAATTGGGCAAGCCAACCGATGCGTCAGGCGATAGCGGGCGAAGATGGAAAAATGTCATCCTGGTTGCATTTGGGCAACGAAAGATGTTCAAAAAGTGGATTCCGGCATTTTTCCACTTTTGGATCTACGCAGGCTTTTTGATCATCAATATAGAGGTACTCGAATTTATCCTTGATGGTTTGCTTGGAACCCACCGAATATTTGCTCCCTATTTGGGAAGCATATATCCGGTGCTGATGAATTTTTTTGAGTTCCTGGCCGTGGTGGTGATCTTGGCTTGTGTTGTTTTTTTAATCAGGAGAAATGTATTGAAAGTCAGAAGATTTTGGTCGGCAGAAATGACCAGTTGGCCAAGGTTGGATGGGAACTTGATCCTGGTTATTGAAATCACATTGATGGTAGCCATACTTACCATGAATGCCTCAGATCAACTATTGCAATCCAAAGATGAACATTATGTCCATACCGGAACGCTATTTTTTAGTTCTTTCCTTATTCCCCTTTTTGATGGATTGGATACCGAGAGTCTTATCATCATGGAACGTTTTGCCTGGTGGTTTCACATCGTGGGCATTCTTGGGTTTGCATTGTATGTCACCTACTCCAAGCACCTGCATATTTTCATGGCCTTTCCCACCACCTACTTTGCTAATCTTGATCCTAAAGGCCACATGAAGAACATGCCTGTGGTGACGAATGAGGTCAAAAGCATGCTGGGTATTGGCACTCCGGATCCACCGGCTGTAGAACCGGGAAGATTTGGGGTCAAGGATGTAAAGGATTTAAGCCGTAATAGTTTGATGGGGGCCTACGCCTGTACAGAATGCGGCCGATGTACTGCGGAATGTCCGGCAAACCTTACCGGGAAAAAATTATCTCCTCGAAAGATCATGATGGATACGCGCGACAGGATGGAGGAAATTGGAAACAACCTGGCTAAAGGAGCAAAAGGAGTTGATGACGGCAAATCATTGTTGGGAGATTACATCAGCAAAGAAGAAATAAATGCCTGCACCAGTTGCAATGCATGTGTTGAGGCTTGCCCGGTGTTAATCAGCCCGCTGGAAATCATCCTGGAAATGAGAAGGTATGTAGCCATGGAAGAGTCCGGCTCACCCGCGCAGTGGAACTCGATGTTTCAAAACCTGGAAACCAGTTTTGCGCCCTGGAAATTCCCCCCAACGGATCGATTCAATTGGGCCAATGAGTTAAAATCTAAATCTTGAACATGAGCGATCAAAATTATTTGGTGCCTACTGTCGCGGAACTTGCCGCCAAGAATGAAACACCCGAAATCCTATTTTGGGTAGGTTGCGCTGGCTCTTTTGACGATCGTTACAAGAAAGTTACCATTGCGTTCGCGAAAATTCTGAATGCAGTTGGAATCAAGTTTGCGGTGTTGGGCCCGGAAGAAACATGCACCGGTGATCCTGCAAGAAGGGCAGGAAATGAGTTCCTGTTTCAAATGCAAGCCATGAACAATATCACTATTATGAATGGCTATCAAATTAAAAGAATTGTGACCGCTTGCCCTCATTGTTTCAACACAATAAAGAATGAGTACCCTGAGCTAGGCGGAAACTATGAAGTGATCCACCACTCGATGATGCTGCAACAATTGATCAATGAAGGGAGAATTAAAATGAAGGAGGGTGGAGATTTTAAAGGAAAGAAAATTACCTATCATGATTCATGTTATCTGGGAAGGGCCAATGGTGTTTATGAAGCACCCAGGGCCGTGCTGGAATCGCTGGATGCAGACTTGGTAGAGATGAAGCGATGCCGCACAACCGGACTTTGTTGCGGAGCCGGAGGAGCACAAATGTTTAAAGAACCGGAAAAGGGGAATAAGGACATCAATGTTGAACGAACTGAAGAAGCCTTGAATACTGGCGCTACCACCGTTGCTGTAGCTTGTCCATTTTGCTTAACCATGATGAGCGATGGCGTAAAGAACAAAGAACGGGAAGCTGACGTAAAAGTGAAGGATCTGGCTGAACTAATCGCGGAATCGCAGGGTTTATAAATTTGAGATAAGAGTAGAAATATGTTTGTGCCATTTGAAGAATTATCACCTACCGCAAGGGTTTGGGTTTACCAACTTGATCGAACTGTATCAGATCAGGTAGCGCTTGAGGTTGAAAAGGTAATAAAGGGATTTTGCGATCAGTGGCAGGCACATGGTGCACCATTGCAGACATCTTATCAATTAGCCCATCGTCAATTTTTGATTTTAGCGGTAGATGAGAAGGCAGGCAGCCCCAGCGGTTGCTCCATTGATGGATCCGTGCGTGTGCTGAAAGAGCTAGGCGCAAAACACAACATCGACTTTTTTGATCGAACACTTGCGGCTTTCCTTCTCAATAACAAAGTAGTGTTATACCCACTTATGCAATTGAAGGAATTATTTGCTTCTGGCACGCTAAGTCCTTCTACTATCACGTTTAATAATTTAGTGGAGACAAAGACAGCCTTTTTAGAGAACTGGATGATTCCAGTAGGCAAGTCATGGCTGGCCAGATATCTACCTAAAAGCGCGTTAGCCTGAAGCAATTATCTTTTTAGTAATTTTATCTGCTTTTTAGAGCATAATATGAGGTTAAGGGCAGTTTCGTTTTTTGTTATCCTTTTGCTATTGGGGTGTGGGCCCGAGAAAAAGGCCATGAAAGCATTGCGCTTTGGTAAATATCAAAGTGTGATCAACTATTATAAAGGTGTACTGGCCAAAGACCCCAACAATAGTAAGGCGAATTACTACATCGCTGAATCATACCGACTGTCAAACCGCATTAAGGAATCAGAACCTTATTATGCCAAGGCCAAAGGTCCGGATGTCAATCGGGATTCAGTCATGCTTCACTATTCCCAGGCATTAAAGGCTAATGGTAAATATCAGGAAGCCAAAGCCCAGCTTGAAGATATCGTATTAACATCCAAGGATGAGGCATTCAAAAGTCGGGTGCAGAGGGAAATTGACGGGATCAATTACATCGATGAGCTTTCTCAAAAGCCCAGTTATTATAAAGTGAAAAGTCTCGATGCGGTCAATACACCGCTAAGTGAATACTCTCCGGCCTATTTAAATGGAGAGTTATATTTCACCGCAAGCCGTGATGACAGTCGTGTGTACCTGGCTACAGGCACGCCTTTTACCAAATTGTACAAAGCGCGAACTTCAGGGGCAAATGTGGATGTATCCACACTTGCACCACTTCCTGAAACAATCAATTCGCCCAATGTAAATGATGGCTGTGTTACTTTTTCGCCTGATGGACGAATAATGATTTTCGCCAAAGGCAATACTGGGAAGAGAAAAGGGAATCCGGATGTGGACTTGTACATGTCAAGATTCAGAAACGGGGAATGGGAAGAGCCTCGTCAAATTAACATCAACCTGCCTGATTCATGGGAATCGACTCCGGCTTTTGGTCCCGATGGACGCACCTTATATTTTTCTTCCAATAGAAAGGGGGGATATGGTGGATTGGATATCTACACGGCTCGGATGGATTCTCGTGGTCGCTTTTCAAGGGTAAGAAACTTGGGGCCTGACATCAACACATCTGGCAATGAGATGTTCCCTTATGTAAGTGAAAGCAATAAACTTTTCATTGCATCTGATGGGCATCCTGGATTTGGCATGCTCGACCTCTTTGAGATAAAAAGATCAAAGGGGAGGGATGTGGCCGAAAATCTGGGACAACCCATGAACTCGACAGCCGATGACTTTGGCATTTTTCTTTTCAAGGCAGACCGCGGGTTTTTCACTTCCAACAGGGAAGGAGGCAAAGGAGATGATGACATCTATACTTTTGTTAATGAAGACCCCAATCTTCGCGTAGTCAATTATTTCCTTCAGGGAATCACCATGACTCCGAAAAAGGACAGTACGCTTGAAGTGTTGGCCAATACCAAAGTGACCATATTGGATGAGCGCGGAGAAGTGATGCAAGACTTTGTTACGGGTAACGATGGAAAATTTTTCTTCCGGGTATACGAAAATGAAAATTATACCCTTGTCGGGGAAACTGATGGCTACCTGGTAAAAAGGCAGAAGTTCACCACTTATGGCAAATCAATCCCTCTTGAATCATTAAAAGAACTGGTGACCAATATCACGCTGGATACCATTGTGGTGCTTGACAGACTGGAGAAGAACAAAATATTTGTACTTAATAACATCTACTTCGATTTGGATAAATCGGACATCCGGCCTGATGCCGCAGTGGAATTGGATAAGTTGGTGGACTTGTTAACGGACAATCCTGAAATCAAAATTGAGATGAGCTCTCATACTGATAGTATTGCTTCTCATGCCTATAATATTCAATTGTCGCAAAGAAGAGCCGAGTCGACCGTGAGGTATTTGATAAGCAAAGGAATCGCACCGGACAGACTTGTTGCCAAAGGATATGGGGAAGAAAGGCCAATTGCCAGAAATACCAATCCAGATGGCACCGATAACCCCGAAGGCCGCCAGCGCAACCGAAGAACTGAATTTAAGATACTTGAAATCGGTGTCGTTCAAAAAAAGAACTTTGATGACTTCGATGAAGACAAGTATTTTAAGAATGACAATTGAAAGGCGCTAAGGATACCTGAATTCTCCGTGGTCGCCCCTGATGGTAACTTTTGTTTGAGTTGATATCTCAACTCTTCCGATTATTTGTGCATCCACGCCAAAAGATTTTGAAATGGAAATAACCTCGCTGGCATATTTTTCCTCCAGGTAAATTTCCATGCGGTGGCCCATATTAAAAACCTTGTACATCTCTTTCCAGTCTGTACCTGATTCTTGATGGATGAGTTTGAAAAGTGGAGGTATGGGAAGCATGTTGTCTTTGATCACGTGAAGTTGATCAATGAAATGCATCACTTTGGTCTGTGCGCCTCCGCTGCAATGCACCATGCCGTGAATTTGGTTTCTGAGTTCTTTAAATAACTGTATCAATATGGGCGCATATGTTCGCGTTGGTGATAAAACCAGTTTACCAACGTTAATAGGAGCATCTGGAATCGTATCTGTCACTTTACATTTGCCACTGTAGACCAGCTCATCAGGAACTGAAGCATCAAATGACTCGGAATATTTTTTGCTGTATTCTTTAGAAAACACATCATGTCTGGCTGAGGTAAGTCCATTGCTTCCCATACCGCCATTGTATTCCTTTTCGTAATTGGCTTGTCCGTATGAAGCCAACCCAACTATGACATCACCTGGTTTAATATTATCGTTGGAGATGACCTCACTGCGTTTCATGCGGGCAGTTACCGTGCTGTCGACAATAATAGTTCTCACCAAATCACCTACATCAGCTGTTTCTCCACCTGTGCTGTGGATATTCATGCCATGGTCTCGAAGCATGGATAATACTTCTTCCGATCCGTTAATGATTTCTGAGATTACTTCTCCCGGGATGAGATTCTTGTTCCTTCCGATGGTTGAAGACAACAGAATGTTTGTGGTGGCGCCAACGCAAAGGAGGTCGTCCACGTTCATGATGATGGCATCTTGTGCGATTCCTTTCCATACGGATATGTCTCCAGTCTCTTTCCAATATACGTAGGCGAGAGAGGATTTTGTGCCGGCCCCATCTGCATGCATGATGGTGCAGTAGTTAGGATCACCCGCCAAATGGTCCTCCACGATCTTGCAAAAAGCTTTTGGGTACAATCCTTTATCCAGTTTACTTATGGCATTGTGCACATCTTCTTTGGATGCGGATACCCCGCGAAGGTTATAGCGATCTGACATATTTATTGAACTGCAAAAATGCAAATAATAACTTGAATCTAGGTCAGCTTTTTGGATATCTCCCACACCACAATACCCACACAAACGGAAATGTTGATGGAATGCTTGGTGCCTGATTGTGGTATTTCAATGGCCAGGTCTGCCTGCTTGATAAGTTCCTCACTGACCCCATCTACCTCATTTCCAAAGACAAGACAATATTTTGAATTAGGATTGGGCGCAAAGGTTGCTAAGGAGATGCTTTCGGTGGTTTGCTCTACAGTAACAATAGTATACCCTTCCTGCTTTAATTGATTCACTAAAGTCGTTCCGTCTTCCATGTATTCCCAGTCCACAGATTCCGTAGCACCAAGTGCCGTTTTTTGTATCTCACGATGTGGAGGTTGACCCGTGATGCCGGTAAGGTAAATTTTTCCTACGCGAAAGGCATCAGCCGTACGAAAAGCAGAACCCACATTGTGCAGGCTCCTTACATTATCCAGAAGAAGTACAACGGGAAGCTTCTCAGCCTTTTTATAGGCCTCGGTGGAAATTCTGCCCAATTCCTCAAGTTTTAATTTTTTCACCGCACAAAAGTAGAATGAAAAACCAACTATTAGGTGCTATACACACATATTTGCAACATGCCTTGGAGCTTGTCGTTGATAAACAAGATGAAGCAATTTTTATGCATGATTCCGCTTTTTTTGATAACCGTTTCTTGTCACTCGCAGGATCAATGGAAAAATATCTATACCGAAAATGCATGGAAAGAGCGCGACCAATGGCAACGCGCGAGTGAGATCATTGATTTATTGAAATTGTCAAAAGGAAGCAAAGTGGCAGATGTGGGTTGTCACGAAGGGTATATGACCGTGAAACTTGCCAGAGTGGTTGGTTCTACTGGAAAGGTTTTCGCTGTAGACGTTCAGCAGAACCGGCTGGATAAGTTAAATGCCCATTTGAAGGACATGGGGATCACGAATGTTGTGACCGTGACGGGTGACTACGACAATCCTTACCTGGAACCCAACAGCCTCAATGGGGCTTTAATAATTGACACCTATCATGAGATGGATGATCATGATAAAATGCTGCAGCACATTAAATCTGCTTTAAAAGCGGGTGGCAGGCTTGTCATTTGCGAGCCCATTGGTGAAGAAAGAAGGAAGCTTCAAAGAAGTGAACAGGAGCGTAAACATGAATTGGGAATGAACTATGCACTGGAAGATTTGAAAAAAGCAGGATTTAACATTATTTACAAACAAGACCCTTACATCGATCGCGAGCAGGTTAAGGGAGATAAAATGTGGATCATCGTTGGCACAAAATGAAAGATAATTAACCATCTTCGTTGCTTCTTGTCGCTGGATTTTATCTTTGCCCTTCATGGCCTCCAACTCCGAAACTCCTTTAATGAAGCAATACAATGCCATCAAGGTGAAATACCCTGGTGCGTTGCTTTTGTTTAGGGTGGGGGACTTCTACGAAACATTTGGCGAGGATGCCATCAAGGCCAGCAAGGTATTGGATATTGTTCTTACGAAGCGGGGCAACGGTTCTGCTTCTGAAATTGAGCTTGCCGGGTTTCCGCATCATGCTTTGGACACCTACCTGCCCAAGTTGGTCAGGTCAGGTCACAGGGTGGCTATCTGTGACCAGCTGGAAGATCCTCGATTTGTCAAAGGCATTGTAAAGCGGGGTGTTACCGAACTGGTGACGCCAGGAGTTTCTTACAATGACAATGTGCTGGAGAAAAAGCAGAATAATTTTCTCGCCTCCATTCATGTGGGTAAGCATATTTATGGCATCTCCTTTCTTGACATAAGCACCGGGGAATTTTATGCTGCAGAGGGCAATGAAAATTATATATACAAGCTCATTCAAAGTTTCGCGCCAGCTGAGATTATCTTCAGCAAACCTCACCGCGAGAAATTTGAGCGTCAGTTGGGGGAGGAGTATGCCACCTTTGCGCTGGATGAATGGGTGTATGCCAACGACTATGCCTATGAAAAGCTGATTACGCAATTTAAAACGGTCAACCTGAAAGGTTTCGGTATTGACCTGATGCAGGAATCTATCATAGCCGCAGGCGCCATCCTGCACTATTTGGAAGCAACAGAACACAAGGAAACACATCACATCGCCTCCATTTCCAGGATAGACGAAGACAAATACGTTTGGCTGGACAAATTTACCATTCGGAATCTGGAGATTGTACATGCACAGCAGGAGGGAGGCGTCCCGCTCATTCAAATACTGGACAAAACCATCACGGCCATGGGGTCCAGGCAGCTGCGCAAGTGGATGATCTTACCCCTTAAAGAATTGGCTGCTATCGAAGAACGACTTAGTGTAGTTGAGACTTTTTACCGAGAAGAGGAGCTTGCTGAAAATATTGCGAATCAGCTTCGTCATATTGCCGATCTGGAGCGCCTGATTTCCAAAGTAGCAGTAGGTCGAATCAACCCACGCGAAATGGTGCAACTTAAAAGATCGCTGCAGGCGGTGCTGCCCATCAGGGATTTGCTGCTGAAGCAAAAAGCTGCACATCTTTTGAAGCTGGGTGACCAGCTAGAGCGGTGCGATTTTTTGTTGGAGAAAATTGAAAAAGAATTGAAGGATGACGCGCCCATGCTGGTGCATCAGGGAGGAATAATCAAGCAGGGTGTAAACGAGGAGTTGGATGAACTCAGGAGTATCGCCTTTTCCGGTAAGGACTATTTGCTGCAGGTGCAGAAACGTGAGGTCGAGAAAACGGGTATTTCTTCATTGAAAATATCTTACAACAAGGTATTTGGCTATTACCTGGAAGTAAGCAACACGCATAAAGATAAAGTGCCAGCGGAATGGATCAGAAAGCAAACCTTGGTAAATGCAGAACGCTACATTACCGAAGAGTTAAAGACCTATGAAGAAAAAATTCTCAATGCTGAGGAAAAGCTAACGGTAATAGAGCAAAAACTTTTTCAGGATTTGGTATTGCAGGCAGCGGACTTTGTTTCACAAATTCAACAGAATGCAAAGGTGATTGCGATATTGGACTGCCTGTTGTCATTTGCGCTGGTGGCCAGGGCAAACAAGTACATCAAGCCTCACATCAATGATTCAAAAATCATTGACATAAAAGACGGAAGACATCCGGTTATTGAACGACAATTGCCCATCGGAGAAAGTTATGTTCCCAATGATATTTTTCTCGACAATGAATCGCAGCAAATATTAATTATAACGGGGCCCAACATGGCGGGTAAGTCCGCATTGCTTCGCCAAACCGCCTTAATTGTTTTGATGACCCAGATTGGAAGTTTTGTGCCGGCATCCGAGGCCAGTATTGGTGTAGTAGATAAAGTGTTTACCAGGGTTGGCGCTTCCGACAACCTTTCCCGGGGAGAGTCCACCTTTATGGTAGAAATGATCGAGACGGCAAGTATTCTCAATAATTTGAGTGACCGCAGTCTCATTTTAATGGATGAAATTGGAAGAGGCACGAGCACTTATGATGGCGTGTCCATTGCCTGGGCCATTGTGGAGTATTTGCATAACCACAAAGAGTTCAAACCCAAAACCCTTTTTGCCACACATTACCATGAACTCAACCAACTCGCGGAAGATTTGGTGCGGGTCAAAAACTTCAATGTTTCGGTAAAAGAAACCGGTGAGAAAATTATTTTCATGCGCAAGCTAAAGGAGGGTGGTAGCGAGCACAGTTTTGGAATTCATGTAGCCCAGCTGGCCGGTATGCCCAATCGAATCGTACTGAGGGCCAATGAAATCCTTCATTTTCTGGAAAAGGACAAGCAAAAAAATCAATCCAAAAAGAAAATGGAGACATTGCCAAAGCCATCCTCACAAATGGATTTGTTTGAAACGGATCCTAAACTTAAAGAAATGGAGGAAATGCTGAGCAAAATTGACATCAATTCAATTAGCCCGGTGGAGGCGTTGTTAAAACTCAACGAACTATTGACTTACTTAAAAAAAGAATGAAAAAGTTCGCGCTGCTTGGGTTGCTACTCATCTGCTATGGATTGGCGTTTGCCCAAAAAATAGAGGCCAACAAATCAGCAAAGATCATTTCATTCAGAATAGAGTCAAACAATCCTGGCATCATTGAAAACGACTTGGTACTTCCTTTGGAACAACAACTCGTTAGGTTGTTTCACTTTGCTGACGTGTCGCTGGCTCAGGAAGTCAACGTGCAATGGAAAAATGAGAATCCATTTAACAAGTTTAAAAAATTAAGCAAAGCAGAACTCACTCACACATCTTCAGACAATTCGGAAGTACTGTTAAAGATAGAAATTGAGCATCGCTACAACCAGGTTTTAGGCGGACTGATCAAGAAAGGCCGGAGACATGTCATGCGGTTAAAAATGGCGATGTTTACTTCATCCGGAGTGCGGGTTTGGTATCACAAGAAAAAGGATTCATGTTGCATTGACCTCGGTGTGGACGATGAAGATGTGTATTTGCATCAGGATATGGACGCGACTGAGTTTATGGATTTATATGAGGCAGTTGTTGACAAGACCTTTAGTAAACTTTAGTGCAAAACTTCCTTCTATTAAGGCTAGCGATATTTTTTTTTTAAAATAGGGGGCATTCAATAACATTCCTTTTTTGAATGCTGAGATGGCGATCAATGGTAGCCTCTGATGATTTAAAATTAAACCTAACAAGTGTTGGTTTTAAGACTAAGATTGTATACTTCTAGTTTGATTAAGGAAGCAAAGCCAATAACTTTGCGAAATTGATTTGAAGGGAATTAATGACACACAATTTTGTTGTTAGCACATGGAATCAACCTTAGCACCGGAAGTAAGACGAAAACCGATTTTAAAGCAGGAAATTGCGTTTGCCGTTATCCATTTGTTGCCCCTGGCTGCTATTTGGACAGGCGCAACCCTTTTTGACTGGCTACTGTGTGTTTTTTTATATGTATTCCGGATGTTTTGGATCACCGGAGGATACCATCGGTATTTTGCGCATAAGTCCTATAATACTTCGCGTTGGTTTCAATTTGTGATTGCGTTTATGGCGCAGACTTCAGCGCAAAAAGGAGCGTTGTGGTGGGCTGCACACCATCGTCATCATCACCGCAATAGCGATACACCTGCAGATCCGCATTCCATGAAAATTTATGGTTTTTGGTATTCGCACGTTGGCTGGATTGTGGGGCCTGATTTCAAGGAGACGGATTTCAAAGTGATTGGAGATTATGCGAAGTATCCGGAATTGGTTTGGCTGAACAAGCACTATTTAGTTCCCCCTGTAATTTTAGCCGTAGCAGTTACCGCTTTGGGTGGCATTGTAAATGGCGGAAGTATTTTGACTATGTTCACATCGGCAGGATTATCAACCTTGTTTATTGGATTTTTCCTAAGTACTGTTATCCTCTACCATGGAACATTTTCAATTAACTCCATCATGCATAAGTTTGGCAACCAGCGCTATGAAACCAATGATGAGTCGAAAAACAGTTTGTGGCTGGCCTTGCTCACCCTTGGTGAAGGCTGGCACAACAACCATCACTATTATGAAGTAGCGTCAAAGCAGGGATTTTTTTGGTGGGAAATTGACATTACCTGGTACATTTTAAAAGTGTTGTCCTGGACCGGATTAATTTGGGATTTAAAAGGTGTGCCAAAGCATATCAAATTGTCTAAGAATAAGGCGCATGCACGAGAGCTAAAAAAGGAATACGAGCAGAAACTTGAGCCGGCCTGAGTAACCAGACGAAAGGAACTTCTCAAGCCAAATGATGGTTTGAACAGAAACGAATTCAAAAAGAATGAAACTGTAACCTAGGTCACCATTTTTGAATTGAAAATTTAGGATTTTTGCGAAATAATTTCACTTACGAATATGCAGGTTGAACAAATATACACCGGATGTCTTGCACAAGGTGCTTATTACATAGAGTCAGAAGGTGAAGCAGTCATCATCGACCCCCTGAGGGAGACATCACCCTATATTGAGCGTGCTAAAAAAGACAATGCCACCATAAAGTATATTCTTGAAACCCATTTTCATGCCGATTTTGTTTCAGGTCATATTGATCTGGCAAGAAAATCAGGCGGTACCATAGTTTATGGCCCTACGGCCACTCCAAAATTTGATTGCCACATTGCCAAAGATGGGGAAGAGCTAAAAGTGGGAAAACTAACGATCAAAGTGCTGCATACGCCAGGGCATACGATGGAGTCAACAACTTATCTGTTGAAAGATGAAAACGGAAAAGACCATGCCATTTTCTCAGGGGATACTCTTTTTCTAGGTGACGTGGGCAGACCGGATTTGGCGCAGAAGGCTGCACACATGACGCAAGAGGATTTGGCTGGATTGTTATTCGATTCGCTGCGCAATAAGATCATGCCACTGGGAGATGAAGTGATTGTATATCCTGCGCATGGAGCCGGTTCAGCTTGTGGAAAGAACATGATGAAGGAAACCGTTGATACGCTGGGCAATCAGAAAAAAATGAATTATGCCCTGCGGGCTGACATGTCTAAAAATGAGTTTATAAAGGAAGTAACGGACGACTTGCTTCCCCCACCTTCGTATTTTCCTGAGAATGTAAGACTCAACAAAGAAGGATATGCGAATATTGACCAGGTGATGAGCCAGGGTTTGCGAGCTTTAACTCCTGACGAATTTGAGATTGCCGCCAATGAGACAGGGGCGTTGGTGCTGGATACCCGGGCAGCACAAACTTTTGCTAAGGGATTTATACCCAATTCAATAAATATAGGCATTGATGGAAGCTTTGCGCCCTGGGTAGGTTCATTGATACCGGGTGTGGAACAGCCATTGTTGATTGTTGCTGAAGAAGGTAGAGAAGAAGAAGTAGTGAGGCGATTGGCAAGAGTAG
>CAYNCP010000018.1:50964-55947 GCA_964395905.1 uncultured Ohtaekwangia sp.
GAGTAGGCTATGACCACTCTTTGGGTTTTCTTAAAGGCGGAATGCATGCCTGGAAGACTGAAGGAAAAGAAGTGGACACGATTGAGTCTATTTCAGCTGAAGAATACCTTAAGCAAGCCAGCCAAAAGCAAGCAAAGGTAATTGATGTGCGTAAGCCAACTGAATATGCGGCCGAGCATGTTGATGGTGCTATTAATCTCCCCCTGGATTTTATCAATGACCACCTGGCCTCTTTTCCCAAATATGAGAAGTTTTACATGCATTGTGAGAGTGGCTACCGTTCTATGGTGGCAGCGTCCATACTTAAATCGAGAGGCTGGGAGAACTTTGTAGAAGTAGCTGGAGGAATCAAAGCATTAGGAAAAGCGGGTGCTCCGCTTACTGACTACGTGTGTCCAACTACATTGGAAAAATAACCACATCGATAAGCATCCCTGAGGATCGGATAAACCCTATTTTTTTTAATTATTCAATGAAGTTTCTTAATAACTGGAAAGCCATCGTACTTTTTTGCATAATTCCCGGGCTTGCTCCTTTTGTGCCTGAACCTCATGTCTGGGGCAAACTGAGGTGGATAGCAGGGGGGGCCGTTGGCATGGGAGGTATTGATTGGTTAGACGCACTTTTCCACGGATTACCCTGGATTTTATTGATAAGACTAATCATTGTAAAACTTCTGGCTTTGGCAAAGCCCCGAACAACCTGAGCACAAGCTCATGGGCCTTCAAAATAAAGCGAGTAATGCAACTTGCAATTTGGATTGAAAGAAGCCTTGCAATTAGGACATTGCTCACCGCTCAGCATATACTCTGCAATCGTTAATTCTACCTTACAAACCCCACAAAGTATGGCGTGCTCATTAAACTCATCAACGGCCCACCTGACAATTTCATGGTCAGCCGTTTCCTCATGGCAAGCATGACACGGGAAGTAAGTTCTACAGCATTTGAATTTAATCGCAATGATGTCATTAGCCTGATGATAGTGAACACATCGTGTTTGATCGTCTATCACTTTTCCAAGTACTTGTAACTTCATGCAGGCAACAAAATTGACAAATAAATATGACCTTACAACACAGGCAAAGCTCGCTGATCCTTTAACATTTGCCATTGGTAAAAGAATGATGGTGATCGGATTTATATTTTGGAGTAAGTTGAAAATCGCTTTACTTTTGTGGGATATTGGGGATTCATTGAATGAATAATTTTAAAACAGGCAGAATCAGTAACCAGGCAAAGAGCGTTCAACTCCTTGCTGTGCTTGTTTTATTGAGCGTATACCTGGCAGGAGCGCTTGAGCTATCCACGCTCCACACGTTATTTCACGATCCTGTGGCAGAACAAAATCTGCATTCAGAGATCAATGAGAAAAATAGTTGCCATCAGGTCCTTTATCACAATGCGAAGGAGAGTTGTGAGCATCCAACTCATTTCACTGCGGTAAAAAAGTGTGCGTTTTGTCAGTTGTCCATCCAATCCTATCATTTATTTGATGCAAATTCAACACAGCAGTTAGCGTTTTACTCCAGGACTGAACTGGCTTTCACGCATGCCCCTATCTCGGGCGAGCCATGTTTTCATCTTGCACCACGAGCCCCTCCCTTAAGCTGATTCCTTTCTCTCTGCACCAGGCAAAGCTTGGGTCAGTACGCATTGTGTCGTATACTATTCATTTATTGGTTTTTTAAAATTGAGTTTTGAAAAAGCTATTTTCAATATCAATTGTCACGTATTTTTTACAAATGTCTTGCCTCGGTCAAAATCCCTGTAACCATGTGCTATCGGGTAGAGTAATGGACAACAACGGGGAAGTGCTGGTTGGAGCTGCACTTGTACTTGATCCATCGTACAAAGGAGCGACTACCGATACAGATGGGAAATTTGAGATAAATCTTATTTGTTCCGGCATGTACCACCTTACTGTTCAGTACCTGGGATTTAAGGAGCAGGTATTTGAAGTTGACATTGACGGGGCAGTTGACATAACGATAACGATGCAACCCGAAGTTGCTACTTTGCGGGAGGTGGTGGTTGAAGAAAAGCCAGAGAATCTGGAGACTTCACAAAATTATTCCGTTCTGAGCGGTCAGAAACTGTCCGAAGCTGCCGGAAAGACCTTAGGTGAATCGCTGAAAGAGATTGCTGGCGTTAATACGATTCAGGCTGGACCAGGAATTTTTAAACCAGTGATTCACGGAGTGCACAGTCAGCGGGTGTTAATTCTGAATCATGGTATTCGTCAGGAAGGTCAACAGTGGGGAGCAGAGCATGCCCCCGAAATAGATCCCTTTATTGCATCCAACATTGTGGTGGTCAAAGACGCATCGTCAATTAAGTACGGCACCGATGCGTTGGGCGGTGTGGTTATTGTCAATCCGGCTGGTCTACCGGTAAGTGAAGGAATGGGTGGAACCCTGAATGTTGTTGGACAAAGCAACGGGAGATCCGGCACGATGTCTGGACTGCTTGAAGGAGGTGTTAAGAATCATCCTGGTTGGGGTTGGCGGTTGCAGGGAACGGGAAAACAAGCAGGAGATTTTCATACACCTGATTACTCGCTTACAAATACCGGTGTCAAAGAGCTTAACTTTTCCGGTGCAGTTGGTTATCACGAGGACAAAAAGGGATTCGAATTATTTTTTAGTCACTTCAGAACGGACCTGGGTATTTTGAAAGGCACAGCCATAAGCAATCTGGATGACCTTATCTCGGCCATGGAACGGGAGCCGCCTCAATCCACACAGTCATTTGGCTATGAAATTGATGAACCACGGCAGCAGGTGAGCCACAACCTGCTCAAAGTAAGTGGACACATGGAGACCGATCGTGGCGACTGGCGACTTCAATATGGATTTCAAAACAACAATCGAAAAGAATTTGATATTCGCAAAGGAAGCCTGGCGGGTGTGCCCAGCATTGACCTGCAGTTGAACACCCATACCATTGAAGCAGAATGGGAAACACCCCATGACAACGCAACTGAGTTGTGTATTGGAGTGAATGGCATGTATCAAAACAACGCTAATATTTTTGGGACACAACGAATTGCATTCATCCCTAACTATGTCAATTTTTCCGGAGGCGTATTTGGAGTGGCCAAATTTGTTCGTGACAAATGGGTTTTTGACCTGGGAGCCAGGTATGACTATCGGTACTACAATGCCAAAGGTTTTGATTTTAAGAACTCCCGCTATGACGAAAGCCTGAGTTTTGACAATGTAAGTTTGACGACCGGAGCAACAACTCAAATCGATCCAAATCAATCAATAGCCTTTAACCTGAGCACATCCTGGCGTCCACCTCATGTGGCGGAGCTTTACAGCCTGGGCACGCATCAAAGTGCTGCAGCTATAGAGTATGGACTTTTGTTAAACGACACTACCAACGAAGTTATGAACATTAACGATGTCTCTTTCAAGATTGAGCGAGCGGTTAAGGCGGTGGGCACCTATAAGAGACAGTGGAGGAATTTACAGATTGATGTAAGTGGGTTTGCCAATTACATTTTCAATTACATCTATTTGAAGCCTGGTGGCATTACTCAAAACCTTAGGGGCACTTATCCATATTTCCGTTACACCCAAACTGACGCACTTTTCGTTGGGGCAGACCTGACCGCGGTGTGGACTGTTAATAATCGAATCAAAATGAGCCCTCAGATTTCATTGATACGCGCTGGTGATGTACGAAACGATGACTTATTAACCTTTATTCCTTCCAATAAGTATGAAACATCAATTCGTTTTGAAGAACCGACTGCTTTTTTCTTAAAACGTTTCTTCATGGAGACCAAAATAAAGTACGTGGCAAGGCAGGGAAGGGCACCCAGGGTAATAACACCTCGACAAATCATGGAAGCTGCACAACAAGGCACAGATCTGTTTGCGAACAATAGCAAAATATTTGATTTCAAAGAGGTGCCTAATGCGTATACTTTACTTACTGTAAGCGCTGGATTTTCGATTAGCAGAGCAAAGGTTCGATATGATTTCAGGATGTCAGTGGAAAACGCACTGAATACATCCTACCGTGAGTACACCAACAGGTTTCGCTACTATGCCGATGAGATCGGAAGAAATTTTGTTTTTTCTTTGAAATGTATTTTTTAAATAAAAATGATCTAATGAAAACACTTAAACAACTGGACAATATTCTTCAATTCTTTTTTTCAATTGCCATCTTGACGATAATCGGCAGTCTGGCCTCTTGCAGCAATGACGATCCGATGAAAGAGGATGTGCCCGAATTAATCACCAAAGTAACCCTCACTTTTACGCCTGCCGGTGGTGGAGCCGCCATCTCAGTTTCAGCCATTGACCCGGATGGCGAAGGCGTTCAGGATATTCAGGTGGAGGGAGCAATCAATTTACAGGCCAACACATCCTACACACTTACCTTATCCTTATTGAATGAGCTAGCAGAAATGTCTTCGCCAGCGTACAACATCACTGATGAAGTGGAGGAAGAGGGGGATGAGCACATGTTTTTTTATGCCTGGACGGGCAATGTTTTTGCAGATCCTGCTGGAGATGGAAACATTGACAATCGCCCGGATGCTGTTAATTACGTTGATGAGGATGTTGACGGATTGCCCGTTGGTATTATTACTTTCTGGACAACAGGAGCGCCATCTTCTGGCACTTTTCGAATTGTGCTCAAGCACCAACCTCAACTAAAAAGCACCACCTCTGGGTCAGATACCGGGGAGACAGATTTGGATGTGGAGTTTGAAATAAATATCAACTAAAAATGCAGAGCCTGCTTGACGGCAAGCGTGGGGGTCAATGACTAAGGACCCACTAACTATATATTGAATTTAGTACCCAGGACGGGAGTGGTGACGATCCGCTTTTAGCGGATGTCATGATGCTGACTGAAACGTCAGCATTGAACCCATTACTATATAATTGTAGTTTTTAAAAATTAGTACCCGGGACGGGAGTTGAACCCGTACAGCTATTACTAGCCACAGGATTTTAAG
>CAYNCP010000019.1:0-55113 GCA_964395905.1 uncultured Ohtaekwangia sp.
AGCGCATGTATCAAAAAGAATTTGAACATGTGCTTGCTTAAACCATAGAAATCGCTAAGTAGGCGCAAAGTACGCCATGAAAATACTATATGGATAAAAAATAAGGGCCCGATGAGCCGGGCCCTTGATTAATTATGATACCTGATTTACTGTTTATTGCGGAATAGATATTTCACCCATTTCCGTTACCACACCAAGTGTTACAGTCACATTCTCCTCAACGATAGAAGAAAACCCCTCACCGGGCTCAAAAGTAACTTTGTAAGATCCTGGGGCAAGGCCCCTTAACAGAAATGCACCAGTTGTTTGATTGGCGAAAGCTGTGGCAAGCGTATCCAAACCAGAAATTGCATAAATGGCCGGAGTCGATTCAACCGGGCTAACTGTTCCTTTAATGGCTCCGCTTTGTGCCTCAACTATGGTACGGATCACCGGCTTTAATTTGTAAGTGCCACTTCCGGTGGTTACAATGGATCTGGCCGCATCGAAGTCAAGCAACAATTGGTAAACAACTCCTGCTTTTAGTTCTGAATGCACATTTAATTTCAATCCCGACTGCTGTCCACTCGGAGTTGAAAGTTCACGCAATTGATCGTTGACCTTAATGGTGTTGCCAGCGCCCAATTTCAATCGTATTTGAGATATTTTCCCGCTGGGTAACTCCGCAGTTCCTAACAATACATCAATGCCCCCCGTCAATTTCAGCACGTCATACACACCGGTATTGATGTCCACGGTCTTCCATCCGCTTTCTGCTTCATCTGTGGTATTCACTTCTACCGACTGAATGTCAATGTTTACTTCCTGGTAATCCCCAGGCGCATCAGTCAGCCTAATCTCCACAAAAGAGGTACTAGTTTCATCCGAATTACAAGCCAATAGACCACAGGCGCCCGCCAGGACAATAAGCGCAGCACCTGCTTTTTTAGAAAAAAAAGAGTTAATCATATATAGTTTTAAATTATGAGACCCTTTGACTGCGGCAAAGGCAAAAGGTTTAATCTGCTTCAGTTAAATTTTACGGATATGTTCAGCAATTTTAAAAGCAGCATTCCCATCTCCAAATAGCGATTTATCCACCGTTAATTCTCTTCGATAGTTATCCTGAGCGGTTTTTACGATTAGTTCAGCATTGGCCCCAACAATTTGGTTGGCTCCCGCATCCACGAGTTCCACCCATTCGGTTTGATCACGGAGGGTAATACAGAATTTATGGAAGAAATAAGCCTCTTTTTGAAGCCCGCCACTGTCTGTCAGTACCAATTCGCATTTTTGCAATAAAGCCAGCATATCAAAGTAACCTACCGGATCGATGGGTTTGAAATCCAGGCGAATGTTGCTTTTGGAAAGCAAGGTTTTCGTTCTCGGATGCAAAGGCAGAATTACCTTGGCTGTTTTATTAATTTCATTTAACGCAGTACAAATGGCGGCTAGTCGGTTAATGTCATCCGTGTTTTCCGCCCGGTGAATGGTAGCGAGTACAAATGGTTGATCATTGAGCTTGAGCGATTTTAGAATCGTTGCCTTTTGATCGATGCTTTTTTTATAATAGAGAACAGCATCGTACATCACGTCTCCGCACAATACTATCTCTGATCCAAAACTGCTGAATCCTTCCTTTTCCAAATTGGCTACTGCTGTGGCGGTCGGGCAAAAAAGATAGCTGCTGATTCGGTCTGTCAGAATGCGGTTTACTTCTTCCGGCATTTTCATTTCAAAACTTCGCAATCCGGCCTCTACATGAGCGATGGGAATGTGCAGTTTGGCGGCAGCCAAGGCACCAGCCAAAGTTGAATTGGTGTCTCCATACACCAGCACACAATCAGGTTTTTCCTTTAAAAGTACGCCTTCAACTTGTTCGAGCATTCTGCCGGTCATGGCACCATGACCCAATCCGCTTATTTCTAAGTTGTAGTCAGGCTGAGGAATGCCCATCTCCGTAAAAAAAACCTCCGACATGTTGCGATCAAAATGTTGACCGGTATGTACAATTATTTCCTGGACACCAACTTCTTTAAACGCACGGGAAACCGTAGCGGCTTTGATAAATTGAGGACGGGCACCGAGTACGGTAACTGCTTTCATTAAAATAAGTACGGACTAAAAAAATAATTTAAGAAAAGGCTGGAATGCCGGTAATCTCGTTTCCGAGAATCAGCAAGTGAATGTCGTGCGTACCCTCATATGTTACCACGGATTCCAAATTCATCATGTGCCGCATCATAGGATATTCTCCGGTGATGCCCATACCACCATGAATTTGACGAGCCTCCCGCGCAATTTTCAACGCCATCTCCACGCTGTTGCGCTTTGCCATGGAAATCTGTGGCGTAGTCGCCTTGCCTTCATTCATCAACACACCCAATCTCCAATTCAACAATTGAGCTTTGGTAATCTCGGTGAGCATTTCTGCCAGTTTCTTTTGCACCAACTGAAAAGACCCGATGGGCTTGCCGAATTGAATTCTTTCCTTCGCATACCTTCTAGCAGAATCATAGCAGTCCATGGCAGCCCCAATGGCACCCCACGCAATGCCGAATCTGGCCGAGTCAAGGCACATCATGGGCGCGCCCAATCCGTTTTTGCCGGGCAATAAATTTTCCTTGGGAACTTTGACGTTGTTGAAAACAAGTTCACCCGTAGTGCTGGCACGCAGCGACCATTTGCCGTGTGTCTCAGGTGCAGTGAACCCTTCCATGCCTCGCTCCACAACCAATCCATGAATTCTTCCAGATTCATTCTTGGCCCACACTACGGCAACATCTGCTTTGGGTGAGTTAGAAATCCACATCTTGGCACCATTCAATAGATAATGATCGCCCATATCTTTGAAGTTGGTCACCATGCCACTAGGATTGGAACCATGATCCGGTTCTGTCAATCCAAAACACCCCAGCCACTCTCCGGAGGCCAACTTCGGCAGGTATTTTTTTCGTTGCTCTTCATTGCCAAATTTGTAAATGGGGTACATGACCAGCGAACCTTGCACCGAAGCGGTTGACCTCATCCCGGAGTCTCCACGTTCGATTTCCTGCATGATCAGGCCATAAGAAATATAATCAAGGCCACCACCGCCATATTCCTGCGGAATGGTAGGGCCGAATGCGCCAATGTCACCAAACTTCTTCACGATCTCATACGGAAAATGGGCCCGCTCAGCCCAGTCTTCGATGTAAGGGGAGATTTCTTTTTTGACAAAATCTCTTATGGAGCTTCGAATCAGTTTTTGTTCTTCGGTGAGTAGCCCATCAAGTTGGTAGAAATCAGGATGTTCAAACAGGTCCTGCTTCATAGACTTTTTTGATTGGGTGGTTTGGGTGGTTGCCGTGGATGACATAAGGGGTATATTTTTTTGAATCCTTCTCGAGCTTATGACTGAACGCACTAGCTTCGATGGTATAAATTTTTAACTTTCCGGCAAATTTAACCGAAAGCAGATGATTCCTGCCAAATATTTGAAGGATTGTCTGGCTTGATGCTGACCTCTTTTATCGATTTATGGATAAATCTTCTCTCGATCCCAAGCTGCTTGAATTAGTTAAAAAACTGGAACAAAAGTATGAGGTAATGGGCCAGGACCTCACTTCATACCTGGACGGGCTTTTGCATGCAGATTATTTAACCTATTGGGATTACATCCACCTGGATACCCTTTTAAGTCTCCAAAACCCTAAAACACAGTTTCCCGATGAGAAGATATTTATCATTTATCATCAAATCACTGAATTGTATTTCCGGCTTGTATTGCTGGAAATTGAACAGATAGCTTTTGACGCAGCCCTTACGGAAAAGACATTCATCATGCGAATGGACAGGATCATTCGGTATTTTAAACACCTGGAGGACTCCTTTGTCATCATGATTGACGGGATGGAGAAGGAGCAATTTTTGAAGTTCAGAATGGCCCTGCTACCGGCCAGCGGATTCCAGTCCGCTCAATACAGGCTCATTGAACTGTGTTCAACGGATATGATCAACTTGGTTCCTGCAAAAGACAGAAAAGAACTTAATGATTCAACAAATCTGCAAATGGTCCTGGAGCACTTGTATTGGAGAAGTGGAGCCACGGAGTTGAAGTCTGGAAAGAAGACGTTGACCTTACAGCAATTTGAGCAGAAGTACAGTAAAGATTTTTTAGAACGGGGGGAGACCTACAAAAAACGCAATCTAAGAAAAATATATTTAGAAAAATTTAGCAATTCAAAAGAAGTCATCTTGCGAATGCGTGCATTTGACACGCTGGCGAACGTGCTGTGGCCATTGGCTCATATGAAATCAGCAGCAAGATATTTACAGAAAGATCCGGAAGACATCAAAGCAACAGGCGGCACCAATTGGCAAAAGTACTTACCCCCCCGGTTTCAGAAAATAATGTTCTATCCTGAGTTGTGGTCGGAACTGGAAAAAGAGGAGTGGGGCAAAGCGGCCGTCATAAAGGCGTTAAGCCAGTAGAATTTGGCCTTATTTCTCCCTAATTTTAATACTCAATTCTTTGGGTGTGAATAAGTTCAACGTCCTTGTAGGTATCCTTGTCCTGGCTGTGAGCTTTTATTGCAATGCACAAAGCGCAACGCGTTATACCTATCATGACGATGCAAAAAAATACCTGAAAGAGATTTATCAGGTAAAAGATACCATCTCTAATATGCTTCACGGCAGATATGTTTCCTATTTCCTCAATGGGAACATTGAATCGAAGGGCCATTTTGTGAACAATGAGACTACGGGTGTCTGGGAATTTTTTTATGAAACGGGAAACCTGAAAATGAGGGGAGTGCTTCGTCAAAACTCAAACTATGGATTGTGGGAATATTACTATGAAAATGGACAGCGAAGTATGGAGGGGACGATCAACGAAAAGAAGAAGGAGGGTAATTGGAAAATATACTATGAAAGTGGGGACTTGAAAGAAGAAGGGTTCTATAAAAACAATGAAAGGGAAGGTTTGTGGAAAACCTATTTTGAAGATGGTGTCCTGCGAGGTGAGATCGAGTACGTGGCTGACAATGGAAGGTATGTTGAGTACTATCACTCAGGCAAAGTGATGGCAGAAGGACCCAAATCAGGGACGCGCAATGTAGGACATTGGAGGTATTACGCTGAAGATGGCACGCTGAGTGGAGAAGGCGAATATGCAAACGGACGCAAGCAGGGCGAATGGAAATATTATTACCCCTCAGGTAATATCAGTTCTACAGGAGCATACGTCAACGATTTGCCTGCAGGCAACTGGACTTATTACTTTGAAGATGGAAAAATAAGTGCGCGAGGAGAATTTGTAGGGGGCAAAAAAAATGGGTACTGGAGCTCCTTAAATCAGAACGGTAGTTTGAAAAGCGAGGCGAGTTACCAGGGGGGATCCGGAGAATACAGAGAGTACTACGAAAGTGGAAGACTGAAAATAAAAGGACAGATTGTAGATGGCAAAAATCAAGGGGCATGGAGCTATTACTTTGAAGATGGAAAGTTGGAAGGAGAGTGCAATTTCGAAAAGGGCAAGGGGATCTATCAGGGATATTATCCCAGCGGAAGCCTGCAAACCAAAGGCGTAATAGAAGATGACCTAAGGGTGGGTACCTGGGAACTATATGCGGAAGATGGATCGCTGACTGGATATTACAAGCCTTTTTATGAAGACAAAGCTTTACTGAATGAGATCAACTCGTTATTGAACAGGCCCTCTAAACCGGTGATTACAGTTTCCAAGTCAAAAAAAGGTTTTAACTATTTTGTGGAGCGTTTTCCCGAATATCGCGGTGTCATCATCCAGGGAAATCCGTTCACCACATTCCTGGGCGTGTTGCCGGTTTCAGCTGAGTTTTATAATCAGGAGCGCCTGGGACATGAATTTGAGTTCGAAGGAATTCGGGATCCCTTTTTTACTGCCGACAGTGAAGTTGCACTGAATAGAATTTTTCAGCGCGGCTATGCCATTGCGGTGAAACAGAAGTTTTATAATCCGATGAAAACCGGCATGTGGTACTTTGCCCATGAAGTGCGGTTTACCAATGTGGGGCATTTTACCAACATGAGTTTTGTGCAATCACCCAGCACACAAATTACGGTAAGTGCATCCGAACAAAAGGCTGAATATGGCATTTTGGTAGGCACGCGATTGATGGAGCATAATGATGGAAATGGATTTACGTTAGATGCCTATGTGGGTTATGGTATAGGTTATCGCAGCTTCGATGTGGAGCCCATATTTGAGAACGTGTTTTCGGGACTGAATCAAAATAAACTGGCACAGACATTCCGATTTGGTTTTAATTTTGGATATTCCTTCTCCTTCGATGGAAGGAAATAGTCATTAAAGGATAAATACCTTTCAAATTGAACAAAGCAATAGAACTAAGCCTCACACCCGAAGAGGCTTTCAAGGAAGACGCACTTGACCTTACCCTTAGAATTAAACTGGGTCTGCTTGAGGATGATGATGTAATCGTGCATCCTGTAAAGAGATCCATTGATGCTCGCGGCAAAAAGGTAATCGTGCGACTCGTTGTTGAATTGATTCATAAAAAAAACTGGAAACCCCGTCCACCCATCAAAGCGGGATATAAGGACGTTTCCAAAGCTCAGCAGGTACTGGTTATCGGTGGCGGACCGGCTGGAATTTTTTGCGCCCTGCGTCTGATTGAGCTGGGAATTAGACCCATTTTGATTGAAAGGGGAAAGGATGTACAGAGCAGGCGGAGAGACATTGCGGCCATCAACAAAGTACATGTGGTAAATCCTGAATCGAACTATTGTTTTGGTGAGGGAGGCGCGGGCACCTACTCCGATGGTAAACTGTACACCCGGTCGAAAAAAAGAGGTGACGTAAGGCGCATCCTGGAAATTCTAGTTGCCCACGGAGCGAAATCACAAATTTTATTCGATGCCCATCCACATATAGGCACAAACAAGCTGCCCGCTGTAGTAGCTGAACTGAGGAATAGCATCCTGGCGGCTGGCGGTGAAATCCATTTTAATACAAGACTGACTGATTTAATCATTTCTGGTGACGCTATTAAAGGAATTATAACCTCTGACGGAAACAAAATTGATGCGTCAGCAATGGTACTGGCAACAGGGCATTCTGCCAGAGATATTTACGAACTGTTGTACCAAAAAAATATTCTCATTGAGGCCAAGCCTTTTGCTTTGGGTGTAAGAGTGGAGCACAGTCAACAGCTTATTGATCAAGTGCAATATCATTGTACCGTTCGTGCCCCCTATTTGCCAGCGTCTTCGTATGCGCTGGTACACCAGGCGAATGTAGAAGGCAAGGAGTACGGTGTGTTTTCATTTTGCATGTGCCCCGGTGGATTCATAGTGCCTTCGGCTACTTCCCCTGGTGAAGTGGTGGTCAACGGTATGAGCCCCTCCAGGAGGGACTCCAAGTTTGCCAACTCGGGCATCGTGATGGCCGTAGATGCCACCCGATTCAAGTCATTTGAGAGCATGGGACCGCTTGCAGGCATGTATTTTCAAAAAGAAATTGAACAAGCTGCCTGCAAGGCAGGTGGAGGTACCCAAATGGCACCGGCTCAAAAACTTATGGATTTTATGAATGGGAGTTTTTCTTCAACGTTGCTTGAAACTTCCTATCAACCGGGATTGCAATCGGTGCAGATGAAAGATGTGTTGCCAGCATTCCTGACAGAAGGCTTGCGTCAGGGATTCAAAAATTTTGGCACAAAAATGAGAGGCTACCTTACGAACGAAGCACAGGTAGTTGGTGTTGAGAGTAGAACTTCGGCTCCGGTGAGAATTCCGCGAAGTAAAGAGACACTGGAGCATTTGCAAATCAAAGGGTTGTTCCCTTGCGGAGAGGGCGCAGGATACGCAGGAGGCATCGTTTCTGCGGCCATGGATGGGGAAAGATGTGCAGAAGCTATTGAAAGGTTGTACGCAGAAAAGTAATCAATGAAGAAAACAGTAATTGTTGGCGCCACCACCAACCCGGCAAGATACGCTTACCTGGCCGCTGAGATGCTGACAGACAATGGACATGCCATTGTGCCTGTAGGAATAAAAAAGGGGAACTTGTTTGGCGCAGAAATTTTAGATATCCGTCAAAAGCCGCCTGTTGATGGAGTGGATACGATCACAATGTACATCGGCCCAGTCCATCAGCCAGAGTGGTACGATTACCTGATCAGCCTAAAACCGGCTAGAATCATTTTTAATCCGGGTACAGAAAATACTGAATTTGAGCAAATGCTTGAAAACCAAGGAATTGAAGCGTTGGAAGCCTGTACACTGGTCCTGCTGCGTACCCGTCAATATTAGTTGAAAAACTGATGTAGATCATATGGATGGTAGCCATATGATTGTAGCTTTATTATCCATCCAAACTATGCTGCCATGTTATCCGATGAAAAAATTATCCAAATCAACAGCCTGAGAGTAAAGCCGGGCAAGAAATTTAAGCTAAAAGATTATAATACAAAGTATAAAGGTAAAACCCTGAATAAGAGAGATTCAGAAGCGATGCTTGAAATTGGTCGCAAGCACCTTGCCGAAATCCAGGACAAGTTGTACGCACACAATGAGCACAGCGTACTCATTATTTTTCAGGCCATGGATGCGGCCGGAAAGGATGGTGCTGTAAAGCACATCATGTCGGGATTTAATCCGTTGGGGGTAAAAGTGTACAGTTTCAAAGCACCCAATGCCTTTGAGTTGGATCATGACTATTTTTGGCGCCACAGTGTTGCGCTGCCTGCCCGGGGAGAGATCGCTATACATAACCGCTCACATTATGAAAATGTGTTGGTAACAAAAGTACATCCTGAGTTTATTCTCAATGAGAACATTCCAGGCATTGACTCAATTGACGACATTAATAAAAAGTTTTGGAAAGCACGTTACAAGCAAATCAGGCGATTCGAAAAAAATCTTGCAGGCAACGGCATGTTGATTCTGAAGTTTTTTCTAAATGTATCTAAGAAGGAACAAAAGAAGCGCTTTCTGGAAAGGATAGATGACCCCAGCAAGAACTGGAAGTTTTCTTTGGCTGATTTGAGGGAACGAGGATATTGGGATCAATATCAGGCAGCTTATGAAGACGCCATTTCTGAAACTTCAACCCACCAGGCACCCTGGTTCATCATACCTGCTGACGATAAGTGGTATGCCAGGCTGGCCATTGCTTCAGTAATCTATCGTTACTTTGAAACGTTGAAAATGTCTTATCCAAAGGTAAGTGCGGCACAAAAGATTGAGCTTCAAAAGGCCAAAGCACAACTATTGGCTGAGAAGAACGATTCAAATGGAAAGGCTGGCAAAAGTGAGGGTAAATTGCCTAAGACCAAGAAAGCAAAGACGGTAAAACAAAAGGTGGCGGCCAAAACCAAGGTGTAAGTAGATTGATGCTGCCAGCCTGGTATGGATCCATTCTCCTATGGGCAATTTGAATGCTCTTTTCATAAGCATTGGCTATGGTCAGACTTTGATGGATCGGATATCCTATTGCATAATTACGGATAAAGTGTTGTCCCGGACTTTAAAGTCAAGGTTTAGTCACCTCGTAAAATGATTGATTTGGAGTAAATACGAGTTGCATGAAAATTGTAGGTACACAGGCAGAAAAATGATGCGAAAATCACCCACTTTAAGCAGCGAAAACGAAGCTGAATTTTGCCCTTAAATGCGTCATCATCTCACCTAAATTATTACCCATAATAAACCATCAAAAATGCGGTTTACGACCTGAAAAAGCTTATTTTTGCCCTCTTGTAAAAACAGCGAAATGAGCGAAGAAAAAGCAATTAAAGCAAGTAACTATTCAGGCAGTAATATCCAGGTTTTAGAAGGTTTGGAAGCCGTGAGAAAACGGCCCGCGATGTACATTGGAGATGTGGGAGTGCGGGGCTTGCATCACCTCGTTTGGGAAGTAGTGGACAACTCCATCGATGAGGCCATGGGGGGGCATTGCGATAAGATATCCGTTACCATCAATGAAGATAACTCCGTTACTGTGGAAGATAACGGTCGGGGAATCCCAACCGATATTCAACCTAAATTGAAAAAATCTGCATTGGAAGTGGTGATGACTGTACTCCATGCCGGTGGAAAATTTGATAAAGACACTTATAAAGTATCAGGTGGACTTCATGGTGTGGGCGTTTCCTGTGTAAATGCGCTTTCTATCATGCTCAAAGCCACAGTACACCGGGACGGTAAAATCCATGAGCAGGAATACGAGCGTGGCATACCCAAGTACAGTGTTCGCGAGATAGGTACCACCGACAAAAGGGGTACAACTGTGCATTTCAAACCAGACGATACCATCTTCATTGTGAGTGAATACAACTACGAGACTGTGGCTGCACGCCTTCGGGAGTTGTCTTTCCTGAATCCGCGCATAGAAATCACGTTGAAAGATCTCCGTGAAAAGGATGAAAACGGGGGCTTCCGCAACGAAGTGTTTTACTCTGAGGGTGGCTTGAAAGAATTTGTAGGCTATGTAGACGCAACGCGCGAAAAACTTATACCGGAGCCCATTTATATTGAAAGCGAAAAAGGAGAGATACCTGTTCAGGTTGCGATGAGTTACAATACATCGTTTAGCGAAAATCTTGTTTCGTACGTGAATAACATCAACACCCATGAGGGAGGAACACATGTGGCCGGGTTCAGAAGGGCGCTGACCAGAACCTTAAAAAGTTATGCGGATAAATCTGGCTTATTGGAACGTGCCAAGGTGGAAATCAGCGGTGACGATTTTAGAGAAGGACTGACAGCCATTATTTCGGTAAAAGTGCAGGAACCTCAATTTGAAGGGCAGACCAAAACCAAATTGGGAAACTCCGAGGTGATGGGCGCTGTTGATCAGGCAGTGGGAGAAATGCTTCAAATATTTTTAGAGGAGAATCCCAAAGAGGCCAAACAAATTGTCAACAAAGTCATTCTGGCCGCACAAGCCAGGATTGCCGCACGCAAGGCTCGGGAAATGGTGCAGCGTAAGAATGTGCTCTCGGGCACCGGCTTGCCAGGTAAGCTCGCAGACTGCGCCAGTACAGATCCTTCCATTTGTGAATTGTATTTGGTAGAGGGAGATTCAGCAGGCGGTTCTGCCAAACAAGGCAGAGATCGCAATTTCCAGGCCATACTTCCCCTGAGAGGAAAAATACTCAACGTGGAAAAGGCGCAAGAACATAAGATTTATGAAAATGAGGAGATCAAGAACATGATTACTGCCCTTGGGGTCACTTTTGGTACGGAAGAAGATCAGAAGGCGCTTAACATGAAAAAATTGCGTTATCACAAAGTAATCATCATGACTGATGCAGATGTCGATGGCAGTCACATTCGCACCCTGATACTCACTTTCTTTTTTCGATACATGCGCGAGCTGATTGAACAAGGATATGTGTACATCGCACTTCCCCCTTTGTATTTGCTGAAGCGAGGCAAGGAGGAACGCTACTGCTGGACCGAGGAGGACAGAGAGGCTTTCGTTAAGGAAATGGCTAAGGATGGCAAGGAAGACAGCATCGGTGTGCAGCGTTACAAGGGATTAGGTGAAATGAATCCAGAGCAGTTGTGGTCCACTACCATGGATCCGGACAGGCGGTCCCTCAAACAAGTGAGCATTGAGTCGGCTGCCGAAGCAGATCACTTGTTCTCCATGCTGATGGGGGATGAAGTAGCCCCGCGCAGGGAGTTTATTGAAAAGAATGCCAAGTACGCCAAAGTAGATATTTAATATTTGATGCTGAATGAGTGTTGCAGTGCTTAATGGGACAAAAGAAATCGATGAGAAGATTGCGCGCCAGATATTTGAGAGCAATTATGTTAGTCGCGATTTAAGTTGGCTGCAATTCAACTATCGGGTGCTCGATCAGGCCAGGCATATCGACCGGAGCATTTTTGATCGGCTGAAGTTTTTCTCCATTACGGCCAGTAACCTGGATGAGTTCTGCACCATTCGGCTGGGTAGTCTCTACAACTATGTTGACTATGGAAAGGGTAGGGTAGACTACAGCGGTCTGCGTGAGGGACCCTTTCGCACGTTGCTGCTTGAACAAACCAAAAGGTTTGTTGAGGACCAGTGTGAATTCTATATTAAGAAGCTCAAACCCCAGTTTGAAAAGAACAACTTTCTCATTGCTGACTATGATAAACTCACGGTGGAGGAAAGTGAGCGGGTAGATAAATACTTTTCACTTACTGTTTACCCCATGCTTACGCCCATGGTGTTTGACAGCTATCACACGTTTCCCGTGCTGAAGAACCATCGGTTGTTGTTTGGCGTGGTCACCAAAGTAAGTGACGAAGTTTCCAACAACAAGCGCGTATCTTTTATTCAGGTACCCAGTAACATTTCCAGGTTTTACGAAATTGTAAGACCCGATGGGATGATTCTCTTTGTGCCGATCGAATCGATTATTCGTAGAAACATGCAGGTGCTTTTCCGCAATGTGGAGATACGAAGCATCAATCTTTTCAGGATCAACAGAAATGGAGATTTTACCTTGGAGGAAAGCGAGGACATCGAATCTAACTTTCTGGAAGAGCTGAGAAAGAAACTTCAAACCAGAAAGTCAGGACGCGTGGTCAGGTTGGATGTGCAGGGGAATGCCGATCCATGGATGCTCCGATTGCTTAAAATTCAATGGGATATTGACGATCGGAATATCATCTCCATCCCGAATGAGGGCCTTATTGATTTCACAGGCCTACTGCAAATTATAAATCACAAGGAATTCAAGGGGCAGCGTGCGCCACTAAAGGAGGCGGTTCATCCAATATCCTTTCCCGAAATGGGTACCAGGGACTTATTTGATGTCTTGAAAGAAAGAGACATCCTGATTCACCATCCTTACAACTCGATGGAGCCTGTAATTGAACTCCTGGAAAAAGCCGCGGAAGATCCCAAAGTGCTCTCGATTAAAATTACCATCTACAGGGTGGCAAAGGAATCAAGGATTACTGCTGCACTCTTACGGGCTGCAGAAAATGGCAAACATGTGTCTGTGCTGTTCGAAGTGAAGGCCAGGTTTGATGAGGAGAACAACTTGAGAGAGGCAAAGCGGCTGCAAAAAGCGGGATGCTTTGTGATATATGGCATTAGCAGTTTGAAAACCCACACCAAGCTGCTTTTGATTGTGAGGCAAGAGGAAGATGACAAGGTGGTTCGATATGTACACCTGTCCAGTGGGAACTACAACGAGGTAACCTCCAGGCTCTACACCGATATCGGCCTGTTAAGCACCAACGAGGCATATGCCAATGACGTATCAGAATTTTTTAATGTCATCACCGGTCACTCTCAACCATCTACCTATCGCAACCTGATCACGTCTCCGCGCGACATGCGTATTCAACTGATCAATCTGGTGCAGCGGGAAGCGGAGAATGCACAGCATGGTTTGCCTGCGGGCATCATTATGAAAGTGAATTCACTTCAGGATAAAGAATTGATTGATGCCCTGTATGCAGCGTCACAAGCCGGAGTGCAAATTAAGCTCATCGTCAGGGGAATTTGTTGCCTTCGACCCCAACGCAAAGGCCTGAGCGAAAATATTGAAGTCCTTTCTATTGTGGGTGAATATTTGGAACATTCCAGGATATACTACTTCCATAATGAAGGTATGCCCAAGGTTTACATCGGAAGCGCAGACGCCATGGTGCGAAGCTTTGACCGCAGAATAGAATCTATCTTTTTACTGGAACAGGAGATTTTGAAAAAGCAGGTCATGAATATCCTGAGGTACAACCTGAAAGACAATGTGAATACCTACATCATGCAAGAGGATGGAAGCTATGCCGTAAAAGTGTCCATTGGTGAACCCCCTTTCAATGTTCATAAAGACTTTTATACGGTGAACAGGGAAGTAATTGAAGAGGTTAGCTTGTTCTAAAACTGAAACTTTCTTTGCTTCTGATTTTTTTCCAGCAAGTATAGCAACATGCCATCTTTAAGCCCTACATCAGGCACCATGATGCTCCGGGCACGCGCCCACTCCATCACCTTGATGTAGATCTCACTGGCGGGAATGATTACATCGGCACGGTCGGGATTCATTTGCAGTTCATATATCCTTTCGTCCATCGTCAGTTTTTCAATTCGCTTGCGCACTTCTTTCACCGTCTTGATGCTGATGGCCTTTCCGGGTTTCTTGCCGGCCAGTTCAAATATCTTGCTGATATTTCCACCGGTCCCCACAGCAGTAAGCCGACCAAATGTTTTCTTGACATTTGACTTGATCCATTTTTCCATGTCCGTCCACATCACGGGCAAGTCGCGATGTTCCAGCATACGGACAGACCCTACCTTAAACGAGCGAGTCTTTACAATTTTACCATGGACGTAAAGGTTGAGTTCGGTGCTTCCGCCTCCCACATCAATATGCAGATAGGTATGGTCAGAAAGATATGATCGAATGGCGCGCGTAATCAGATCGGCTTCCTCCTTTCCTGAAATCAAATTGATGGTGAGGCCCAACTGGCTGTACACCCTTTCCGTCAATTCCTTTCCATTCTCAGCTTCCCGCATGGCCGAAGTAGCGCAAAACATATAGTCATCCGCCTCGTAAAGTTCGATCATGGTTTTGTAGGCACTCATCAACTTGATGAACCTGGCAATACTGGCATCACTTATTTTGCCGGTGGCAAATACGTCATGCCCAAGGCGAAGGGGAAAGCGGATGTATTCTAACTTCTTGAAGAGGATTTTTGGACCCTTGTCCAGTACCGAAGAGATTTGAAAACGAATAGCGTTTGATCCGATGTCAATGGCAGCGAGTTTCAATCGAATGAGTTAACGTAAGAGATCATTTCAATCCTCAAAATAAGCAATATGAAGCTTCATTTTTAGCAAGTAATTGTATTTCTTTGCAGTGCTTATCCAGAAAGACGGAGGGACTGGGCCCTGTGATGTCTTAGCAACTTGTCCGCCAGCTGGCGGATGTTGTGCTAATTCCCATTCACCACGATAAATATCGCGGTGGAGAAGATGAGCGGCCATTCACTTAAGGCTCTTTCTGGATGTAAGCGAAGATCAAAACCAGAAGGAGTGACAATACAAGAAATACTACAGAAGCGAATCATGGTACTGGATGGTGCCATGGGGACGATGATTCAACGGCACACATTGGAAGAAGCCGATTTTCGAGGTGAGCGATTTAAGGAGCATGCCTTTCCATTAAAAGGCAATAATGATTTGTTGTCGCTGACACAGCCACAGATTATTAAAGATATTCATCGGCAATATTTTGAAGCGGGAGCGGATATCGTGGAGACCAACACCTTCAGCGGAACTTCAGTGGCTCAGGCTGACTATCACCTGGAACACATTGTTTACGAATTAAATTATATGTCAGCAAAAATTGCCAGGGAAGTAGCTGAAGAGGTAACGAAAGAGAATCCCGACAAGCCTCGCTTCGTAGCAGGTGCGATTGGCCCGACCAATAAAACTGCATCGTTATCTCCTGATGTAAATAATCCCGGCTACCGCGCTATTTCTTTTGATCAGCTGAAGGAAGCCTATAAAGAACAAGCGCGTGGTCTTCTGGATGGAGGGGTTGATCTTTTTTTGGTGGAAACCATTTTTGACACCCTCAATGCCAAGATAGCCTTGTTTGCCATTCAGGAATTGATGGACGAAGCGGGAAAAACCATTCCCATCATGGTCTCAGGAACAATAACAGATGCAAGTGGAAGAACCTTGTCCGGTCAAACGACAGAGGCTTTTCTTATTAGCGTATCTCATGTACCGCTGCTAAGTATTGGATTGAATTGCGCTTTGGGGGCTTCCCAACTTCGCCCGTATCTCCAAGTATTAAATGAGAAGGCTCCATTTTTTGTCAGTGCTTACCCCAATGCGGGGCTTCCCAATGAGTTTGGCCAGTATGATCAGGGGCCGGAGGAAATGGGTGAGCAGATTGAAGAGTTTTTGCAAGAAGGTCTTGTCAATGTAATTGGCGGCTGTTGCGGAACAACACCAGAGCACATCAAAGTAATTGCCGATTTGGCTTCGCGCTACAGTCCGCGAGCTTTAGCAAACAATCAAACACCAGTAGTACAATGACGCTTCAACTAAGTGGCCTTGAGGCTGCCATCATCACACCCCAATCGAATTTTGTCAATATTGGTGAGCGTACCAATGTTACAGGCTCTGCCAAATTTCTGCGATTGATCAAGCAGGGGAATTTTGAGCAAGCTTTGGAAGTCGCCCTCGACCAGGTGAGAGGTGGCGCGCAAGTCATCGATGTGAATATGGATGAGGGGATGCTGGATGGAAAGGAGGCGATGGTCACTTTCTTGAATCTGATGGCGGCTGAGCCTGAGATTGCACGCATACCCGTGATGATCGACTCGTCCAAGTGGGAAGTCATAGAAGCAGGACTCAAGTGCTTGCAGGGAAAAGGCATAGTCAACTCCATCAGCATGAAGGAGGGAGAAAAAGAATTCATCAGACAAGCCAAATTAGTAAGGCGATACGGTGCGGCTACCGTGGTGATGGCCTTTGACGAAAATGGACAAGCAGATACGTACGAAAGGAGAATTCGCATTTGCGAGCGCGCCTACCATATTCTGGTGAATGAAGTAGGCTTTCCTCCCTCCGACATCATTTTCGATCCGAACATTTTTCCGGTGGCAACAGGTATTGAAGAGCACCGGAATTATGCACTCGATTTTTTTAAGGCCACGAAATGGATTAAGGAAAATTTGCCGGGAGCACATGTTTCAGGTGGCGTGAGCAATGTGTCTTTCAGTTTCAGGGGCAATCAGATTGTTCGTGAAGCGATGCACTCAGCTTTCTTATACCATGCGATCCAGCATGGCATGGATATGGGCATCGTAAATCCAACCATGTTAGAGGTCTATGATGAAATACCAAAAGATCTCCTTGAACGTGTTGAAGATGTTTTATTAAACAGGAGAGATGACGCCACCGAGCGCCTGCTTGATTTTGCAGAATCGGTGAAAGGTTCGGCAAAGAAAAAGGAGGTAGACAACGGCTGGCGGGAGGCGCCCATACAGGAAAGGATAACGCATTCTCTGGTAAAAGGGATCATTGATCACATAGAAGAAGACACAGAGGAGGCCCGGCAAATGTATGACAAGCCACTGGAGGTGATTGAAGGGCCGCTGATGACGGGAATGAATGTGGTAGGTGATTTATTTGGTGCCGGTAAAATGTTTTTGCCGCAGGTGGTGAAGAGTGCCCGCGTGATGAAAAAGGCAGTGGCATACCTCACCCCTTATCTTGAGGAAGAAAAAATCAGGAGTGGCAATACAGGTCAGCAAGCAGCCAAGGTTTTATTGGCTACGGTCAAGGGTGATGTGCATGACATTGGCAAAAACATTGTAGGCGTTGTGTTGGCCTGCAACAACTACGATGTGATCGACCTGGGTGTGATGGTGCCGTCAGAAAAAATTTTGGAAGTGGCCAAAAAAGAAAAAGTGGATATCATCGGTCTGAGTGGGCTGATCACGCCTTCCCTTGATGAAATGGTGCATGTGGCGAAGGAAATGGCGCATGATAAAATGGACATTCCCTTGTTGATTGGCGGGGCAACCACTTCGCGCATACATACAGCAGTAAAAATAGATCCAGCTTACGCAGGAACGGTTTCATACGTTTTGGATGCCTCACGCTGTGTGCCGGTGGTGAGTGAGCTGGTCAACAAAAACACAAAGGATGTATTCAAGGCAAGGGTAAAGTTAGAGTACGCTGAGCTGAGAGCAGATCATGAGAAGAAGCAGCAAGTAAAAAATTATATTCCATTGGATGATGCCAGGAAAAACCGGGTAAACATCAATTGGAACGGGACAAGTCCGGTGACCCCTTCCTTCCTGGGCACAAAGCAACTGGTAGATTACCCATTGTCGGAAATCAAAAAGTACATCGACTGGACACCTTTTTTTCAAACGTGGATGCTTGCAGGCAGGTATCCCGGCATCTTTGAAGATCAGGTGGTGGGCAGTGAGGCCCGAAAACTGTTCGATGATGCCCAGGAAATGCTTGAACAGATTGTCCAAGAGAAATCATTGCGGGCCAACGGGGTGATTGCATTTTATCCGGCAGCAGCTTTAGGTGATGACGTGGTGTTGTTTAGGGATGAAGGCAGGAGGGAGCAGTTGGCACGTTTTCATTTCTTGCGTCAACAAAACAAGAAAGCGCAAAACCTGCCCAACTTTTGTCTGGCTGATTACATCGCCCCGGAGACATCGGGTAAGAAGGATTACATGGGCATGTTTGCCGTGACGGCAGGGATTGGATTGGAAAAGCTTATCGAGAAACACAAGGCCATCCAGGACGATTATTCGGAGATCATGGCCAAGGCGCTGGCAGACAGGCTGGCTGAAGCCTTTGCAGAATTGCTGCATGAAAAAGTGAGGAAGGAATTTTGGGGATACGCTGTGGGGGAGTCTTTAACAGATGAAGAATTGATTAAAGAAAAGTATGTCGGCATCCGGCCGGCACCCGGCTATCCGGCATGCCCGGAGCACACGGAAAAAGGAACGCTCTTTAACATCTTAAAGGCAGAAGAAGTGGGCATAAAATTAACCGAGTCATTTGCGATGTATCCGGCTGCCGCAGTCAGCGGATTTTACTTCTCACATCCGGAATCTAAATATTTTGGACTGGGAAAAATTAACAAAGATCAGGTGGAGGACTACGCTAAACGGAAGGGGTGGACGATTGAAGAAGCTGAAAAATGGTTGTCACCAAATTTGAGTTATTGATAGATTCTCGCAAAGGACGCAAAGAAGACGCCAAGGACGCAAAGTATGACAGAGAATGAAATATCATATAAAGTGATTGGTGCCGCAGTAGAAAATGCATAAAACACTTGGACCTGGCCTTCTTGAGTCTGTTTATGAGAATGCATTAGCTCACGATCTAGAAAAATTAGGCATGGATATTAAAAGACAAACTTCATTGCCATTTTTATATAAGGATATTAAAATGGAAGCTGGCTTCAGAATGGATTTGTTGGTTAATAACAAAGTGATTATTGAAGTGAAATCTATTGATGCACTGGCTCCAGTTCACTTTGCGCAAACTTTGACCTATTTGAAGTTGTCGGAACTGAAGTTGGCACTGTTAATAAACTTTAATGTTAAATCATTAAAAGAAGGAATTCACCGAATTGTAAATAATTTATGATTTGCGCCCTTTGCGAATTAGCTTAGCGGCCTTTGCGAGAAACAGAATATGAAAGTAACAGAACACTTAAATAACGCTAAAGGTAAAACGCTTTTTAGCATCGAAATTCTACCACCACTCAAAGGTGAGAACATCAGGCGTTTGTTTGACCACATGGATCCTTTGATGGAGTTCAAGCCCCCTTTCGTGGATGTAACCTACCACCGGGAAGAATATGTCTACAAGAAAAAAGAGAAAGGCTTACTCGAAAAAGTCTCTACCCGCAAAAGACCGGGCACGGTTGGCATATGTGCTGCCATTCAAAACCATTATAAGGTAGATACCGTTCCGCACATCATTTGTGGAGGATTTACTAAAGAGGAAACAGAGAATGCGCTAATCGATTTGCAGTTTCTGGGCATAGACAATGTATTGGTATTGCAGGGAGATGCCATTAAAAACGAAGGCAGGTTTGTGCCGGAGCCGGATGGACATCATTATGCTTCAGAATTGCTGGAGCAGGTGATCAAAATGAACAAAGGCATTTACCTGGACGAAGATTTACTCAATACTACACCAACCGACTTTTGCGTGGGGGTAGCCGGCTATCCAGAGAAGCATTTTTGGGCACCCAATCTGAAGATAGACTTGAAGTACCTCAAGCAAAAAGTGGACTTAGGTGCAGAGTACATCGTGACCCAGATGTTTTTTGACAATAAAAAATATTTTGACTTTGTAAAAAGCTGCAGGGCCGAAGGAATCAATATACCCATTATTCCAGGACTAAAACCGATCACCACCAAAGCACAAACCAACATCCTGCCCACCATTTTCCATATCGATTTGCCGGAGACCCTGGCGGATGAAGTGGAGAAGTGCAAGGACAATGCGGCCGTGAAAGAATTAGGGGTGGAATGGGCAATAAATCAGTCTAGGGAACTCATTGAATTTGGTGTTCCGACCCTTCATTTTTATTCCATGGGCAAGTCCGACCCGATCTATAAGATTGCAAAAGAGCTTTTTTAAGGTCAATTAGCCGTACAGGGTATTGTTTGGTTACCTTTTATGATTTGGAGCCATAACAATTGTTAGATTATTTGTTTATTTTGACCCCCAAATTAAAACCGAAACCATATGAAATTTAAATTTTTTAGAACGCTCATAATCAACACGCTGGTAGCTGCTTTTGTAGGTGCGCTTTTCGTGCTGGGTGGCTGTAAGGAGGATGATGAGCCAGGAGTACCACCACCAACTCAAACCATCCTGGAAATAGTTGATGCTGACCCTGATCTTTCTGAGTTGGCCGATTATATAGCTGCATTCCCTGACCTGGAGACTTTGCTGGGAGCTCCCGGGACAACTACCTTGTTTGCACCAAACAACGCGGCATTTGATGGATTGTATGCTACTCCAGGATTCCCTGCAGATCCTGCTGATATCAGCCTTGATTTGATCAAAGGAGTGATTGCTTATCACATCGTTGCTTCCCAAATATTAGCTGCAGATCTGACACCAACAGGGTCAGGTGCTGGAATTGCAACATTGTTCAATCAACCTGAGACATGTAACCCAACATCTACGACCAATCAGGTAATTAAAGTGAATGATGATGGTACATTAAAGACAGGATCAACTACCACGAATATTGAAATTCTGGAGTCCGATATAAAGGCTACCAATGGAGTGGTACACATAACCAAGTCTGTGCTAATCCCTCCTTCCGTAGGTGCTACATTAACACCCATATTAGGTAAGCTGGCTGCCACAGTTTTGTTGGGAGCTGATTTCAAGTATTTGGCTCAAGCTATGACGAAGGCTGATTGTGGCGTGGCTGGAGTTACACCTATTTCAAATATTTTGGCGGATCCGAGTGGCGCTACTTACACAGCCTTCTTGCCTCCAGATGTAGTATTTCAGGGAACCGCAGCGGCACAATCAAAGACTGTTCAACAGTTTATTGATGGCTTTACTGCAGCCCAATGGAGAAATATCATTTTGAACCACATTGCTACGGGTACTGTTTCCCTTTCACAACTTGCGGATGGAACATCTGTAGTTACTTTGTTGGGTCCACCAAATACCAAAATAAACGTTGCAGCTGGTACTCCTGGTGATCCAACGGTTGATCCTACCAAGAGTCCTGTAGGAAAGTATCTGGCTACAACCGGTGGCACTACGGGCTTCGGTGGAACGACAGGCTCACCGATCTATCAGGGTGATATTGCCGCCAGCAATGGTGTCGCTCATGTTATTGGAAAAATATTAATCCCCAATTAATCACCGATTTGAAGATAAAGAAAGGGCCCGCGAGGGCCTTTTCTATTTTAGTTCCAGCATCTTCGGAATGAAATCTTCAATGTAGGGAACCACCCCGGTGCCATGGTCGGCACCAATAATGGCATAAAGCTTTACCACATCCGGAGAGGCCCCGTTATCAATTAGTTTATTAAAAGTAATGACTGAGTTTTCAAATGGAACAGTTATGTCCGCATCTCCATGATACATATACATTTTTATCGTTGGAGTCCAATCCACCAATCCATTTTCTATGAACGCATTTTTGAGATAGGCATAGTCTGGATTGGTGTCGATGTTATCCCTTAAGTCAGCTACTATCAGATCGGCTACATTTTCGGTAAGTTGTGAATTGATTTGACCACCACTCATTGTGCCGTCAAAAAAACCGGGGATGCGTGATGCATATGGTTCCTGAAAGAATTCACTTAGTGGTTGAGTGAAATCAAACGTGATTTTATAAGCTTGCGCCACATATGCCATGTAATACGGATTGTGGTAGGTATCCAAATTAAAAAAGTATTCCTGCATCGCTTTTACATCGTAGCCGCCTGACGCAGGAAATGAAGCCACTAAATTAAAATTCTCCAATCCGTTTAGTTCTATGCTTTTGTGTGTGGCCATGGTGGCATAGCCTCCCTGGGAGTAACCTGCCAGAAACAGGTCACCTCCAAAATTTACTCCCTTTTCTATGGCCAGTTCTTTTGCTGCTTTTAAATTGTCAATGATGCTGGAGGCAGTAAGGCTTTCCACATAATAGGGATGCATAATATCTGCGGAGCTTCCAAAGCCAATGAAATCTGGCACGACACCAATAAATCCAGGAGATGCCATACCGGCAAAAAGCAGGAGCGAAGTGCTGCTTAAAGGTTGTGCTGTAGGTGCTTCGCTATTGGCAGTAATTGTTCCGTGCTGGAAGCTGACCATGCTTACTTCATCACTGGTTTTTGGTAAAATGACCATGCCGGAAGCTGTGATGATTTCTCCTTTGTATTCAGTCTTGTAAGTAATTTTGTAGAGATCGACATCATATTGAAGTGCAGACAGATCCAGATTGATGCTACTGGCGCCAATGAATGTTTTTAACTCAGAGGCGCTTCTGGTCAGGAATAAATCCGAACTAATTAAAACTTCATTCTCCTGTATAGGACTAACTTCATCTGTACTACAGGAACTGATGACTATAAGCAGGATGGGAAATATTTTTAACAGGTACTTCATCGTTAGGTTTGTTTAAAAATAAAGGCCAGTCCATTGCTAGCCCGGCCTTAAAGCATTCAAGTTAATTATTTCAGTTCAACAAATCATCAAAGGTGAGCGACAGGTAGTATATGGTACCAATGTTCGGGCCGCCCAAACTTTGAATATATCTTTGATTCAAGATATTCGATCCACCCAACTTCATAGTAGACTTCATAGCAGTCAGTTTATAGGTCAGTTGTGCGTCAACGGTAGTGTAAGAGGGTACATTACCATTGGCAGGAATGGTAAAAGAGGACTGCCATTCAAATTCCGTTTGCCAGCGCATGTTAACGCTGAATCCCAGGTTATCCGTCACTTTCCGATTGCCAAATGAAACATTCACTTTGTGTTCGGGTGTGTTGAACTCTGTTAAGAATTTATTGGGGTCGGGCTTCTTAATCAGTACGTTCCAATTGTAATTGGCACCAATGGTATATCCTTTTGGCAGACTATAAGTTAAGCCGGCCACAGCTCCTTGTCCGGTAACCTGATCGGTAAAGTTGGTGTAAAGTTGTGCCGTGTTTCCAGTTATGGTTCCGTCTGAAGCTTTGGTTAATGCGGTTCCGTTCAATAAGGATGCATAGTTGGGAGACCCATCTCCAAGTTCTGAAGCAATTCTCACTCTAACCTGTGTAATAAAATCGTTATAAACATTGTAGTAATAAGTCAAATCAACCAGTAAGCGATTATCAATTAAACCCTTGTAACCGATTTCCACATTTTGCACTTTCTCGGGCTTAACCGGATTCCATACAAAAGGTTGCAGTTTGTTCACGTTGGCTGCAATGGCAGCAGGGTTGGCTCCTCCATCAAAAACTCCCTTTGCAAAGCTTTCTACTGAAAAGCCATCGAAGGAAAGATTTTGACCAGTACTGGACGTCCTGTACAATTGATACTTGTTCACGCCACCTTCAAGACCACCAAGCAATCGTGCAGTAAGTATGCTTAGGTCAATATATTGTCCTTGTGTAGTGGGAACCCTAAACCCAGTCTGATATGAGGCACGTATATTGTGATTCTTGCCCAGCTTTAATAAGCCAGAAACTCTGGGGTTGAGTCTACCTTTAAAATTCTGGTTCTTGTCGTATCGGGCCGATCCTGAAAGCTTAAATTTTCTGTCACCAAGCCATTTCCCACCTGCGACATAGGCTCCATATTCATTAATTTTAATAGGGTTTGCTTCATCATCAAAAATGGTTCCACCCGAGCGAAGATCAAACTGCCGAAAACTTCCTCCTACCTGGAGCTCCATAAAATCAACCTCATTTTTAAAATCGTACTGCGCTTCACCGTGATACAGCCTGGTCTTGTCACTGAATTTTGGTCCGGCCGGTATTGTACCTGTGCTTGCCTGAGCCTTAAGATCAGCAAACTGTTGGGAGGCTGGATCCAGGTGCATGCCCGTTCTTGTTACTGACCCTACAGTAAACCCATTGTCAACCCGGTCGCGGGCATACAAATGAGCCGCTTGCTGAATAGAAAGTATTTGACTTGCCGGAAGACTGTTAATATCACCTGGCATCAGCCCCTGGTTATACAGATACCTGAGATATTCAGTTCCATAAGTTGCCAGATAACCGGATACATCGCTAAAGGCTCCGTTGCTGGCTTTTACTGCCAAATCGTTGATGCGCTTACCGAGGAATTCTGTGATATAAGAATCACCGCTGTCTTCCAATGTAGTATAGGCCCGCACATAATAATTATCTGCGCGGAGTTGTAAACGGTGTTGCTGTATGCCAAAGTTCTTTAATGAATATCGCTGAGCTCCTGTATAAATACTGGTTCCGAAACCTGCGTTATACAAATAACTCAACTCTGATTTGTCATTTATTCTATAATAAAGACCTACGTTGGCTTTAATGTTCTTGGCATCGTAACTAATCAAATCCTTTTCTTTGTAAGGCGTGAGTGAAACAACCTGACTTGGCAGATCCCCGGCCTGCGCATACGTTGAGGCGGATAATCCAGGCTGGAAGATATTAGGTCCGGTGCTTGCAAAGGTGTTCCATGAAGAACTCAAAGAAAAAATGGCCAGATTGATGGATGCTTCATCACCCATGTAGTGAAGTCTGTCAGCTCCTGGGTTAAAGGAAAACCCGGTTGGCGTTCGTGCAGCTTCCCGATCAGTAGCATCCGTTCCGTTCCAGTCGTTGGCTTGCATGTAAGCCGCATTAATTTTGAAGGCAAACTTGTTGTTAAATGATTTGGCGTATCTGATGGCGCCTTCCCACATAGGGGAGGGATCATCATCCGCTTCGCTTCCGATGTGGTTCACACCTGTCTTCACAAATGCACTCAACCCCTGATATTCAAAAGCGTTCTTGCTGTTCACCAATAAAATTCCGTTGAATGCATTGGGGCCATAAAGGGCCGAGGAGGCTCCCGGTATCAGCTCAACACTTTCCACATCCAATTCTGAAGGACCGTTCAGGTTACCGATCGGAAAGTTCAACGCGGGAGCTTGTGTATCCATTCCGTCTGTAAGTTGAACAAAGCGGGTGTTTCCTGTAGAACCAAATCCACGGGTATTAATGATTTGGAAGTTGATGCTACTGGTGGTTACATCTACCCCTTTGAGATTGGCTAGACCTTTATAGTAATTGTCAGCTGGTGTGGATTGTACCGCCAGGATATCCATTTTTTCAATAGATACCGGAGATTCCATAATGCTTTCCTCCACCCGGGAGGCAGAGACCACCACTTCCTGACCGAGTAGGGTTTCTTCTTCCATACTGATATCAATTCCTGTGGTATTCGCTTGCGTAATGCTTATCTCCTGGGTTCGGAAACCTATGAAGGACACCACCATGGTCATCGGAGGGGCCTCATTTACAGACAGATTGAAATTTCCATTAAGGTCGGTGATGGTACCAATCACCCGCCCTTTGATGACAATGTTGACCCCAGTGAGCGGGGCCCCTTTGTCATCTTTGATGTTTCCGGAGATTTTTGTCTGGGCAATGGCGGCAATGCCCAGGGAGAGGATGAATACAGCACTTAAGTAGAATTTCTTCATAACAGAAAAAGTATGGTTACTTATAAATCTACAAGAAATTACTTAAAACCAAACGTACGTAAGGTGCTTTTTGACTACCGGTTTGAAGAAACCTACATGGAGATAAGGTAGGTACGGCTACCCGTTTTTCATTACATGCTTGGCCAGCTTCTCGCAAAGGCTGTTCATTTCGTTGGCCATAAACTCGTCACCCGTTGCCGTCAAAGAGCTTTGGGCCAACCCTCCGAGACAATCAATGTAAAACCGTTTCATTTCATTCACAGGCATGTCCTTTGTCCACAGGTCAATCCGAAGCGTGTTTTTTTGGACGTGGTCCCACAGTGAGAGACTAATGGATTTGGTCTCGCTCAACTCATCGGGTTTGTCAGAGGCATCCCAGATGATGCGCTCTGGCGTATTTTTGTCATCCAGTTCTACTTTAAAATTTATGGTGGACAGCTTCATTGGTTCTTCAGGTTTTGATTATAAAATTCAATATAAAAGTTCATGGACTCCGGATTTCTAAGGGCACCCTTGTTCACCACCTTTGCCGGATCGCGACCCATGAAAATTTTCTTTATGGGCGCTTCTGTTTTTTTGCCGCTGATGGTATAGGGAATGTCTGGTGTAACAAAGATTTCATCGGGAACATGTCGGGGACTGTACGCGTCTTTAATGGTCTTCTTGATTTTTGATTTGAGATCATCATTCAACTCAACGCCTTCAGCAGTCATGACAAATAATGGCATGTAAAACTCACCTTTGTCCCTTTCTATACAAATGATCACACTGTCTTTGATTTCTTTGATTTGATCAACGGCTCTGTAAATTTCGCTGGTACCAATTCTAACGCCACCTCTGTTTAAAGTCGCATCAGATCGGCCATAAATAATGACTCCATTGTTGGCCGTGATTTCAATCCAGTCGCCATGGCGCCAGATTCCTGGATACATTTCAAAGTAGCTTTCCTTATATCGTTCGAAGGTAGGGTCATTCCACAGGAATATTGGCATGGAGGGCATGGGTTGGGTGATCACCATTTCGCCAACGGTTTGATTCACCGCTTTTCCATCCTCATCGTACGCGTACAATGAGCAACCTAATGTGCGGCATTGAATTTCACCCTGGTGCACGGGCCAAAGTGCGTTGCCGCCCACAAAGCCGCTGCAGACATCTGTTCCCCCGCTCATAGAGGTAAGCCATACATCTGATTTTACTTGATCATATACGTACGCAAATCCTTCCGGAGGCAATGTGCTGCCGGTGGAACCAATCGCCCTCAGTTTTTTTAGATCAAATGACTTGGCTGGTGTGATCCCCGCTTTCATATTGGCTAGCAAAAATCCGGCACTGGTGCCAAAGTGATTCATTTTTGTCTCTTCCGCAAACTTCCACAACACATTCAGGTCTGGATAACCGGGGCTGCCATCGTAAAGAATCATGATTCCTTTGCACAGCAGACTGGCTTGAATGTGGTTCCACATCATCCACCCTGTAGTTGTGTACCAGAAACAACTTTCACCGGGTTGCAAGTCCTTGTGAAAGGTGAGGTACTTGAGTTGTTCTAATAATATACCGCCATGGGAGTGCGTGATGGCCTTAGGGAGCCCGGTTGTCCCACTCGAATACAACACCCAGATGGGGTGGTTGAAATCAACACGCGTGAATGAGAGACTGTCGGATCTATCCTTCATGATTTGAGACCAGGAGAAATAATTCTCTCTTTCAACAGGCTCCGATGAGATTACCACTACCTTTTCAATACTTGGAATGGCTTTGACAATGGAGGCGATCACTTCCTGTTTATTAAACGCTTTACTTCCGTAGGAATAGCTATTCGCTGTGACCAGAATTTTGGGTTCAATTTGAGCAAAACGATCAATGACGGATTGGGTACCAAAATCGGGGGAGCAACTGGACCAGATAGCCCCCAAACTGTTGGCCGCCAAAAAAGCAATAGTGGCTTCCGGGATGCAAGGAATGTAAGCTACCACGCAGTCCCCTTGCTTAATCCCGGCTGTTTTTAAAAAATTTTGAAAGGCAGCTGTGTCTTTTTTCAGGCTGTTCCATGAAATCTTTTCGATGGGTTTTTTCTCACTGGCATGGATAATGGCCGTTTGATCTTTTTGAAAATTTCTAAATACATGTTCGGCATAATTCAGTTTGGCCCCTTCAAACCATTTTATGCCCGGCATTTCATCCCCTGATCTTACTTTTTTATACGATCCTTCTGAAATGATATCAAAGTAGTGCCACAAACTTGACCAAAAATCATCGATATGATCAATGGACCATTGCCAAAGTTGATCGTAGGATTCAAATTTCAGGTTTTGCTCCCGCGCAAGCCACCGCATATAGCGAGAGAGGTTCGCACGTTCAATGGATTGCGGAGTGGGCTTCCAAAGTACTTTGTTCATATTAAATGGCGTTCTCTCAAAAGTGTCATGGCTGATTCTTTGTCGGCCTGGAGTTGTTTCTTGAGTGCTTCCAGGTCAACAAAGTGGGCATCTTTTCGTATCGATGCCAGTAATTTGATACTAATATTTTCTCCGTAAATATCCTTATCAAAATCAAAAATGTTCACTTCAATGGATCTTTTGGTGCCTCCCACGGTAGGACGATTGCCGATATAAAGCATACCGCCATAAACATGACTTGCATGTTCCACAGCTACAGCATAAATGGCTTCTGCGGGCACCAGCTTATTATGAGAATCGATATCAATATTGGCAGTCGGGAATCCCAGCACACGGCCCAGTTTGTCACCTTTCACTACACGGCCCGTGATCATATAGGGCCGGCCCAAAAAATGACTAGCGGTTTCAATGTCACCCGCTTTGAGTGCATTTCTGATTTTTGTGGAACTTACACCCACATCATCTACGTCTTGCCTTGGAATTTCCTCTACATCAAAACCATACTGAGGCCCGTTTATTTTCAATTGCTCGAAACTCCCCTCTCTGTTTTTTCCAAACCGATGATCATAGCCAATCACCAGTTTGCGCGTGCCAATTTGCCTGACCAGTATCTGGGCAATGAATTGCTGTGAGGAAATTTGAGAGAATTCTTTTGTAAAAGGAATCCGCAGCAAATGATGGATACCTTCCTCCTTTAATAGGGCGGCCTTTTCCTCAAAGGTATTGAGCACTTGTAAGGAATTATCATCCGGATATAATACAAGCCTGGGATGAGGCCAAAAGGTGATCACCACTGTTTCCCCTTTGGACTTTTCCGCAATCTCTTTAAGGCGCTCTAAAATTTTTTGATGACCAATATGAACGCCATCGAATGTTCCGCTGGTCACTACAGCGTTGTCAAGTTTGGTGAAATCGTCAATGGTGTGATAAATTTTCATTTTGAAACCTGATCCAGGGTTAGCGCATCGCTCAATAAGAAATGTCCGATACGTGTGCGGCAAAGTTCTGACAGATAGGCGCCAACTCCAAGCTCCTGACCCAGATCGTGGGCCAGACTGCGGATATAAGTGCCTTTGGAGCACACTACTCGAAATGAAATTTCCGGCAAGTTTATTTTTGTAATCTCAAATTCACGAATGAAGACCTGGCGAGGCTTCAACCTGGCCTCCTGACCCGACCGGGCAAGCTTATAGGCGCGTTTACCTTCTACTTTTATAGCGGAATGCAAGGGTGGAACCTGTTCTATTGATCCTTTAAATTTCTCTGCGGCCTGGTTTATCATTTTGTCATCCACACCGGAAATATCGCGAGGTGAGGTGGGGGTCGTCTCCAGGTCATAAGAAGGGGTTGTTTGCCCAATTACCATTTTGCCCGTGTATTCTTTTTCCTGGGCCTGGAATTCATCTATTTGTTTGGTCATTTTGCCGGTACATAGGATAAGCAAACCGGTTGCCAGCGGGTCGAGTGTACCCGCGTGTCCTATTTTTTTTATCTGAAGAATTCCCCTCACTTTTTTCACCACATCAAAAGAAGTCCATTCCAGTGGTTTATTGATTAGCAATACGCGATCATCGGGGGTTGGTTCCATTACAACACGGCCAGTTCCACATCAAGGAAGAATAGAATCAACAGAATGAGACCTACAACGATGCGGTAATATCCAAACCACTTGAAGCCATGGTTGGTCAGAAAAGTGATGAAAGATTTAATGGCCATCATGGCAACAATAAAAGCAGCGACATTGCCTATAATTAATAAGATGATTTCTTCGGAGCCAAATCGATTTCCACCCAGGTAGAACTGTAATAGTTTATAGCCGGTAGCGGCAAACATGGTAGGCACAGCCAAAAAAAAAGAGAATTCAGCGGCAGCTTTTTTGTTTAGCTTTTGGGTAAGCCCTCCAATAATGGTAGCAGCCGATCGCGATACACCAGGAATCATGGCAATGGTCTGAAAAAATCCGATCTTCAAGGCATTGGAATAGGAAACTCCATCTTTTCCTGTGATCTCCGTTTCTTTAAAAATCTTATCGACAAACAAGAAGACAATTCCGCCCAGGATCAGCATGGCAGCTACTACTTCTACGCGTTCCAGCAGGGCATCGATGTAATCGTTGAGTAGGAGTCCAATCACTGCGGCAGGTAGAAAAGCAACCAGTAGTTTGTAATAAAAGGACATGGTAACAAAGAATCGCTTCCAATAAAGTACGATCACGGAAAGGATGGCGCCCAGTTGTATGGCTACGGTAAATGTCTTTGTAAAAGGATCATCTGCAATTCCCATTAAGGAAGAGGTGATGATCATATGCCCGGTAGAAGATACGGGCAAGAATTCAGTCAGGCCTTCAACGATAGCCAGTAGGATAGCTTGGAGAATAGACATGGAATGCCCCTATTTTTTTTCCTTTGGAGTATACAAGATGGCATAAATCTCCAGAAGAAATCCCGCCACGACTACCACCGGACTAAGCGTAATACCCATAAACCCAAACCCGTACGGCTCTGAGTCAAGTGTCATGATGGTGAAACCAACGATCACAGTCAGCAAACCGATAATCATGAGTTGATAATTCTTCTTGGTAAAGGGGAGTTTGTTCATGGACTAATAGAGTTGATCTAAAGATAATTTCAGGTATTTGTTTACAGCCCTGTAAGTACTGAGCAGGGCCACCGTCATTCCGGTAACCAGCAGGGCAATGGTAAGTACGATCAGCCTTTCGTTATTCTGAATCAATTGTAAATCTTCAATTCTTTTATTCCCGAGCGCAATCAAACCGTAGAGCAGGAGGGAGGCAATGATGCCTGCCAGGAATCCATGACCCATGGCCCGAAATAGAAAGGGTTTTTGGATGAACCATCTTTTGGCTCCCACCAGTTGCATGCTCCTGATCAAGAAGCGCTGCGAGAACAATGCTAATCTAACGGTATTGTTAATAAGTAGTACCACTGTGAACAGCAGTAATAGTGCGATGCCCAAAAGTATCAAACTGATTTTGGTGATATTCTTATTGATCGAATCAATCACATTCTCCACATAGTACACTTGGAACACGCCATTGATTTTTTCGACCTCCGCTTTGATTTCCTTGAGCTTTGAAGTCTCGTGGAAGTTTTCGTTGATCCGTACGAGGAATGCATCTCTTAGTGGGTTCTCTCCCAGAAACTGCTGAAAGTCTTCTCCAGTCTCCCGCACAAATTGTTTGGCGGCTTCTTCTTTGGAGATAAACTGTACCGCACCCTCAGGATGGTTTTTAGACGTGTACGGCTTGGCGGATAGTGTCTTCTGGATTTGGAGTCGCTGGGCATCAGTAACCCTGCTCTGCAGGAATACCTGGATTTTTACACTTTCCCTGACCACTCTTTCCAGTTCCCTGGAGTAAATGATGAGGGCCCCGAAAACGCCAATCACGAAAAGGGCCAGCGAGATGCTGAAGACCACACTAAAGTATGGATAACTGCCCAGTTTCTTCTTTTTGACATTAAATTTTGGAGCTTCCCCTGTCATGCGGCCCCAAAGATAATGAGAATGGGCGTTTCAGCCTATCGTTAATCGCTCGGGTTATTTCTTATTTCTAAACTGTTCCAATTTAGCAAGAAGCTCAAAATCACGTATCATGATGAGTGGCACAATCTGCTGCTCCAATTCGTCCAGGTGGTAGTAGCTACTTCTATAGTATAGAAACACATGGTGCGACCCTCCGTTGATTTCAATGATCTCATACAGGCTGGCATCAAATGGTCCGTACAACAATAGCTTCCCTTCTTTAAACTGGTAATGGAAAGGATAGGCTTTATTGGTATTGTCCGTCTCAACTTCAAGTTTCGAAGTTGAAATTTCTGGCTTGTTGGACAATTCCGGTACAGTTGTTTCCTCTTTATTATCCATCATATCTTCGGAGAGATCAACCACATCAATATTTGGAGATACCGGCTTGGTCGAGTTGTTCTTCGCTACAGGAGCTTTCTTTGGTGTATTGGTTACCTCTTTGGCTGGTACTTCAAGTACTTCAGCCGGTGCTTCTATTTCTTTGGGTTCTGTTATTTCATGACTGATGCTCTCCTCAATCACAGGCTGTTCAGTTTGAGGTGGATCCTGGGGTGTGGTTTGGAGACCAAAATAAAGTGCAAGGCCGATCACTCCGGCAGAAAGGGTAGCAAGTACCACCTTGCCGGTTAAGGCACTAGCGGTGCCACCGCTAATGGGCACATTATTCAGCATGGCCTTCAGTTCGGCTGCTCTGGCTGACCTCACCCCCTCAATGATTTCATGCTGCATGTTAACCTCCGCTCTTAATTGAGGGTCTCCATGCATTTGTTGTTCAAATGCTTTACGGGCACTCTCGTCAAGGCGGTTGGTCAGGTAATCTTCGATTAATTCAAATTGGCTCATACTGTTAGTCTAAAAAATCTTTTTCAGAGTACTGAGATTTTACGAGTTCGTCCAGTTTTTGTTTACATTTATACTTCTTTGTTTTCGCAGTGTCTGTGTTTGCAAATCCCAGTCTGTCTGCTATTTCCTGCATTGACATTTCGTCAAAATAATAATACATCAAAACCTTCCTACAAGTTTCGCCAAGTTGATTTAAACACTTGGCCATTATTTTTGCTCGCTCAGGGCTATCCATATCAATGGATACGGAAGAGTCCTTGGCTTCATGCGATAATCTCTTTTTCCTGTCCAGTTCTTTCCTCCACAAATTCTGACATATGCTATATACATAGGTACTGATCTTGGAGGTGAGCACCAGCTTGCCTGAGGTTGCTTTCTGCCAGAAAACCACCAGGGCATCCTGATAAACATCCCGGGCCTCATCTTCAGTTCCGCTATTGGTAATGACCAATTTGGTCATCATCCGATAATACTTCTTGTAAATGAACTCCAAAGCCTTCTCATCACCCTTCTTTATCCGCTCGAAGATCTCTGTTTCGTCCATTTTGGAACCTGAATTGAATACTCTGAATGCCACTGCTGGTAACCTAGTTAAGTGTTAAATGGATGTTTTACGAGTTAAAGATCGGTAAATTCAGATAAATGGCATTTTAGTTGGTCTTCAACCATGTCTGAGTACGGTAAAAGGGGCCCCAGTAACCTCTCACTTTCAATTTGTTGTCTTCGATCCAAAGGCGACAGCGGTATATCTTACCTACCTTGGGATCCAGTATGGTGCCACCACTGAATTCCTGTCCATCCGCTTCCATATTTTGGATGATTTCCATGCCCAATACCTTCTTGTTGAACCTGGCGTCATCTTCAGGGCATTCTTTACATACCGGATCCTGGTCTTCATCCGGGTGCCGGAAAAGCTGAATGATTTTGCCATAGATTTTGCCATTTCGCTCTGTAATTTCGACAATGGATTTCGGCTCGTTGGTTTCGTCATCAATGGATTTCCATTTGCCTAAAATGGACTGTGCTGAGAGTTGTTGACCTGACAAGGTATAAAGTGAAGTCATCAACATTATGAGAATAAATCTAGTCATGCTTCAAAATAATAAAAAAGGTCATGCGATTAGGCATGACCTTTAGTTACTTATAAAAACTTTGTTATTTAACCGATTGAATTTGCGAGGCTTGCTCCACCACCATCTCAGTGGGTGTTTCCACCTTGTCTTTAATGGCGGTTGTATCGTCAGATTTTACTAAAAGTGGAGCAATTACCAAAGCCACCACGGACATCAGTTTTAGCAGAATGTTCAGTGAGGGACCTGAGGTGTCTTTGAAAGGATCACCAACGGTATCACCCACAACGGCTGCTTTATGCGGATCGGATTTCTTGTAAAACATTTCACCGTTGATCTCAACGCCTTCTTCAAAGCTTTTCTTGGCATTGTCCCAGGCTCCACCAGCGTTGGATTGGAAGATGGCCATCAACACGCCACAAACAGTAACGCCAGCCAACATTCCACCTAAAGCTTCTACTCCAAAACCAGGAGCAAATCCGATAACTACAGGGGCAGCAATTGCCATAAGTCCTGGCAGCACCATCTCCTTAATAGCAGCCTTTGTTGATATATCAACACATTTTCCATACTCCGCTTTTCCATCGGCATCCTGAAAAGTTTTTTGATCTTCAGCTGACCATTCTTTCAAATCCTTGTCACCATTCTTTCTCATCACCCCCAACGCAGCCTTCAGTTCAGGGATATTGGTAAACTGTCTTCTTACTTCCTCAATCATTGCCATTGCTGCTCGGCCTACCGCGCCCATCGCCAAAGCGGAGAACACAAAAGGAAGCATACCTCCAATGAACAATCCAGCCATTACATTGGCTTTGGATACATCTATCTGACCCAGATGGGCAGTGGTCATGAAGGCACCAAAGAGCGCAAGTGCGGTTAAGGCAGCGGAACCAATGGCAAATCCTTTACCAATGGCTGCGGTTGTATTACCTACTGCATCCAGCTTGTCTGTTCTTTGACGTACCTCGGCAGGAAGCTCCGACATCTCAGCAATACCTCCTGCATTATCGGAAATGGGTCCGTATGCATCCACCGCCAATTGTATGCCCAGGTTTGAAAGCATGCCCACCGCTGCAATGGCAATACCGTACAATCCCCCAAAGTTGAACGCACCAATAATGGCCAGCGCGAGGATCAAAATAGGAATGGCTGTAGACATCATGCCTACGCCCAGGCCGGCAATGATGTTGGTAGCCGCACCTGTAGATGACTGGCGCACAATTGAAAGCACAGGCTTCTTACCCATACCTGTATAATATTCGGTTACCAAGCCAATTAATAATCCAGCGACCAATCCGATAACAGTGGCAATGAAAATTCCAGTCGAACTGTAAAAATTACCTTTCTCTGGATCAGCCCATGCATACAAAGGGTCCTTGAACCACCAACCGTCAGCAGGTAACATCCATTTGATGATAAACCATGACGCTATAATCATAATCACTGCAGAGACAATCTCTCCTGTATTCAATGCTTTTTGTGGATCTCCACCTTCTTTTACTTTCACAAAGAAGGTTCCAATGAAGGACATAAGAATACCTGTTCCTGCCAGTACCAGCGGAAGTAGTACTGCTGAAAGTCCTCCAAAGTTATCTGCGAAACCGGGGACCATAAACGCGGCTCCCAATACCATGGTACCAATGATGGAACCCACGTACGACTCGAATAAGTCAGCACCCATACCTGCTACGTCTCCCACGTTATCACCCACGTTATCGGCAATGGTAGCAGGATTCAAAGGATGATCTTCAGGAATACCGGCCTCAACCTTACCCACAAGGTCAGCACCTACGTCAGCGGCCTTGGTATAGATACCGCCACCCACGCGCGCAAATAACGCAATAGACGAAGCACCAAAAGAAAATCCAGTAAGCACGGTAATCACCTGGGTTAAACTAGCCTGGTCAGCTACACCATAAATGCTGGAGTAAATGATGAATAATATGCTCAACCCCAACACGCCAATTCCGACCACACCCATACCCATCACTGATCCACCAGTAAAGGCTACTTCAAGGGCGCGTCCAAGACTCGTACGCGCTGCATGGGTCGTTCTCACGTTGGCTTTCGTTGCTACCCGCATTCCGATAAATCCTGCCAATGCAGAACTGAATGCACCCAGTACAAAGGAAATACCAACCAGCGGAGAGGAGGTCTCGCTATTGGCTGTGAAAGCCAACAATACGGCCACACAAAGAACAAATACAGAAAGTACTTTATATTCTGCTTTCAAAAAGGCCATGGCGCCTTCAGCGATGTGGCCAGCAATTTTTTTCATTTTATCAGTACCGGCATCCTGCTTAGATACCCAGGCACTTTTCCAAATAACATACAACAACCCCATGACTCCGAACAGGGGCAAAACATACAATACAGTCTGCATACAGGTTAGATTAATTAATACTCAAAAAGTCCGCAATCATTCACGGACAGGGCTTTAAAAAGCTCCGCAAAGATAGAATAAGCATCAAAAAATTAAAATATAACTTCAAGCCTGCTGGCTAGCCTAAAAAGAGCTGTTTTAAGCTGATCCACAGCCTTTTCTTAAGCTCATCGCTATCCATCAAAGTGTGCAGTGAATCAGCCAGTACCAAATGGGTGTGAGGTGTCGTTACGACCTCATATAAATTCACCCCCGATACGGTGACGCCAAAGCCAACCAGTTTGGACGGTTTCTCATTCCATTGTGATAAATCGAGCTTGTCTCCTTCCACAATACGAACAGCTGCCAAACTCAACTTCACCGAAGTCAATATTTTTGTCAGCAGTTGGATCTCTTCAGCAGACATTTCTGTCCACTTCGAATTGAGCACAACTGTTGTGGGTGGAGCAATCGAATAGAGGTCTTCCTCGTATGTCGTCTCGGTGAGAATGGGGTTATTCATTGGGCTGTATATCAAATAAGGACTTCAACTCATTGGCATCTTTGGGGTTCATGCGGGCTGCCAGAATTAGTCTTAGTTGTCTCCTGCGCAAGGCTCCATCAAACTGCAGTTTTTCTTCTTCCGTTTCGGGTTCTACTTCAGGCACTGACGTGGGTTTTCCGTCCTTGCCCAGGGCAACAAACGTGAAATAAGCAGAGTGGCTATCTAATTTCTTGTCTGCTGGAATGTCTTCTGCTTCTACATCAATTCGCACCTCCATGGAAGTGTTGAATGACCTCGTAACCTTCGCTTTGAGCGTCACTACGTTTCCCAGTTGGATGGGTGACTTGAAAGATATGTTATCCACAGAAGCAGTTACGACTACTGAGTTTGAATGTTTTTGTGCAGAAATTGCCGATACGATATCCATCCAGTGCATGAGGCGGCCTCCCATTAAATTATTGAACGTGTTGGTATCGTTGGGGAGTACCAGTTCGGTCATACTCACTAAAGATTCCCTGGGATATTTTTTCTGTCGAGCCATATGAAGCGAAGTCTGTAGGTCTGTTAAAAAGTTGTTTGCAAAAATCATAAAAATTATCGTCTTAATCGTGTTCACAGGTTAAATAAGTACCTTGCGTTTTAACTTAATAGGCAAGTCTATTCAAATGGCTTCGATTCGGGTTTTCGCACCAGCTACAGTCTCCAATGTGAGTTGCGGATTTGATGTCCTGGGCTTTGCCATGGAAGGACCTGGCGATGAAGTGCAGCTCACACTTACCTCAGGCAGGGAGATAAAAATAAAATCGATTCATCCTTCAACTGTCAAATTGCCAACTTCTATTGAGAAAAATACAGCTGGCGTGGCCATTAAATCTTTTCTATCATCTATTGGCAGCAACCAGGGTGTTGAAATAGAATTGACGAAAAACCTGCCACTGGGAAGTGGCATGGGATCAAGCGGGGCAAGTGCTGCAGCAGCGTTGGTGGCGATGAATAACCTGCTGGGAAATCCATTGACAATTCAGGAACTTATTCCCCACGCCATGGAGGCAGAACGTATAGCTTGCGGGTCCGCTCATGCAGACAACGTAGCGCCATCTTTGCTGGGTGGTTTTGTGCTGGTCCGTGAATATGATCCGCTTGATGTGATTGGCATACCGCTAAAGGCAAAACTCTGGTGTACACTGGTGCATCCCCATATCGAAGTGAAAACGGAAGACTCTCGAAAAGTGCTGAGGAAAGAAATTCCACTTGGTGATGCAGTCACTCAAACCGGGAACATAGCAGCTTTAATGATTGGCCTGATGAAACCAGATTTGAATTTGATCTCCAAATCCCTAAAGGATGCGATTGCAGAACCAGTGCGGGCACAATTCATTCCGGGCTTTTACGAAATAAAGAAAGCAGCGGCAGCGAATGGCGCATTGGGTAGCGGAATATCAGGTTCAGGCCCATCTATTTATGCACTAAGCGAAACCAGGGATGTTGCGCAGCAAGTGGGTGATCAGATCCATGCGATATTTCAGAAAAATAAAATTAATAGCGAAGTGTACGTATCAGCAATATCTGATCAAGGGGCACGTGTAATCAACCAGTAATCTCAGTGAAGTTTTTCAGCACCAATAATAGAAAGGAACTTGTCTCACTGAGAGATGCTGTCACCAAAGGCCTGGCTCCTGATGGAGGATTGTACATGCCGGAGGAGATCATGCCATTGCCTGCAATTCGATTATCAGAATTGGAAAAGTGCTCCAATCCTGAAATTGCTTTTCAAGTCACAAGACACCTTATCGGTAAAGATGTACCGGAAAAGGTTATTAGAAAAATCGTAGAAGATACCGTGTCGTTTGAGGTGCCGCTAATTCAACTCGCGGATCACATTTGGAGCCTGGAATTGTTTCATGGCCCCACATTGGCATTCAAAGATTTTGGAGCACGCTTCATGGCGTCATTGCTTGGCTACTTTGCGGAAGAGGAGGGAGATCAGTTCACCATTCTGGTAGCGACCTCTGGTGATACTGGCAGTGCTGTGGCTCATGGCTTTCACCAAGTGCCAGGCATAAATGTAATAGTATTGTATCCGTCCGGGAAGGTCAGTGACCTTCAGGAAAAGCAGTTTACCACGCTGGGTGACAATATCACAGCTGTGGAGGTGGAGGGCACATTTGATGATTGCCAGCGGTTGGTGAAGTCCGCATTTGGTGATCAGGAGCTTCGCGACAAACTTAATCTGACAAGTGCCAATTCAATCAATATTGCACGTCTGATTCCACAATCATTTTACTACTTTTTTGCGTATGCACGAATGGATAAAAATATACCGCTGGTCTTTTCAGTTCCCAGCGGCAATTTTGGAAACCTGACAGGTGGAATTTTTGCCCAAAGGATGGGATTGCCCATTCATCATTTTGTGGCAGCCACCAATTCAAATGATGTGGTGCCAGTGTATTTAAATTCACAAAAATTTGAGCCCCGACCTTCGGTACAAACGATCAGCAATGCGATGGATGTTGGTAACCCAAGCAACTTTGCCAGGCTGCTAGATCTATTTGGGCATGATTACCTATTGTTTTCCAAAGCGATAACGGGGTTTGCATTCAGCGATGAGGAAACCAGGAAGGCCATGAGAGAAGTTTATGATCAAGCAAACTACATGCTAGACCCTCACGGTGCGGTAGGATACCTTGGGCTAAAGAAATACCTGGATCAAAGCAAGGAGGCTAATGGTATTTTCCTGGAGACCGCACACCCTGGTAAATTCAGAGACGTGGTGGAGGATGTACTGAACACAAAAATTGTTTTACCAGAGCGTCTTTCTCAGCTCGCACAAAGGGAGAAGAAATCAATTAGAATGAGCAAAGCTTTTATAGATTTCAGGGAATTTTTATTGGGTTAAGTTACTATCGTTTGCGCCAGCCCTGCTCTCCCAGCAAGGGAACAAAAGCAAAGTAGTCGAAAGCTTCTTTTACAAGCTTTCCATTTTTCTTGGTTATCCTCACCATTTGTTGGCGCTCGCGGTCACCAACGGGGATTACCAGTATGCCTCCTTCGGCCAGTTGATCCGTAAGTTCGGTGGGAACAACAGGCGCACCGGCAGTCACCAATATCTTGTCAAAGGGAGCTTTCGACTTCATTCCTTTGGAACCGTCACCGTAAGCAAAATAGGGGGTATAGCCCAATTGAGGCAGAAACGTCTTGGTGCGCTCGTAGAGGGCCTTGTTGAACTCGATCGTGTACACTTTAGCCCCCATCTCCAGCAGAATACAGGCCTGGTAGCCCGATCCTGTGCCTATTTCCAGCACTTTGTCGCCCGGCTTTATCATGAGCTTTTCAGTTTGAAAGGCGACCGTATAAGGCTGAGAAATGGTCTGTCCTTCACCAATAGGAAAGGCCTTGTCTTCGTAGGCATGTACCAGGAGGGCGTCATCGAAAAACGCATGCCTGGGCACCTTCTCGATGGCCTTCAAAACCAGCTCGTCCTCTATGCCCTTTAAACGCAGTTTTTTCACCAACCTGTTCCTGAGGCCTCTTTGTTTGTAGTTATCTTCTTTCATGCAAATTTGTCGCAAAAAAGGCCAATTTTTCAGGTTAAACAAAGTTTTAGATTTTTTGTAGGAAAATTGAAACTGAAGCGGCTATCTTAGGGTTCTCTTAAACACAGTCAATAAGCTTTTTTGCCATAGCGTTAAACTGTGTGAACCTGACCCTTCACAGTAGGAGTGGTATCACCACTAACTACTGGTTGGTCAGGGAATATTAATAAAAAACCTCGAAATCAGCTTGATTTTGAGGTTTTTTTATTTAGGGCAGCTAGAAGCCCAAAATCACAAATGGAGCCCAATAGTAGGGGGCCGCATAAGTTTTTCCAGTCAGCATGTTGAGTTTGGCAGTCCGTAATGCATCGGCATAATCGCTCTTATTTTCACTCAATAATTTCTCATAAAAATCAGTCATTAAATGGGATGTGGAAGCGTCTGCCACGCTCCAAAATGAAACGATGATGGAGCGCGCTCCAGCGTAAACCAACGCTCGGGAAAGTCCTATTACTCCCTCGCCTTTGGATATTTTACCCAGCCCGGTTTCACAGGCTGATAATGCCACCAAATCGGCATTTAATTCCAGATTATATATCTCTCCAGAGTACAGGTTTCCATCTTCATTTTCACCCTTACTCAGGAAGATTCTTGAAAGCTCCGGATTTTTCTCATCCACAATGCCGTGTGTTGCAAAATGGAGGTATTTGTAATCCTTGATGGACGATGATTTGATCTGATCTTCATCTGCATTGGTTTTAATCAAAGTCTCACTTTTCAGGTTGCGCGAGCTAAACAATTGCGCAATATCCTTAACCTCTGTCTCAGTGCCCGGTAGCGTGTTCAGGTTTGTGTTTGCATTGAATTCTACCGGGGCGCAAAGCAGAATGGAAGGAGCCGTGGCTTTTGACTCAGATCCGGCTTTTTGCAGGATTAAGCCTGCGGAAAACTCATAGCTGATGCTGAACTTTTTAAGTAAATAAGGTAGCTCGGAATATTCTCTTGCTGTTTTTGGTGATGAAGTGAACAGCGCTTCAAATGGAATTACACCCATGCGGCCGGTGGGGATAATCACCAGGTGCGTGACCCCAGATGGGATTCCGGGAATTAAAATACTCGACATTTTTTCCCCTGTTTCGATGTAGGTATTAATTTCATTATAGAACAAACTATTGCGAAGGCCGGTAATCTGCTTATCGAGATCAGTGGGTACTTCCGTATCAAGAATTTTGTATTTGTTTTGTGTGATCACAAAAGTGTAAAGCCGATTATTCTTTTCGTCCAGAAAGTAGCTAAGTATGGCCGTGTGCCCGTTTAGCTTGGATTGGATTTCTGCTATGGAAGGAGATGCTGAATTGAATTTCAGGTTATAGTACTCCGGAAACTTCTCTTCCAGGTTTTTGACAAAAGCTTCATAATCGCGGTTCACCTTGAAAAGGATATCACGAAGTGACTTTTCTTCTTCTTCGGACGGTTTCTGTGCGAGTTGCTGATTGCAATACGCGGTCAGTGCTTTCAAATATTTCTCCTCCTCCAACAGTTCGGCTGGTATACCTGCAAATGACTTGGCGTTGGAATCTGAAATAGCATCCTGAAGTACAGCGGATTTACTTTTTTCAGCAAAATAAAACGTCATCTCACGATAAGATTTCTTCTTCCATGCATTTTGTGCCAATGTATAAGCAATGCGCACTCCATCGGCATATACTTCATTGGCGATGACGCCCAATGCAATTTTGTCGCTCTCGTTATTGATCTGGTTTCTCAGGTTTTCAATGAGGTCATCGCATGATTTAATGGCGTTCATGCTTAATACCAGGTCAGCGAATTTCAAAGACTCCCCATAGTACCTGGATTCAAAAGCCTGGGCCTTGTACAACAGTGAGTATAACAGTACGTTTCCATTATAAAAGTTTTCTGTGCCGGGATTAAGGGTAATGTCTTGGGACTCAAAATCACTGACATTGGCCTGCAAGGCATGTTGAAAGGCGGCAAGTGCTTCTTCGTATTTTCTTTGTGAAATGAGAATATTGCCGATGGCGTTATAGGTAGACGCAATGTCGGGATGCTTTTTGCCGTAGCTGGCCTGATACATTTTCAATGCACGATCGAAAAACCCTTCAGCAGCCTTTGCATCACCCATGGTAAGATAGGTTTGTCCGAGATTGCGCAGCACAAATGCTTTTGAAGGATGCGGCTGCGCATAAACGCTTTCCCATATTGAAAGGGCAGTCTCCAAACTGTTTACCGCATCTCCATAAAACTCCAGTTCGCGATAGATGAAGCCGAGGTTAGTATTGGCGATGGCTATTTTGGGATGATTGGCATCGTGGAGTTTCTCATACACCGCCAGTGCCTTGTCATAGTAATCCAGCGCAGTTTCAGCGTTGATACTGGTGTAAACCAATCCCAGGTCATTGTAGGTAGCCGCAATGAGTTCGTGCTCTTCAGGCAGGTGCTCCCTGCGAATGGACAATGCCTTCACCAGTTGCTCTTCAGCCTGCTGGGTCTTACCGGTTACATTGTAAGTGATGCCAAGTGTGGCAATTGCCTCAGCTTCTTCCAGGGAATTGCTTTTGCCTGACCGGGAAAAGGCTTCAATAGCAGACTGAAGCGATTCCAGTGCAAGGTCATTGCGCCCTTCATTGAGGTACAAACTGCCTTTGCTTACTTCAATAAGTGCCATTGCAAAATCCCTGTTGGAAGACAGTGTTTCCGCCTGGATTGCAAGTTGGTCGATTAGCGACCTGCCTTCTTCCAGTTTACCTGACCTGATGAGTGCCTGAACTCTTTTGCAGTTAATTTGAATGTTGGTGGTTGGATCTGCGTTGCTGGCACCGGATGTCAAACGCAAGACTTCGTCATAATTGGCATCCAGCAAAAGGGAATCAAGGGTGGCTAGCCTAACACCTTGAGGGTGTGCGCAGATAGAATAAGTGATCAGGAGCAGCAATAGCAGTCTTCTCATTTTCAAAATCTGTAGAGATAGCTTACGGTGGTGACCATGTTTCGTGTTAAGCCATCGGGGTTTACTTTTCTATCTGTTAATTTATATCCCATTAATAACCTTACTCCCGATCGAACATTAAAACTATAACCAAACGTGGTGATGGTGGATAGGGCCATGCCTGTGGTGCCATCTAGTTTATTACGCAATCCGGTTTGTGGGTCTTCGATCTCATCTTTGGTAATGCGAATGATGGGGAGGATGCCCAGCGATACATTCCACTGAGAAAACCGGAAATTCCTTTCTGCCCGGAACATGATATCGGTGCCCCTCTTCAGCTTGTTCGACACATCATAAGTTTGCACATATTTGAAATCAGGGTAAACAGTAGGCTCAGGCCATTCAGACCACCTGAATGTATTTTCATTAGCGTTGAATGGTTTTTGCAACCCGGTAGCAAACAACCAATCTCTTGTTTTTAAGGAAATACCAGTCACCACGTCATAGGTGCCCAGACTGGTTTGATAATACATGGGAAAATCGATGTCATTTCTTGTTGGATCTGAAAGGTCAGATTGATTGGATGGGATTTTGCCACCAACCGTAAAGTTCACATCATACTTATCCGTTGAAATTAGTGTACGTGTCAGGCTCAGTGAGATGTCACTTAACCCACTGGTACTTCCGAAATTCCCTTTAATGGACTGGTACGGAAGCTTCACCTGGAAAAAGGTATTCCTGGAGAGACTGAAATTCAAATCTGCCGTGGCTACATAAATGATGGGGGAGGTGGTGGTGGTACCCCGATAAAAACTGAGTTCCATCGATCGAAGTTTGAACTCCACTTTCTTATTGAACGGCTGATCGGGCTTCATGGCACCCATGGTGCAAAACCCCGCATCACTGCATCCTTGTCCCCAAGCTGATACGATCACAGCACTTGAAAAGAACCAAACCAGAATTCGAACCATATCCTAAATTCAAGATTTATAATTCAAAATTCAACTTAATTATGAATTAAAGCTCGGATCATCTGCTATAGAGGTGTACTCTACATTCCCAAAGATTGGTTTTCGATAGAAGCCAGTTCAACAATCTTTTCATACTCAGCAGGATTGAGATCATTGAAGAAGTAGTGCACTGGGTTGACATGGCGGTTGTTGATGAATACCTCATAGTGCAAATGAGGCGCAGTAGATAGTCCGGTATTTCCTACGTAGCCGATAAGCTCTCCTCGTTTCACTTTCTGATTTTTACTCACAGCAAAGCCATGCATGTGTGCATAACGGCTACGGTATCCAAACCCATGATCAATTTCAATGGTCTTGCCGTATCCGCTAAAGCTTATACTTAGTACGTCCACTACGCCATCCGCGGTGGCATAAATGGGTGTGCCAATAGGTGCAGAGAAGTCAATGCCAGGGTGCATTTTCTTTACTTTATAGATAGGATGAAAGCGCATTCCAAATCCTGAGGAAAGTCTGATGAGTTCTTTGTTGCTCACCGGCTGAATGGCAGGAATGGCTGCAAATAACTGTTCTTTATTGACAGCAAGTTGAACCACTTCATCTTGTGACTTGGATTCAATGTAGACTTTGCGCCTCAGTTTGTCCACGTACTCACTGAGCTTCACAATGATATCACTGTTGACAATGCCTTTGCTTTTGATGTCTTCATACCGGTCTACTCCTCCTACACCCGCATTGCGAATCGATGATTCGATGGGCTCTGCACCCAACACGGCCCGGTAAATGTTGTCGTCCCGATGCTCCATATCAGCGAGTATGGCGTCCAGTTGCTCCACATCACGGCTAAGGTTTTCATAATAAAATGTCAACTCTTTCACCTCATTTCTCAGCAGTAGTTCTTTCGGTGATTCGAAATAGGTGGTGTACAAGAGCAAGAGGCCTACAGCCATGATCAGGGTGAGTGAGAATATACCCAGGGTATTCAAAATGATGTCACCCGTAGTGGTTTTCACCCGCTCATATTTGCACGTTTCGGTATCGTAATAGTACTTTATTCTAGCCATAACGATTAAACTTTTGCCGGTCTAAAAGGTTTGATGATATCCTCATTACACTCTAAAAATGGCCCTTCTAGCAGGTCTATGCAGTAGGGAATTGCCGGAAATACAGCATCTAAACACTGACGGATAGCTTTTGGTTTCCCAGGCAAATTCACAATAAGGGTGCCATTTCTGATGCCCGCAGTCTGCCTCGACAAAATGGCGGTAGGCACATATTGAAGGCTCACTGATCTCATCAGCTCCCCAAAACCAGGCATCATCTTGGTGCATACGGCTTCAGTGGCTTCGGGTGTCACATCGCGCTGGGCCGGTCCGGTGCCTCCGGAAGTGACGATCAGGCAACACCCCTTGTTGTCGGCCATATCGATGAGTGTTGATTCAATCAAATCTTTTTCGTCTGGGATGACGGCATATTCTTTTTCCCAATCACTGATCAAATAGGCCGAGAGGGTTTCTGCGATTGCTTTACCGGGGAGGTCTTCGTAGATGCCTTTGCTGGCACGATCAGAAACGTTGATGATGCCAATTCGCGCAATCATTCTGCTTTGTAAATTATTTTTTCCGACCTGCCCTTTTTGAACACCTGGCGTCCCTTGTTGATTCCCTTCCTGATTTGTTTTTGCGCTTCCACAGGTAAGGCAATGATATCTTTGCATTCATCGGAACAGCATCCATTAAATCTTTCCGCACACCCATCGCATTGGATGAACAGGAGATGGCAACCATCGTTTTTACAATTGGTATGTGTGTCGCAGGGTTTACCGCATTGATGACATACGCTGATGATATCGTTGGAGATACGCTCACCCAATCTTTCATCAAACACGAAGTTTTTACCTATAAATTTGTTTTCAAGTCCTTGTTCATTGACTTGTCTGGCATACTCAATTATTCCGCCATTGAGCTGGAATACATGTTGAAAGCCTTTGTGCTTCAGCCATGCACTTGCTTTCTCACATCGGATGCCGCCTGTGCAATACATCACGATGTTTTTGTCTTTTTGATCAGCCAACAGTTTTTCAACCACTGGTAGTGAATCTCTAAAGGTATCGACATCCGGGCAAATGGCATTTTTAAAATGGCCTACTTCGCTTTCATAATGATTGCGCATATCCACTACCACAGTGGAAGGATCGCTTGTAATTTTATTAAAATCTCCTGCATTCAAGTGCTGACCCGAATGGGTTACATCAAAGGAGCGATCATTCAATCCGTCAGCAACAATCTTTTTACGAACCAGAATTTTAAGTTTGAAAAACGATTTCCCATCATCATCGATGGCTACATTCAATCTCACTCCGTTCAGGAAACTGATTCCATAAAGAAAATCGCGTAGGTCGTTAAAGTACTCGGCAGGCACACTTATCTGGGCATTGATACCTTCATGGGCCACATAGATTCTTCCCCATACCTGAAGCCGGTAAAGACCCAGATAGAGTTCATCTCTAAAAAGAGCCGGATTCTCTATTTGATGGTACTTGTAGAAAGAGAGCGTCTTTCTCTGATAAGGAATGTCTTTAAGTCGATCCTTAAGAATCCGTTTATCAATTCGGTTATAAAGGGCCATGTTTCAAAAAATGATGGGCAAATTTACGCATTAAAAGACTTTTCGGCAATCTAACTAATTCTAAGTCAGTGAATTGCTAATCAACGATTTGTACTGGAGGGTTCTAGTTTTCCTTTCAGTAACAAGTTGTAGTCGCTGCACTCCAGGAAACCATTTTTATTGCAGTAGGGGCAAGTCTTATAAGTGTCTTCCATGTATCCTTTCTTAACAATTACCGTTGAGCCTTTGCAAACCGGGCACGTCACTTTTCCGGTAGGTCCGCAGTCTATTTCATAATCTTGTGAAAGTATCTGAGCAGCCTGCTTCGATTGTTCTTCTTTTTCTTTGAGCAATTCAGCCTCGGCTTTCTTGAGCCAATCTACTGCCAACTGAGAGAACTGGCCAGACGTGCCTTTTAGTTGTATGTACTTGTTGAGCCAATCTACGCTTTGCTTATACTTTCCGAGCATGAATGAGTTCTTTCCAAAATGATACACCAGATCAGACGAGATGCTCTTCATGGACTTAAGTAAGACCCTAAACTTTAGGTCTGCCGCCTCATGGTCTCCATGATCGGAGAGATAAATTGCTGTATCCAATTGGGCGCTCAATTTTCGTTGCCTGGCCACTTCATTTTGAAGTTCGAACTCCCTGATTTTTTCTTCCTGCGTTTGGGCCATTGCCACTAACTGAAAAAGGAAAATGGCGGACATCATCAGTAGTGCTGCTTTCATATCATCATGATCAATCTACAAATTGAGACTTTGGCAGATCCAGCCATTCGAGGGTGGAATTGCTAAATATGTTTTCTTTATCTTCGTCACTAAGGTTCATCTCTTCAATAAACCTGCCAATCTCCAAGTCACCCAATGGAAAAGGGTAATCGGAGCCCAGCGTAATTCGTTTGCTTCCCTGGAGCTTGATTACGTATTCGAGCATCATGGCATCATGGGTGATACTATCTACCCAAAACTTTCCCAAATAGATTCTTGGATTAACATTGTTATCAATGGCCACAAGGTCGGGTCTGCATTTGAAGCCGTGCTCAATCCTTCCTATGGTAGACATGAAAGAACCGCCTGCGTGTGCGAAGTTGACCCGGAGTTTTGGAAGTCTTTCAAACAGGCCGCCAAAGATCATAGAACACATGGCGCGTGAAGTTTCGGCAGGCATACCGACCAGCCATGGCAGCCAATACCGTTGCATATTTTTCATACCCATCATGTTCCACGGATGGACCAGGATGGCCATACCCAGGCTTTCACAGGCCTGAAAGATGGGAAAGAATCGTTCCTCGTTTAGATTCTCATCGTTGATGTTGGATCCGATCTGTATGCCAACCAGTCCGATTTTCTTGCACCTTTCCAGCTCCTTGATGGCCAGTTCGGCATCCTGCATAGGCAGGGTACCTAAACCAATGTATTGCTTCGGGTATTTATGGACGACTTCAGCAATATGGTCATTTAAAAAGACGGAAACACTCAGGCAGTCCATGGGCTTTGCCCAATACGAAAACATCACCGGTATGGTGCACACTACCTGCACATTGGTTTTAAAGGCCGCATATTCTTTTATTCTCAGATCGGCATCCCAGCAGTTTTCTTTGATTTCACGAAAGAACTGATTGCCCTTCATCATCTTGGCCATGCCCTTTTTATGGTGTTGGAGGTAGATGAAATCTCCGTAACCAAACTTCTCGCTCCAGTCGGGCAGTTTCTTGGGTAAAATGTGAGTATGGGCGTCTATTTTAAGCATTTATGGAAAGGGCAATCCGCAAATTTACGAATAAAGTGGAGAGGAAGGAAGGGGTGATTAGGTTACCAGTTTACTAGAAGCTGATTTATTGTTGCTTGATAATTGCCTGGTTAATTGATACTGGATGCAGGAGTCTCGATGCTTGAAGGCAGATAAGCAGGTTTCGGGTTTCAAATTTCTCTGGGACCTTTGTTAGTATTCCTTTGTGGCCTCTGTGGTTATTTTTTTTTACCACAAGGCGCACAAAGAATTTAGTCACAAAGCTCACTAAGAGGGGGAATTCCCCGGAAGGTAGAAGCACTTTTTCACATCCCCTCTTAACTAGTTATTAAAGTAGCGCCAGTGTTATGGGTCAAGTGGAACGCTGGCTCACTGTGCAATACTTCTTCACAAAATGAACTTCTACTTTTTTGGGAGCCATCGAAGCTATTACTTCATTAAACGTTCTTCTGACATATCTTCCAACTCAATTTCCAGGGCCTTGGTGCTGATAAATATCTCGTTGAGTGAGAACCCTAGTGATAATAACAGCGAGCCGAGACTCAATCCGAAAATGACAAATCCCCATACTTCGAAATTGAAATACACGAACAACATGCACAACACACAGAGGAAGAAGCTCACGATGCCACTGGCTTGCATGAGTTTTACCAGCTCAAGACGTCTGCGCAAGTTCTTAATTTGGTCCTTGATCTTCCCCTGATCCTCCGGCACTTGTTTGAATTTCGTGTGGAGGTTTCGAATCAAACTGGCCAGGCCCAGAAAACGGTTGGTATAAGCCAGCATCATCAGTGTGATGGCGGGGAACAGCAGAGCAGGTGTGTTGATACTAAATTGCATGAATAGATAGTTTGTAAACAAAAATAGGGAAACTGTCCGCAGGAAACACGAATTGATTCAATCGATGCACTTAAGGTGCGGTAGTTAGTACCTGCCTAACGCAGGCAAGTTACTATAAGGTTCTTTGCACACTTTGAAAGAATTTCTTTGTGGCCTCTGTGGTTAAATTTTTTACCACAAACAGCACAAGAGTTTAGCCACAAAGTTCACCAAGTAGGGGTTGCTAAATATTAAATCTTAGGCTTCTGTACACTATCCATGGTTCGTGTCTTCACGAACCAAGTTGGTGGAGTTATTTGCTATTATTCTTCTTCGGCACTGGATCATAACCACTGGTGCCCCAGGGGTGGCAGCGGCCAATTCTTTTTAGTCCCAACCAAAATCCTTTGAGTGCTCCCCATTCGTTGATGGCCTCGATCATATAATGTGAACAGGTGGGCGAGTGTCGACAATGGGCGCCAAGCAGGGGGGAGATGCTGACCTGATAAAACCGAACGGGTAAGATGAAGAGTTTCTTAAAAATGGTATTCAATGTACCCACTACTCAATTTCATATTCAATGACTCCGTCTTTGCCATCCTTCAGTTGTACACCCAATGCTTTCAAATCATCGCGAATTTTGTCTGATAATGCAAAATTCTTATCCTCACGCGCTTTTTTTCTAATGTTGATCAACATTTGAATAATTCCATCCAGCAAATCGCCATTGTGTTGTTCTTCGTTCTGCAAGCCTAATACCTCCAGAATAAATCCACTATAAGTTTTCTTAAAAGCAGCAAAAGTGTCTTCGCTTATCGAATCTAATTTTAGATTGCCAGATTTGAAGTCGTTGATCCGTGAAGCCATTTCAAATAATACAGCAAGCGTCTTGGCGGTATTAAAGTCATCGCTCATGTTTTGGTAGCACTCGTCTATTAGCCTGTTCAAGGCTGTATTCAGTTCTTCATTGACTGTGGCCTTGCCAGGATGATTGAGTTCATCTAAAGCATCCAGTGCATTCATCAGTTTACGATATCCTTTTTCGGCAGCGCTTAATGCCTCGTTACTGAAATCAAGTGTGCTGGTGTAATGACTTTGCAACATAAAAAAGCGAACGGCCATTGGCGGATAGGCTTTGGTGAGTAATGGATGTGATCCGGTGAACAATTCTTTGGGCAAAAAAGAGTTTCCTTTCGATTTACTCATCTTCTCCCCGTTCACCGTAAGCATGTTGGAGTGCATCCAGTAGCGCACGGGGGTGATGCCATAAGCACCCACACTTTGTGCAATTTCACATTCGTGGTGTGGGAATTTCAAGTCCATTCCACCTCCATGAATATCAAATTGCTTACCTAAATACTTTGTACCCATCACGGAACATTCCAGATGCCATCCTGGTATGCCTTCGCCCCAGGGAGACGGCCACCGCTGGATGTGATTGGGAGACACGCCTTTCCAAATGGCAAAGTCGATGGGACTTCTTTTTTCATCTTGTTTGTCCAGCGCCCGAGTGCCTTCAATCAGTTCTTCAATATTGCGACCGCTGAGTTCTCCATATTTATATTTTTCAGTGAATTTATGAACGTCAAAGTAGATGGAACCATTTACCTCATAGGCATAGCCATTGTCAATGATTTTTTTAACCATTTCAATTTGTTCCACGATATGACCGGTTGCCGTGGGCTCAATGGTGGGAGGTAGGATGTTGAATATCCGGCACACTTCATGAAAGCTGAAGGTATACTTCTGCACAATTTCCATCGGCTCCAGTTCCTCCAGGCGTGCTCGTTCTTCAATGCGATCAACGCCCTCACCTGCGTCATTGGTCAAATGGCCAGCATCGGTAATGTTGCGCGCATAACGAACTTTATATCCCACAAACGTCAGGTATCTGAATACGACATCAAATACCGTGAATGTGCGGAGGTTACCCAGATGTACCTCGTTGTACACCGTAGGGCCACACGAATACATGCCCACGAAGGGTGGACTTAGCGGTTCAAACTTTTCCTTTTTACCACTTAGGGTATTGGAGATAATGAGCGGGTATTTCTCGAACAGTTCCATCAAATCAATTCAAAAATCAGGGCGAAGATACCATTATTATGTCCTTTTTGGTAATGGAAGGAGCTTTGACAGAATGGGTTACTGTACCAGGAAGAATTCGTATTTGTTACAGGGGTTGAATAACCTGAACAGTTTCAAGCCTTCAATGGGTTCATCGAAGGCATAAATTTCACCGCCCGAAAATATTTCATCGGTGATGTCTTTCAAATCTTGTTCAGTTCCGGCCGGAGGAGTAGCTGAATAATAGTATTGATCCAACAAACTGATTTGCAACAGATTGACTTTCGTTGTTGTAGGCTGATATTCGCGCACATAAATTTCTCCATCATCCATGATCAGGCCCACGGAGTAAATGGGTATGGCTGGATTATTTAGAGGAACACCATAGAAGAGTACAAATCCGGTAGCGTTTGGAAACTTTTGTCCAATGCTTCCCTCTTCCAGCAAACTGTTCCCCTGGTCGTCAAAAATGAAAAGCGCATTGACAGAATATACCGTTGGTGTGAATTCGTTTCCTCTGTTGCTCAAAAAGGAGTTGACCAAAGTTACAGCCCCTAGTATGGGATCTTGACCCGTGTACATCGGCTCTGTGTTGTTACTGCCAGCCGAGCAATGATCAGGACCCGTGAAGTCGAAGTCAGTTAATGTAATTTCACTGATGTTATGCTGTTGACCATTGAGACCAAATGAAAGCGGATTATCCAAAATGATCTTTCCATTGGAGAAGGTGTATTTGCTGAATTGATTTAAGGTCACTTTGTTGCCAGCGATTACTTGATCGCGCGTAACGCCAACTGCCGCAAACTCAACGTTCAGGTTTCTTCTATTCAAGTCGATATTCCAGAAGACAGAGATATTTCTGTCGCCTAATATGATCTGCTGTGTTGGGAGAATGGTGCCAAATATTTGAGGGTTTTTGAGTTTGAACTGATTGAAATTGGCCGCCAACACCCTCGAAAATTCATTGGCATCATTGGCGCCTGCCGGCATAAAGGTGAGTTGGGTAGGGTTGGGGCCATCGGAAATACTTTCGAAGATAAGATTTACACCTTCTTTTCTTTTGTAGAGAAATTCAAACTCTCCACCAAATGTGGCAGACTCCAGTTCAAACATATGATGGAACACACCAAAGGTTTCTAAAATCAACTCCAGGCCAAGTGCATTGTCGATGCGATAGGTAATGGTTTGGTCATAAAACTCCCCGGCATTGTCAGGTACATCAGATTGGATTCGCACATTTCCTTCTGCATCAAAGTCAAGCAGGATAAGAAATGTTCCAGACTCCGGTGTAGGCTGATATTCCAGTCTCCAGCCATTGGCAGGTGCCAGCAATTCAAAACGCAACCCATCTATGGCTTCCTTCACCCGCTCTTCTACAGGTGGCAGGTCGTTGTCAGTGATTGAGCAAGCGCCAAAAACCAGAGCGAGCAAGAAAATGATATAATATTTCTTTCCCATCTAGTTCAGTTTGGCTTGAATTGCGTTTCTGACCAGGTCCAGGTCAATGCCTACCACTTTTGCATAATGTTCTTTGATGGCAGTAAGTTTAAGTCGAACCAATTTTCTTCCCGCATTTCTTTCTTCACAGGCGGCCGTAGTGCAGTTTGGCTCATCCGTTAAAATATTGGTATCAAAGTCTGAATTGTACATAAAAAAGGCTACCGTTTCAGCAAAATCCTCGTTTGGTGAACTGGTGGCATAGGGAGAAACAAATCCCCTGATTAAGGCTTCTTCGTCTGTAAGCGTAAACCAGGATCCGGCACTGGTGTAACCTGTGATTGAAATGGTCTCAAAGGAGTCGGGGAGTTTGTTTCTTTGATGCACGATATGGGCAAACTCGTGGTATACCGTCTGCAATTGGAGCGCCTCCCATTCCTTATCCGTCAGGTCTAATGCATTTACATTGGTGAAAGTGATTTGTGCCCCGGCATCGGCAGTTCCTAAAGTAACCGTACCGTTTGAGTTATAAATAAATCCACCTAACAAAACGACTTCGGAAGGAACATAAGCCCTGAAGTAAGCTTCCCCATTGGGAATTTCCATAAATGGATCAATCCAAAACTTTCGAATGAAATCCAGCATGGGCATCACCACACTCAATCGGGGAGGGGCTACACGCTGTGTGGGCTGAATGTAACGATCCACAAACCGGTAGCGTATCGCCATGCCGTATTCTTTTCTGAAATTATCTTCAATGAATTTATCAAGGTCAGTTTCAATTTTTACATCCGACTGCTTGACCGGCACATTCAAAGTTTCGTCCGGGTAGCATCCAACCAGCAACACGGTCAATATGATGGCAGCGTAGCTAATGAATTTCGTTTTCGCAAAAAATCTAAATCCTTTTTTCATACTACCTTGGATTTGGTTTTAGTCCACCCACATCTATGGCGGATTGTGGAATCTGCAGCACTTTTCTCAGGTCATTGGCCTGGAGCTTAACCACCGTTGTACCATCACCCAGCACATGATCGACAGGTATACTAAAGCGCTTGATATCAAACCAGCGCATGCCCTGCACCAGAAACTCTCGTCTGCGTTCATCCTGCACAATTTGTAATACGAACGATTTTGATGCTGATGGATTGATGCTTGAAACATTTCCGCTGTATCTCCTCACGGCCAGCACTTGAAGGTCTGCGCGGGCTTCAGATAATCTGTTTCTTTCTGCCAGCGCCTCCGCCCGGTTCAGTAGTACCTCTTCGCCCCTAAACATGATACCAATGTGATAGGGGGTGCCTACGTTCGAATTTAGACTGCTTCTTTCAAATAAACTTTCGTACCGTGCAGGAAAGACCCCGTTCTCCCCTTTGACAAAGGATGGGTTTTCGCGCTCATCCGTCCCTCCGAATACACTGGGGCCAAAAATATCGTCATATGTATCGTTGGTGGGTCCATGCGCAAAGTCAATGCGTTGCACCAGTGAAATTTTCCGCATCAGCAGCAAATTGCTTCGTTGTGATGGAGATGAATAAAGCTGAGGATAGCCAAGAACAGATGAGCTGGCACTCTGGAATTCTACAGCAGTCAAATCGCGTACAAATGAACCCGGATCGCTCCCCAGCATTTGCGTACTGTAATCGATGCATTTGTCGTAATCCGCCTTGAATAAATAGAATCGGGAGGCGAAAGCCAGTGCGGCATTGCGGTTGAAATGATATTTGCCGGAGTTTGCGAAGAAGCTGTCGTCCATCAATTCAATTCCTTGCAGCATGTCTTCCTCCACTTTATTGTAAACTTCTTTCACCGTATTACGTGTGTAGGTCTTAATGAAAATAGTTTCAGGTGTTTCTACATAAGGAACACCTCGATCACTTTCTGCCGTGTTTTCATTGTAGTGCTTGGCAAACAGGTTGACCAGCATAAAGTGCCCATAGGCCCTGGTCAGCCTCGCTTCGGATTCAATGGCATTTTTTCTTTTTTGTTCTGTTTCTGTTTTAGCTGGCAGCGATTCAATTACGGCCAGCACCTCATTGGCATGCGCAATGGCATTGTAAGTTTCATACCAAAAGAAGGAGGGAGAATCTTGCTCGTTGGGATCATCTGTAAAGTCTTCCCATTCGTAAGCCCGTTCATGTACTTGTCTCAAGGTGACGTTTCTCGTATACGAAACGTTATCTGTCATCCAATCTGTAAAAGCCGGAGAGGCTACCGAATAGGCATTGGTCAACAATTGGGCAGCTTTGTCCAGGTTGTCAAGTTTTACCCGGTTGTCTGGTGTTTCGTCCAGGAAATCGTTGCATGCTCCTGCAATTAATGCAAGGGTCATGAGTACCGTTTTGGTTTTTGTGTTAAGCAATCTTTTCATAAGCCGATGTTTAATGAAAAGGTTACAATTCTTGGTTGTGGTAGCGCCACACCGCCCGCGCTGAAGAATTCAGGATCTTGTCCGTTCAGTGCTTTATCAGCATACAACAGTGCAATGTTCTGCCCCTCTAATGAAATGTTGGCATTGGAAAGTTTCATCCGTTGTGTCCAGCTGGAAGGAAGTTGATAGGATAGTCGTGCTGTTTTAAGGCGCACATAGTCCCCGTTGGCAACGCGTG